>JBMONB010000157.1:0-5010 GCA_049325315.1 Bacillota bacterium | reverse complement strand
CGGACCCGGGCGGTGCTCGACCTGACCTCCGACGGCATTCTCGCCACCGACAGCGGCGGGGCGGTGCTGATCGTCAACCGGGCCGCCGAGCGGCTGCTGGGGGTGAACGCCCGGGATATCATCGGGCGGCGGCGGGAGGAACTGGCTGAACACCCGGTGCTGGGGGCGCTGCTGGGGGAGACCTCCGAGACCCGGGCCGAGCTGGTCAAGGCGGGCGGGTTGAACCTGGTAGTCAGCCGGCTGCCCCAGGGGGAGCAGAACCTGGTGGTCACCTTCCAGGCGGCCAGCCAGATTCAGATTCTGGAAGAGAAGATTCGCAAGCAGCTCCACACCAAGGGGCTGGTGGCCCGTTTCTCCTTCGATGATCTGATCGGCAAGAACCCGGTCTACCATCGGGCGCTGGAGCGGGCTGGGCAGTTTGCCGCCACCGACCTGACCGTGATGCTGACCGGTGAGAGCGGCACCGGCAAGGAGCTGTTTGCCCACGCCATCCACCGGGCGAGCCGGCGGGCGAAGGGGCCGTTTGTGGCGGTCAACTGCGCCGCCCTGCCCGAGAACCTGCTGGAGAGCGAGCTCTTCGGCTATGAGGAGGGCGCCTTTACCGGGGCCCGCAAGGGCGGCAAGATGGGGCTCTTTGAGTTGGCCCACGGGGGCACCATCTTCCTCGACGAGATCGGCGAGCTGAGCGTAACGCTCCAGGCCCGGCTGCTGCGGGTGCTTCAGGGGCGCGAGGTGATGCGGGTCGGCGGCGACCGGCTAATTCCGGTCGATGTCCGGGTGGTGGCGGCCACCAACCGGAACCTGCAGGAGGCGGTGCAGGAGGGGCGCTTCCGCCAGGACCTCTACTACCGGCTCAATGTGCTGAACCTCCGGCTGCCCTCGCTCCGGGAGCGGCTCGACGACGTGCCGCTGCTGGCCTCCTACTTCTTGGAAGCTTACAGCGAGGCGGCGGGTGTCCGCTTCAGCCTGCCCGAGTCGGCGCTCCGGCTGCTCTCTGAGCACGACTGGCCGGGGAACGTGCGGGAACTGGAGAACTTTGTGCAGAAGTTCGCCGTGCTCAGCCTGCACCACCCGAACCCGGGGGCGCTGGTGCGCGAGCTGCTGGATGAGGTCCGGTTCGGGCGGGAGTCCACCGCCAGCGAGGGGCTGATCAAGGGCAATACGATCACCATCGAGATCGGTACGATGGAGGAGATGGAGCAGCAGATTCTCCAGCAGATGGACCGCCGGGGCGGCCTGGACCGGGCCCAACTGGCCCGCTTCCTGGGGATCAGCCGGACGACGCTCTGGAAGAAGCTGAAGGAGACGGAGCGGCTGGAGCACTGACCAGCGGCTCCTGTTAGAAATCTGAACGTGCGGTTCACCACACGAACACGGTTCCCATCAGATGCCAGCCCCGCAGCATGTCTGCAGGGCTGGCACGCATTTTGCAGAAGAATTCTCTGAAACGCCCAAACAGGCGAGGGGGAGTTCGGTGAAAGCGGCGGTTCTGGAAGGGTTCGGTGAGGTGGAGAGCCTGGTGGTGCGCGACGTGGAGGTCCCGGTTCCCGGTCCCGGGCAGGTGCTGGTGCGGATGCGGGCAGCGGGTCTGAACTTTGCCGATGTGCTCTGGCGGCGGGGGCTCTACCCCCGGAGCCGCTTTCCCCATGTGCTGGGCTTCGAGATCGCCGGCGAGGTGGTCTCGGTGGGCGATGGGGTAAGTACCTTCGTCCCGGGACAGCGGGTCTTCGGCTCCACAGCCGGGGGCGGCGGCTACGCCGAGTACGGTCTGGCGCCCGCTGAACTTCTGCTCCCGGTTCCAGACGGCCTCTCCTTTGAAGAGGCAGCTGCCATGCCGGTGATCTTCGGCACCGTCTACTACGCCCTGGTGCCCATGGGCCGGCTGAGCCCCGGCGAGATCGTGCTAATCCACGCCGCCGGGGGCGGGGTGGGCACGGTGGCTGTGCAGTGGGCCAAGGCGCTGGGCGCCACCGTGGTGGCCACCGCCGGCTCCGATGAGAAGCTGGAGCGGGTGCGGGCGCTGGGCGCCGACGTGCTGATCAACTACCGGGAGCGCAACATGAGCGAGGCGGTCCGGGAGGCGGTAGGCAAGGTCGATCTGGTGCTGGAGTCGATCGGTGGCCGGGTGCTGGAGGAGTCGCTGGGCCTGCTGCGGCCCTTCGGCCGGCTGATCACCTTTGGCTACGCCAGCGGCGAGTCGGCCTCGGTAGACCCGCTCCGGCTCTTCAGCCGGAACCTGACGATCTCGGGCCTCTACCTGGGGGCGATGGCCCCACCCCTCATTGCCCGGGGGATGGCGGAGGGGGCAGCCATCGTGATGAGCGGCAAGGTCCGGCCCATTGTAGGGCACACCTTCCCGCTGGATCAGATCCGGGAGGCGCACAGGCTGCTGGAGGGGCGCTCCTCCTTCGGCAAGGTGATCATCACGCCATAGGGGGAGTTGCGATGTATAAGACCATACCGGTTCGTCCCGGTGAGGAGCTGAACCTGGCGGCGGTGGGGGACTACCTGCGGGAGCACCTGCCGGGCTACTCCGGTGGACCGCTGGAGGTGGAGCAGTTCCCCACCGGCGCCTCCAACCTGACCTACCTGATCTACGGTGGCGGTTGGGAGGGGGTGCTCCGGCGGCCGCCCATGGGGCCGGTGGCGCCGAAGGCGCACGACATGGTCCGGGAGGCGCGGCTGCTGGCCAAGCTCCACCCGGTCTTCCCGCTGGCGCCGAAGCCGTATGTGATCTGCGATGACCCGTCGGTGATCGGCGCTCCCTTCTACGTCATGGAGCCCCGCCAGGGTGTGGTGCTCGACCGGTCGGTACCCAGGGAGTGGCGGGGCCGGGAGCTGAACTTCCGCCTGATCTCGGAGCGGCTGGTGGAGACGCTGGTGGAGCTTCACCAGGTGGACTGGCAGGCGGCGGGCCTGACCGACATCGGCCACCCAGAGGGCTACCTGCAGCGGCAGGTGGAGGGCTGGATCGGCCGGTACCAGCGGGCCAAGACCGAGGAGGTCCCCGAGGCGGACCAGATCGCCCGGTGGATGACCGATCACCTGCCCGCCTCGCCGCCGCCCACCATCGTTCACAACGACTACAAGCTGAACAACGTGGTGCTCGATGAGCAGGATCCCACCCGGATCGTGGCGGTGCTCGACTGGGAGATGTCCACCGTGGGCGACCCGCTCACCGATGTGGGGGCGCTGCTGGCCTACTGGCTGGAGCCCGGCGAGGAGGTCGGCGACCTCCTCACCTCGGTCACCACGCTTCCCGGGTTCATGAAGCGCGATGAACTGCTGGAGGTATACGCCCGCAAGAGCGGACGCGACCTGTCGCAGATCGGCTTCTACCTCGCCTTCTCCTACTTCAAGGTGGCGGTGATCGTCCAGCAGATCTACTTCCGCTGGGCGAAGGGACAGACCCGAGACCCCCGCTTTGCCACCCTGGGCCAGATGGCGGTTCATCTGCTGAAGCAGGCTGTGCGGGTCTCGCAGACGGTGCGGCCATGAGCCAGCCTCGCCTGCATGTGCTCCTGCGCAAGGAAGAGTTGGACCCCAACCGGATCGGGCGGGCGGTGGCGGTGGTGATCGATGTCCTCTTCGCCACCTCCACCATTGCCGCGGTGCTGGCCCACGGGGCGACGGCTGTAATCCCGGTGCTCGATCAGGAGGAGGGGCTCCGGGTGGCCCGTGACCACCCGGAGGCTCTCCTGGCGGGCGAGAAGGACTCCGACCTGATCCCGGGCTTCGGCCCGCCCACCCCGCTGGCGCTCCTGGAGGTGGGTGTGCGGGGCAAGGAGATCATCTACTCCACCACCAACGGCACGGTGGCCTCCCGCCTGGCCGAGGGGGCCCGGGCGGTCTATGCAGCCTCCCTGCTGAATACCACGGCGGTGGTCGACCACCTGCTGGAGCACCACCGCGACGAGACGGTGGTGCTCATCTGCGCCGGTTCGGGCGGTCGCTTTAACCTGGAGGACTTCGTTGGTGCGGGTCTCCTGGCCGGCCGCCTGCTGGAGCTGGGGCCCTGGCGGCCCACCGATGCTGCGCTGGCGGCGATGGGGCTGTTCGCCAACCGGCGCTATCGCCCTGAGGACTGGCTGTTCAGCTCCGCCATCGGGCGCATGGTCAGCAGGCGGGGCTTTGAGGCGGAGGTCCGCTACGCCGCAGTTGGGGGGCCGTTCCAGGTGGTGCCGGTGCTGCGGCAGGGACGGTTTGTGCCAACCGGCAGCGCCCACTGAGAATTGCAGAGATATGGAAGGCGTACACGATGAAAAGGGCGAAATACTTCAGCATCAACCGGTCGGGGAGGGCTTTCTGTTGCTGAGCGCCTCTATCGAACGCTTTTTTCGCTTTGGCTTTGGTCTGCTTGCGGCCGCCTTTCTCCTGAGCGCCCTGGTGGCCCTGTCGCCAGGGAAGCCGGATATGTCGGTCTCGATTCACACCCGCCGACCAGTCTCCGAGGTGGTAGCCGAGGCGCTGCCCTACACACTCAAGAACCTGGGCAAGGGCTTCGCCTATGCGCTGCCCCTGGCCCTGGTTCTTGGTATTCCCGCCGGCCTGCGGCCCAACAGCCCCCTGGACCGGGTGCTGCAGACCCCCGCCGTCGCTCTGGCCGGCGTGCCCGCCGCTGCGGGCGTGCTTCTCTCGATCTATGTCCTGTCCGTCAAATACAGGGCGCTCCCCTTCCAGGATGCCGCCCGGGTGGCGCTGGTGCTGCTTATGGCCGCCTGGCTGGCCCGGGCGGTTCGCCACGCCCTGGCCGACGTACGGACAGACGGGGCGGTGCTCTCCAAGGGTAGGGCGGTCGCCGCGATCGTGGGCCGTATGCTCCAGCAGTCAGGCAATCTGCTCATAATCACCATGCTGGTGGAGGTGGTGGGCGCCCTGCCGGGGCTCCTGCGGCTGCTCAACCACGCCATGTATCAGCGGGATCTCCCGGTGGTCTACGGGGTGCTCTGGGTGATCGTGCCCGCCGTCCTTGTCGCGCACCTGGCCGGCGATCTCCTGGTCACAGCGGCG
>JBMONB010000156.1:0-5046 GCA_049325315.1 Bacillota bacterium | reverse complement strand
CTACTACAACCATCACCGCTACCAATGGGAAAGAAAAAAGATGGCTCCTGTTGAGTACAGGAACCACCTTTTGGTTGGATAGGATTCGGGGGTTTTTAGTGTGTCCACAAGTTGGGGCTCAGTTCACGGAAACGTGATGAGAATTTCTGATGGAACCACCATGGCGCATGGCGCCAGCGCGGAATCTCGACGGAGCCACGATTGGCATACGCAGGCCCGCACCATACGCTGGTGCGGGGGGGTGTTTGTGCGCCTTCCGGCAGGATAGTCTACGAGGGGGCCATCTCGTGCCTCGAAGATGCGCTGCAGGCAGTCGGAGAGACGGGCGACCGGGCGGTGGCCGCCTGGGCCCGGCACTTCCTGGCCTCTGTATGGTTTGGCCGCTTCAGTGCGCTGGACGAGCGTGAACTGGAGCAGATCCGGGCGGAGGAGGAGTTGCAGGCGGAAAGGCTGGCCGCCCTGGCCCTCCTGGCGCCGACTGCGCTGGGGATCTGGAGGTAGGGTTCACGCCTGGAAGGGCTTTGAGAGGACGCGTACAGCCCCCTTCGGCGCGCCTGCACGAAGGGGGCGTTTCGCGTTGCTCCGTACCTTCTTTCCTATACGGACAGGGGTGGACCAAGCAACTCCATACCATGGGCTCGCCACAACGCAGGGTCTTGCGGCGGCATTGCGTTGGCCCTGGTCACCTCGCGAAAGAAGGCTTCCATTTTGCCGGCGGGCATGAAGGCGATCAGGATTCTTCCCTGCGCGGCGCCGACGTGCGCCCACACATGCGGGACTTTGCGCGGTGCGAGGAGCGAATCGCCCGGGCGGAGCTGAAACCTTTCGTTTCCTACCTCGACGATGAACTCACCTTCGAGCGAAAGAAACCACTCGTCCTGGTCGTGGTGAAGGTGTCGTGCCGGGCCACCCTTTGCCCGGAATCGGTTCTCAAGAATGAATATCCCGGTACCATCCTGGGTGGTCACCTTAAAGTCAATCTCGCTAATGCCCAGCCCACGTCGCTCCCCAAATCGGTCTTCACCGGCGGCAATCCACAATGCGTCCGGCACGCTATCCGCATCCCCCGGCAACTGGCCCATACCTGACCCTCCCTCATTCTCTTCAACAGCTCCTGGCCACGGTGACAGCGACAGCTATAGGTCAGAGTATTATACTTTTTTATCAATATTCCTTCGACTTTCCCTTCGGGAACTGCAATGATTACGCTCGCCGCCATCCTCTTCAAAGGAAAGGGGAGGCGGTTCGGCGAAGACTGGGGGTACGACTGACCGATCGAATATCTCCAAAAGAGTCGGGAGGCGAACCGCTTGATTCTCGTCACCTATGGAACGCCGCACGGTCTCGCTCTGGGCATGAAGCTGAAGCAGGGGGTTCTTGACATCGCCGCCGCCAGGGAGCGGCTGGGCGCCATGGAGACCCCGGCCACGCCGGAGGCGCTTTTCCAGATGGGCTCCGCCGCCCTGCCGCTGCTGGAGAGCCTCGCCGCCCGCGCGGCGGGGTACCCCGAACTCTTTATGGAAGAGTCCCAGCTCCAGTTGGGCCCGCCGGTGCCGGCGCCGTCGAAGCTGATCTGCATCGGCCTCAACTACCGGAAGCACGCCCTGGAGTCGAAGATGGCGATTCCCACCTCGCCGGTGGTCTTCTCCAAGTTCGCCAACGCCATTGCCGGACCCGGTGACGAGATCCCCCTGCCGGGGTGCGCACAGGAGTATGACTACGAGGCGGAGCTAGTGGCGGTGATCGGCCGCCGCGCCCGCAACGTGAGCGTCGCCGAGGCGCTCGACTACGTGCTGGGCTACTGCAACTCCAACGACCTGACCGCCCGCGACCTCCAGTTCCGCACCAGCCAGTGGCTGCTGGGCAAGAGCCTCGACCGGTTCATGCCGCTCGGCCCCTACCTGGTCACCGCCGATCAGATGGGCGACCCCCAGGCGCTGCAGATCCGGCTCTGGCTCAACGGCGAGCTGCGGCAGGAGTCCAGCACCGCCGACATGATCTTCAGCGTGGCCGAGGTGGTCAGCTACCTGAGCCAGCACATGACCCTCGAGCCGGGCGATCTCATCTCCACCGGCACCCCGGAGGGCGTCATCATGGGCATGGCGGAGCGGGTCTGGCTCAAGCCGGGCGACCGTGTGGAGGTCGAGGTGGAGGGGCTGGGCCGCCTCACCAATACCATGGTGGCAGAGTCGTAGGTCTGGCGGTCTGCCCTGAGGTCGACCAGGAGGTCTGTCCACGGGCAGAATCGCTGTGTTCCTCTTGGAAGAAGCGCCCAGAGCCCGCGAGCGGCTATGATAGAGCCAGGTGAACGCTCGGGGAGGGAATGGCATGATCAGCAGGCTTCGGGAACCGGTGAACGCCCTGACCCATCTCACCGGCGCTGCGCTGTCGGCGGTGGGGCTGGTGGTGCTGATCCGGCTGTCGGTTCTGTACGGAACGGCCTATCACGTGGTCTCCTTCGCCATCTTCGGGGCCAGCCTGATTCTGCTCTACCTCGCCAGTGGCCTCTACCATGGCCTGCGGCTCTCGCCCAGGGGGCTGCAGCTGCTCCGGCGCATGGACCACATGTCGATCTATGTGCTGATCGCCGGCACCTATACCCCGTTCTGCCTCGGCCCGCTGCGGGGCCCGTGGGGCTGGTCGCTCCTGGGGGCGATCTGGGGCCTGGCGCTGGTGGGCATCGCCGTGAAGGCGTTCTGGATGAGCGCCCCGCGCTGGCTCTACGTGCTCTTCTACGTGCTGATGGGCTGGCTGGTCATGGTCGCCTTCTACCCGCTGGTCAAATCCGCTCCGCCCGCCTCCGTCGCCCTGCTGGTGACCGGCGGCATCATCTACACGGTGGGGGCGGTGGTCTACGCCGCCAAGTGGCCCAACCTGCTGCCCGGGCGGTTTGGCTTCCATGAGGTCTGGCACCTCTTCGTCATGGGCGGGTCGATCAGCCACTTCCTGGCGGTCTACTACCTGGTCGGGTAGCCAAAGAAACGAAACGGACTGGTGCTGGCGAATGGGATCGCCGGCGCCGGTCCTTGTTTGCGTGAGCAGGAGAGAAGGTTCGGAGGGCGAATAAGGTAGGGAATGGAATCGGGCCTTGCAAGATTTTGCAACCAGCCCGCGTAGATGGAGGAAGCGCCTTTGAACTATGCCGCGTACATCGCCCATCTGAAGGAGCGCCTGGGTGAGCAGGGGTTTGGCGAGCTGGCCCTGCCCGGCGACCTGACCGACCGCTTCGGCCTGGCGCTGGAGCGGCAGGAGCCGTGGGGCCGGCTGCTGCTGGTCCTGGCCGGAAAGGTGAACATGACCGAGCGGACCGAACAGGAGGCGCTGGTCGCCGCAGCGGGCGCCTGGGTCCGGAACATGCCGAAGGGGGCTCACCTGATCCTGGTCTTCCCCTTCGACCGGAAGGTGAAGGAGGAGGAGTCGGAGCCGATCGTAAGACTCCGGCAAGACGGCCCGGAGCGGCGCTGGTCGGTGGTCCCCTGGACCGCGGATCTCGAGGTGGAGCTGCTCGACCGGCACACCGGGTTCCCGCCGGTGGATGCCCAGGTCGCCCGGGCGCTGACCGAGGTGCCCCGCACGAAGGTGGAGGAGTTGGTCCGCCGCTCCACCGGCCCACGGGTGGGCCGGCCCCGGGTGTTGGGCGACATGAGCTTCGTACCCGCCACCCGGGTGATTCTGGCGACCACCATTGCCTACTACCTCTGGGCGCTGCTCATGGGCGGGGGCGGCCTGCTGGGCGGGATCTTTGGGGTGCTCGCCGGACCGAATCTGCAGACCCTGATCCGCTGGGGCGCCAACTACGGGGCGCTGGTCTTCTACGAGGGGCAGCAGTGGCGGCTGCTCTCCCATATCCTCCTGCACGGCGGGCTCCTGCACCTGGGGCTGAACATGTGGGCGCTCTGGCGCATTGGCCAGTACGTGGAGATGGTCTACGGCACCGGGCGGATGCTCTTCATCTACCTGGTGGCCGGCATGGCGGGCGGCATCGCCTCCACCGCTTTCCGGCCCGACCTGGTTCCCAGTGTCGGCGCCTCGGGGGCGGTGCTGGGACTGTTGGGCGCCCTGATCTACTTCGGGCGGACCTTCAAGGACCGGCCGGTCAACTGGCATGGGCTCTGGGGCCCGGTCGCCATCAACCTGCTGTACGGCTTCTTCATCCCGATTATCGACAACTACGCCCATGTCGGCGGTTTTATCGGGGGGATGATCGCCGGCTTCGTCGCGGGGGTTCCCGGGCTGCGCCGGCCCTGGCAGCCCTGGGCGATGGGCGCCGTCGGGCTGGTACTCGGGCTGCTCCTCACCGGGGTGATTCCCCTCCCGCACTTGGTCTCCAGGCCTTGAGGAGCCCGAAACTTGAGGGGTGCATCTTCACGAATCGCTCCAGATGCGGTATAATGAACCAGTCGAATCCTGTGTGCCGGGCTACCTCTCGATGAAGAGCGTGTCTTCGTGCAGACTGGAAGAGATAATCTTAGGTATGAGGAGCACGAAGAACATGACCAAGACTCTGTATTTCGGCAACCTGGCTTGGGCTGTCACCAGCGAGGATCTCCAGAACGTCGTCAGCCAGTACTGCGAGGTAATCTCCGCTCGCGTGGCCACCGACCGTGAGACCGGCCGTTCCCGCGGCTTCGGTTTCGTGGAGGTTCCGGCTGACAAGGCTCAGGAGGTCATCGACGCCCTGAACGGCGCCGAGTGGGCCGGCCGGGCGCTGACCGTCAACGAGGCGAAGCCCCGCGAGGAGCGGCCCCGCAACAACTTCGGTCCCCGCCGCTAAACCATAACCAAACCGAAGCCCGGCGCCTTGGCGTCCGGGCTTCTTTTATGTGGGAAGGGGGCCGAGCGCCGCCCCCCGGCGGCGCCGCAAATCCCTCGGCGCTAAACTCGCCGTGCCTCGGCATTTGCGGCTTGTCCCACACCCTTCCCCGCCTTGGGCCTCCCCGTCGCCCGTTGTGACGCCATGTCGTCACAACCGGCTCTGTCACTTATTCCGAAAGGGGGCCGTGCGCCACACCCTGGCGGCGCCGCCCAAACCCAGGGGCGGAACAA
>JBMONB010000155.1:0-5051 GCA_049325315.1 Bacillota bacterium | reverse complement strand
AGAGCAGCCGCCGGGCCCGAAGCGGCCGGGGCAGCGTGCACCAGAGATGATACCCACCGTCGGGCACGTGCCAGGTAACACCGCTGGGCATGTGCTGGTGAAGCGCGTGGATCAGTACATCCCTCCGCCGCTTCAGCACGGGCCGCAGCGCCGCGAGGTGCTCCTCCATCAATCCCTCCCGCAGGAAGGCGTCCATGACCCACTGATTGAGCAGCGCTGCCCGGAAATCCAGCGACCCTCTCGCCCGGGCGATCCGCTCCACCACCGCCGGCGGGGCGGCAAGCCACGCCAACCGCAGCCCCGGGGTCACCGATTTGCTGAAGCTGCTCAGGTGAATGACGTACCCGCCAGGGTCCAGCGACTTTAGCGAGGGGAGCGGATGTTCCGCGAAGTAGAGGTCCCCGTACGGGTCGTCCTCCACAATGCCCACCTGATGCTTGGCCACCAGCTGTAGGAGCTGCCTGCGGCGTTCCAGGCTCATAGTCACCCCCAGCGGATTCTGGAAGGTGGGCAGCGTGAAGATCAACTTCGGACGGTACCGCAGAAAGATCTCGCTCAGCCCCTCGACCACCAGTCCGTCCCGGTCGACCCGAACGGGCACCACCCGGACGCCGGCAGCCTGGAAGATCCCGAGGGTATTGATATAGGAGGGGACCTCCACCAGCACCGTGTCGCCTGGCTGAAGGAGGACCCGGGTAATCAGGTAGAGCGCCAGCTGCGACCCGCCCAGCACCAGCACCTCGCCGGTCGAAAGACCGGCCCGGGCAGCAATCGCTTCCCGAAGGGGCAGGTAGCCGGAGACCGGACCATAGCCCAGGGGGGCCGCACCCCGGGTGAGCGCCCGGCTGAACAATTCCCCCAGCACCTCCGACGGATACAAATCCGGCGACATCTCCCCGTGAGCAAAGGAGACCGATCCGGAACGGCGCACGATGGCGTTGATATCGGCGACCACAGGGTCCTCGGCGTCCGCCACACTCGCCCAATGCATGGGGCGGACGGGTCCGTCCGGAGGGGGCGTCGGCGGGGGCATCACCACGGTGCCATGCCCGACCCGCCCCTCTACCAGCCCCTCGGCCGCCAACTCCTTGTAAGCGTTGACCACCGTGGTCCGGTTGACCGCGAGCATATTGGCCAGCGTCCGTTCCGGCGGAAGCCGGGTGCCGGAGGGTAGACTACCCGAAAAGATCCGCTGCCGAATTTGATCTCGCAGTTGCTGGTAAAGCGGGGTCGAACTGGAACGATCCAATTCGAACACTGTGAACACCTCGATGTAATTGGCCGCATCCAAATCATTGTTGATTGTACCATATGAACGTAAAAGAGGCGACCCCAGATAGGATCGCCTCATGTAGATTAGAATACCCAGACCTTTCATACTATAACGCGTAGTACCGGAAATTCCGGTTACTGTTTGATCTCGCAGGGGCCATGGGCGGTGACCTGGCAAGAGAGACGGTAGCCCTCGTTCACCTTGTCGCCCAGCATGTTCCGCTCGTTGTCGTTGACCGGAGAGAGGTTCTCCCCACCGGCCAGCACCTTGATCTGGCAGGTATCGCAGACGCCGCTCTTGCAGTCCCACTTCACATCGACGCCCTTGTCGTTGACGCCGTCGAGCAGGTTCTCGTCCTTCGGGATCTCGACGTTGTACTCCTTGCCACCCAGGAGGACCTTGACCTTGATCATCTCCTTGGGCTTCTGCTCGACCGGGGCCTTCTCCTCCTGCGGCTCCTCCTCGTGCGGGAGGACCTCGCGGGTGATCTCCACACGGCTCGAGGTATGGTGAACCAGCTCGTGATTATGATGGCAGGAGGCGTTGAACACGGTCTTCAAGATGTTCCGCCATGCGTCGCGGTGGTTAGAGGCAGCCGGATGAGTCAGGTCGTGCGGCACGATCCCCTTCAGGGTGGACCAGACCTCAAACACGCCCTCATCAGCCTTGCGCGGGGCCGGCTCTTCGACCTCAACCCGGAGTTGCTTGACGGTGGGGGCTGTCCGGCGCAGACGGCCAAGGAAATCTTGATAAACCCGGGCGGCGACGCGGCCAGCGGTCTCGGCGTTTGCGTGAACGCCCAGGTAAATCCGCGTTGCGTACTTGGTCTCTGGCACTACCGGTCACTCCTTTTCGATCATCATGCCTATTATACGGAAGTTTACCCCGGTCCTCAATCGCCTTTGTGAAGGGAATCGTTCAGAAAGAAAAAAAGGTGGCGGCCCTGACGGCCGCCAACAATAACTATATACACACAGAGGGGGTCAACACATGTACATCATAACCCCTCCGCGTTACAGTTCTGTGACACCTCGATGACGTTTCTGACACAGAATAGGAGGATGCTGTCGATGACGCACCACCATCTCGATGACCATCTGGTCCACTACCAGTGGGACCGGTCAATTGCTCCCAGGCTGACCGTCGATTCGGGTGATCTGATCACGTTCAGCTGCAGGGACGCATCGGACGGCCACTACCGCCCTGGCCGCACCTTCGAGGAGATGACCCGCCCCCGCCAATCGAAGGGTCACCCTCTGACCGGACCGGTCTTCGTGCGGGGCGCCGAGCCAGGAGACAGCCTCGCTGTTGAGATTCTCTCCCTGGCGCATAAAGGATGGGGCTGGACCGTGAGCGCCACTCACGGGGGCCTGCTCCAGGGCGAGTTCGACTTCATGCTGAAGCTGTGGGAACTCGAGCCCGACGGCTACACCACCTTCAAGCCCGGGATCCGCATCCCCATTGAGCCCTTCCCCGGCGTGATCGGCGTCGCACCCGCTGAGCCGGGGCCCCTGCCCACCGCCCCGCCCAGAAGCCACGGTGGGAACATGGACATCCGCCACCTGGTGGCCGGCTCCACCCTCTACCTCCCCGTCTTTGTCGAGGGCGCCCTCCTTTCCATAGGCGACTGCCACGCCGCCCAGGGCGATGGTGAGGTAAGCCTCACCGCGATCGAAGCCCCGATGGATGTCACGGTCCGCGTGCATCTCCGTAAGGGCAGATCGCTCCCCGGCCCCCAGTTCAAGACCCCGAGCCCGCTGACCCGGGCCGACACCAAGGGCTACTTCGCCACCACCGGCATCGAGCCCGACCTCATGGAGGCGACCAGGCAGGCCATCCGCCACATGGTCAACCACCTGGTCGATGAGCACGGCCTGACCCGGGAAGAGGCCTACATTCTCTGCTCAGTCGCTGTGGACCTGAAGATCAGCGAGGTCGTAGACGCCCCCAACTGGATCGTCTCCGCCTACCTGCCGCTCTCGATCTTCACCGGATAGGGACAGAAACGGAGCCTGTGCCTAAACCGCACAGGCTCCGCTTTCGTCATCCGCCTGGACCGAAAAGGAGACCAGGAACCCGGCGAACTTCGCTACGTTCAGCACCCCGGTGTCCAGGATCAGGTAGTTCCCCTTAATCCCCAACAGCCGCCCCTCGGCGGGGCCCTTCTCAATATCGTGGGAGGCGATCTTCTCCGGCAGTTGCGTGATCGGGTAGGAAAACTGGCGCACCTGCTCGTCGCTCAGCACATACCCCCGGTACTCATCCGGAATCAGGCCCAACACCCGCTCCCGTACCTCCAGGATCGAGGTCTCCACCACCTCGCCCTTCAGCATCTTGCGCCAGTTGGTCTTGTCCTTCAGGTGGTCTGAGAGGAAGAGTTCCAGCTCGCCCGCCATCTTGCGGGTCGGAACAAGGGCAATCGGCACCGCCTCCACAGCCCCCTGGTCCATCCAGCGGCCCGGGACATTACGGGTAATGCCCACCTTAATATCGCTCGACTTGGCCAGGTAGACATAGGTCGGAATCATGCAGTGCGCATCGCCCCACTCCTGCTCCCGGCAGGTCTCATAGTGGCAGAGATGCGGCTTCACCTGGCACATGTCGTTGACCGCCAGGTTCTGAAAGCACGGCCAGCAGGAGCCGTTGTTGAACAGCTTGTTCGACTTGCGGCCGCAGTGCACGCACCGCTTCTCGCCGCTCCACGCAAGGGAGAGACGGCTCCCGATTAACGGGTTCAACTCAATGACCTGATCGTCCAGCAGCAGACTGTAAAGGACCGTCTCCTCTCCGATGCGAGGAGTCAGGTCCCGAATCATCCCCGTATGCACAGCGCTTCACTCCTCCGGTCGCTCTCCCCTATCTCTTCGCCGCGGGCGAACCGCTCTCCTACCCCCAGGCCGTAAAGAGAGGGATGCCATCGCTGGCATCCCTCTCAGATCCTGGACCATTCCATCGAGATTCGGTTCTGGGCTGCTCAATCCTTGGTCGGCTTACGAGCACTTCGAGTAGCCGCAGTTGTGGCAGGTAGCGCAGCCCTCACCCACCGCCAGTGCATGGGAGCCGCACTCCGGGCACGGATCCACGTGCCGGTCCACCTCGGCGCCGGCCATGACAGCGGCGGCCGTGGCGCCATGCCCATGGGGGTCGTGACCCTGGCCCGTGGCCAGCGTAAAGGAGACCACGTTGGTGTTCTGGCCCGAGGCGTCCCGCCAGGCCAGGAACCGCTGCAGCCCCTTGGCAATGGCCGAGGCCAGCGAGGTGACCCGGTTGGGGCCAAAGCCGTAGGAGCCCGAGCCCCCGATATTCTTCAGCGTATCGATCACAATCTCGATCCGCTCCCGGACCGGCACATCGGAGCGCAGCCGCAGCATCTTGGAGACCAGCATGCCCATGCCAACGGCGTCGGCCATCAGGTCGGAGCCGGCGGCGCCCACGTTTACAATGATCTCGAAGGGCTCACCGAAGTCGTCCATATGGACATCGAGCGTCATCTTGCCGAAGTGGGTGGGAATGACGAACATCTTCCCCACCGCCTCGGTAGGCCGCTGCCGCAGGGGCGGGCCGGAGAGAGCCGGGGCGGCCACAGTGGCGGCCGGCGCCTCCTCCTTCTTCTCGGTCTTGTTGCCCGAGGTGAGCACTTGGAAGGCACGGGAGCCGTCACGGTAGACGGTAATCCCCTTCAGACCCAACTCCCAGGCCAGGGCGTAGGAGCGCTCCACATCTTCGATGGTCGCCTCATTCGGGAAGTTAATCGTCTTGGAGACCGCCGCGTCCACCG
>JBMONB010000154.1:0-5057 GCA_049325315.1 Bacillota bacterium | reverse complement strand
CCTGCCTGGAGGGAGAGACGCCCCAGTCGGTACGCTCCCTGCAGGCGCAGGAGGGCGACCAGCTTCTGGGCCTGGTTCTCCAGGCGGTGGAGGAGGAGCGGGAGGCCCTGCAGGTCGAGTTGATCGAGGGGCCGGAAGAGTGGCGGATCAGGGGGAAGGGCATCGATCTTCGCCTGCACCCCTGGACCTTCGGCGAGCGGAACGAGGCGCTCCGGCGCTCGCTCCGGCTCACGGACGGGCAGATCAGCCTGGACCTGCCGGCCTATGAGATGCAGATGGTGCAGACCTGTGTCACCACCGAAGATGGGGAGCGACTTGCACAGGAGACGGTTGCCACCTGGCCGCTGGCCCTGGGCGAGATGGTGACCCAGGCGTTGGACCGGATCAACGGCCTCGAGGAGCAGCATGGCGAGATTCTGGAGGCCTGTGTTCGTGAGGGAAGAGATCACCCGGACCTCTCCCTGCTCTACCTCTGCCGGCACTTCGGCTGGCGGCCCGAGCAGGTGGAGCGCATGGACGCCCGCCTGGCAGAACGGCTCCTGGCCGCCCTGAGGGTGGTGGAGCAGGGCCGGCTGCAGGCGGCCGCCGCACTTCAGGGGGAGGAGGTGAGCCGGATCATTGTCGACGACGATTAGGCACATACCCCGCTCGCTCCTTGGGTTTCTGGACCTGGTGCTGGCCCGGGCATCGGTGCGGGAGGAGCGGCGACAGCGGATTCTGCGGGCGCTGGCGGCCAGCAGGGCGACCCGCTCCCGAGACGGGCCGGAGGCCCCCGGGCCCCCCGGGTCCCCGGGGGCTCAAGCGGAGCCGCACGGTGCTCCGGCAACAACCCCTGCGCCCCGCCGAGCCATGGCGGAACCCCTTGCGCCCCGCCGGGCCATGGCGGAACCCCCTGCACCCCGCCGGGCCATGGCAGAACCCCCTGCGCCCCACAGCCCCCTGGCAGGCGACGCGGCTCCCATGAGGGCTCCCGCGGCTGCCGCAGCAGAGATCGGCGTGGGCCAGGAGCAGCCGGTGGCCCGACCTGCCACCCAGGCCGCACCGCTCAGCCCCCCCGACCTGGCCCATGAGGTCAGCCCCACGACCCCGGCCCCGGTCCTGCCTGCGTCTGCGCCGATAGCCCCGGCCCGGCCGGTGCCGGGAGGTTCCAGAATCGGCCCTGTATACCCACACGAGGCGGTATTACCCTCGGAGGGCCGGCCCCATGTAAGGGGACCCGCCCCCGGCGAAGAGCTTCGCCCGGTCGCCCTGATCCGGCTGCTGGGCGCCCACATGGAGCGGGTCGCCCGGCGGGAGGCGCTGCTGGCGCAGGCCGCATCACCGCCCGGCGGTCCGATCCTGGCAGCGAAGGCGGAGGCAGCCCCTGCGCTCCAGGCGCCCCCGGCGCCGCCGCAGTGGATGCCCGCCTGGCTCGCCCCGCCGCCCCAGCCCCACGCCCGCAGCCCTGCGCCCGCACCGGCTCTGCCAGGACCGGCGCAGGACCTGACCCCAGCGACCCTGGCGCAGGACCTGACCCCGGAGGAAGGGCTGCGGGAGCAACTGGCCCGGATTCTGCGAGACGATGCGCTCCGGCACGGCATCGACCTGAAGGGGGAGTAAGCCATGGCCGAAGCGGTGATCCTCGGCGACCTGGAGCTCGACCGGGTAACCGGTCTGGCCATAAATGAGAGCCGCCGGCTGGCGGTCCACCCCTGGCCCGGCTCCGAGGGCGACCTGGTCCAGGACCTGGGCCAGGCAGGCGCCCGCATCTGGCTGAGCGGGGTAGCCATCGGCGCCGACGCCGGCCCCCGCCTTGAGGCGCTCCGGCAGGCGATGCAGAAGGGCGAGCCCCTCGACTTCGCCGCCAGCGCCGCCGTTGCCTCCAACATTGAGCAGGTGGTGGTGGCCCATCTGCGGGTCTACCAGCCGCCCGGCAAGGTCTCGTACTACGAGTACCAGATCGAACTGGTCCGCTATGTGCCCCCGCCCCCGCCCACCGTGGCCGGTTTCGACGTGGGCGCCCTGGACGACATCGCCTCCTCCCTCGAGGAGGCGGCCGGAGCCGCTGTCGATGCGGCGGCCGGCGCCCTGGCCGAGGCGGCTGCTGCCAAGGCCGCCCTCGAGGAGGCCATCGCCGCTGCGGAAGATGCCGCAGAGATGGTGGATGCGGTCATGGATGCGGTTCAGGGGCTGGGTGTGATCGAGGAGATTCTGTCGAAGGCCGGCGGTGTGATCACGGCCTGGACAGGCTGACACAAAGGAGGAGTATCCTGTGGCGAACCGGACGGAGAAGTATAACGCCCTTCCTCAGAAGCTGAAGGATGTGGATTCGGCCCTGCGCGAGCTGTGCGAGGTGATTACCGGCGGCGCCTTCGACCCCGACAAGATCTGGGGAGAGAACGCCGAGGAGTCGATCTCCACCTACATGGAGAGCCTGGCCACCGACCCCGGTCTGAAGACCAAGGTCAATGAGCTTCTGGGCGGGCTGCCCGGCAGTTCGGCGATCACCTCCGCCATTGAGGCGATGACCCAGGGACTCCAGCAGGTGATCAGCGAGATCGAATCCACCGCCAACGAGTTGGGCGACGAGGTCGGTACCCGGTTCCAGGCCTTCAAGTCGCTGAACACGCCCCACAGCACGAGCCCTGGCTACAACTACCAGCCGGTCGACGGCAACTACGGCTTCTTCCCGGCCATTGCCGGGGTGATCAACTCGGCTGCGGGCTCCAGTATCGACACGCAGGAGATCATGGGCCCGCTGAACGACATCGTCAACGTGGCCAACGCCGGGGCTGCCATCGTCGACTTCACCGCCTACGCCACCGGCTGCCTCGACCTGTTGACCGAGGCGCTCACGGTGACCGCCTAACGCCGGAAGGAGGGGGACGTCCGTGAGACCCACCGTGAGTATCCGTCCCGCAGCGCCCCCCTCATCCGACTCCCTTCCGCTCAGCGCCCTCCGGCTGCGCCGCTCCCTGGCGTGGCCGGTGGGCCAGGCGGAGGCGATCCTCTCCCCCGCTGTGGAGGCGCCAGAGACCGGCGCCACACTCCAGATCTCCGGCGCTGCCGACGGCGACCAGGCCAGGCCGCTCTTCACCGGGAGGCTCCTGCGCCGCCAGACCGGGCTCTGGGGAAGCCGCCTCCTGGTCGAGGAGGCCACCGGGCCGCTGGCCCGGCTCCACCTGGACAAGGCGGTGCGCAACGCCACCGCCGCCAAGCTGATGCAGGAGCTGTGCCAGGAGGCGGGGGTCCAGGCAACGGTGGAGCCCCCCGGCGCCACCCTGCCGGCCTATGCCCTCCAGTGGGGCCCCAGCGCCATGGACCACATTATCCGCCTGGCCCGCATGTCGGGCCAGCTGGTCCGGACCGATGCGGAGGGCAGGCTGCACGTGGAGACCGCCCTGCCGGCGCCGGCCGCAACCCTGCGCCGGGATGAGGCGGTGATCGAGTACCAGCGCAACGACCGATCCGACGAGGCAGACGATGTGCGGGTCACCGGCGAGGGAGCCATGGGCAGCAAGGGGCCCGGCGCCGAAACCTGGCTGCTCCAGTCGCTGGACGCCGTAGCGGCTGGCGAGGGGCGGCGGACCCACCACCTTGCCGGGCTCAAGACCGCGGCCGACGTGACCCGGGCCGCCACCGCCCTGGCGATGCAGCAGAAGGAGCGGGCCGTCGAGCGGCGGATTCTCCTGGCCGGGCTCCCCCCGGTTGATCTGGGCCAGGTCGTCCTCCTCACCGGGTTTGGTCCGGCCCCCGAGCCGGCCCGGCTGGCGGCGGTGACCATCAGCTGGGATGTCCAGAACGGGCTGCTGAGCCGGCTCGAACTGCACGGAATCGGGGGGTGAAGCGGTGTCTGATCTCGTCGCCATGCTGCGACAACTGATTCGGGCGGAGCTGGCCCTCCACACATCCAGCCACCTTGGTGTGGTGGAAGCGGTGGCGGGCCACGCCGCCTCTGACAACGAGAATTACGGCTGCGATGTGCGCCTGCGGGGCCGGGATCTAGTCCTGGCCGGGGTGCCCATCGCCACCGATCATGTGGGAACCGTGGCGCCGCCGGCCAAGGGCGACCTGGTCCTCATCCACTTTGTGGGGGGAGACCCGGACCAGCCGGTGATCGCCGGCCGGTTCTACAGCGACCAGCTCCGGCCCCCGGAGTACGGGCTGTCGGAGATTGTCACCCACCTGCCGCCCGACGCCGGGGAGTCCGACCGGGTGGAACTGGCGGTCAAGGGCGGGAAGAGCGGCGCCCGGTCCTGGACGCTGCGGCTGCCCTCCGACCTCTCCATCAGCGTGACCGACAAGAAGGTGGAGGCGGTGGTGGGGCCGCTCACCCTGACCATCGACGGCGATGGGGGGGAGGCGACCATCACCAGTTCCGGTTCGACGGTCACGGTGAAGGACAGCGGGGAGATCACGGTCCAGGGGCAGGGGAACGTGACGATTGAGGCACAGGGGAACCTGGAACTGAAGGCCGGCGCCAACCTAAAGCTGAGCGCCGGTGCGGTGGCGGAGCTGAAGGGCTCCGTCGTCAACATCAACTAGTGAGGTGTCACGCATGGGCAACCCAGCGGCGAAGCAGGGTGACCAGGTCTTCGCGACCGATACCCATATCATTCTCATCCCCCCCTACAGCACGCCTACGCCCCTGCCGCATCCCTTTGCGGGGATGCTTTCGGGCGGGCTCTCTTCCGATGTCAACATTGGCGGGATGCCGGCGGCTGTGCTGGGCTCCACGGCGGACAATCTGCCACCGCATATCCCGCAGGGGGGGCCGTTTCAGTCGCCTCCGGCCAACTCGGGGAGCGTGATCATGGGCTCCTCTACTGTGCTGATCAACGGGCAGCCCGCGGCTCGGTTGGGCGACACGGCTACCACCTGCAACGACCCGGCGGACCTGCCGGTGGGGCAGGTGGTGGCCTCGGGAACGGTGATGATAGGGGGGTGATCCCTTGGACCCTCAGCGGTCTGATCTGGGCACCGACTTGGCGCTCTCGCACGGGCGGACCATGCTCTCAGCGCTCCGGCTGGTGGCGGCGGGGGGCGATCTGGCCACCGTTTCGGGGTGGGAGAACCTC
>JBMONB010000153.1:14310-59661 GCA_049325315.1 Bacillota bacterium | reverse complement strand
ATCGCTGTCACCCTGGGCCCCCGCATTCTGCGGACCGAGACCGCCCCACTGGCGGCGGCGTCCGCCATTCTCTTCGAGCGGGGGGATCTGGGATGAAGTACCCGCCTGGCTACTATCGCTACTTTGACCTATTCAACAGCGAGGAGTACTGGGAGGCGCACGAGGCGCTGGAGGAGATCTGGCAGGAGACCGACAACGACCTCTTCCTACGAGGCCTGATCGTATTCGCTGCCGCCTTCGTGCACGTGCAGCGGAACAACCCGTCGGGCTGCGGCAAGGTGCTGGACAAGTGCATCGACTGGCTGACACCCTACGCCCCCCGCCACTGGGATCTCAACGTCGACCGGGTGCTGGCCCACGCCCGGTTCTGCCGGGAGCAGCTCGACAGGCTGCCCGAGGGGGCCCACCTGCGGGACCACCTGCCCTTTATTAAGCTCCACCCAGAACCGGAAGCGTATGAGCAGACTCTCTAGGGAGTCTGCTTTTTTGTCTCCCGAAAGAGAGTGTATCGGAGGAATATTTCACCTAAAATTGGAAGCATTGCCTCGACTTGAACACGCCGGCGGCCCACAAGTATGCTGATTACCTGACGTCGAAGCGCAACGACTACAAGGGCTGGCTCGGCCGGCAGTATCCGCACGTGCAGGTGGCACAGCGGAGCCCCGCCATCCCGTGCAGGGAGTGGCGGGGCTTTCTGCGCTATGCGGCGACAGCCATGGGCACCTTCAGCACCTGGCCGACCCTGAGCGGGTAGGGAGGCTGCAGGTGGTTCGCGAGAATCAGCACCGATGTAGGCACACCGTACCGCCAGCCCACCGACCAGAGGGTGTCGCCGGGCACCACTGTGTGCAGCACCACCTCGGCCACCGCCAGCGGCGCCTCGTGGGGGATCAGAAGCCGCTGACCGATCTGCAGGGAGGCCGGATCGACGCCGAGATTTGCCGCCCTTACCTGTTCCACCGAAACCCCATACCGCCGGGCGATGCTGTAAAAGGTATCGCCCAGGCGCACCACGTGGATGATCATCAGAACCACCTCGGGACCATCCTACGGCGCACGTCCGACCAGGGTGCGCCCCCGCCTCAGATCAGCCGGTAGAGCGACTCGGCGTAGGTGGCGCCCGACTGACCGGCCATAATCCGGCCCATCAGGTTGATGGCGCCATTGGTCTCCCTCTCGCTCAGGTAGACCATCTGGCTCTGGTGGGCCTTCACCGCCTTCCGCTTGTCGGCCATGACCGGCGTGATATCAACCAATACGTCCGGGTGGTAGGTCCCGTAGAAGTAGACCTGGGCCCCCGTGAACAGCCGGGCCCGGGCGAGGTCGGCCACGGTGCGGCCCAGCGCCTTATGGTCCCGGTTCGCGATCTGGGGAATCAGCTCCTTGGGGTCGAAGGCAAAGATTACCTCAGGGGCGGTCTGGTCCCAGGCCCGGGACACGATCATCTCCAGCCGGGGGTCCTCCGGCAGGCCAAAGTCGGGAAGCCCCAGGAAGGTGACCGACTCGTAGCCCTGGAGCCGGGCCGCCTCCCGCTGCTCTTCCTGCCGCTGACTGGCCAGGTCCCGCCAGTTGCCTCGCTTTTCGCCGTCGGAGAGGACCACGGCGGTGATGCGGCTGCCGGTCAGGGCCATGCGCCGCAGCGTTCCGCCGCAGAAAAACTCCAGGTCGTCGGGGTGGGCGGTGAGCGCCAGCACCCGCCGGGGCGCGCCGACCAGCAGCTCCCCCTGGGCCAGGGCGAGGCCCGCATGATCGGGTGCGGTGTACCGGGCGGCCATGCGCTCCACCCAGGGGACGTTCCCTGCACGGAGGAGCCCCTCGAAGAGGGTGCGCTTGACCCGGAGGCTGGGGTCAATACGGGGCCGCACTCGCTCTGGCATGCTGATTCCCTCCCTAGACGAGCCGGTAGAAGGACTCGGAATACATGGCCGGCACCTGGCGGCTGAAGAGGCGGCTCTGGTACTGCACGAAGGACTTGCTCGCCCAGTCGGGCCCGTAGAGCTGGCTGCGGTGGGCCCGGACCCCGTTCAGCTTCTCGGGGAAGACCTCGGTAATGTCCACCAGCACGTTGGGCTGCCGGGCGGCGTAGAAGTAAAGCCGCTCGCCGTTGGCGATCGACCGGCGGGTCCGGGCCAGCACGGCGGCGCCCAGGGCCAGGTGGTCGGGGTTGTTGGCCAGGGGCGTCGGCCCCTTCGGGTCGAAGGCGAGAACCACGTCGGGCTTCACCCGGTGCCACAGGTCATTCAGGGTCCGCTCCAGGACCGGGCCGGGGCGTATGGCGCCATCGGGCAGGTCCAGCTGAATCAGGTCTGCCCCCAGGATCGTGGCGCTCTCCTCGGCCTCCCGGGTCCGGATCTCGGCGATGTTGGCCCGGTGGGTCGCCTTTTCGCCCCGGGAGAGGACCGCCATGGTGACGGTGCTCCCGTTCTGCGCCAGCAGGCGCAGGGTGCCGCCCGCAAAGAGTTCCAGATCGCCCGGGTGTGGTCCGATCGCCAGCACCCGGTGGCGCCGGCTGAGCAGTTCCAGCCCGGCGTGCATGGCCACGCTGGGGTAGTAAGGCTGCTGCATCCGCCGCCAGACCACCCAGGCCGTGGCCAGCGCCCCCGCTGCCACCAGCCAGGGCAAAGAAGATCCCGACCGCCGCTCCATCGCATCATCCGCCCCTTTCCTCTCCGCTTAATATGCACACAAATGGGCGCCGTCTTGCGACGACGCCCGCATGAGGTCGAACCTTCCATCTTTTTACGCTCAGCAGTCCCAGCGCGGCTCCCTTCCCTGCACACGGTAGTTCCAGGCCCAGAACTGATGGGCCGCCTGGTCCACCACCTCAAGGGCGCCGGGCAGCTCCATGGCGACGACCACGTCGTTCAGCATGCCCAGGCTGGTGAAGAGCCAGGCCAGCCCCACCGGGTCGACGCCGGGGTCAATCTGCCCGGCCCGCATGTCATTCATCGTGGTCCGGCGGATGATCTCAAACTGCGCCAGAAAGAGCCGCCGGAACCGCTCCTGAATCTCCGGGTCCTCCCGCTCAGTCAGCGCCTGAAGGCGCAAGCGGACCAGCTCGGGCTTCTCCGCTGCCAGCCGGGCGTAAGCGGGCCCCAGGGCCAGCAGGTCCGGGGCGCGGCCGAGCACGTCGAGGATCTCTTCGACCACCCGGTCGATGACGGCCAGGTATAGTTCCTTCTTGGAGGCGAAGTGCCGGTAGAGCATGGGCTGTGTAATCCCCGACGCTTCAGCGATATCGGCCATGCCGGCCGCCCGGTAGCCCAGGCGGGAAAAGGTGGCGGCCGCTGCATCCAGAATCGCCTCGCGCCGCTCCGCTGCTCGCATGCGGGTCCTCTTCCGCCCTTCCATTATTACCCCACCTCCATCACGCCCAGCATAACATGGCGGTTGGGTCACAAGCAATAAGTTAGTGACCACTTTACAAACTTACGAGACGGCGCGAGAATGAGGCGACGGGAATAGGATGGAGGTAGACCGTATTGAAGTATCAGCGCGTGGTCATGACAGCGTTGGGTGCGCCCGACGTGCTTGAGGTGGTGGAGGAGGAGATGGTCAGCCCCCGGGCGGGGGAGGTGCGGGTCAGGGTGTTGGCAGCGGGCGTCGCCTACGCCGACATCATGATGCGCCACGGGCGGTACCCCGGCATGCCGCAGCCGCCGTTCACGCCGGGGTACGACCTGGTGGGCGAGGTGGAAGAGGTGGGCGCAGGGGTGGAACGGTTCCGTCCCGGAGAGCGGGTGGCAGCGCTCACCGTGCGGGGCGGCTATGCCCAGCAGGTGATTCTGCCCGTGGACGAGCTGGTGTCGGTACCCGATGGGGTCGACCCGGCGGAGGCGGCGTCGCTCACGCTCAACTACGTCTCGGCCTACCAGATGCTCCACCGGGTGGCCCGGGTGGAGCCCGGGGAACGGGTGCTGATCCACGGTGCGGCGGGGGGTGTCGGCACAGCGCTGCTCCAACTCGGCCGGCTCCACGGTCTGGAGCTATACGGCACTGCCTCGGCCGCCAAGCATGACCTGGTCCGGCAGATGGGCGCCATACCGATCGACCACCGGAACGAGGACTTCGTGACCCGCCTCGGCGGCGGGGTGGATGCGGCCTTCGACGGAATCGGCGGACGCACCTCGTGGCGTTCGTTCCGAGCCCTGCGCCGGGGCGGCCGGCTGATCTGCTACGGCTTCCGGGCCGCCCAGGGGGCTGGCCCCCTGGTGATTCCGCTGACCATGATGAGCGTGACGTTTCTGAATCTGGCGCCAGGCCGGCGGACGGGGTTCTACGCCATCGCCTCCTGGAAGAAGCGCCACAGCGACTGGTTCCGGGCGGACCTGGCCGTCCTGCTTCAACTCCTGGCGGAGCGCCAAATCGCCCCTGTGGTGGCGGAGCGGCTTCCGCTGCGCGAAGCGGCCAGAGCCCATGCACTGCTGGAGCGTTCTGCGGTAAGCGGGAAACTGGTCCTGTTGCCGAACGGCTGATGGACAGGAAGTCGGGGGCGGTGCGGCGAACCCTCCCGGAAGGAGGTGGGAAGATGGAACAGGAGGAGATCTTTCTCAGGTTCGCCCGCAAGCGGGAGCGCCGGGCCATCGCTCTCGGCATCTTGCTTCTCACGATCTTTCTGGGTCTCCCGCTGCTGGGCGCCAAACTCAGCCAGGTGGCCGCTGCGGCCATTGCCGGGGCCGGGCTCGTGGGGCTCCTTATCTACCTTTGGATCGACTGGCGCTGCCCCAAATGCGACCGCCACCTCGGCAGGGAGTTCAAACATACACATTGTAGCCATTGCGGGACCCGCCTGATGCCCTGACCGCCCATAGCTGAGACCCTGCCCGACTGTGGCGGGGTCTCCCTTCATTAGAGGGTTGAACCACCTTCCCTCCGGGGGTATCATGAAAGAATGATGGAAGGGAGGGGTCTTCCATGGCGGAGAAGCGGGTGGCCTTTACGACCCTGGGTTGCAAGGTCAACCAGTACGACTCTGAAGCCATGATGGCGCTCTTCCGCAGGGCGGGCTACCAGATCGTCAACTTCCAGGACCCTGCGGATGTCTACATCATTAATACATGTACCGTTACCGGTCGCGGGGCGGCCAAAAGCCGCAACCTGATTCGCAACGCCATCCGGCGCTCGCCGCTCTCGGTGGTGGCGGTGACCGGCTGCTACACCCAGACGGCGCCCGATGAGGTGGCCGGGATTCCCGGTGTTTCGCTGATTATCGGCAACCAGGACCGGAACCGGGTGGTGGAGCTGTGCGAGCAGGCGATGACCTCGCCGGAGCCGATTCGGGCCGTCAACAATATCTGGCAGGCGCGCGAGTTTGAGGAGATGGCGGTGGACTCGTTCATGGGCCACACCCGCGCCGTGGTCAAGATTCAGGAAGGGTGCAATATCTTCTGCACCTTCTGCATTATCCCCTATGCCCGGGGGAAGCCCCGGAGCCGCCGGCCCGAGTCGGTGGTTCAGGAGGTGCGCCGCCTGGCGGCCGAGGGCTTCCGCGAGGTGGTGCTGACCGGCATTCACCTGGGCTCCTACGGCAAGGACTACAAGAACGAGTTCACCCTGGCCGAGGTGGTGGAGCGGCTGACCGAGATTGAGGGAATCGACCGAATTCGCCTCTCCAGCCTCGAGCCCAAGCACGTGACCCCGCACCTGATGGACCTGCTCCAACACCACCCGAAGGTCTGCCGCCACCTGCACCTGAGCCTCCAGTCGGGCTCTCAGAGCGTGCTGGAGCGGATGAAGCGGGCCTACACCGCCCGGAAGTACCGCGAGGTGGTAGGGGAGCTGCGCCGGCGCATTCCGGACCTGGGCCTCACCACCGACGTGATCGTCGGCTTCCCTGGCGAGACCGAGGCGGAGCACACCGAGTCGATGGCCTTTGTGAGGGAGATGGGCTTCTCCCGGCTGCACGTCTTCCCGTTCTCCGCCCGGCAGGGTACCCCGGCGGCCGACATGGCCGACCAGATCCCAAAGAAGGTCAAGGAGCGGCGGACCCACGAGATGATCGGACTGGGCCGCGACCTGGCGCTCGACTTCGCCCGCCGCCACCAGGGGCAGACCCTCTGGGTGCTGGCCGAGGAGGAGACCGATGCCGGCGAGGGCTGGCTGGAGGGCTACACCGACAACTACCTGCGGGTCCGCTTCCCCGGGGGCGATGAACTGAAGAACTGCCTGATTCCCGTGCGAATCACCGCCGTCGACGAAGAGGTCTGCCTCGGGGAGATGGACGGACACCCCATCGGGCCCGCCGTGCGGGTGGAGCGCCGCCCCGAGCCCGCGATGAACCTGCCCCTGATCCAACTGGAGGATGACCTCTAACCCATCGGGAGATGACCTTACCCCATGAGCCACCTGCAAGCAGCCGCCAGCCATCCGGAGCCCCGCCCGGCCCTGACCGCCATTGACCTGGCCCTGCTGGGCGTGGTGGTGGCCTGGGGATTCGGGTACGTAGCCTTTGCGACCGGTCTGAGGGAGATTCCCGTCGGTCTGTTCAACCTGCTGCGCTACGTGATTGCGACGCCGCTCTTCTGGCTGATCCTGCGCCGCTCCGGCGAGGACTGGCGCCTGCCCCGGGCAGACTGGCCCCGCACCGTTGCCACCGGCCTGATTGGCGTGGTGGTCTACAGCCTGGTCTTCTCCAGCGCCGCCAAGTACACCACCGCGGCCAATGCCTCGCTGCTGCTGGCGCTCTCGCCCATCTGGGGCGTGCTGATGGGGTGGGCTTCAGGGCGTGGGGCGCCCTCCCTGCGCTTCGGGCTGGGCTCGCTCATCGCCTTCAGCGGGGCTGCCATGGTGATCGCCTTCGGCTCGGGCCGGCTCTCTTTCAGCCTGCAGTCGCTGCACGGCGACCTCATGGCCCTGGCAGCCAGCATGATCTGGGCCTGGTATGGCGTGGTGGCCCAGCCGCTCCTGAAGGCGCACAGCGGGGTAAAGGTTCAGGCCTGGATCAACTCCGTCGCCCTGGTGGCGCTGCTGATCCTCCAGGTGCCCACGGCTCTGTCCTTCAACTGGTCTGCGCTCTCGGCGACAGGCTGGCTGTCGCTCCTCTACGTCGCCCTGGTGGTGACGGTCTTCGGTCACATTGTCTGGTACACCGCCATCGCCCGCATCGGTCCGGCCCGGGTCATGCTGGTGATGTACCTGATTCCCGCCATGGCAGCCGCCTGCGGGGCGATCTTTCTGGGCCAGCCCTTCAGCCTGCTCCAGGTGCTGGGGGCGTCCATCGCCCTGGGCGGCGTGGCGCTGGTCCGGCGGGTCTAGCGAGGAGGGGGTCTCCGGAGGAGGCTCCCTCCGCTTCGCGCACCGCGTGCGCCGCTCCACATAGGCTGGTATCCGGCGGGGGCTTGCTTCGTCTCCCTGAAAGCGGTAGGCTAAGGGAGATTGATTCCCGTAACCATCGGGCGCGCTGGCCCGTTATCCTTTGCAGCGGCGGTGCTCCGCCGCATCCGACCCCTATCGGAAGGAGATGGACATGACCGCGAAGACTCGCGTCTACCTGGTCTTCGGGGGCCGCTCGGGCGAGCACGAGGTGTCGCTTATGTCGGCCAAAAACGTGATGCAGGCGTTGGATAAGACCAAGTACGAGGTCGTGCCGATCGGCATCACCAAGGAGGGCCAGTGGCTCCTTACCGGGGACCCAATGAAGGCGCTGACCGAGGGTGTGGAACAGGCGGGCGGCTTTCCGGTCGGCCTGCTGGGCGACCCGACCCGCCGGGAGCTGGTGCCCATCGGCGACGGCGAGTCCCCGCTGAGCCCCACCACCGAGCCCGCTGTCTTCTTCCCGGTGCTGCACGGTACCTACGGGGAGGACGGCACCATTCAGGGCCTGCTCGAGATGGCCAACGTGCCCTACGTGGGCTGTGGTGTGCTCGCTTCGAGCGTCGGCATGGATAAGGGTGTCGCTAAGGCGCTCTTCCAGCAGGCGGGCCTCGCGGTGGCGCCTTACAAGGTCTACCTCCGCAAGCATTGGGAGGAGCAGCCCGAGGCGCTCCTCGACGACGTGGAGGCCACCTTCGGCAAGTACCCGGTCTTTGTCAAGCCCGCCAACCTGGGCTCCTCGGTGGGTATCTCCAAGGCCAAGAACCGGGAGGAGCTGCGCAAGGCGATGGTGGAGGCCGCCCGCTTTGACCGGCGGATTCTGGTGGAGGAGGGGCTCAACGCCCGGGAGATCGAGCTGTCGGTCCTGGGCAACGACGATCCCATCGCCTCCATTCCCGGCGAGATCCTGCCCGGCCACGAGTTCTACGACTATCAGGACAAGTACTTCGACAACCTCTCCCGGACCCAGGTCCCCGCCGACATTCCCGAAGATCTGGCACGGGAGTTCCAGCGCCAGGCGATCGTCGCCTTCAAGGCGATCGACGGCGCCGGCATGGCCCGGGTTGACTTCTTCCTCGAGAAGGGAACGAACCGGATCCTGCTCAACGAGGTTAACACGATTCCCGGCTTTACTCGGATCTCGATGTACCCCAAGCTCTGGGAGGCATCGGGTATCAGCTACAGCGAGCTGTGCGACCGGCTGGTTCAGCTGGCGCTGGAGCGGCACGCCGACAAGAACCGGAACGCCACCTCGGTCTGATCGCCCGGACCCATTGACGCAGGGGGGATTCGCTGTGGAGTACCGGTCGCTTCGCGAGAGTGAGATCCCGGCCTGGCGGGCGCTGATGGAGTATGCCTTCGTCTTCACCCCCGCCGAGTACGAGCCGCGCATGCAGAACGTCTTCCGGCTCGAAATGGTCCGGGTGCTGGCCGATGAGGCCGGCTCGCTGGCGGCGGCCCTGGTGCTGGATCCCTTCCGCCTGCACTGGGAGGGCAGAACCCTCGCCATGGGCGGAGTCGCCAGTGTGGGCTCTCCGCCGGAGACCCGGCGCCGGGGCCATGTGCGGAGGCTGATGGCCTCGGCCCTGGCGGAGATGAAGGAGCGGGAGATGCCCCTCTCCGGCCTCTACCCCTTCGAGGAGGCCTTTTACCGGCGCCTGGGTTGGGGCGATGGTGTGGCGCAGATTCGCCATACGATTCCCGTCTCCATGCTCCAACCGCTTCAGCGGGCGCCGGGAGAGATCCGCCGCCTGGGGGGCGGCTGGGAGAACTGGGCGGAGTTTGACCCGATCTACACCCGCTGGGCATCTGCCCGCCGGGGCCCGATCGTGCGTGGAACCGAAGCCCACTGGCGGCGCCGGGTCAACGGCCCGACCCACCAGAGCTATGCGCCGCTGCACGCCGCGATCTGGTCGCCGGCCCCGGGCGCCGAGCCGGAGGGCTACATGCTCTACCGATTTGACAAGACCGGCGATGATCACAACTTTGCCATTCACGAGTGGGTGGCGCTTACGCCGGCCGCCCTCGAGGGTCTGCTGGGCTTCGCCGCGAACCACGATTCCCGTGTGCGGGCGGTGGTGATCAAGGCGCTGCCGGACCTGCCGCTCTGGCACCTGATCCGCGACCCCGGCGATACGGAGAGCCGGATCGCCCCCGCCTTCCAGATCCGGTTGGTCGATCTGGCGCGCGCCTATGCTGAGCGCCCCTGGCCGGTCGGCGTAACCGGCAGCCTGACCATTGGCGTACACGACGAGTTAGCGCCCTGGAACAGCGGTGGGTGGCGCATTCAGTTTGAGGCCGGCCACGCCACGGCGGAGCCGACAAAGCTCGACAACCCGGACCTCCTGGCGCCCATTGAGGTCTGGTCGCAGATTTACGCCGGCGGCGTAACTCCGCTCCAGGCCCAGCGCCTGGGCCGGTTGGCGGTCACAAACCCTGTGTCGCTCGACCTGCTCGCCCGCGCCACCGCCGGCGACCCGCTCCTCTTCTTCGAGTTCTTCTAGCAGAATCCGGCAACAGACGCCGGACCATGTAGAGGAATTTCTTCTCGCGATGTAGAATAATTTGACAAGGATTCGTCAGAATAAGCAAGTGCGCCCGGTGGCGCAAGCGAAAACTCCTGGAGTGATACCCGTGTCCCACGACTGCCTTTTCTGCAAGATTGTCGCCGGGCAGATCCCGTCGACGAAGGTTTATGAGGACGAACATGTCCTGGCCTTTCACGACATCCATCCGATTGCGCCCGTCCACATCCTGGTCATACCGAAGAAGCACCTCGCCTCGGTCAACGATCTGAGCAGCGAGGACACAACCATGCTTGGACACGCCTTCGCCGCTATCCAGCAGATCGCTCGACAGACAGGAATCGCTGACTCTGGCTACCGGGTGGCTACCAACACCGGGAAAGAGTCGGGTCAGGTGGTTTTCCACCTGCACTTCCACGTCATCGGCGGTCGAAAGCTGGGGCCCCTCGCTTAAGGGTTTGACATAAACGAAGGGCCGCGGTATAATCGCGAAGCGTGTTCTTTTTTCCCCCAGGTCCTGTGGAGGGGAGGGAAATCCGGGGATGTCAGAAGTCAAAATCGGTAAGAACGAGACGCTGGAAAGCGCTCTTCGCCGTTTTAAGCGTCAGCTCCAGAAGGCCGGTGTTCTGGCCGAAGTTCGTCGGCGCGAGCATTACGAGAAGCCCAGCGTAAAGCGCAAGAAGAAGAGCGAGGCTGCTCGCAAGCGCAAGTACCGCGACTAAGGTCAAGGGAGAGGGCTTCCAATGGGCCTGAATGAACGTCTCATAGAGGACATGAAGGTGGCGATGAAGGCCGGTCCGGCCGGAAAAGCCCGTCTGGAGACCATTCGGTTCCTGCGGGCAGCCATCAAGAACGCAGAGATCGACAAGCATGGCCCGCTCACCGACGAAGACATCCTTGGGATCATCACGAAGCAAGTGAAGCAGCTCAAGGACTCCGTGGCCGAATTCGAGAAGGGCGGCCGTCAGGATCTGGTGGAGAAGGCGCAAGCCGAAATCGCCGTTCTGGCGGATTACCTCCCGGAGCAGCTGGGTGAAGACGAGGTGCGTGATCTGGCTCGCCAGATCATCGCCGAAGTCGGCGCCCAGGGGCCGAAGGACATGGGGAAAGTGATGGGACCACTGGTCGCTCGGACCAAGGGTCGTGCCGATGGGAAGATGGTCCAGCAGATCGTCAAAGAGCTGCTCGGCTAAGCACGCAAGCCCCGGTGGATGGCAACATCCGCCGGGGTTTTTGTCTTTCTTGGGCCAACTGTCTACTCTCCCCACCGCACTGCAATGGGACCCAAGCTGTGCTATAGTATGAAGATAGACTCTCTGTAAAGGGGGCGTTTTTCGTGGCCTCCAACAAGCCTCAAGACCGGCGTGGCTTCTTTCTTGAGTCCTTCCGGTCGCTGGGGCGTCTCGTTGCGGAAACCATGCATGGGGCGGTCACGGAGACCGTGACCAGGGCCTCCGGTGGCCAGCGCTACCTGCGGCCTCCCGGGGCGATCGATGAGGCGGCCTTCCTGCTCAGCTGCACCCGGTGTGGTGACTGCGCCAAGGCCTGCCCGAGCAATGTGATCAAGTTTCTGCCCGCCTCAGCCGGGGCGGCGGTGGGCACACCCTATATTGACCCGCTGGAACGGGCCTGTGATCTGTGTGGCAAGTGCATGCCGGTCTGCGAGCCCAAGGCGCTGCTGACGATTACCAACCCACGGGAGGTCCGCATGGGCCTGGCTGTGATCGATACCGAAACCTGTTGGGCGCACAAGGGCTCTATCTGCGATCTCTGCGTGCAGCGCTGCCCGTACCCCGACGAGGCGATTCGCCTGGTGGGCGGCAAGCCGGAGATTGTGGCTGACGTCTGTACGGGCTGTGGCCTCTGCGCCTATGTCTGTGTCAGCACACCCCCTGCGATCAAGATCGAGCCTCGGAACTGACTTGGAGGGTTCGCCATGTTCTCGCTGAAGGTTGTTGCCACCCAGGATGCCGTTGGCCTCATGCTCGCCCACGACCTGACCCGCATCGTTCCCGGCGAGATGAAGGGAGCCGCCTTCCGCCGGGGCCACGTTGTGCAGCCCGAAGATATCCCGCTGCTGCTCTCCATGGGCAAGGAGAACCTCTACGTCTGGGAGCCCCAGCCGGGCATGATTCACGAGGAGGAGGCTGCCCAGCGGCTGGCGCAGGCGGGCGCCGGCGATGGGATCACCTTTGGACCGCCCTCGGAGGGCAAGGTCGCCCTGAAGGCCGCCCGGCGGGGGCTGCTCCGTATCGACGTGCCGAAGCTGGAGCAGATCAACGGGATCGGCGAGATCACCATCGCCACCCTGCGGGACCGTACGGTGGTGGAGCCCGGCACCCTCCTGGCCGGGTGCAAGGTGACCCCGCTGGTGATCGAGGAGCGGCAGGTGACCGAGGCAGAGGCGGTAGGCCGGTGGATTGCCGTAAAGGAGTTCCGCCCACGTCCTGTTGGGCTGGTCATTACCGGCAGCGAGGTCTTCAAGGGGCGAATCCCCGATAAGTTCGGCCCGGTGGTAGAGGAGAAGGTGGCCCGGTTCGGCTGCCCCGTGGTCTACAAGGCCTACAGCGATGACCAGGCCGGCATGACCGAAGAAAAGATTCGAGAGGCGCTGGCCGCCGGGGCCGAGGTAATCCTCTGCACCGGGGGCATGTCGGTCGACCCCGACGACGCGACCCCCGGAGCGATCCGCCGGAGCGGAGCCCGGGTGGTCACCTACGGAGCCCCCTTCCTTCCCGGCTCCATGTTCATGCTGGCCTACCTCGACGGCGAGCGTGCGATCATGGGGCTGCCGGGCGCGGTCATGTATGAAAAGGAGACGATCTTCGACCATGTCCTCCCGGCGGTTTTGGCCGGCGAGGTGCTGACCAAGCAGGACTTTGTCCGCATGGGGCATGGCGGGCTCTTGCCCAAATAGGAGGCGCTTTTCCGATGCTGAGACTGTCGATTCCGGGGCGAGAGCCCCTGACCATTGAGCACCTGGTGCTCGACTACAACGGCACCCTGGCCATCGACGGCCGCCTCCTGCCCGGGATTATGGACCGGCTGGAGGCGCTGGCCGAGCGGCTGTCGATCCACGTGGTCACCGCCGACACCTTTGGCCTCGCTGCCGTGGAGACCGCCACCCTGCCGGTAACGCTCCAGATCATCGGCAGCGGCGACCAGGCCCGGGCGAAGGAGGACCTGGTAGGGGCGCTGGGGGCGACGAAGGTCGCCGCCATAGGCAACGGGGCCAACGACCGCCTGATGCTGGAGCGGGCCGCCCTGGGCATCTGCATCGTGGGCACAGAGGGCGCCGCCACCGCCGCCCTGCTGGCCTCCGACGTGGTGGTCCGCCACCCCGCCGACGGCCTCGACCTGCTGCTGCACCCCGGGCGGCTGGCTGCTACTCTGCGGGTTTAGGGACAAATGTAACCGCAGATTACGCAGATTAAGACAGTGATTACGCAGATTAAGACATATAATTATTATTATATGGGATTCGTGTATCCTAATCTGCGTAATCATTTAAAATCTGCGTAATCTGCGGTAAAATCTATTTCTACCCCACTTAGGGCGTCGGAAGGGAATCTCCTTTCTGGCGCCCTTCGTGCGCTTCGTTCTCATGTGCATGGTATAATCGACATATGAATCTATGAGCGTTCGAGCAGTTGCTCGCCGGATAGAAAGGGGAAGGGTTGTGGCGGGAACGGGTGAGGTGCGTGCGGGCCGGCTCCAGAGTCGGTCCAAGGATCCCGGGGTGGTGGTGAAGAAGGCGGTCTGCCCTCACGACTGCTGGGACACCTGCTCCATGCTGGTTCATGTAAAGGATGGCCGGGCCGTTCGGGTGATGGGGGATCCGGATAATCCGGTGACACGGGGTTACCTCTGTGTCAAGACGAACCACTACGAGGAGCGGGTCTACAGCCCAGACCGCGTGCTCTACCCCATGCGCCGGACCGGGCCCAAGGGCTCGGGGCAGTTTGAGCGGATCACCTGGGACGAGGCGCTTACTGAGATTGCGGGGCGCTTTCGGGCGATTTTGGCGGAGTACGGGGCGGAGGCGATTCTGCCCTACTCGTATGCGGGCACCATTGGGGTGCTCCACTATGGCTCCATGGACCGGCGCTTCTTCCATAAGCTTGGCGCCTCGCAGCTGGACCGGACGATCTGCGCCTCTGCCGGCGGGGCGGCGATCACCTCGGTGACCGGAATCAAGCAGGGGCCCGATCCGGAGGATATGGTGGACGCCAAGCTGATCGTGGTCTGGGGCGTCAACGTGATCTCGTCCAACTCGCACCAGTGGCCGATCATTCAGGAGGCCCGGCGCCGGGGGGCTACCCTGGTGGTGATCGACCCGTACCGCTACAAGGGCGCCCGGGAGGCGGACTGGCATATCTCGCCCCGGCCGGGTACCGACACCGCCTTCGTTCTGGGTGTGATGCACACCCTGATCCGGGAGGGCTGGATCGACCGGGACTACATCGACCAGTACACCAAGGGGTTCGACCAGCTGGCGATGAAGGTGGCCGACTGGACGCCTGAACGGGCGGCACAGGTGACCGGTGTTCCGGCGGAGGAGATCGTCCGGTTTGCCAGGCTGTACTGGGAGAGTCGCCCGGCGGTGCTGCGAGTGGGATATGGCCTGCAGCGGCATACCAATGGCGGGTCGATCGTGCGCGCCATCTGCATGCTGCCGGCGCTGACCGGGCACTGGCGCGACAAGGGGGGCGGCTTTCTGCTCTCGCAGTCGGGCTCTTATGGCTTTAACTCCCATGCCTTGGAGCGGCCGGACCTCATGCCCGACCCTCGGCCCCGCAAGATCAACATGATCGAACTCGGCAAGGCGCTCACCAAGGTGAATGACCCGCCCGTCAAGGCGCTCTTCGTCTATAATTCGAATCCGGCGGCGGTGGCGCCGAACCAAATGAAGGTGATGGCGGGTCTATCTCATGAAGACCTGTTCACCGTCGTACACGAGCAGCTCTTCACCGAGACCTGCCAGTGGGCCGATATCGTGCTGCCGGCCACCACCCAGCTGGAGCACCTGGACCTCATGTACTCCTACTGGCACCTCTACGTACAGCTGAACCAACCGGCGATTGCGCCGCTGGGCGAGGCGATTCCCAACACCGAGCTGTTCCGCCGGCTGGCGGCGGCGATGGGCTTCACCGACCCCTGCTTCCGGGACTCCGACGAGGAGTTGGTCCGGCAGGCGCTCTCCTCGGGCTCCCCCTACCTGGAGGGAATCACCCTGGAGCGGCTCCAGCAGGAGTCGATCATTAAGGTGAACCGGGCGCCGGCGCCCTTCGCCGAGGGCGGCTTCCGAACCCCCTCGGGCAAGGCGGAGTTCTACTCGGAGGCGCTGGCGGCACAGGGTCTGGATCCGGTGATCGACTACGTGCCCCCGGCGGAGTCGGTGGACGGCTCGCCGGAGTTGGCAGCCAGGTACCCGCTGGGGCTGATCACCCCCGCCGCCCACCACTTCCTCAACACCACCTTTGCCAACCAGCCGCGGATGATGAAGGGCGAGGGTGCGCCGACCATCTACCTCAACCCGGTGGATGCGGAGGCGCGGGGGATCGCATCGGGCGACTGGGTGCGGGTCTTTAACGACCGGGGCTCGGTGCGGCTTCAGGCCCAAGTGGGCGATTGGTCGAGGCCCGGGGTGGCGGTTTCGCCCTCGATCTGGTGGTCGAAGTTCATGCCCGACGGGGTCGGCATTAACGCCCTGACCACCGACGCCGTGGCCGATATGGGTGGCGGCGCCTCGTTCCACACGAATCTGGTGCAGGTGGAGAAGGCGGCTCCCCCCGAAGGGACGCCGTGGGTACCCACCCCTGAGCAGTCCCGTTTGATCTGACCGGAGGCGCTGTACGGCGCCTCCGGACTACCCCTGGAGGTGACGTGTGTGCGCCGTCTCTTCGCTGGATGGCTCTTCGTGCTTCTGGCGGTCCTGATGCTGCTTCCCGGCGCCGCCCTGGCGGCGGAGAAGCAAAAGGTCTACGTGGTCCGGATGGATGGTTGGCAGCAGATCGACGCGGGATTGGCCCAGATCACCAAGCGGATCTTCACCACGGCGGAGGCGGATCCCGATGCCGCCGCGATCGTGGTGGTGCTGGATACGCCCGGCGGTTGGGTGGACAGCGCCCTGGAGATCAATAACCTCATGCTGGGTACCAAGCTCATGACCATTGCCTACGTCGAGGGGGGCGCGATCTCGGCCGGGGCGCTGATCGCCACGGCGGGGGAGAAGCTCTACATGCACCCCGGGGCCGCCATTGGGGCGGCGGAGCCCCGTATGGCAGGGTCCAACGAGCCCGCCGATTACAAGGCGCTCTCGGTCCTGGCGGGCACCTTCAAGTCGACGGCGGAGGCCCGGGGGCGCGACCCGAAGATCGCCCGGGCGATGGTCGACAAGGACTCGCCCATTCCCGGCCAGGAGGGCCTTCTGCTCACCCTCACCTACAAGGAGGCGATCGAGAAGCGGTACGCCGACGGTGAGGCATCGAGCGTGGAAGATGCGGTCAGGAAGGCGGGGATCACTGACTTCGTCCTGATCGAGCCGGAGATCACCGTCTCGGAGCAGGTGGGCCGCTTCCTGACCAACCCGATCGTCGCCACCCTGCTCTTGGTGGCCGGTGTGATCGCCATCGGCATCGAGTTCATGAAGCCCGGCCTCACCGTGCCCGGCCTGCTGGGCATCGTATTCCTGGGGCTCTTCTTCCTGGGCAACACCCTGGTCGGCACCGCAGGCTGGGTGGAGCTTTCCCTGGCGCTGATCGGCATCGTGCTGATCGTGATCGAGGCGTTCGTGCCAGGCTTTGGGGTCTTCGGGGTGGGCGGCGTGGTCGCTGTGGGCGCCTCAATCTTCCTGGCGGTGCCCTCGGCCCACCTGGCCTGGCAGTATCTCATGTGGACCACTCTGGCCTTCATGGTGGCGCTCTTCGGCATCGTGCGGGCGATCAGCCGGCGGGGGCTGGGCAAGGCGCTCACCCTCTCGGACACCGCCAGGAACTGGACCTCGCCCCGCACCGACCTGTCGGGCCTGCTCGGCAAGGAGGGCAAGAGCCTGACGGTTCTGCGCCCCGCCGGCACCGCCCTGGTTGGCGACCAGAAGCTCGATGTGGTCACCGAGGGGGAGTATATCGGGTCGGGGCGGAAGCTGAAGGTAATTCGGGTAGAAGGGACCCGTGTGGTGGTCCGGGCCCTGGAGGAATAACTTGGCGTTTAACCCGCCACTTCGTGGTATGCTAGCGTTAGGCGATCTGCCTTGGAGCGATCCGAATAGGAGGTCTGCACATGTCTGGTGACATCGGTTTCATCGTAATGGCGTTCCTGGCTCTGCTGGTGATTTCGCTCTTCCTCAGCTTTGTTCCGGTCGGTCTCTGGATCTCGGCCGCCGCGGCGGATGTGCGTGTTGGCATCTTCTACATGATCGGCATGAAGCTGCGGCGTGTTCCCCCGGCCCGGATCGTCAACGCCCTGATCAAGGCCGAGAAGGCCGGCCTGGACTCCGGCATCGACAAGCTAGAGGCCCACTTCCTGGCCGGCGGTAACGTCGACCGGGTGGTGAACGCCCTCATCGCTGCCCACCGGGCCGCCATCGATCTGCCCTTCGAGCGGGCGGCCGCCATCGACCTGGCAGGCCGTGACGTGCTGCAGGCGGTCCAGATGTCGGTCAACCCGAAGGTGATCGAGACCCCAACGGTGGCCGGTGTGGCCCAGGATGGTATCGAGCTGAAGGCGAAGGCCCGGGTCACTGTGCGGGCCGATATCAACCGGCTGGTCGGCGGTGCCGGCGAGGACACCATCATCGCCCGTGTCGGTGAGGGCATCGTCACCACCATCGGCTCGGCGGAGAGCCACAAGACGGTCCTGGAGAACCCGGACCTGATTTCCCGGAACGTCCTCTCCAAGGGCCTCGATGCAGGAACCGCTTTTGAGATCGTCTCCATTGACATCGCCGACGTGGACGTGGGCGCCAATATTGGCGCTCGCCTGCGGGTCGACCAGGCCGAGGCGGAGAAGGTGATGGCCCAGGCGAAGGCCGAGGAGCGCCGCGCCATGGCGGTCGCCGAGGAGCAGGAGATGCGGGCGGAGACCCAGCGCATGCAGGCCCGCGTGGTCGAGGCCGAGGCGCAGGTGCCGCTGGCCATGGCCCAGGCCCTGCGTGAGGGCAAGATCGGGGTTATGGACTACCTGAACATGAAGAATGTTGAGGCCGACACCGCCATGCGCGACAACCTGAGCAAGGGTCAGGGCGGCGCCGGCGACAAGAAGTAGGTGATCCCTTGGAAGATCTGATAGGCCTCGTGATCTTCCTCGTCTTCGCCGGTCTCTCCCTACTCGGCAGGGTGGCGAAGAACAAGGAGCAGCAGGGGCCGCAGCGGCAGGAGCGACACGAGAGGCCCAAGTGGCCGGGCCCCGTGGCCGGACCCGGCATGCCCGGGCAGGGCCAACCCCCCTGGCCGCAGCCGCCGCCCCGGCCCCAGCCGAAGCCTCAGCCCCAGTCCCAGCCCCAGCAGCCGGCCCGCCAGATGAGCGGCGAGGGCGTATCTGTCGAGGGCCGGAGCAGCATGCTGGGCGGCTCGGTCGAGGGGCGCAGCAGCATGGTGACCGGGACAATGACAGAGAATCGGGCCCGCTTCCGTGACCAGACGGAGCAGTGGTTGGGCGCCCGTGTGGAGACGGGACTCCATGGCTCCAGCCCCGCTGCCGAGGTGGTCACGTACAACCAGCAGGTCAACCCGGTGGCTCAGGCCCTGGCCTCCAAGGAGGGTCTGGCGCAGGGCGTTCTGCTGGCTGAGATCCTCGGCAAGCCCCGTGCGCTCCGGCCGCACGGCAAGCGATAGAGCGGCGCTCGGCCCCCTTCCCACCTAATGTACGACCCCCGTCAGCACCGGCCGAAGGGGCTCCAGCATCTCGCTGACCCAGCCGGCGACCCGTTCGACCAACCCCTCCCCTGCGAGTTCAGCAAAGGGGCGGCTGGTCTGAAGCGCCACCGTATACCGGTCCCAGTCGAGCCCGGCCACCTGGCCGGGCTCGATTTCGTGCAGGGGGATCCGCTGCTCACCCTGTGGCGACCAGAGCCAGAGCAGGGGCTCCGGCTCCATCGACCGGAGGGCAGTCAACACGGGAGACTCCGCCTGCAGGGCGGCCTTCAGGCGCGTGTGTCCATCGCCCCCGGGCCCGAACCAGCAGGCGGTCTGCAGCTCCGCCGGCCCCAGGTGCAGGGCGATTCGCAGGAAGTTTTCTGCCCCAAGGCTCACCCCGCTGTAGTCCCGATAGCAAAACCCAACCAGCAGGTCCTCCGGCCGGGCCTGCCTCACCTCAGCCAGCCCCTCGGGGAGAGCAGTCCCCAGCCGGTCAAACAGGCTGCCGGCCTCCCGGTAAAACCCGGTGAGCTGTGTCAGGGCCTCGGGCGCCCGCTCCAACTGCTCGCTGCGAAAGCCGGCGAAGTAGGCGATGCCCACCTCGGGCAGATAGGCCCGAAACTGCCGCAGGAGAAAGCCGGTCCGGCTCTCGGGGTCGTAGCGCTCGGCAACCCCGGCCAACCACCGGTCCACCTGCTCCCACGAGAGCCCCACCAGGCCCGGCGGAGCCTTGCCGGTCATGCTGATCACCAGGGTGGAGACCCCGCCGTCAGGCCCCGGTTGAAACTCGCCCCCGGGCTCCACCGCCGCGACCCGGACCCGCCGGTGGGGAGAGCGAATCTCCCCGGTCCCTGGTGGTCCGCCCGGGGCCGGGTAGAGAAACTCGGCGTCGTCGAGCGACGGGCCCCCCAGCCCGGCCCGCTCCAGCAGGCCGCTTAGCACCGACCGGTCCGAGTGCTCCAGAAGCGCCAGCAGCGCTGCCGTCAGATGGCGCTCCACCGAATCCAGCCGCTGAAAGAGGCTGACCAGACAAACACCCCCTTAATCGGGTAGTCTGCCCGAGTAAAGTCCCTGTTGTACTCGCACACTAGGGCCGTGAACCACGCGAAAGGAGTGGGTGAGCGAATGCAGCAACAGCCTGCGCAGAACCCGACGACCCAGTCGAACTTCCAGGGCGAGTTCAACATGACCAAGTCCGGCTTCGACCCGGCCATGCCGGGCCACACCTCCAGCCACGCCAACCAGATGATCCTGCGCCAGCAGCCCCGCACCGCCAAGGAGATCGGCGCCGGCATCGGGCTGTCCAAAGAGGTTCGCCACGAGATCGGCCTTCAGCTCGACGACCACCAGTGCGCCCTCACCGTCGCCCTGCACCAGTACAACAAGCACCACTGGCTGACCGAGGGCGCCGAGTCGTTCCTCAGCCTCCACCATCTGCTCGACGAGCACCGGGAGAAGACGCAGAAGCACATCGACATGATCGGTGAGCGGGTAGCCCGCCTGGGTGTGGTCCCCACCGCTCACCCGGTGACGCAGCATGAGCTCTCGTACATCAAGCACGAGGTCGAGGGCCGCTACACCATGCGGGACTTCCTGCGCAACGACCTGGAGCACGAGCTGAAGATCCAGGAGATGCTCCGCAAAACGATCAAGCGGGCCCACGAACTGAACGACTGGGGAACCGCTGAGGTGCTCCAGGAGGTGCTGACCGAGCGGGAGGACCTGGGTTACCACCTCTACAGCGTCTTGGAGGATGACACCCTCGTCCGGGGCATGACCCACCTGCTCGACGGTAAGGGTGATAAGGCCGGCGACCGCCCGATGGACCCGGGCTCCAAGCTCCAGTAGCGCCAAAGACCCGCTGCCAGAGGGCAGCGGGTCCTTCCTTTTCGGCCAGTCTCAGCGGCGCCGGGTCCGGTTCAAATGCTCCACCGTCGCCAGCAGTTCGGCCAGGGGGGGCACCTCCCACTCTGCCCGCTCGTCGTCGGTGGTGGCGGGGTCGTACTCCATCAGCCGCCAGCCCTTCGCATCGTGCAGGTACTGGGTGCCGAACTTCTGGGGCTTCCCCTGGTGGGTCAGCCACCGGTCCAGGGTAAGGGCGACCAGCTTTCGTGCCTGCTCGTGACCGCCTTCGAAAGCTGCCCGGGCCAGGCGGTGGGCCTGCTCGAAGTCGTATACATTCTCGCCGTGGTGCAGGATCATCGCTGCGCGAAATTGGTCCGCTGGATCCTGCACCGCACCGCCGTCGAGCAACTCCTTGACCCGTGCAAGGCGGAGACGGTCGTCCTCCCGGTACGGGAGCCCCTCCCTGCGGTCGTGTTGATCAGCTTCGTAGAGTGCCGCTAGTTCAGCATTCATCTCCTGCACCTCCTCCCTAGCGATTTCGGAGAGGTGGATGGAGATTCCTGCTCCCGGGGCCGAACTGCTACTTCCAGTTCACGATCACACCGGGTTCACCGCTGCCCGGGAGGTCGAGTCTGGCATAGGCCTTGGGATAGGTGATCGCCTGGGTGACCATCTGCCCCGGCTGGGGGCTGTGCAGAACAGCCGAGACGTAGAGCGTCCCTTCCTTCATCTCGGCGGACTTGATCTCCACGGCGTAGCCGCCCGTGTTCCGCTGCCCGCCGGAGACCATCAGGTAGAGGGTCCCGTCCACATACTTCGCAGCGCCGCCCGGCACGTTGACCGTGGACTGCACCCAGGTGGAGAGGGAGGCGGGCAGGGCGTTGGCGGGGATTGTGCTGATCGTGGCGGCGCCATCGGCGATGGCGGGCTGCTTGGGCTCGGGCGCCTTGGTCGCCGGGGCCGTCGGGGTGGTGGTGGCCGGGCTGGAGACCGGGGTGTTGGGATCGACCGGCTTGGTGGGGCTCTTGTCGGGCTCAGCCTTGGCGCCCTGCCACTCGACCCTGATCATCACGCCGGGGACCGGCCTGGAGGCGGGGTAGGGAATCCGAATATAGGACTTGGGGAAGGAGGCGGTCTCCGCCCCCGACTTGCCCGGCGAGAGTACCGCTGTGACGGTAAAGACCGGCGGCTCTCTCTCCGCCACCTGGACATGCTTGACCGCAATGGCCGAGGCGCCGATGGATTCGGTGCCGCCGGTGACCAGAACATAGAGGTAGTCCCCAACCCGGGCCGAACCGGTGGACTTCGGCGGCTGCGGGAGCCGCTTCCACTCATCCAACTCCGTCGGGAGCATTGATTCCTTTATCAGCTCAAAGCCGGCGGCCTCCGGCTGGCTTCCTTCGGCTACCGCAGGGGCCGGTTCGGGCTTGGCGGCGTTCTGGTCAGGGGGAGCATCTGCTTTCGGCGCGACTCCGCCACATCCGGCTGTGACGACAGCGATGGCGGTGGTTACGGTGATTAGCCAGTGCATGCGCTTCATGTCTTATCTCGCTCCTTGTAAACTCATCTACGCCCTATAGACGGGGTGGGGAGTGGGTGGGTTTCACCCGCCCGGACCGGCCAGATCGTACCAAAGTACGAGGGAACTGCTCCCCCTGGTACGATGGCGCAAGCCGCACCGCCCGGTAAGATGAGGATGAACCCGCCGGAGACGGTTCCGGCCACATCGCACAGGGGTGAGAAGCTTTGAAGGCATACAGCGCACTCTTTCAGAACCGGAACTTCCTCTTTCACTGGATGGCCGGGGCGATCTCCTACATCGGCGACTTCTTCAACAGCCTGGCCCTGGTGAAGATCCTGAGCGAGGATCCAGCCCACCTGGGGTTTTACATGTCGCTGATCATGGTCAGCAAGGTGCTGCCCAGCGCCCTGCTTAGCCCCGTGGCCGGCGCCCTGGCCGACCGCCTGCCCCGCAGGGCGATCATGATCACCTCGGACCTGATTCGCGCTGCCCTGGTCCTGGCTCTGGTCTTCGTGGAGCAGCCTGCTCTCATTCTTACCCTGGTCTTCCTGAGCGCCATCGCCTCCGTCTTCTACTTCCCCGCCAGCTCGGCCATGCTGCCGGGCCTGGTCAAGAAGGAAGAGTTGGTCACCGCAGGCTCCCTGGGCGTCATGACCCAGCGGATGGCGATGCTGCTGGGCAACGGCCTCGGCGCCGCCGTACTGATCGCCGTAGGCCCGCACAACGTCTTCTACATCGATTCGGCCAGCTTTCTTGTCTCTGCCCTCCTGCTGAGCTTTATCAGCGTGCCGGCGGCCGCTCGGGCGGCGGCCTCCTCACGCTCGGCATGGGGGAAGTTCGTGGAGGACATGAGGGAGACCCTTGCCTTCCTGAAGCAGGCCAGTGCCGTGCGCCATCTGATGACCAGCCTGTCCATCGCCTCCATCGGCGACTCTGCCATCAATATTCTGATGGTCACCTTCTTCACGATCACCCTGGGGATTGCGGCCGAGATGGTCGGCTTCGTCTGGGCGCTCTTCGGCGCCACCTCGGTGATCGGCGCTCTTGTCATCGGCGCCATCGGCAACCGGGTTCACTGGCGCCATCTCTTCACCTTCGGCGCTGCCTATGTCTGGTTCACCATGGTGGGCGCCCTGGTCACCTCCAGCGTGATCCCCAGCACTGCGTTCCTCACCCTGCTGGGACTGGGCAGCGGCGCCACTAACGTGGCCCTGCAGGCCGCGATCGGCGAACTGGTTCCCGACCACGTGCGGGGCCGGGTCTTCGGCGCCTGGTCCACCGTGCAGGCTGTGCTCTTTGTCTCCGGCGGCCTGACCGCCGGCGCCCTCTCCGACCGAATCGGCCCCGCCCCCACCCTGCTGCTCTTCTCCATGGCGTTCCTGGCTTGCGCTCTCTACGCCTTCTTCGCCTTCCGGAAGCTGCCCTCCCGGCAGTCTGCCCCGGCGGCACCCGCAGTGGGTGACTAGGCACCCAACGGCCCCCTTGCCCGTACGCTGGTAGGGGTGAGAACTATGCCGTTCGGTAAGTGTGCAACGTGTGGCGCCTTCGCGAAACCCTGGTTCTTCTTCGCCCCGATTGGCCTGGCGGCCGGCGCCTTCGACTACCCGATCGCTCCAGGCTTCGCCAAGTTCCCGCCCTGGGGCGTGATCTGAGCGAACAGAGCCCGAGGCTGTTTTCACAGCCCCGGGCTCTTTGCTAGTCGGCGGCCTGACCGGCCAGTGGAGCCGGCGCCGCCGCCTCTGGCCCCGCCCGTTTGGCGCAGGTCACTCTTCCACCACCACTCCCTGCCCCGGAACCGCCACGGGCGCTCGCACCGCCAGCCGGCGGTAGAGCTGCAGCAGCCCGTAGACCGCCACCAGCCCCAGCGCCCCCGCCTGAAAGACCCGGCCCACCGGCAGGGCGTGCAGGGCGACGCCGGCCAGGGCGGCCCCCAGCGGAATCGCTGCCTGGGCCACCGTGGCGAAGGTGGCGAAGACACGCCCCTGCATGGCCACCGGCACGCTCCGCTGCAGGTGGGTCACCATGGGCACCTGCACGAAGGGGGCCGCCATGCCCAGCAGCACCACGCAGGCCAGTGCCGGCGCCAGCGCCCCCGCCAGGCCGAGCCCGACGAAGGCGAGCGCCATGGTCCCGACGCCCAGCGCCATGGCGACCGGGCCCCGGAGCCGGCTCCCCAGGGTGCCCAGCACCAGATTCCCCAGCACCATGCCCAGGCCGATGGAGGCCGAGAGCCAGCCGAAGCCCTCGGCCCCGGCGCCGATCACATCGCGCGAGTAGACCGGGAAGATAATGTTGACCGGGCTGAGCACCAGGTTCATGCCGAAGGCCAGCAGCACGATCACCAGCAGGTCTGGGGTGACCGCCGCATAGCGGACCCCCTGCCAGGTGGAGGCCAGCACGCTCCCCACCGTCACCTTGCGCCCCTGCACCAGCCGGTCGGGGAAGCGCACCAGGTAGAGCGCCAGGGCCGAGACCACGAAGGAGAGGGCGTTGACCAGCATCGTCACATCGGTGCCCAGGTTCGCCACCACCAGGCCCGCAATGCTGGCGCCCAGAATCAAGGCGAACTGCTGGCTGCCCTGAATGAACGAGTTGGCGCGGGCCAGGGCGGCGTCGGGCACCAGGGTCGGCACCAGCACCCGCAGCGACGGCTTGTAGAGCGTGTCGCAGAGGCTGAGCAGCAGCACCCCGGCGTAGAGCGCCGGCAGGGGCAGGGCGGAGGCTCGGGCCAGCCCGAAGATGGCCAGCACGATCAGCCCCCGCACCCCGTCGGCGATGATCATGATCCAGCGCTTGTTCCAGGTGTCGACCAGCGCCCCCGCCACGGGGCCCAGGAGGAGGGAGGGGAGGCCGTAGACCGCCATGAGCGTGCCGGCCACCAGCACGTTCCCCGTGACCGTCAGCGCCAGCCAGACGATGCCGATGGCGAAGAAGGCGTCGCCGATGTACGAAATCAGAAGGCCGGTGGCCAGGAGCCGGAAGTTCCGGTTCCAGAGCCGGGTGGGCGCCGCAGTCATCGGTTCTCCTCTCCTCTCGGGTCCCCCGCTTCCGGGTAGAGCGCCAGGGTCAGTGAGTACCAGGGGTCATCGCCCGCACCGGTCTCGCTGTCGAACTCCGCCTGAAGCTGGGCCAGGCGCTGCATGTACTCCTTCAGCCGCTCCCGGCGCACCCGGGCCTGCACCATGGTCATGCAGACCGCCTGCTGCTGCAGCGCCACCGCCCGGATCAGCCCGTGGTGAAGCCGGTCGGTGATGTACGAGGCGGCCGCGATGCGCTCCTGCACCGACGACGTCTCGCCGGCCTGCAGGCCGAAGGAGTCCACACAGGCCCGGTAGGTCCGCTCCACCCGCTCCCCGTCGGACCGCTCGCCCTCCACCCGCACCAGGCCGTCGGCCAGAAGGCGGCCCAGAATGAAGTTGACCCGCGCCCGCGGAATCGAGAGGCGCTCGGCCAGGTGGCCGGCGGTGGCGCTCTGCTCCAGCAGGGTGGTGAAGACGGTCATGCCGCCCTCCTGCAGCAGGCGGGCGTGGTCGGCGGTCAGGGCGATGGTCGGGGTCTCGATTTTGCCAGCCAGATCTGCCATGGGTGCGTTCCCTCCTACAGGAGTCTCATCAGCGCTTCGCCGTCGACCCCGATGCCCGTGATCGCCAGCCGCTCGGTGGTCAGCATGGTCCGGGCGACCCGCTGTACGTCGGCGGGCGTCACCCGCCGCAGCTCATGGGCCTCCCAGTCCACGAAGAAGTCCTTGCCGTTCATCGCGTACTTGCCCAGCTGCTGCAGGTAGCGCCGGGTGTCGCCGGTGGTCTCCATGAGCGAGGTGATCCGCGCCTCCCGCACCCGCTCCAGCTCGTCATCTGGCACCTGGTGCTCCTTCAGGCCGTCGATCACCCCCATGATCGACCGGAAGACCTCGTCCACCTTGTCGGCGGCGGCGTTGGCGTTGATCGCCAGGTAGCCCCCCAGCCGGTAGGAGCGGGAGTAGGCGTAGATGGCGTAGCACAGCTCCCGCCGCTCCCGCACCTCGGCAAAGAGGCGGCTCTTGATCCCCCCGCCCAGAATGTCGCCCAGCAGGTTCATGGCGTACCGGTCCGGGTGGTTGAAGGCCGGCCCCAGAAAGGCAAGGGTAAGGTCGCTCCGGGCGCCGCCCGATGGCAGGGCGATGATGTTCGGCTCCTCCTCAATCAGGATTGACGGCGGGGATGATGGTTCAGACATCCAGTGACCAAAATGTTCCTCCACCGAGCGGACCACATCTTCCTGGCGGACATCGCCCAGGACCACCAGCTGCGTATTCTGCGGGGTGTAGAACCGCTCCAGGCGTGGCTCCAGCTCGCTCCCGTTGAAGCGGGCGATGTTCTCCTTGCGCCCGATCACGAAGAGCCCCAGCGACCGGTCGCCCCAGAGCGCCTGCTCGATCAGCTCCTCCTTCATGCGCCCTGAGCTGATATAGGTCTCCCGCTCCTGGAGAATGATCGCCCGCTCGTGCTCCACCGCCTCCGGCAGAATCCGGGCCCCCGAGAGCATGGAGCCCAGGCAGGCGATGGCCGGGTCCAGGTCGGCCCGCCGGCAGGTGACCGAGCAGCGGGTGAACTCCTTGCCCGTGTAGGCCTCGTAGCTGGCGCCCCGGTCCATCAGCTCGCCCAGCCGTCGCCGGGCCCTGGGCTCCATGTGGGCCGGGTTGAAGACCAGGTGCTCGATAAAGTGGGAAATGCCGCTGGAGCGCTGCTCCTCATCTTTGGCCCCGTGGTCGACAAAGAGACCCAGGCTGACGGTCCGGGAGCGTGGCGCCTCCAGCACCGTCAGCCGCAGGCAGTTCTCCAGGACCGTCTTGGTCAGGGTTTCGGACCACACCGGTCACCGCCTCCGCTCTTCGATGAGTATGGGAAAGGGGGGCCGGAGGCTCCCCCTTTCCGCCAGACCAACCCCCGCTACTCGGTGCCGACCACGACCCCCACGAAGACGCCCTGCTCGCTCTCGGTCTCGGTCGCCTTCGCCGACTTGACCTGGTTCAGCAGGTCCTGATCCCGGATCACGACCTCGCCGTTCTCGTTCACTTCGAACATGTCGGGGGTCAGCATCCGCTTCTTTTCGCCACTCACGAGACGCCACGCTCCTATCGGGGAGATGTAAGCGAACCGGCATCCAGGGAGATCCGCGTCTCCGCAGCGGTCTCCTCCTGCCCGGTCTGCTTCCGCTGTTCAGCGAGGAACTGCAGGAACCGCTCGGCGCCGGCCTTCCCGGGGGAGTAAACCCCCAGGGGGATCGCCAGGCTGAGCAGGTTGCCGCCCTCCTCGATCAGCAGGTGGTGGGCCAGCAGGGGCGCCACCAGGTCATCCAGCGCCGCGGGTGTGAGCGCCAGAGCGGTGGCCAGCGATCCGCGGGAGCGAATCGCATCGCACTGCTCGTAGAGCTGCCGCTGCGGGCCGGTCAGTTGGTGAACCCGTTGGGGGGCCATGGGCCGCAGGTCGAAGATGACCAGCCGCTCCCCCAGCCCCACCGAGAAGAGTTCGCTCCCCTCGGCCTGCTTCCAGGCGCGCACCGCATCCAGGAGCGGAGCGGTGTAGGTGGCGACGTCGCGCCCATCGGCGTAGTCGAACTCGAAGTAGTAGGCCATGTGGTGGAGCAGCTCGGCGGGAACGCCGGTGTAGACATAGCGGTAGGCGGTCGCCGGGCGAATGTTGGTGATGCCATTTCCATCGGGGTCATTGAAGTACGGGCTGAACCGGTCCAGCCGGAGCTGGCCGCAGCCGTACGGGGCGTCGAGGTGGCTCAGGGCCGGGAGCATGTTGACCAGCCGCTCATACTCTGCCGGCTCCTCGCCGGGGAAGCCGTAGAGGTAGTTCCAGTAAGGCTTGACGCCGTATTCACGGCACCACTTGAGCACCTGGATATTCTGGAGCGCCGAGACCCCCTTCTTCATCAACCGGAGGATGGAGGTGGAGAGCGACTCGATGCCCGGCTGCACGGCGTTCATGCCGGCGTCGGCAAAGAGCTGCACCTGCTCCCGGGTCAGGTTGGCCTTGGTCTCGTAGAACATGTTCAGCTCCAGCCCCATCTCCTTCAGGGCCGGCAGGAAGTCCCGGAAGTACCCCATGTCAATGATGTTATCCACCGCCGCCGCCCAGCGGGTGTGCGCCCTGTAGCGGTTGGCCAGGTAGGTCAGCTCCGCCAGCGCCCGGTCCGCCGACTTGGAGCGGAAGGCCATGGTGGAGCCGTTCAGGCCGCAGAACTTGCAATGGGACTTGGCGCCCCACCAGCAGCCCCGCGAGGACTCAAAGAGAAAGCGGACATCTTGCACCCGCTCCTCCTGGAACGGGTGGGCCGCAAGCGCCGCGAAGTAGTCGTCGTAGTTGGGGTAGGGGAGTGCATCCATATCGTGAACCGGGGCCGATGTGGCCTCGCCGAAGCGGAAGAGATCCTCCTGCAAGGTGATCGCCGGCACGCCGCTGAGCACCTCGCCGTGGGCCATCCGCCGGATCAGTTCCGGGAAGGCAATATCGCCCTCGCCGTTGCAGACAACGTCGAGAAACGGGAAGGCCCGCAGCAGGGCGTGGCCCATGATTCCCTCGGTGTTGGCGCCGCCCATGGCGATCAGCTTGTCGGGGTAGAGCTCCTTCAGCCGGCGGGCCAGGGAGAGCGCCGCCACGTTCTGCTGGAAGACCGAGGTGAAGCCGATCACGTCGTACGCCGCCCAGTCGATGGCGGTCAGGCAGTGCTCCAGGTAGCCCTCCACCTGCTCTCGCAGCCCCGGAGCGGCCTCCCGCAGCTCGGCGCTGATGCCGCGCCGCTCAAAGCCCGGCAGCACCTCGCCCAGGTAGGTCCGGTCCAGGTCGGGGGCAGGGCCGAAGAGCGAGGCGCCGAAGAGCCACTCGCCCAGCAGGGCCACGGGGTTGGAGTCGCAGACCTTGGTGTAGAGCAGGCTGCCGATCCGGTCGGCGAAGAGCAGGTTCAGGTAGTGCAGGTCGGCCTGGTGGCCGTCTCGCTCCAGCGCCGCCTTGAGGAGGCTCAGCCCGATTGACGGGCGGTAGAGCGTGGCGAACGGCACGTTGACCAGGGCGACACGGATCTGCTTCATGGGCAAGCCCCCTGCTGTGGAGTTGCTAGACTTTACTCGGGAGCGCCGACCGATAGACCACCCTCCTACAGGAGGTACCACCCCAATGGGCTCCCCAGACCACGCCAGGACCAGATTCGCAGGTGGTTACTACCCCTGGGGGGTAGTGCACGCTGCTCATACCGGCAGAAATTGAACAGAGAGCCCAGCGCTCGCGGTGTCAGAAACTGACGCAAGGAAGCAGAAGACCGACCCCCTTTCCGGCGGGCCGGTCTTCTGCTAAACCTCAAAGACTCCCCGGGGCTCCAACCCAGCCCCCCGCAGGGCGCCCAGCGCCTCCTGCTGCACAGTGGGGCTGGTCCGCAGCGCCAGCCCGCAGTCCATGCGAATGGCCGACGGCTTCTGCACCACCCGGCAGGCGATCCCTGCACCCTGCAGGAGGGCTTCGGCCTTCAGCGTCTCGTGGGTGGAGCGGAAGAGCAGGTAGAGGCGGGGGGTCACGCCGCTAGCCCCGCAGGTGGGCCGCCATGAAGACGGCGCCCTCCGGCCCGGCGCTGAAGCCGCGGGTCGCCCCCTTTGGCACGATCACCAGGTCGCCCCGCTCCAGGTTGTGCACCTGGCCATCCACCGTCACCCGGAGATGCCCCTCCACCACGAACATGAAGGCATCGCCCGCCGGGTAGACGGCCGGCTCTTTCACAAATCCCGGGTCCAGCCGGACCCAGTTGAAGTCGTGGGCCTCGCTGCGGTACAGCTCCTCCTTCAGCAGGGCCGGGGCCCCGGCGGGCTTGGGCGCCCGGAAGCGAATCACCTTGGGTTCCATCAGGCCTCATCCTCCTTGGCATAGAGATCATCGAGGTTGCAGACGCCGCGTATGGGGGAGCAGGCGCCCCACATCGGGCAGGTAATGAAGACCGCCACCAGGGCCAGAATCAGCCCGAGCTTGGCCAGGATCAGCCAGCCCCACAGGTTGGTCAGCAGGGCGGCCCACTGCCAGCCGAAGATGGCCCAGGCCTGCACGAGGCCGGTGAGCACGATGGTGGGGAAGACCAGGCGCACCACCACCCGGAACCGCTCCAGCTGGAAGTTGGCCAGGATCACGGTGTCCATGTTCTCCCGCTCCCGCCCGGCGGGGACAGCGATGAAGATGTTCCAGAGCGCCCCGCCGGCCCAGGCGGCAAAGGCCCACACATGCAGGACTCGGTTGGGCACCAGGAGCCATAGATCCCCCCGCACGGCGGGCTGGAGCGCCACGTCCAGCCCGGCCAGGCTGGCCGTTGCTCCGGCCAGGCCCGCCAGGGCGAGCCATGAGGCGAGGTCCTGCCCCCGGCTGTCGGCCGCCCCCCTCCGGCCTACGGCGATGGCGGTCAGGCCCAGGGTCAGACAGAGCCCCGCCGCCAGCACCCAGGGGTTGGCCGTTGGGCCGCGCCCGGCGTAAGCGGCCATGTGGGCGGCCCCCAGCGCCAGGGCAGCCGGGACAAGCACCCGCTGCCAGCGCTGGTGCAGCCGGAGCATGGCATCGCCGTACCGGACCGCCTCGGGGAAGGGCCGCAGGGCGACCGAGGGCCGGAGGTAGAAGAGCTTCCAGATCTCCGTGCCCAGGAGCAAGGCCAGGGTGTAGTAGGTTCCCCAGCGCATGAGCAGCAGATGCCAGTCGTACCAGCCGTGCCGGTAGCCGGTCAGCAGCGCCCCGGCCAGCGAGGAGCCGGTCACCATGACAAAGGCCACCTTGGGTAGCATGTACTTGTCGAAGACCCGGGGAATCCGTCGCCCTGTCTCTGTGGCCATGGTACATCCTCCCTTCGTTCAGCGCTGTCTGGCCAGGGCGGCGACGGCCCGGACGGCGGCCTCAACATCGGCCTCGGTGGTGGCCCAGCCCGGGCTGAGGCGCATGGCGCCGCCCACGGCCAGGGTGCCCATGGCCTCGTGGGCGCCGGGGTTGCAGTGGAGCCCGGCCCGGCCGAGAACGCCGTACTCCTCGTCGAGCCGCTCCTCCACCTCGCCGGGGTCGAGTCCCTCGATGCTGAAGCAGACCACCGCACACCGGCTGGCGGGATCCTTCGGGCCGTACACTCTCACCCCGGGAATCGCCCGAAGCCCTTCCGCCAGCGCTCGGGTCCGCTCGCCCTCGCCCCGGGCCGGCCCCTGCTCCGTCAGGAAGGCGAGGCCGGCGGCCAGTCCGGCGATGGCCGGCACGTTCAGGGTGCCGCTCTCGAAGCCCTCCGGGAAGGTCCGGGGCTGCTCGGCGGCCGCCGACTGCGAGCCCGTGCCGCCCTCCCGGACCGGCGTCAGGTCGACCCCGGGCGCCGCCAGCAGCAGCCCGGAGCCCTGTGGCCCCAGCAGCCCCTTGTGGCCCGGGGCCGCCAGCAGGTCGATCCCCTTGCGCTCCATGTGGATCGCATGGCTCCCCGCCGTCTGCGCCGCATCCACCAGCAGGAGCGCCCCGTGGCGGCGGGCAATCTCCGCCACATCGGCCACGGGCTGGATCGCCCCGGTCACGTTTGAGCCGTGGTGGATACCAATCAGCCGGGTCTCGGGCCGGAGCGCCGCCCGCAGGTCGAGCGGGTTGAGAAAGCCCTCAGGGCAGACAGGGAGCCAGGTCACCGCCACCCCCTGCCGCTCCAGGGCGGCCAGCGGGCGGCGCAGGGCGTTGTGCTCGGCCCGGGTGGTGATCACGTGGTCGCCGGGGCGGAGGAGCCCCTTCAGCGCCAGGTTGAGCGAGTCGGTGGCCGAGGCGGTAAAGACCACCCGGCTGGAATCGGCCAGGCCGAAGAAGGCGGCCACCGCCTCCCGGGCCGCCATCACCCGGCGCCCGGCCGCCAGCGCCAGCCGGTGCCCGCCCCGGCCCGGGTTGCCGCCCGCCCGCAGCGCCTCGTCAGCCGCCCGGTAGACGCTCTCCGGCTTGGGGTGGGAGGTGGCGCCATGGTCCAGATAGATCATGGGGAGAACCCCCTCAGCTTCAAGGATTGAGATTCATTCTCAGTATCCGTACAAAGCCGCCGGACGGAAGTGATATCGATCACACCCCCAGAAAGAAAGGGAACCCGTGACCGGTCAGGTCACGGGTTCCTGTGACTTCAACACTGCAGACTCACTTCCAGCCCGATATCGCCTGCATCTTTGCCCGCAGAGCGGCGCCATCGGCGCCGGTCATCATGTAGGGCTGCTCGGCGTGGATCCAGACCGGGTGGACCTGGACCTGCCGGACCCCATCCACCCCGATGAGGAAGTCGAGGATCATCGACTCCCGGGCCAGGTCGGTATCCTGTCGGTCCATGATGAAGTTGCCCAGGCTGTAGGCGATGAACTTGCCCCTGTACAGCTCAAACCCCTGAATGGCGTGGGGATGGTAGCCCAGCACCAGGTCGGCCCCCTGGTCCACGATCCAGCGGGCCAGCCGGACCTGCTCCTCGGTGGGGTGGTTCTCGAACTCCACGCCCCAGTGGAGCGTGACCGCCACCACATCGGCCAGGGACCGGGCCTTCTGAATATCTTCCGCCAGCCAGGCCTCATCGATCCGCGGGACCCCCGGCCGCTCCTCGGTCGCCGCAAAGCTGCGGGGGTAGTGCCAGTCAAAGAAGAGGTCGGCGAACTCGCTGTAGCCCAGGAAGGCGATTCGCACGCCCCGGGCCTCCAGCACCAGCGGCCTGCGGGCCTCGTCGAGGTCCCGCCCGCCCCCGGTCCACGGGATTCCGGCCTGCCTGAGCAGGTCCATGGTCTCCAGGAAGTTCTCCTCGTCGGAGTCCAGAATGTGGTTGTTGGCCAGGGTGAGGCCGTCGAGCCCGGCGGCCTTCAACACCTCCACCGCCTCGGGGGCCGCCCGGAACCAGATCTGCTTGCCCGGCAGCGCCCGCCCCTTCACCCCAATGGGCGACTCCAGGTTGGCGAAGGCCAGGTCGGAGGCCGACAGATGCTCCTTCACCTTCGCCACCGGGTAGAGGGTGCCGTGCTCCCGCATCGCCCGGGCCACGCCCCGGGCCAGCATGAAGTCCCCGGCCACGCTGAGGGAGGCCCACTCGCCCGCAGGCCTAGCCTGCGCCGCCGCCCGGAGCGGCTCGGCGCCCGGGAAGGCGGCGGCGCCTGGCGGGTAGACCACCGAGACCAGCCCGGCCAGCGGGTACTCCCCGCTCCAGACCGTCTGCGGGGTGGGGATGACGCCGCCCACCGCCACCGCCCGCCAGCCGGGTTTCAGATCGCTCAGCCTCCCCTGGGCCAGGGCGCCCTTGCGGGGTTCGCCCGGCGGAAGCAGCCCGGGCAGCCGTTCCCGGGCCTCGGCCAGGGTCAGCGACAGGGGCTCGTCGAGCCACGCCTGGAGGATCACCGTCTCGTCGACCGAGAGGGCGAAGGAGTCGAGCCCCTGCGGGGCGGGGCCGCGGACCACCGCTGCCGCCGCCTCGCCCCGGCGGAGCGCAGCCACTGGGTCCGCCAGCCGCTCCACCCGTACGCCGGGGAGCGGGGGAAGCTCGAGGTCTGCCTCAGCCGCCAGGGCCGGGGCCGCCAGGGCCGGGGCCGGCGGGGCCTGGGTGGGTGTGGCACAGCCGGCTGCCAGGAGCGCAAGGAGCAGCCGGGTCAGAAGCGTTCGCAAGTGAGACCCTCCTTACGGAATGAGGTGTCTTCGCTGCAACTCTTCTCCACCGGCGCCACGCTGCCCTGCCGGGAGAAAGAGGGCCTGCCCTACGCCTGCAGGTCAGCCATGGCCCGCCGCGCCTCGGCCAGCAGCGCCCTGTCGGCGGCGCCCTCGGCGCCCTCCAGCCCGGCAGTCACCTGCTCCAGCGCCGCCCTGTAGGCGGTGGAGAGCGCCTCCTCCTTCGGCACCGCCAGGTCGGGCTCCACCCCGACCCCCTCCCAATTGGTCCCCGTGATCGGGCTGACCGCCCGCCCGAGGGAGATGAACACCTCGTACCCCCCCGGCAGGGGGAAGATGCCGCCCGGGTTCGCCGCCCCCGCCGTGGTCTCGCCCACCAGCACCGCCCGCTTCAGGTTCTTCAGGTTGTAGGCGAACTCCTCGCCCGCTGAGGCGGTTCTGCTTGAGGTGAGCACGTACAGGGGCCGCTGGCCGCCAAACCGCCGGCCGGGCACGTAGGGGAGGCTCCAGTAGGGGCGGGTCACATCGCCCTCCTTCCACCAGAGGCTGTTCAGGTGGGTGGGGCGGTCCAGCAGGTAGCTGGTGAACAGGGCGACCATCTCCGGGGAGCCGCCCCGGCATCGGGTCAGGTCGACGATCAGGGCGCTGCAGTCGGCCAGCAGGTTCATGGCGGCAACCGCCTTTTCCCCGGAGTTCTGTGGCCGGTCGAAGCCGAGCAGGTCCAGGTAGCCCACGTTCCCGGGCTTGCGCTCCACCCGTGCGATGTGGCCGTTTTGCGCCGCGGAGAGCCTCCGGTGCTCCTCTTCGCTCAGGTTCGAGCCAGGAATCCCGCCATCTGCCGTATAGAAGACCTGCAGGTGCTTGTCTGCTGTCTGTTCCCGCAGGACACGGGTCAACGCCTCAGCCAGTTCACGGCCCCAGGCCGCCCCCGCCAGCTCTTCGGGCGGATTCCGCAGGACCGCTGCCAGCGCCCTCCCCTTCTCTTCGAAGACATAGCGCCGCTCCAGCTCCACAGCCAGTTGTTCCATCACCGCGGCCCGGTTCTCCATCGTCGTTGCCATCGCCGTCAACCTCCCTGACCTCTTTCGCTGGAGCCGAGTTTAGCGTATTCTCTTCTCTGGAGACAACTTTTTAGCTGAAGAGTTAACCAAACGGAGGGATGCTCCATGGCGGTCGTGTTTCGGTTGGGCCAGGTAGGGCCAGAGCGGCTAGCCTTTGGGTTCAGCCCCGCGCAGGAGGCGCTGCACAGCCTCCATGTCCTCTTCCACCCCAAGCACCACCCCCTGCATGTCCACTGGGTGGTCCGGACGCGGCAGCGCATGAGCCCGGCGCTGAAGGCCGAGGCCGACGCCTACCGCTTCCTCGTGCAGCAGTGGCTGCCGGTCTATTGGGATGTGCGGCAGAGCGCCGAGATTCGGACCTTCCACGAGGAGCTGGCCGAGTTTCTCGACCGCGATGTCACCTTCTTCGCCAAGAGCCTGGTCAGCATTGCCGTAGAAGGGCCCGCCCCCGCGGAGGGGACATCTCCCTCAACCCTGGCGAATCGGGCACTGGCTGACTTGGCCAACCGGTTCCCTGAAGGGGTCCCGGTGGTGGCCGAGGTGCTGGCGGACCCGGAGCGGGCCCGGCAGCGGTTTGCCCGCTTCCTGGCCGCCTACTGGGAACACGCCCTGGCCGCCGACTGGCCGCGGGTGGAGGAGCTCTTTCTGCAGGATATCGCCCGGAGGGCCAGGCTTCTGGTGCGCAGAGGGGTGCTGGCGGCGCTGGAGCACCTTGCCCCGAACGCCCGGATCGACCATTCGGGCAGCGCCTGCATCATCAGCCACCGCCTTCAGGGAGAGGCGGCGCTAAGCGGTGAGGATCACCTCTACCTGATGCCCAGCTATTTCGCCTGGCCACAGCTGATGCTGCGGTACGACCAGGCGCCCTACCTGATCACCTACCCGGTCTTTGAGCACCAGCGGGAGGGGCGGGCGCCGGTCCCGCCCGAGCGGTTGCTCAAGATGCTCCGGGCAGTTGGCGACATGACTCGCATGCAGATCTTGCAGTTAATCGCCCAGCAGCCCCGGTCCAACACCGAACTGGCCGGGTTGATCGGCATATCGGAGGCGGCGGTCTCCAAGCACCTGAAGCAGCTGCAGGAGGCCGGGCTGCTGGCCGCCGAGCGCAGGAGCTACTATCTCTTCTACCATCTGGTCCGCCCGGCGCTCACAGAGTTGACCGAGAATCTGGAGTCCACCCTGACCGGCGAGGGCTAAGCCCGCAATCAGCCGCATACCTTGCCTGGTAGGCACCGACCCATAAGTCGGCGGACAAGGGAGGGGGAGACCCCTTGCGGCGCAAGGACGGACTGCGGGACCGGCTGGTCTCGCTCCTGGAACTGCCGGGCGACGCCATGCTCGACGTGGCCCGGATTACCGTGGTGGGCGATATGGAGATGGTGATTGAGAACCACCGCGGCCTGAATGAATACACGCCGGACAGGGTGGTGATGACCGTTCCGGAAGGGCAGATCTGCATCGACGGCGAGGGGCTGCAGATCGGGTCGATCTCGCCGGAGCAGGTGATCCTCCTGGGGAAGATCCGCGGGATGCGCTACCTGGGCCGGAGCGAGGGGGCGACGTAGCATGCTGCGGAGGCTTATCGCGTTCCTGTTGGGCACCCTGCGGATCGAGATCTCCCGCGGCTCGATCGAGCTGTTTCTCAACCTGGCCCTGTCGGAGCGCATCCACCTGTGGGACATCCAGCGGCTGCCCGACAAGATGCAGGCGACGCTGATCCTGACCGACTTCTTTGCCCTCCGGCCTGTAGCCAGGGGCAGCCGCTGCCGGGTCCGCATCTTGCGGCGGGTCGGTTTTCCCTTCCTGGCCCACCGGCTGCGCTACCGCCCCATGCTCATCGCCGGGGCCGCAGCCTGCCTGGCCGCGCTCGTCTGGGCGGCAGGCCATCTCTGGGTGGTGGAGGTCCGCATCACCGGGCCCAAGTACCTGGATCCTCGTGCGGTGGCCGCTGTCGCCGCAGAGGCGGGGCTGAGGCGGGGGGCCTGGAAGGCAGACATCGACCTCATTGCGGTGGCTCAGCACCTGAAGGAGCGCATCGATGAGGTGTCCTGGGCAGTCATAAGGGTACAGGGGACGCGGGCGGTGATCGAGGTGGTCGAAAAGGCCTCGGTGGTGCCGCCCAACAAGGCGAGTTGTGTCCACCTGGTCGCCCGCAAGTCGGGCGTGATCGAGCAGGTGATTCCCTTTCAGGGGGAGCCCCTGATCAAGAAGGGCCACATTGTGAAGCCCGGCGACATGCTGGTGGAGTGCGCCCTCCGCTACTGGTCCGGCGGCCGGCCCGGGGTGATTCCCGGCATGCCCCTGCCTCCCCGCGAAGATGTAGCCCGCACCCTGGTTGCCCAGGCCTCGGTCAGGGCGCTGGTCTCCTACCGGCAGTACCTCGAGTACCCCACCATCCGGGAGGTAACCACGCCTACCGGGAAGAAGGAGACCCAATGGGTTTTGAAGTGGAATGACAGGTCCATACTACTGCGCGGGAAGAAAACCCCGGCCTTTGAGCGGTACGAGACCTCCGCCCGGCACCTCTCCCTCGGGAAATGGAGGAATTGGAAATCCCCTGTCGAACTCGTGATTCGTGAGATCGACGAGGTGACAGTGCGCCGGGAGGCGGTGCCGCTGGCCGAGCTGGAACAGCGGGCCAGGGAGGCTATGGAGCGCCGGCTCGCCTGGCTTCTGGGCCCCGCCGACAAGATTGTCCGGCCGATTCAGACCGAGGTGACCGAGCAGTCCAGGGGCTTCGCCGGCATTCTGGTCACCGTGGAGACCCTGGAGGAGATCTCCTCTCCGCTGGAGGGCTCAGGCCCCGTGATGCCGGAGAAACCAGAGGAAGAGTCCAAGTCAGACTGACGTCCTATTTTTAAGGGGGTATCGTTCCAGCTTGGAGGAGACCCAGGAAAGACGCATTCTCATCCCCGACAACGAGAAGGCGCGTGAGTTGGTCGGGATGAACGACGCCCACTTGCAGTACATCGAGAGCTCCTTTCCGGTCAAGGTGGTGCCCCGGGGCAATGAGCTGATCATCAAGGGAGCCGCCGATAATGTAGAGAAGGTGGCGCGCCTGTTTGAGCGGTTGATGGCGATTCAGGCCCGGGGAGCCCGGGTCAATGAGCGGGATGTCCGCTACGCTGTCCGCCTGGCCACCGAAGGGCAGGAACAGCCGTTGGATGAGGCGTTTTCCGACGTGCTCATTCAGACCCACCGCGGCAAACAGATCCGGCCGAAGACCTTGGGACAGAAGGAGTACGTGGACGCTATCCGGCGCAGCGGGGTCACCTTCGGCATTGGGCCCGCGGGCACGGGCAAGACCTACCTCGCCATGGCCATTGCGGTGGCCGCCTTCAAGGCGAAGGAGATCAACCGGATCATTCTGACCCGCCCGGCGGTAGAGGCCGGCGAGAAGCTGGGCTTTCTGCCCGGTGACATGCAGCAGAAGGTGGATCCCTACCTTCGCCCGCTCTACGACGCCCTCTTTGATATCATGGGAATGGACACCTTCGAGAAGCTCTTTGAGCGCGGGGCGATTGAGGTGGCGCCGCTGGCCTTTATGCGTGGCCGCACCCTCGACGACTCCTTTATCATTCTCGATGAGGCGCAGAACACCACCCCGGAGCAGATGAAGATGTTCCTGACCCGCATGGGCTTCGGCTCCAAGGTGGTCGTTACCGGCGATATCACCCAGGTTGACCTGCCCGAGGGGGCGAAGTCGGGCCTGGTGGAGGTGCAGCGGGTGCTCCGGAACGTGCCCGGCATCTCGTTCTCGTACCTGACGGAGCGCGACGTGGTCCGCAACGACCTTGTACAGTTGATCATCAAGGCGTATGAGGCGGCAGGCGGCGGTGGTACTGGCCTGCTCCCGCCCCGCTCACAGCGCCGTGAGGAGAATAACGACGCAGACTCCTAGAGATAGGAGGTGTGGGACGGTAAGCCAGGCCCTCCCCTATCACGAGCTATGAATATGTGGCAACAGATCCGTGACAGCGTGCAGCGCTTTACAGACCAGGGGCGATGGAAGAGCTCGCGAATCCGCCGGATTTTCTGGGGGGTTCTCTTCACCGCGCTCCTGACCCTGATCACAGTCGACCAGACCGTCCCCAACCGGCTCAACGTCACGCCGGGGGACCTTGCCCCCGTCGACTACCGGGCCCGCCGCCCGGTGGAGAACCGGGTGGCTACCGAGGAGAAGCGGGCGGCCGCTGCCGCTAGTGTCACGACACAGTATAAGAAGGATCCAACCGTTTTGACTGAGGCCGAGGAGTATATCCAGGCCGCCTTCCGCGAGGTCCGCCTCGTCCGGGCGCTGGCGGGGCAAGATGTCAAGGCCAAGGTGCAGGAGTTGGCCAACCGGATCAAGCTGGGCGCCCTCCCCACCGACACCTATGCCGCCCTGCTCACGGTGGAGGAGGCGCAGCTCGACGCTGCCCAGCAGGAGGGGCTGGAGATCATAAGGGACTCCCTCTCCGGCGGCGTCGACGAGAAGGAGGTCGCCCGGATCCGGGAGCGGATCGACCAGGAGGCCGAGCCCTTCGTCTTCGACATTAAGGATCCGGCCCTGAAGGGCTTCGTCAAGGAGCTGACCAAGAGCCGGATTCAGTCCAACATCGTCGAGGACAGGGAGGCGACCGCCCGACTCCAGGAGCTGGCGGCCGCCGCTGAAGAGCCGGTCATGTGGAAGAAGGGGCAGCTGATCATCCGGGCCAACGAGCCGGTTACCGAGGAGCAGTATGAGACGCTGAAGGACCTGGGGCTGATCGGCGAGCGGGCCGACTACCGGGCCTGGCTGGGAACCGGCCTGCTCTCGCTGGTCCTGGTCGGGCTGATGGGGCTCTACCTCACCCGCTATCGCCCCGACATCTTGGAGCGCGACTCCAAGCTGCTCCTGCTGGGGCTGATTGGGCTGATCACCCTGCTGCTGGCCATGCTGATGAACCTCTTCAGCGACCGGCTGGGCGCGGGCGCCGCCTACCTGATGCCCATCGCCTTCAACTCGATGCTGGTCACGATTCTCATCGATGCGAAGGTGGGGCTGCTCCAGTCGGTGATCATCGCCCTGCTGACCGGCATGTTCTCCATGACCGACCAGCTCAACCACACCATTGTGGCGGTGGTGGGCTCGGTGGTCGGCGTCTACGCCGTCACCCGGGTGGAGAGCCGCAACGACATCTACCGGGCCGGCTTCTTCGTGGGCATCTCCAACGCCGCGACCGTGCTGGCGCTCTACATGATGCAGTCCGCCCCCCTGTTCGACTGGCTGGTCTGGCGCGACGTTGGCATCGGCGGCGCCAACGGCCTTTTGGTGGCGGTTCTGGTCACCGGGGCCCTGCCGCTCTTCGAGAACCTCTTCGGGGTCGTCACCCCGCTGAAGCTGCTGGAGCTGTCGAACCCGAACCATCCGCTCCTGAAGAAGCTCATGGTGGAGGCGCCGGGCTCGTACCACCACACCATTCTGGTCGCCAACCTGTGCGAGGCGGCGGCAGAAGCGGTCGGCGCCGACCAGGTGCTCGCCCGGGTCGGGGCATACTACCACGACATCGGCAAGACCAAGCGGCCTGCCTTCTTCGTGGAGAACCAGTTTGGCGGGGAGAACCCGCACGACAAGCTGCCGCCCAGCCTCTCCGCCATGATCATCACCAGCCACGTCAAGGAAGGCGTGGAGATGGCGAAGGAGTCCCGGCTGCCGCAGGAGATCGTCGACTTTATCCCCGAGCACCACGGTACGACGCTGGTCAGCTACTTCTACCACATGGCGTCCAAGAACGGCCAGTCGGAGTTCGTGCTGGAGGAGGATTTCCGCTACGACGGCCCCAAGCCGGGGCGGAAGGAGACCGCCATCTGCATGCTGGCCGACGGCTGCGAGGCCTCGGTGCGCGCCATGCGCCAGCGGGGTCACCTGACCCACGACCAGATCGAGCAGCAGGTAAAGCGAATCATCGACGACCGGCTGCAGCAGGGGCAGTTGGATAACTGCGACCTGACCCTTAAGGAACTGGATATCATCGCCCGCACCTTCGTAAAGGTGCTCAGCGGCGTGCACCATGCCCGTATCGACTACCCGACCGAGGTGAAGGGCGCACCGCCGGTGGCCGAGGCGAAGGAGACGGATGCGACCCCCGTCGCTGACGGGGTCGAGGAGGCCGATACCGATGGAGATCTGGATCAGCAACGAGCAAGAGAAGGTGAGCCTGACCGGGGAGCAGGAGGAGATGGTGCGTAGGGTGGCCGAGCGGGCAGTAGCCCTGGTCGGAGCCAACCTGGGCCTCGACAATAACGTTGAGGTCTCGATCACCTTCGTCGATGACGAGGCGATCACCGACCTGAACCGGGACCACCGGGGGCTGGCCAAGCCGACCGACGTGCTCTCCTTCTCGCAGCTGGAGGGCGAGGAGTTGGCCTCCCTGCCCGAGGGCGAGCCGGTGCCGCTGGGCGATATCGTCATCTCCCTGGAACGGTGCCTGACCCAGGCGGCCGACTACGGCCACTCCCTGGAGCGCGAACTGGGCTTCCTGACGGCGCACGGCATGCTCCACCTGATGGGCTATGACCACCAGACCCCCGAGGACGAGGCGGCAATGATGGCCAAGACCGAGGAGATCCTCGCTGAACTGGGGCTGACACGATGAAGCGGGAGGGGCGCGACTCATTTCGGCACACCAGCGTTGTGCCCCGCTTTCGGGACGCTTTCCGGGGGGGCTGGATCGCCTACCGTGAGGAGCCCAACCTGCGCTTTCACCTCTTTGCCGCATCCTGCGTGGCGGTCGCCGGCTACGCCGTGCGGCTCGCCCCCTGGGAGGTCGCCTACCTGGCGCTGACCGTGGCGCTGGTCATCTTTGCCGAACTGGTGAACACAGCGGTAGAGCGGACCGTGGACCTGGCGGCTGACGGCCGGCGCCACCCGCTGGCGGCAACGGCCAAGCAGGTGGCGGCGAGTGGCGTGCTCCTGGCCGCTCTCCACGCCGCCTTCGCTGCGGCGTTTCTCTTCCTTATCGAGCGCAGCTTTGCGGCGACGTTCAATGCCCTGCTCGGTCTGTTGGCCGCCCGGCCCTGGCCCTTCGGGCTGCCCATTATCATAGGGCTTCTGGGCCTCTACGGTGGGGCCCGCGGCTCCACTGACTAGGAGGGATCTCACCTTGACCGATGAACGGTTGATTGAGGCGGCCCGCTCGGCGCGGGAGCGGGCCTACGTGCCCTATTCCCGCTTCCCTGTGGGCGCCGCCCTGCTGACCGAAGATGGCACGCTCTACAGCGGGTGCAATATTGAGAACGCCAGCTACGGGCTGACCAACTGTGCGGAGCGCACAGCGATTTTCAAGGCGGTCAGCGATGGGCACCAGCGGTTCACCACCATCGCCGTAATCGCCGACACGGCCGATGCCTGCAGCCCCTGCGGCGCCTGCCGGCAGGTGATGAGCGAGTTCGGCCCCGACGCGAAGGTGATTCTGACCAACCTGCAGGGCACCACCCTGGTCACCACCGTGCGTGAGCTGCTGCCCGGCGCCTTCACCCCGATGGACCTGCCGCGGAAGGAGGAGGCGAAATGAGCGATCCGAGATTTGTCTCGGGCTTCTGTTCCATCGTGGGGCGGCCCAATGTGGGCAAGTCGACCCTGCTCAACGCCTTCGTGGAGGCGAAGCTGGCGATCATGTCGGACAAGCCCCAGACCACCCGTAACCGGATTCTCGGCGTCTACAACCGGCCCGGGGCGCAGGTGGTCTTCCTGGATACCCCGGGTATTCACAAGCCCCACCACCGGCTGGGCCAGTACATGAACAAGGTGGCCATCGGGACGATCCCCGAGGTTGATGTGGTCCTCTTCGTGGTCGATGGTTCCGACCGCCACCCGGGCGACGGCGACAAGTACGTGGCCGAGGTGGTGGCCCAGTCGGGCCGCAAGACCATTCTCGTGGTCAACAAGATGGACAAGGTCAAGCGCGAGGACTGGTACCCGGTGCTCGACGCCTACAAGGCGCTGAGCGACCCCCGGAACCGGTCCGAGAACCCGAAGCCCGACGCCCCCACCATTGAGTGGCTCGATGTGGTCCCGGTCTCGGCGGTGGCCAACAAGAACATCGACCAGCTGCTGGACCTGATCGTCGCCCAGATGGACGAGGGCCCGCAGTACTACCCCGAGGACATGGTGACCGACCAGCCCGAGCGGTTTGTTATCGCCGAGTTCATCCGGGAGAAGATCCTGCACCTGACCCGGGAGGAGATCCCCCATTCGGTCGCCATTGAGGTGGAGCAGCTGGAGCGGCGGGAGACGGGCGCCGTCTACGTTGGCGCCTCGATCTACGTGGAGCGCGACAGCCAGAAGGGGATCATTATCGGCAAGCGCGGCGCGATGCTCAAGGAGATCGGCGCCCGCGCCCGGCAGGATATCGAGGAGATGCTGGGTTCGAAGATCTTCCTGGAGCTGTTCGTCAAGGTGCGGGAAGACTGGCGGAACAAGGACTCGGTGCTCCGGAACCTGGGGTACCGGGAGCAGTAGCTGATACGATCGCGACGAGGCGCCGGCATGCTGCCGGCGCCTCAGGTATTCTTACTCCACGGCCAGCTCGGTGGCCGGGATATCCCTCTGGACCGCCGCGCCCTCCTTGATCAGGAAGACGCCGTAGACCAGCTGCCCGTCCTTCTCCGCCTGGTGGAAGTTAGGGAAGCCCCCGACGTAGCCATGGGCCCCTGCGTAGTCGTTCACCGCCCGGAACCGCTCCATGATCCCCTGCGGGTTGCCCAGCTCGGCAGCCGGGACATCGCGCCAGTCCAGCGACCCCTTCTTGAAGAGGATGACGCCGAACACCTGGCGGCCATCCTTGATCGCCTCGTGCATGTTGGGGTAGCCACCGGCATAGCCATGGGCTCCGGCCCAGTCGTTGACGGCCCGGAAGCGATCCTCGAATCCATAGATGCCGCCCAACTCGTCCCGGGCGATATCTCGCACCTCGGCGTACCCCGTCTTCGGCAGCGTGGCGCCGAAGACGAGCCGGCCATCGTAGCGCGCCTGATGGAAGTTTGGGAAGCCGCCCACATAGCCGTGCGCGAATCCCCAATCGTTGACCCTGCGCATTAGTTCGGCTGCCTGGGCCTCCTCGCCCGCCGGGAGCGGCCGCACCTCGGGCCGGCGCGGCTCCCTCCGGTCTGGCCGCCGCCTCCGCCGGGCTGCGATCGCCTCTCGGACCAGCCGGTCATCTACATCGTACCGCTTGGGAATGAACGTGGCCGCCAGAGGCAGCTGCCGCTCAAGCGCCTCCACGATCTCGTTGCAGAGCGGCCGCCCGACGTAGCTGGGAATGCCCAGTTCTGCCTCCAGCACAATCGTGCAGCCCGTCTTCATGCCCGGGTATTGGGTCTGCATGTAGTCGAGGAACCACTTGGGCAACCGCAGTTCGGGCCGGCCCACATCGGCGAAGCTGAGCACGCCCAGGAGAATGGCGGCGGCCTCATCGCTGTAAGTCCGTTCGAAGTGGCCCATCCCGGCGCTGGTGTACTGGGCACAGACGGCCGAAGGGCTGCCGAGCTTCCACTTCAGGAAGTTGTACATCTCCCCGCGGGCCCGGGCGATGTCCTGGTCATTCACCAGATCGCGGATCCCAAAGCGGTCGATGGCGTGCTGGGTCACCCGTTCGGCAATTCGACGGGTCACCTTTACGTCGCCCCCGAAGAGGCATTCGCCAGCCCGTCTGGGATCGGGCAGTGGGTTCGGGAACTGGGCCAGGGTGTTCGGGTTGAAGCCGCCGTTGGGCATAGCTGGGCCCTGTACCGTCCAGGACGGATGGCCCCACATGCCCGGAGTGGGCGGGCGCCAGCCGTAGGCGAGCCACTGCTGCCCGCCAGGAGGCCCCCAGGGATTCCGGTACATTCCGCTACTCCTCCTGTCAGGGTGGTTCAGGCTCTGTCGTACGGTGTTATGTTATGCCGAGTGGTCGCCCCGAGGAACATGACCAGTGAAGCGGGTCGACACTTGTCTCGGCCAACTCCAGTGCGGTGCGGTATGGGCGGAAATCGACGTGGTTGTTCACGGCATAGAGCGCCTCGGGGAAGCAGAGGAAGATCGCCAGTGACTCCTGGTAGGCGTACTGGTCGATCTTCCGCGCAGCGGCCAGGAGCGCCTTCCGGTCCGTCTGTGCTGCCATGGCGGCAAACAGCTCTTCGAACTCTGGCAGCACCGGTCCGACCCGGAACCGACCGTCGGCGCCGAAGCACTCGCGGTGGAACTGGGCCGGGGTCGCTTCCAGGAAGAGTGAGCGCAAGTCGACCAGCAGGATATCCCATGCCGGGATCAGCTTCTTCTCCGCGGCCACCCGGCTCCAGACCAACTGGCAGCCTTCCTCCCCGTATATGCCCCCTCATGGGCGTACATGTCCGATGATCAGCGCCCGGTCAGCATGCGCTTGGCCTGCTTGGCCACCGCTTCCTGCGCCTTATGGGGCGCCCCCGCGTCGAAGGGGGGCTGTGGGTCGTACTCGATCAGCAGTTGGATCGCCTCGGCGGTTTCCTGGCCCGCCAGGTCCGCGGCGAAGCTCAGGGCCATGTCGATACCGGCTGAGACGCCGGCAGCGGTGATCACCTTGCCCTGCTTGACCACCCGCTGGGCGGAGTAGC
>JBMONB010000153.1:0-14210 GCA_049325315.1 Bacillota bacterium | reverse complement strand
TGGATCGCCTCGGCGGTTTCCTGGCCCGCCAGGTCCGCGGCGAAGCTCAGGGCCATGTCGATACCGGCTGAGACGCCGGCAGCGGTGATCACCTTGCCCTGCTTGACCACCCGCTGGGCGGAGTAGCGGGCCCCGAACAGGGGGAGGAAGCGGCTGGCGGCCCAGTGCGTAGTGGCCTCGAGGCCGTTCAGAATCCCGGCTGCCCCGAGAATCAGCGCCCCGGTACAGACCGAGGTTGTCCAGCGGGAGGTGGCATGAGCTCCCCGGACCCATTCGATGATCGCCTCGTCGGCCATGGCCGCCCGGTAGCCCTCTGACGCCCCGGGAATCAGGAGCACATCGGGGTCCGGGAGCTGCTCCAGGGTCAGCTCCGGCAGAAGGGTCAGCATGCCGGTATCGGTCACAATGGGCTCCACGCTCTTGGCAACAAAGTGGACCGTGGCGCCCGGCACCCGGCTCAGGACCTCGTACGGGCCAACGGCATCCAGCGCCGTAACACCCTGATACAGCAAAATCGCGATCTTCATGGGACCCTCCCCTTTTCTATGCGGCGAGATAGTGCAGCACCGCTGCCCGGAGCCGGAGCCGGAAGGACTCAAAGGGTTCATCGGGGTGAAAGAGCCACTGGAGGCTGAGGCCGTCGATCAGCCCCCGCACTGCGGCGGAGCCCTGTACCGGGTCCAGGTCAGGCCGGAACTGCCCTGCCGCGATGCCTGCGGCGATGATCTGCTCTTCGATCGCCCGGCAGTCCACCAGGAACTCACGGGCCGTGGCGCCGATGCGGGGATTGCGCAGCCCGAGGTTGAGGAAGTCCAGGTAGACCCGGTAGAAGTCCCGGTGATGGTCGCCTCTGAGGATCATGGCCTCCAGGTAGGCCTCGATCTGGGCCAGCGGCTCCCGCTTGGACCGTAGTGCACGCTTTACCCGAAGGATGATCAGCTGGGTCGTGCGCTCCATGACCGCGGCGAGAAGCTCTTCTTTCGAGGCGAAGTAGTAGAGGGGGAGGCCCTTGGAGACCCCCGCCCGCCGGGCGACGTCGCCAATGGTGACCGCCTGGCAGCCCTTGGCAACCATCTCCTCGTAGGCGGCACGGATCAGCTTCGTGCGCATGCGGGCGACCTCTTCGGGTTTGGCGATACGGGCCACGGCAACCACTCCTCATTCATTGACTGACCGGACAAACAATATATTGAGGGGTGCCTGCCAGAATGTCAAGGGGGTCTTTATGCAATACGCAGGCGGCGGCCGTAGCACCCGACCGCTCCTCTGCATAACATGGGGCGACATACTGTGCCAAGACGGGGGCGGAGTGCGATGCAGATCCACGTGGTCCAACCGGGGCAGTCGCTGTACGACGTGGCCCGGGCTTATGGCGTGAGCGCGCCGGCGATTGAGCAGGCGAATCAGATTCAGGACCTGCCCTACTTGGCGCCTGGGCAGGCGCTCGTGATCCCGGGGCCCGTGCCGCGGCCAGTCCCGCGGCGCGCCATTGAGGTGAACGCTTATGTGGAGCCAATGGGGGAGGAGGTCTCGCCCAGGCTGATTACCGCTTCCCGGGAGGCGGCTCCCCTGCTTACCTACCTGGCGCCCTTCAGCTTCCAGGTTCAGCGTGACGGCCGTCTAGACCCTCCGCCGCTGAATGACCTGCCCGCCATCGCCCGGCAGAACCGGGCCACGCTCATGTTGGTGGTGACCAACCTGGAGGAGGGGGCCTTCAGCGCCGAGCTGGGCCGGGTGATTCTGAACGACCCGGCGGTCCAGCAGCGACTGCTCGACGAGATCGCCGGGTACATCCGGCAGATTGGCTTTCGCGATGTACATTTCGACTTCGAGTTCCTGCGGCCTGAGGACCGGGAGGCCTACAACGCCTTCCTGCGAAGGGCTGCCGACCGGGTTCACCGGGAGGGAGCGCTGATCTCCACCGCCCTGGCGCCCAAGGTGAGCGCCGCCCAGCGGGGAGGCTGGTACGAGGCGCACGACTACCCCGCCCACGGGGAGATTGTCGACTTCGTGGTGTTAATGACCTACGAGTGGGGGTACAGCGGCGGCCCGCCCATGGCGGTCTCCCCGATCAACGAGGTGCGGCGGGTGCTGGACTACGCTGTCACCGCCATTCCCCGGGAGAAGATCATGATGGGGCAGAACCTTTACGGCTACGACTGGACGCTGCCCTACCGGCCGGGAGGTCCTTATGCGCGGGCGCTCAGCCCTCAGGAGGCGGTGCGGCTGGCGGTTGCCGAGGGCTCTCCGATCGAGTACGACCCCCGGGCCCAGGCTCCCCACTTCACCTATGTGGATGACCAGGGCCGGAGTCATGAGGTCTGGTTTGAGGACGCCAGGTCAATTCGGGCCAAGTTCGACCTGATCCGGGAGATGGGCCTCCGGGGGATCAGCTATTGGAAGCTGGGGCTTCCCTTCCCACAGAACTGGCAGCTGCTTCAGAGTCTCTTCACCGTCACCAAACGCCCGGCCCAGTAAGACCAGAAGGGTGCATCCCAGGCGGATGCACCCACTTGCTCCGTTTAGCGAATCTGCCGGGAACGGCGGATCAGGCGGTCGGGGATCTCCACCACCTCCAGGGTGATGTCGCTCAGGGCGTATTCCTTCCACCAGCGCAGCGACCGGCGGGCGGTCTCAGCGCACCGGTTCATCTGGAGCGCCTCGGCCGTCTTCAGGCTCTTCGTCTCCACCCGAACCCTCCCGAAGCCCTGGGAGATCAGGTGGAGGCGGTGCTCCCCGACGTGGGCGTAGCGCACCACCCGGTAGACCCGCTCCACCAGCACGGCGGGCACTTCGCCGGTGAAGCGCCTCCCGTTATCTCCCCAGAGGTGCAGTGCCCGGGCGACATGGGGATCCGAAGTCGCCACCTGGCAGACGCCGCCGGGGGAGACGGAGAGCAACTCGACCGAGTGGCCCCCGACCACAGCGAACCGCTGGGGCGGATTGTGGCTGTAAGCACCGAGCGTCGCGCTCCCGCCCCCGCCGAAATCGAAGCGCAGGGCAGGGCGCTTGAAGGGCCACGGCCCGGACCAGACATGGCCCGTCCCGGTCAGAGTGCCGAGGGCAATGTAGACAGGCTCGCCACCCTCACCGGGTTCGATCAACAGGCCGCGGTCCACCAGACTCACGACCCGCCCCTGCATCTTCCAGCCCTTGCCGACGCAGACCACCTCGGACTTCCGCTCATGCGCCTGCTGCAGGGTATAGCGCAGGCCCCAGTACTTCAGACGGTACTCCTCCCGCCAGAAGCGAAAGAGGGAGGGAATCTTCGGGTTCCCCGTCTGGTCGTACTCCTGCTTCAGTTGGACGACCTGTTCCCAGACCTCGGACAGCGTCCTGCGGGCGTTGGCATATTGGTGGGGTTCGCCGAAGTGCAGCGATGCGCTCCACGGGTTGAAGGCGACGGCATCACCCGACCGGGCAGCAATGCGCACCCTTTCGACGTGGTCACACGCCAGGTCCGGGCAGACAAGCATCGCCTCTTTCCCAGCTCGGACCCGGAAGCCGGTACGGTAGCTCACCAGCCACCGGCCCTTCCGGCTCAGTGCAAGCAGCAGCGGGCGGCTGCACCTCGGGCAGGGAATCTGCCCGAACCCGTCACGATTGGTCAGAAAGAGCTGCATCGGTTGTCGTCCTCCCATCCGGCGCGCTGGTCGGCCCCAGCACGTTGTTTACAGTCATCTACCATCATGACCATAATTAGTATATTCTGTATGGAAGCGCTATCTCCTGCTGATTGGAAACGGTTGGGTTGAGGTTGGAGAAAGAGATGTAACCGCGCCAGCGGCGCCCCCAAACAGAGGCCTGTGGCATCTCTCTGCCTTGCTGAAAAACGTCTGAGGGTAAGGGAGGTTCGCTATCACCTGAAGGAAAGGGGTTCGAATTCGTGTATCTTCCCGTGGCGGGAACCCGTCTCTACTACACCGAATCGGGGCCGGCAGATGGCCGGCCCATGCTGCTGCTCCACGCCGCCCTCCAGACCGCTGAGTCGATGGAGCCGCTGCGGGAACTGCTCTCCCCACTGGGCCTGCGCCTGATCGCCGTGGACCTGCGGGGGCACGGTCGAACGGCGAATCCGGCCCGCTCCCTCTCGCTGCCGCAGCTGGCGGATGATATCGAAGCCCTCATGACCTACCTGGGCCTGGAGCGGCCCTGGCTGGTCGGCTACAGCCTGGGAGGCATCGTGGCGATCGAGCTGGCCCGGCGGGGCCTGGCGGGCGGCCTGGTGGTGCTGGCCTCACGCATCCGCCCGGCCAGCCGGGCGCGGGTGACCTTTGACCCGGCTAACATTCAGGCCCGCTCGCCCCTCTGGGCCGAGCAGCTCGCGGGGAAACACGTGGAGCAGACCTGGGAAGAGCTTGCTGTCTCGCTGGGCGAGCTCCTGACCACCTGGCCCGGCTTCGACCCGGCGGGGCTGGCCCGAATTGAGATTCCGGTCCTGGTGGTGCAGGGCGATCGGGACCAGATGGTCTCGCTGGGCCAGGCGCAGAACCTGGTGGCTGCGGTGCCCGGCGCACGGCTCCAGGTGGTTCCCCGGGCGGGCCACCCGGAACTGCTCTACCGGAAGGATGCCATGAGCGCCGTTTATGAATTTGTGAGGGATCACCTTCCGTGATTGGGTTGCATCGGCCAGGCAGCAGGTCTACAATAAAAGGCGTCTGGTTTTTACAAAACAATGTGGGCGCCCCACAGGCGCCCGACGGTTTTCGAGAGGAGGTGGTGGAGCATGGACGCGGGCCCGAGTCTGAGTCGACCAGCAATGCGGAACACTACAGAGGCCCCTGCATGCTGCCGCCGCCTCGAACAGCACGTCCAGGTGATACGCATCGCCCTCTCCGCGTGATGCGCATCCCCTAGACTTGCTGTTCCCGTGCCTTGCCGCGGCCGTGCGGGCCTCCGCGCGGCCGCTTTTTCGCGTGCCGCGACCAGCCCGAGCCACGCAAGGAGGTAGCGGCCAATGGATCAGGAACTTGTCGGCACGCTGGATCAGACGATTGTTCTTCTCCAGCAGCGGCGTGAAGATGAGCTGCGCGAGCTCCTGGCCCCCCTTCATCCGGCGGACCTGGCGGAGATTCTGGAGGAGCTGGAAGATGAGCAGCGCTCGGCTGTGCTCCACCTCCTCACGGAGGAGGCGGCCGCAGAGGCGATCGCGGAGATGGAGCCCGAGGATCAGGCGAAGATCCTCCAGGCCCTGACCGAGGAGCGGGCGGAGGCGATTCTCGACGAGATGTCGGCCGACGATGTGGCGGACATGGTCGGCGAACTGCCGCCGCACCAGGCGGGAGCCATTCTTGAACTGATGGATGACGAGGATGCCACCGATGTGCGGGAACTGCTGGGCTTCCGCCCGGACACCGCCGGCGGCATCATGACCACCGAATATATCTCTGTTCACTCGAGCCTGACAGCGGAAGAGGCGATCGATGAGCTACGCCGCCTCGCCCCCGCCGCTGAGACGGCCTACTACGTCTACGTGGTGAACGGCCGGGAGCAGCTGGTGGGCGTGCTCTCCCTGCGGGAGCTGATCGTCGCCTCCCCCAAGGCGCTGGTGAAGGATATCATGCGGTCGACGGTCCTCTCGGTCCACGTCAACGAGGACCAGGAAGAGGTCGCCCGCATGGTCAAGCGGTATAACCTGCTGGCCGTGCCGGTCGTCGATGATCTAGATGTCCTCCGCGGTATCGTTACGGTTGACGATGTCATCGACGTCCTCGAAGAAGAGGCCACCGAGGACCTCTACCGGGCCGGTGGCGTCTCGGAGACAGAGCCGGACATGGACCTGGAGGCCGGTATCTGGCCCTCGGTCAAGGCCCGTCTGCCCTGGCTCATGGGCCTGCTCTTCCTCAGCCTGGTCTCCGGCAAGGTGATCGAGCACTTCAACCCGCTGATGGACAACGTTCCGGCCCTGGCGGTCTTCATTACCACCATGGCCGGCGGGGCGGGCAACGCAGCTACCCAGGCACTGACCGTTATGGTGCGCGGCCTCGCTACGGGCGAGGTGGACGCCTCGCTTTTCTGGCGGGTGGTCTGGCGCGAGGCGCGCCTCGGCCTCTCCATCGGCCTGCTCTGTGGCGTCGCCCTCGGGGCGACCGCCACCCTGTGGCACGGCTCGGTCTGGATCGGCCTGATCGTGGGCCTGGCGATTTCGCTCAACCTGATGCTGGCCAAGGCGGCCGGCTCGGTGGTGCCCGTAATGCTCCAGAAACTGGGCCTCGACCCGGCGGTGGCCTCCGGCCCGTTCATGGCCACCGTGACCGACACCTCCGCGATGCTCGTCTACTTCACCATCGCCACCCTGGTGCTGGGGCTGGTTGCGTGAACAGGTTAGGGCGTTCCCCTCAGGCGGGAACGCCCTTTTCGCGCCGCTAGGAGCCCGTTCCGGCGTAGTGGCGCAGGCCAAAGAGCCAGAAGCGGTAGGCGCCGGCGAAGAGCAGCAGCCCCATCGGCAGGTAGGCGAAGGCCATCGGCCCGACCGCCCGGCCCAGCAGGAATTCGGCGGGGTAGAAGGAGATCAGCCCGTAGGGCAGGAGCCAGGTCATGACCAGTTGGAGCGGCTTGCGGTAGATCGGCAGCGGGTAGCGGGCGATCTGGGTGAAGTGGTTGACCGCCAGGGTGAGTGGGGTGGCCACCACGATCCAGAAAGCGAAGGTGGCCGTGAAGAGGTTGATCGCGAGGATGATCACCGAGCCGCCCAGGGCGACCGCCAGCAGGTAGAGCAGGTTCGGCAGGCTCCAGGGGATCCCGAGGGCGCCGAAGGCGTGCGTCACCAGCGCCACCCCGACGACCAGGTCGCCGATCCCCTCCGGCGAGAAGCGGTCGGCCAGGAGGTGGAAGAGCGGGTTGACCGGTCGGACCAGGAGCCGGTCGAAGGTACCGGGGCGAATGTAGCCCTGCCCGAGGAAGAAGAGGTTGAAGTAGAATGTCCGGGAGATCCCCATGGCCAGGGTGATCAGGCCGTAGATCAGGAAGACCTCCGCCGCGGACCAGCCGCCCAGGTCATTCACCTGCGAGAGCACAACCCAGACCGCCGCCAGGCCGGCCACCTGCCAGCCGACGACCCCCAGGGCGCTGATGACGAAGTTGAGCCGGTACTCCAGGTAGATCTTCAGGTGGTGGCCCAGAAAGGCCCCGTAGAGCTTGACGTAGCGCATGGCCTACCCTCCCTGCACCGTGACCTTGCGCACCGCCCAGCCAAAGGCAGGCCGGGAGACGGCGGCCAGCCCCGCCAGCCAGGCCAGCTGGCCCAACAGGGCGGCGGGCAGGTCAGCGAGTGGAATGATGCCGGTCAGAATCGCCACCGGGGTGTTCAGCACCTGCCCGAAGGGCAGGAGGGCCGCCACCCGCTGGAGCCAGTCGGGCAGCAGGGCCAGCGGAATAAGAAAGCCGCTGAAAAAGACGGCGATCCCGTCCCGCATGATTATCAGGCCCCGCAGCTCGGTGGAGTAGAAGGCGACCAGCGAGAGCGTCCAGTCGAAGAAGAAGAGAATGGCGTTGCCCAGCAGCATCGAGAGGGCGAAGGCCAGCCAGACCCGCAGATCGGTGGTCAGCCGCAGCCCGAGGAAGAGGTAGGCGAAGGCGCCCAGGAGCAGCATCTGCCGGATGATCGTCGCCCCCAGGTGGACCAGCTTGGTGGCGTACATGCGCAGCTGAAAGTCGACCGGGCGCAGCAGTTCGATGCCAATGGAGCCGTCGCGGATCATCACCCCGAAGTCCCAGATCATCGACCAGCGGACCACCAGCCCCACCGTGTTGGCCACCAGCACGAAGGCGATGGTCTGCTCCTGCTCCAGGCCCCGCAGGCTGGGGGTGGCGGCATAGACCGCCCGCCAGAAGGCGACGGCGATCAGCATCAGCACCACCTGGCCCAGCAGGTCGGACCAGAACCAGGCGGTGTAGGCGGTCTGCTCTTTGAGGGTAATCGACCCGAAGGCGCCGAAGTGGCGGATGTGGCGCAGGGCGTTCTTCACAGCCCGGTCACCTCCTCCCGGAGGGCGCCGTTGTAGAGCTGCCGCACCACCGAGGCCAGGTCGGGCTCCGCCAGCTGGAAGTCCCGCACCTCTACCTGCGCCATGACAGCGGCAGCCACCTGGCTGGCGGTCAGCTGAGTCCGGTCGAAGGAGATCACCAGCCGGTGGGCCTCCGCTTCGGTGAGCAGCGCCCCCGCAGGGAGGTGGACCGGGCCGGCGGGCAGAGCGGTCTCCAGGGTGATCACCCGCCGCCGCCCGAACCGCTCCCGCAGGGTGGCCAGTGGCCCGTCGTAGACCACCCGCCCGGCGTCGATCAGAATCACCCGCCGGCACAGCTCCTCAATGTCGCCCAGGTCGTGGGTGGTCAGGACGACCGTGCAGCCTTGGCTCTGGTTGATCTCACGAATGAAGGCCCGAATCCGCTCCTTTACCACCAGGTCGAGCCCGATGGTGGGCTCGTCGAGATAGACCACCTTCGGTTCGTGCAGGAAGGTGGCGGCCAACTCGGCCCGCATCTTCTGGCCCAGCGACATGGTGCGCACCGGCTTGCGCAGCAGCTCATCGAGCCCCAGCATCTCGGTGAACTGCGCCAGCCGCTGCCGGTAGCGGCCGGGCTCCACCTCGTAGATGCGGCCGATCAGGTCCAGCGACTCGATCAGGGCCAGGTCCCACCAGAGCTGGCTCCGCTGGCCGAAGACCACCCCGATCTCCCGGGCGTTGGCCACCCGGTCCCGGAAGGGGTCTCGCCCCAGCACCCGCACCGAGCCGCCGGAGGGGTGCAAGATGCCGGTGAGCATCTTGATCGTGGTCGATTTGCCGGCGCCGTTGACGCCGATGTAGCCCACCATCTCGCCGGGCTCAATGGCGAAGCTGACCTGGTCGACGGCGACCTTCTCCTGAAACCGGGGCCGGACCAGCGCCTTCAGCGCCCCGGCGAGACCGGGCTCCTTCTGGGGAATCTGGAACGTCTTGCGCAGGTTTTCCACTTCGATGGCAGCCAAGGTTGGTCTCCTCCTTGTAGGTGAAAAGCAAAAAGCCGCAGCCCCCACACAGGGCTGCGGCTGAAAATGTGCGCGCATCAGCACGGCACAGGTCAGCGCAGGCGCTCCGGGGAGGGCGTCTGTGTGCACACGGCCGTGCGGGTCCGCAGCTTGGTCGCGCCGATGATCACACCAGATCCCTCCCATTCCTTGCATTGACCCCGATTTTATCGGGGATGGCGGCGGGTGTCAATGAGCCGGAAGGGCTCTGTTCTTCATGTGCCGAATGGTCCAATACCAAGGCCTTTCGACTGGAGTAGATGAAGAGGTGGATGAACGCAGGCGCCTCCTTGTCTTGATCGCTGCCACCGCCGGCGCCACGCTGATTCCGCTCAACACCAGCATGCTCTCGGTGGCGATGGCGCCGATTACCGGCGCCTTCAATGTCCCCCTGACCACCGGGGTCTGGCTGGTGCTGATCTACCTGACGATCATGACCAGCCTGCAACCGGTGGCCGGGAAGCTGGGCGACCGGTACGGCCACGCCCGGGTCTTTCTGCTGGGGCTGGTCTCCTTTGCCGCGGCCTCCGCCGGGGCGGCTCTCGCCCCGACCTTCCCGCTCCTGGTGCTGATGCGCGGCTTGCAGGGTCTGGCGGGCTGTACCCTGGCGCCCAACGCCACGGCGCTGATCAGGCTCACCTACCCGCGGGAGCGGCAGGGCCACGCCCTGGGCCTCTATGTCAGCGTCTTTAGCCTGGGCCTCACCCTGGGGCCGGTGGTGAGCGGCCTGCTGATCAGCTCCCTGGGCTGGCAGGCGGTCTTCTGGATCAACCTGCCCATCGTGCTGATCGCGGTCTGGACCGGGTGGCGGGCGCTGCCCCGGGATACGGCGGGGGAGACGATGCCCTTTGACTGGCGGGGGACCAGCCTCTTCGTGCTCCTGGTGGGCGGCCTGGTGATCGCCCTGAACCTGTGGAAGGAGGGGCGGCTGCCCTTCCCGCTCCCGCTGGCCCTGATCGCCTGCGCTGTGGTGGGCGCCGTCTTCCTCTATATCGAAGAGCGGGCCGCCGACCCGCTCCTGCGGCTCAGCCTTTTCAAGCTGCCGGGCTTCGGAATGGGCAGTACCGCCATCTTTCTGGTCCATGTGATCATGCATACGATCTTGCTGGCGGTTCCCTTCATGCTGCAGCAGGGGAGGGGCCTCTCCCCCACGGCGGCGGGCCTGGTGATGGCGCTCTTTGCGGGGCTGCAGGCCCTGCTCTCCCCGGTTGCCGGCCGCCTCTCCGACCGGCTGGGCCGGCGGGCGCTGGCCACCGCGGCCGCCCTGCTCTTCCTGGGCGCTGCCGCCCACGGCCCCGCTGGCCTGGTTCCTCGGGGCCCTGGCGCTGGCAGGGGCGGCCACCGGGCTGGCCTCGGCCCCGGTGCAGGCCGCCAGCCTGGCCGCCTGCCCGCCCCACCTGATCGGGGTCGGCTCGGGGATCTGGTACTCGGCCCGCTACCTGGGCAATATCACCGGGACCCTGCTGCCCAGCCTGCTCCTGCCCGCCGACCTCTCGGGCGGGGCGCCGGCTCTTTACGCCGCCCTCGCCGTTACCGCCCTCCTGCTGACCGGTACGGCCCAACTGCTGCCGGGCGAGGCCCGGGCCGGCCTCCACAAAATCTCCACATAGGCTCCATAGCCCGCCCATGGTGGCGGGCTATGATACTTTCGGATAGCAGGAGCACCCCGCCCCTGCACCGAAGCGACTCCGGGGAGGCGATGGGCGATGGCCGGCGAGCGGATTCTCGTCGCAGACGACGATGCAGCGATGCGGCAGATGATCGCGGAGTACCTGTCCAGCGAGGGCTACCGGGTTCTGCCCGTCGGCGACGGCCTGCAGGCGCTGGAGATCGCCCGGCGGGAGAAGCCCGATGTGGCCATTCTCGACTGGATGATGCCGCACATGTCGGGGCTCGACCTCTGCCGGACCATCCGCAGCGAGTCCACCATGCCGATTATCATGGTGACCGCCCGGGTGGAGGAGCCCGACAAGCTCCTCGGCCTGGAACTGGGGGCCGATGACTACATAACCAAGCCCTTTAGCCTGCGGGAGCTGACCGCCCGCCTGCGGGCGCTGCTCCGGCGCGCCCGGCCCGAGCAGAAGGAGGACCGGGTCGCCTTCGGCGAATTCGCCATCGACTTTGCCGCCCACCGGGTCACCCGCGGCGGGGAGGATATCGCCCTGACCGCCACCGAGTTCAAGCTGCTCTCCACCCTGGCCCGCTCGCCGGGCCGGGTCTTCTCGCGGCTCCAGCTGATGGAGTCGGCCCTGGGCGAATACTACGAGGGCTACGACCGGACGATCGACAGCCATATCAGCCACCTGCGCCGCAAGCTGGGCGGTGAGCTGATTCAGACCGTACACGGCCTCGGTTACAGGCTGATGGGGGGGAGCCGGTAATGCAGGGCGCGTCGATCCGCACCCGTCTGACCTGGGCCTTCGTGCTGGTGGCCGCCGCCGCCATGACCCTGGTGATGCTGGGCTTCAACCTGGCCTTCTGGGGCACGGTGCAGCAGCGGATCGAGTCGGGCCACGGCCTCATGCGCGGCCCGATGATGGGTCAGGGCCGGGGCGCCTCGATCTGGGAGACGCTGGCAGAGGGGCGGGGGCTGGCGGTGCAGGTCTCGCTGGTGACCGGGGCGCTGGGTCTGGTCTTCGCCGGCGCCGTCAGCTACGTGGTGGCGGAGCGGCTGACCCGGTCGGTCCGCCGCCTGGCCGACACCGCCCGCACCGCCCGACCGGGCGCCGGCACCTTTGCGGTGGAGCCGCAGGACCCGGCCGAGATGCTGGAGCTGGCCGGCGCCCTCAACCGGATGACCGAGCGCCTCCAACAGGAAGATGAGGCCCGCCGCAACCTCTTCGCCGACATCGCCCACGAGCTGCGCCACCCCATCGCCCTCCTGCGGGGCCGGCTGGAGATGATGCAAGACGGCGTCACCCCGGTGAGTCCCGAGTCGCTCTCTGCCCTGCACGACGAGGTGATCCGCCTCGGGCGGCTGGTGGCCGATATGCGGGAACTTTCGCTGGCCGAGGTGGGCAAGCTCTCATTGAACCTCCACCCGGTTGACCTGGCCGCCGAGATCGCCACCACCCTGGAGAACTTCGAGCCCATCGCCAGCGCCAAGGGGGTTCGGCTGGTGGTGGAGACCGGGCCGCTTCCGGCGATTCATGCCGACCCTGACCGAATCCGCCAGATTCTCGCCAACCTGCTCTCCAACGCCGTCCGGCACACCCCCGAGGCGGGGCGCATCACCCTGTGGGCGGCCCGCGAGGGGGCCCAGGTGGCGATCACCGTGGCAGACTCCGGCGCCGGTATCGACCCCGAGGATCTGGCCCACCTCTTCGACCGGTTCTACCGGGCCGACAAATCCCGCACTCGGGCCACGGGCGGCACCGGCCTGGGCCTGGCCATCGCCCGCAGCCTGGCCCGGCTGCACGGTGGCGACCTGACGGCGCAGAACCGGCCAGCTGGTGGAGCGCTCTTCACCCTCACCCTTCCCGTCACTTCGCAGGGTACCCACTCGTCCTAAGGGCGTGGAAAACAAGCGCAGGGAGGTCTCTGCCCGTATGGCCCATCTTTTCGAGCCCTTTTCGCAAAAGTCCCTGACCCTGAAGAACCGCACCGTCGTTGCCCCGATGTGCATGTACTCCGCCGGTACCGACGGCATCGCCACCGACTGGCACTTCGTCCACTACGGGACCCGGGCCATGGGGGGCACCGCCATGGTGATCACCGAGGCGACCGCCGTGGAGCCCCGGGGCCGCATCTCGATCAACGACCTGGGCCTCTGGAACGACGAGCAGGCCGAGGCGTTGGCCCGCATCGCCCGCTTTGTGAAGTCCCAGGGCGCCGCCTTCTCGATTCAGCTGGCCCACGCCGGGCGGAAGGCCTGGTCTGGCACCAAGGGCCAGGGCCCCGAGCAAGGCGTGGCGCCCAGCGCCATCCCCTATGACAGCGACTGGGCGACCCCCGAAGCGCTGGACCTCGCCGGCATCGATCGGATCGTCCGAGCCTTCGGCGATTCCGCCCGCCGGGCCGCCGCCCTGGGCTGCGACTCGGTGGAGGTCCACTCCGCCCACGGCTACCTGCTCCATGAGTTCCTCTCCCCGCTCTCCAACCAGCGGACCGACGAGTACGGCGGCTCGCTGGAGAACCGGACCCGGCTCCTGAAGCGGGTCTACCAGGCGGTGCGGGAGAACTTCCCGGCGGAGCGGCCGGTCTGGGTCCGCATCTCCGCCACCGACTGGGTGGAGGGTGGCTGGGATCTCGACCAGTCGGTGGAGCTGAGCAAGATGATGCGGGAGTGGGGCGTCGATCTGGTCGATGTCTCCTCCGGCGGCAACTCCCCGCAGCAGCAGATCACCAACCTCGGCCCGGGCTACCAGGTGGCCCTGGCCGACCGGATCCGCCGCGAAGCAGAGATCGCCACCGGCGCCGTGGGGCTGATCACCGACCCCGTGCAGGCCGACACCATCGTGCGGAGCGGCCAGGCCGACGTGATCTTGCTGGCCCGGGAGTACCTGCGCAACCCGTACTTCACCCTGGAGGCGGCCCACGAGTTGGGGCGCGAGGTGGAGTGGCCAGTCCAGTACGTGCGGGGCAAGTTCCCCAAGAAGTAAGCAACAAGGGGTTGGGAGCGCTCGCTCCCAACCCCTTCAAGTTGCTGACAAACGCAGGCAGGACTAGTCGCCACTCAGGCCAGTAGGCTTTGCCCTCATGCGCGCAGACTGCCTGGGCAATAGCAAATCCTGGGTTCCGCAATCTTTTCCCGGATGCCGTTCGATGCGGGAGGGAATTTGTCGCGGAATCACGTGGATGAAGGGGCAGATCGCCCCCTGAGATTGATGTTCTTGGCTTTAGAGGCGGCAGTTTGGCAAAGTCAAGCGAAAAACGGTGGCGCATTGGCCTGATTGCCCCCGATTTTCTGCGATTCCACTAGATTTTCCCCACACGGCCCGAGAAGTGATGGGGATTTCTGGCAGAACCTCTCAGTGGGCGACCATCTGGTCGTCTACGCAAGAATCCAGCCTCATCCACTACTGCCTGCGGGATTCCTTCAGCTCGGCGATCATCGCCTTCAGCTCCCGAATCTCCTTCGAGAGCCGGGCCACGTGCTCCTGGGTCTCGTCGGCCTCCCGAATCAGCTTCAGGTCGGCCCGGTTGGTCTCCTCCATGGCGTTGACGATGACGCCGACGAAGAGGTTGAAGACCACGAAGGTGC
>JBMONB010000152.1:0-5101 GCA_049325315.1 Bacillota bacterium | reverse complement strand
GAATGTGGGCGATTTTGCTGATGTGCTCCCGCAGGGTGGGGGTGATGTTCCCTTCCTCCCGCTGGGCGTGGTAGATGTCGTACTGCAGGTAGAGGTTAGACCGCCCTGCCTGAGCGATCAGATCGAGCCCCTGCCGGGTTGTGTTCAGGACAAAGCCGGGGATGTCATAGTGGTTGATCGGCTCCACCACCAGGCTGAGACCCGCCTCGCCCAGGGCGTCGGCGGCAAAGGAGAGGTTCTCCGCCAGCGTGTGCCAGTGCTCCGCCGGGGAGAAGTCGGGAGAAGCCTTGCCCGCCAGGCAGTTGAGGCGGTGAACGCCAAGCGCCTGCGCATAGGTGATCGCCCGCTTCACGCCGGCGCGAAACTCCTCGACCCGGCCCGGGTTCGCAGCGATCCCGCGCTCCCCGGCCGCCCAGTCACCGCTGGGCAGGTTGAACAGGACCACCTGGAGCCCGTTGGACTCGACCAACTCCTGGAGCTGCTCCGGGCTGTACTCATAGGGGTGGAGAAACTCCACGTACCGGAACCCGGCGTTCCTGGCCGCCGCGAAGCGCTCCAGGAATGGAACCTCGGTGAACAGCATGGTCAGGTTGGCCGCGATCTTCGGCATGGCGGTGCCTCCTCTCGGTGGATATCTGCCGGAACTTACGCCTCCTTGACCCAGGCGTGGTCCGGGTCGTCGTTGGGCCGCATCGACCGGTGGGTCCGTCCGGCGATCGCCCAGAGGTAGTAGACCTGGTAGCCCGGCGCCGCCGCCACGGGGTGGTAGCCCCGGGGCAGAATGGTCACGTCGCCGTCGAGGATCCGGTAGGCGGTGTCCATGCTGCCGTCTTTGGTGTACAGTACCTGAACGGCGAAGCCCTGCTCCGGCTCGATCTTGAAGAGGTAGACCTCCTCCATCTCGGACTCGACCGGCGGGTTCTCCACATCGTGCTTGTGGGGCGGGTAGCTCGACCAATTGCCCCTGGCGTTGAAGGTCTCGCCCACGACGAGGTGATCGGCCTCCACGTTGTCGGCGACGATATCCTCCACCCGGCGCTGGAAGAGGTCCCGGCCGCGCTGGTGGACCACCACCTGGTCGGGCGTGATCACCTGAACCTTGCCCGGCCGGGTGCTGGGCGCCCGGCAGAGGGCGATCTCCACCGGCCCCTCGCCGGTGACGGCGTAGCCCGTCTGGCAGGGGAGGTAGACCGCATGAGCGCTGCCCTCGAAGACGCTCCCGCGCCCGCCGAGCACGCCCAACTCCACCCCGCCGGCCATAATGCGGGCCTTGCCGGACAGGATCACCAGGGCGACCTCCTCGGCCCCGGTGTGGCCGGTGTACCCTTCGCCTGTGCCCAGGCGGAGCAGGGAGAGCCCGACCAGGTTCAGTTCGGCGCCGGGGCTCACGATATCCACGCGGCCGGAAACCTTCGGGGGGCGGCGGCGATACAGATCGTGCATCGGTTTATCCCTCCTGATGATGGCCGGGAGCGGCCTCTGTCAGGGCGGCCAGCGCCCCGTAGAGCCCCTCCACGGACCGGTATAGCTGGTTGTACAGGCTGTAGAGCTGGTCGTAGAAGGCGGTATGGTGCGGCTCTTCCCAGGTCGTCACCGGGTTGAGCCGCCGGGCGGCCGCCAGCGGGTCGTCGATCAGGCCGGCGGCGGCGGCGCCCAGCAGCATGGCGCCGAAGGAGGCGGCGTGGGCGGCCCTCAGGGCGCCGACAGGCCTGCCGGTAACGCCCGCCTTGATCTGCCGCCAGACCGGCGAGCCGGCCCCGCCGCCCAGGGAGACCAGTTCCGAGACCGGCACCGCTTCCCGAGCCAACAGGTCGAGGCAGGCGCGCACCTCCATGGCGACCCCTTCCATGACCGCCCGGGACAGGTCGCCCTGCCGGTGGCCGAGGGTGAGGCCGAAGAGGGCGCCGCGGGCCTCTGGCTGCCAGCGGGTCGCACGGGCGCCCATGAAGAAGGGGAGGAGGAGGAGGCCGCCCGCCCCCGGGCGGCTTGCCGCCGCCAGTTGGTCAAGCTCGGCGTAGGGCACGCCTGTGACGTTGTCACGCAGCCACTTCAGCACGGAGCCGCCCGTGCTGATCCCCTGCTCCAGCAGCCACCCATCCACCACGTGGGCGGTGACCAGGATCCCGTCCGGCAGGCGGTCGCCCAGCCGGTCGGTCACGGCGGAGAGGTTGGTGGCGGTGCCGGTCGACTCCATCACCCGGCCCTCTCCGGCGGCGGCGCCCAGCGCCTCACAGCACCGGTCGCCCCCGCCCGCCGCCACGGGAATGCCCGGGGGGAGGCCCAGGGTCGCTGCCGCTGCGGGGATCAGGTAGCCGCCGGGCGCCGCCGAGGGGATCACCGGGGCGAGGCGCTCCGGGGAGAGTTCCAGGGCCGCAAGAGCGGCGGGCCACCAGTCCCTCCGGCGGGTGTCGTAGAGGGCGGTGCGGGCGGCCATCGACGGGTCGAGGAAGGGGGCGCCCGTCAGGCGCATCCCCAGGAAGTCCTTGGGGCAGAGAAACCAGCGGGCCCTGCGGAACAGGTCGGGCTGGGTCCGCTTCAGCCAGAGCAGCTTGGGGGCGGTGAATGTGGGCTCCGCCGCCATGCCGGTCACCTGGTGAATCTGGTCGGCGCCCAGCAACGCTGCCAGGTCGCGAGCTTCGGCGAGGGCCCGCCGGTCCATCCACAGAACGGCGGGGCCGAGGGGCTCCCCCGCTTCATCCACCGGGACGACCGTCTCACGCTGGCTGGAGAGGCCGATACTTGCCACCTGATACCCCGCCGGGGCGGCGGCGAGCACCGCATGGGTGGTGCTGACCACCGCCTCCCACCAGTGGTACGGCTCCTGTTCCGCCCAGGTGGGCGCGGGCCGGCTCAGGGGAATCTCCCGCTCCGCCAGGGCCAGGAGCCGCCCGTCGCCCGGGTCGTAGAGGGCGGTCTTCAGGCCGGTGGTGCCCAGGTCGTAGGCCAGAATCGCATTCATTCCCGCCCCTCCAGGAGGGAGCGCAGGGCGCCGAGCCCCTGACCCTCGGCCGCCTCCATGGCCGCCGCCGCCTCAGCTACCGAGGAGCCCCGCACCACCCGTGCCACGGCCACCGCCACCGCCTGCGGGTCGTGCGGGCCGGGCCAGACCACGTTGCGGCCCACCAGCGCTCCCCGCACGTTGGAACCCGCCTGCATCACCTCGGCGATCTGGCCTACCGTGCGCAGAGGCTCACCGTGGCTCTCGCCGCCCAGGACCAGAATCGGGAGGGTGGTGGCCCGGGCCACACGTCGGAAATCGGGCACCATGGGCAGCTTCAGCCACGTATTTGCCGTGGAGTCGCCCAGCCCGCTGGCCACCCCGACCACCCGGACCATCTCTTCGGTCTCCAGGCGCATCCGCCAGGCTCCGTTTTCAAAGGAGACGGAGAGCGCCTCCAGGAAGGAGGGCACGCCCAGCCGGTTCAGCTCGGTGACCCACTCGGCGCAGTACCGAACCGTCTTGGCGGAGTCGGGCTCCTGCAGGTTGAGGCGGAACATCAGCTTGGCGGCGTCCAGCCCGAGGGCGGCGATCCGCTCCGGCGTGTAGCCGGTCAGAAAGTCGTCTAGCTCCCAGATGGCGCCGGCCAGCCCGCCCCGGTTGATACAGCCCATCAGCACCTTGCCGTCCAGAAAGGGGGCGCCGCCGGCCTGTCTGACCAGGTAGTTGATCAGGAAGAGCTCGTCGATGATATCGGGGGTCGCCATGATCCCATCTACCTCAGGGTGGCTGATCACCCGCACGATTCGCTCCAGGTAGGCCCTCCGGTCGCCCATGCCCAGGGGGTCGCTGCCCCCCCGCACCACGTTGCGGGCCGGGTGGTCGGCCGCGAGAATCACCAGCTTCCCGTCCTCTGTCAGGTTCGGTCGACGGCGCCGGGCCTGGGCCTCTGCCGCGATTCGCCCGGGCTCCTTCACCCGCAGGTCGGTCAAGCGGTCGAAGAGAGAGTCAGGGAGAAAGCTGCCGGGAGTAAATGCTGGGGTCATGGGGCAGATCACTTCCTTTCATCGCGATGCTCAGGTCTCTTTGTCAGCAGCACCTCGACGCCCAGTCCCATCAGGGAGTTGACCAGGGGGGCAGGCGCCTGCCACCCGGTCACCAGGCAGCCGATGCTCTCTGCGGGAGCGAAGGTGGCCAGGTGCGCATGGCCCAGCTTGGAGTGATCCGCCACCACGACCCGCCGGCGGGCGGACTGGAGTATGGCCGACTTGATCTCTGCCTCGAAGATGTCCGAGGCGGTCATCCCCCGCTCCAGGGAGATCCCGGTGGCGCCAATGATGGCGATATCGGCGTGGTAGCGGCGGACGGCCGCCACCGCCTCCGGCCCGATCAGGGAGCGGCTCCGGGGCTTGAGATACCCGCCGGTCACCATTACCTGGATTCCCTTGGCCGAACGGAGTTCGTCGGCAATGGTCAGGTCGTTGGTGATCACCGTGAGGTGGGGCACCGTTCGGAGAAAGCGAGCCACCTGGCGAGTGGTTGAGCCGGCATCGAGAATCGCCACCTGACCCTCGCCCACCAGAGTGGCAGCCAGGCGCCCGATCAGCGCCTTCTCTCGCTGGTGAACCGACTGGCGGGCCTCCAGGGGTGGGAGCGTTTCCTGCCCGAGGTGTGTCAAAATGGCGCCGCCGTAGTTCCGTTGAAGAATGCCCTGCTGTTCCAACTCCATCAGATCCCGCCGGATCGTCTCATCAGAGACCTGCAGTTGCTTGGCGAGTTCCGACACCTGTACCTGGCCGTCCTCTGCGATCATCTGGCTGATCCGCATGCGCCGGGTTGCCGCAAGCACGGTATCACCTCGCAAGTCCTCTTTGGTCCACATGATTCCACATCAATCCACAAACGGAAAGGCATCGCCACGGAGAGTGTCCGTTTGTCGCACAAAGAGTTTACGGTTGTACGGGGGGGCAGCCAGATGCAGATTGTGGATCCGTTTTTTACCGCTGATTCCCCAGAAAATAGCGGTCGGGTCGGTGTATTGGCCGCGGATTCCCCAGAAAACAGTTCGGTTTGGCAGGGAGGCCGATTTGGAGACAAAAAAGCCCTCCCTACAGTGCCAACCAGGCACTTTAAGGATCAAAGACTCATGCGAGAATCAAGCAG
>JBMONB010000151.1:0-5104 GCA_049325315.1 Bacillota bacterium | reverse complement strand
GCGGCCAGCAGGAGCATCGGCGCCAGCCAGCCCACCAGCAGGAAACCCAGCCGCATCCCCGGCTCCAGCCCCGCCGCCGCCAGCGAGGCGGCGCCCAGCAGGGCGGCGTCGTAGGCCGTCACCCAGAAGAGGCGGCCCAGCAGCAGTTGCACCGGGCTCAGCGGGCAGGCCATCTCCACCTCGACCATGCCCGTGCCGGCGCTGCGGAAGGCGTAGGCCACCCCCAGCGCCGCCAGGACCGGGGCGATGATCAACAGAAAGCCGCCATAGGTCAGATCGATCCCCAGGCTGCTGCGCAGCCCGGTGTCCAGCAGGGGGAGCCCAGCCGCCACCACCGCGGCGCTGGCCAGCCAGAAGGGCCGGCGGAGAATCCGCACCTGGGGCCGCACCGCCGCCAGCGCCTCCGCCAGCCAGCTGGCCCGACCGCCCGCCTCCAGCGCCCGGGCCACCTCGCTGGGCGGGGGGGCGACCAGGTCAGCGGCCAGCGCCGCCAGCCGGTCGGTCTCGGCCGCCGTGGGCAGCGGGGTCGGGCTGGAGCGCAGGGCGGTTGCCGCCGCCAGCAACTCCTCCAGCTCCGCCGGCGAGAGCGGCCCCGCCGGCGGTTCAAAGCCCAGTTCCTGCCGCAGTCGCTCAAGGGAGTTCTGCCGGTTCTCCAAGCGGGTTCACCTCCTCAGCCATGCGGGCCCGCAGGTGGCGCAGCCCGTGGAAGATGCGGGACTTCACGGTCCCCTCCGGCAGGTGGAGCACCGCTGCGATCTCCGGTACCGTCAGCTCCTGACAGAACCGGAGCAGCAGGACCTCCGCAAAGGAGGAGGGGAGGCGGGCCAGGTTCGCCAGCGCCTCCTGAGCCTCCAGGTGGCCAAGCGCCACCTCCTGGGGCGATGGCCCTTCCTCCGGCTCGTCCACCGCCGCTTCGAGCGGAACCACCTCCTGCGCCCGCCGGTGGGCGGCGCTCTTGCGGTGGTCCCGCCAGATGTTGGTGGCGATCCGGTAGAGCCAGGGCTTCAGCGGTTCCGGGTAGCGGTAGAGAGCCGCCCGGCTGATCAGCCGCAGGAGGCACTCCTGCGCCAGGTCCTGCGCGAGGTGGTAGTCCAGCGACAGCCGGTAGTAGAAGGCCAGCAGCTGCCGGTGATACCGGCGCACCAACTCCTCCGCCGCACCCCGGTCCCCCTGCTGCACCGCCCGCAGCAACGACTCGTCTGACACGCTCTCACCTGCCCTTCCTACAAGTAGTACGACGCTTTCTGAACCATCGTTTACGTCAGACACAAAAAAACCGCCCCCCAAAATGGAGGGCGGGGGCGGCAAGGAACAGAGGATGATTCAGTCAGCCGAGCGGGAGAGCTTATCCGTCTCGTGGGCCGCCAGTGCCTTGAGGTAGCGGTAGACCATATAGCCCAGCAGCCCGATGGTGGCCACCAGCAGCAGGGCGAAGAGGACGAAGACATCCCACTGGGGCTGGAGCTTCCAGTCGGCCCCCACGTCGATCAGCGGGGAGAGGACCGCCTGGCGCACCACGTGCCGCTGCACCGCCAGGAAGGCCGAGGCGCCCACCAGCGATCCCAGCGCAGCCCAGCCCAGTGCCGGGCGCGCCTCGCCGGTCCGCCCGGCCAGCGCCAGCACCAGGGCCAGCACCCCCAGGACCCCGGCGGCGCCCACCATCCAGAGGGCGACAGCTCCCCGTGCCGCCTCGCTGAATGTGGAGAGGTACCAGAAGGAGACCGGCGCCTGGAGGATTAGCGAGGCGCCCATCCAGGTGGTGCCGCAGGTTCGGGCCAGCAGGCTGAACTCCCGTTCCCGGGAGAGGTGGCCGAAGAGCGCCATCAGGCCGCCCGCCATGGCGGTGGCGCCCAGGAGCACGTGCAGCCAGCGTGGCAGCCGGACCAGGAAGTAGGTCCCCCCCTGCGACCCTGCGTACATCGCCTTCCAGCTCTCCGCCTCCACCGTCAGCGACATGGTGGAGACGTAGATGGCAGCGATCCCCATGAAGATCAGTACCGCCACCAGGCCTGCCCAGGTGCGCCAGCGGGCCGAGCGGTCGCCCATCGACTGAAGGTAGAGCATGTAGTACCCTACGATCAGGAGCGGCACCACGGCAAACCAGCTCCAGCCCGTCAGAATCGAGGCCGGGTAGAAGAACTTGCCGTAGATCAGCTGCACGAAGAGCAGCGGGGCGACGCCCAGGGTGATGGTAAAGGCGGTGACCGAGGGCAGGGTCGACCAGATCCGACCGGCCAGCTCCTTGAATGGCCGTTCCGGCTGCAGCCGGGCCCGAATCTCCATCACAAATCCGGCCAGCGATCCGCCCAAGGTTATCGACATGGGAATGATATGAAGGGCAAAAGTGAGCACCAGAAGGAACTGAAGCAGGAGGACCGGGGCTGGCAGTCCGATCGGCTCAGCGTTCGGCAGTGGCATTGACCATCGCCTCCTTCTCGTTCAGACTGACCAGGTAGGCGGCCAGCGCCTGCCGTTCCTCGTCGTTGCCCATGAAGGGGGGCATATACCCCTTCAGCATGGAGAGCCGTCCGATCTGATCGTAGGTGAACTCGGCGGTCCACCCCTTCACCAGTGGCCGGATGCCGTTGTAACCGTTCACCGTATGGCAGGAGGCGCACTCCAGGCGGAAGAGGTCCTCGCCGGCGGCCCGCAGGCTCGGTGCGGCTGCCACCGACCCGTAGACCGACCATTTGGCCTTCTGCATGACCCCCTTCGGGTCGGGCTGCTCCCAGACGAAGTGGCCGTTAGAGTACAGGTAATCGTAGACCACAAAGGGCTTGCGGACCCCCTCCCGCACCCACTCGGCGCCCCCGGTGGCCAGGAGCCCCAGGGTGAGCATCACCACAGCGAAGGTGATCGAGGTCTGCAGCGGCCTGCGATACGGCCCAAAGAAGACGGCCAGCAAGATGATCGCCGAAAAGACGAAGGTCATGGCGTTCATGATCGCTACCGGGGCGGCGCCGCCCATGGCCAATTCCCGGGCATTGGTCGGGATCACCGCCATCCACCAGACCGAGGCCACAGCGAAGAGGGCGAAGGCGACCAGCACAAACTTGGCCGCATAGGTGATCAGCCGCTCCTTCACCTCAGGGAGCCCCTGCCAGACCGATGTGACCAGCCCGTACAGCCCTGCCAGGGCCAGCGATGCGGCGGTACGGCCGATCAGGCCCGGGAAGTAGCTTGGGTTGATCCAACCGTGCCAGAAGGAGCCCGTCTCCAGCCACTGGCCCGGGGTGAGCATGAAGGCGACAATGCCGTTGATCACCGCCAGGGTCAGGAAGGAGGAGATGGCGTAGACCCAGGCCAGGAACTGGTGGGTCTTGGCATCGAGCCGGTTCCAGCCATAGTAGTAAAGAAGGATCGCCGCAATCTCAATCAGGAAGAAGCACCATTCAATCGCCCAGCCCCAGACAAAGGTACGGATGAGGACAGAGGTGGCCTGCGGGCTGATCAGCCCGATGGTGAACCAGATGCCGACGCCCGAGACGGCGCCGAAGACCGTGGTGACCAGGAGGAAGAACTTGGTGTGCCGCTTGAGGTAGTCGAGCCAGTGCACGTCGTTGGTCTTGTAGGCATAGTGGCCGGCCAGCGCCAGGAAGAGGCCACCGCCCACCGCAAACTGGGAGACGAAGACGTGCAGCACCGCGACGATGGCGATCAGCAGACCGCCGCCAAGGAGTGGGACTTCCCAGAGCGGGTAACTCATGCAGACATCCCTCCCAACCGTGTCAGAATCACTTTCAGGCTACCTCTTCTGTGATCGAGATCACAATCCATCGAAAAGCGTAATCAGCGGTAGGCGCATCGCGGTACGGGGTGACGGCGCGATAGCACCAAAGTGCTAGAAAACCAGTACGGGAAGGGCCGGAAGATCTATTCTCTATGGAAAGGGAAACGATGGGCCCGCGCCGAAACCGATGAAAGATTCCTGATGACCATTCTCACCAGCGCCAGGGTCCAGTCATCGATTCTACCAACCGTTCGGCAGGGAAGGGCCGCACGGGGCACCCTGGACCCGGGCTTATGGGTACGGTCTTATGGCTACTATGAAGAGGGCTGTTTGGGTAGGACTAAATCCAGGGCCATGGAACATGGCTCTTTCGCGATGTTCGCCTTTACGGTCCATGGGGGATGGTGAACCTACTGTCAATCCCCGTAGAATGCAGATGGACACCATTCCCACCCGAATCCCTACCAACGATTAGATGGGGTGAACGCTAGTGTCTGATGAGCGCGCCAGGATCGCAGCGGAGAAAGACCGCTGGCACAAGTCCATGGTGGAGAAGTCCCTCACCCGCTTCCCAGAGCAGCGGGAACGCTTCACCACCAATTCCGGTATGACCGTCGACCGCCTCTATACCCCCGCCGATGTGGAGGTCAACTACCTCGACGACCTCGGCTTCCCGGGGGAGTACCCCTTTACCCGGGGCGTCCAGCCCACCATGTACCGGGGTCGCTTCTGGACCATGCGCCAGTACGCCGGCTTCGGGACCGCCGAGGAGTCCAACGCCCGGTACAAGTACCTCCTGGCCAACGGCCAGATGGGCCTCTCCGTCGCCTTCGACCTGCCCACCCAGATCGGCTACGACTCCGACTCGCCGCTGGCCGAGGGCGAGGTGGGCAAGGTGGGCGTGGCGATTGACTCTCTGGCCGACATGGAGATCCTGTTTGACGGGATCCCCCTCGACAAGGTCTCCACCTCCATGACCATCAACGCCCCGGCCTCGGTGCTGCTGGCCATGTACATCGCCGTGGCCGAGAAGCAGGGGGTCTCCCCCGACAAGCTCTCGGGCACGATTCAGAACGATATCCTGAAGGAGTACGCCGCCCGCGGCACCTACATCTACCCGCCCGGCCCGTCGATGCGGCTGATCACCGACATCTTCGCCTACTGTGCGGAGCAGGTGCCCGGCTGGAACACCATCTCCATCTCGGGCTACCATATCCGGGAGGCCGGCTCCACGGCGGCCCAGGAGGTGGGCTTCACCCTGGCCAACGGCGTCGCCTACGTCAAGGCGGCCATCGCCGCCGGGCTCGATGTCGACACCTTCGCCCCGCAGCTCTCCTTCTTCTTCAACGCCCACAACGACTTCTTCGAAGAGGT
>JBMONB010000150.1:0-228864 GCA_049325315.1 Bacillota bacterium | reverse complement strand
AACGCCTCACAATCGGTCGCTTTCTCTTCTACCCATTTCGATTGTCGCTCCGAATGGTCCTTCCCCCTCGCGCACGCCCCATTAAGCACCACCATAAGGAGGACCCCTCCATGCCTGGCTCCCCGAATAACCCGATGGCGTCCACCGCTCTGCTGACCAACCTTGCGCCCTTCCTCACCGGGCTGGCCATGCTGGGCCTCAAGTACCAGGTGGGGCCGAAGGCCCTGCTCTTCTGGGCCTCCCAACTGGGCGGTTTCTTTATGTTCGGCCTCATGGTTGTAGGTTCAGCCTTTATCCTCGTGGCCTACACCCGAAGCGAGGGAGTGCGCGACTGGCGGATTCCTGCCGCAGGACTGCTCTGGCTGCTGTCGCTGGCTGAGGTGATTCTCTTCATGGCCTGAGATGCAAAACGAGGCGTCGACCTGGGTGTCGGCGCCTCGTCCCATTTATAAACCTGTTCCTAATCAATTCCTACCCCACAGCCTGCGCCCGGCGGGAGCAGGCCAGAATCTCCTGCCAGACCCGCCGCAGGTCGCCCGGCGGCACGGCATACGCCCCCCGCTCCACCAGCCGCTCCATCAGCGCCCGCTCCCGCTCGGGCTGCCAGACGGGCATGCCGCTCTGCGCCTTCAGCTCGCCAATCTGGCGGACCGTCTCCATCCGCCGGATCAGCAGGGAGAGAATCTGGTCATCCAGCTCATCGATCGCCTCACGGCACTCTTCCACCGTCTCCCAGGAGGCCGCCGGCAGAAGGCCGAGGCTGTCCATGAGCGCCCGGAAACTATCGAAGTCAAGCTGTTGGTCGGCGTCCGAGAGCGCCTGCGCCGGATTGGGGTGAACCTCGATCATCAGCCCGTCGACCCCTGCTGCCAGGGCCGCCTGTGAGAGCGAGGGAATCAGCTCCCGCCGCCCCGCCGCGTGGCTGGGGTCCACGATGACCGGGAGGCCCGACAGCTGCCTGGCGGCCACCGCTGCACTCAGGTCCAGGGTGTTGCGGGTGTGGGTCTCAAAGGTGCGGATTCCCCGCTCGCAGAGGATGACCTGGTCGTTGCCCGAGGAGGTGATATACTCGGCGGCGCTCAGCCACTCTGCGATGGTGGCACTCAGCCCCCGCTTCAGCATGACCGGCTTACCGGCCCGCCCTACCTGCTTCAGCAGGGCGAAGTTCTGCATGTTGCGGGAGCCGATCTGGAGCACGTCGGCATACTCGGCAACCAGGTCGATCTGGGCGGTGTCCATTACCTCGGTGACCACGGGGAGCCCGGTCTGCCGCCCCGCCCGGGCCAGCAATCGGAGCCCCTCCTCGCCAAGCCCCTGGAACGACTTGGGGGAGGTGCGGGGCTTGAAGGCGCCACCCCGCAGCGCCGTTGCACCGGCGGCCTTCACCGCCTCGGCTGCCGACAGAATCTGCTCCTCGCTCTCCACACTGCAGGGTCCCGCGATGATCACCGGGCGGCCCGAGCCAAAGCCAAGACCGGTAAACTGGGAGCCCACCTCATGCATCGTCATTGCCCGCTGGATCTCGGCCATGCTCATCCGCCTCCTTCAAAGAGAAATAAAAAACACTCCCGTCCCCGGTAAGGGACGAGAGTGCGACTCCCGTGGTACCACCCTTCTGAGCCGCCCGTACACAGGCGACCCACTCAATGCTATAGGTGCGGAGCGAGGCCAAGCCCCGTCGACACCCCTCCCCTCTAACGGCGGGAAAACCGGCGCCGCCTACATACCCCAGCGAGCGGGGCGTTCAGCGGGCAGCTCCAGAGCGAACTTCGGTGAGGATCTCCATAGCAGCGCTTTCAGTCGGTGGCGCCGCCTCCCTGAATGGATCTCGGACACGTACTTTGCTCTTTCATCGCTTTTGGGTATTGGCCCTATTTTACGCAGAAGTGCCACTCCCGTCAACACTCTGATGAAAAAAACGCCGCAACAAAAAAGGCCGCCCCCCACGCCGGGAGGCGGCCCTCTGTTCACTTACCCGTTCTTCTTGTCGGCAGCGGTGGCTGCCCCCACCGACTCAGCGGTCGGCTCGGTGCGCTTGAAGATGATCTTGGCGTCCTCGTCGAGGTCGACATGGACCTGCTCACCGTACTTGAACGGCTTGCCCAGCATCTCCTCCGACAGCGGGTCCTCCAGCAGCCGCTGGATCGCCCGGCGCAGCGGGCGTGCGCCGTAGGTCGGGTCGTAGCCCTCGAGCACCAGCTTCTCCAGCCCCTTGTCGGAGATGGTCAGCTCGACGCCCTGCTCCTTCAGGCGGGCGCCCACCTTCTTGACCTCCAGGTGGACGATCTCCTTCAGGTGCTCCTTGTTCAGGCTGTGGAAGATGATGATCTCATCGAGCCGGTTGATGAACTCCGGCCGGAAGAGCTTCTTCACCTCATCCATCACCCGGTTCTTCATCTTCTCATGCTGCTCCGCCTCGTCTTCCTTCACGGTGAAGCCGAGTTGGCGGTCACCGCGGATCACCTGGGCGCCGGCGTTGGACGTCATGATGATCACGGTGTTACGGAAGTCGACCGTACGGCCCTTGGCCTCGGTCAGGCGGCCGTCCTCCAGCACCTGGAGCAGAATGTTGAAGACCTCAGGGTGCGCCTTCTCGATCTCGTCGAGCAGCACCACCGAGTACGGGCGGCGGCGCACAGCCTCGGTCAGCTGGCCACCCTCGTCGTAGCCGACATACCCGGGAGGGGCGCCCACCAGACGGCTGGTGGTATGCCGCTCCATATACTCGGACATGTCGATGCGGATCACCGCATCCTCATCGCCGAAGAGCGCCTCGGCCAGGGCCCGGGCCAGATGGGTCTTGCCCGTGCCGGTCGGCCCGAGGAAGATGAACGAGCCGATGGGCCGCTTGGGGTCCTTCAGGCCGGAGCGGGCCCTGCGGATCGCACGGGCGACCGCCTTGACCGCCTCATCCTGGCCGACCACCTTCTCGTGGAGAATCGACTCCAGGTTGAGGAGCCGCTTGGACTCATCCATCGTCAGCTTGGCGGCGGGAATGCCGGTCCACTGGGAGACGATGTGGGCGATGTCCTCCTCGTTCACGGTGGACTTGGAGGTTACCTTCTTCTGCTGCCACTCCACCTTGTGCCGTTCCAGCTCCTCCTTGAGCTTGGTCTCCTTGTCGCGGAGGCGGGCGGCCTTCTCAAACTCCTGGCCCTGAACGGCGGCCTCCTTCTCCTTGCGGACCTCCTCCAGCTTCGCCTCCAGCTCCTTCAGATCGGGCGGGGCAACGAAGGTGGAGAGGCGGACCCGGGAGGCGGCCTCGTCGATCAGGTCGACAGCCTTGTCGGGCAGGAAGCGGTCGGTGACAAACCGGTCGGAGAGGCGGACAGCAGCCTCGATGGCGGCGTCGGTGATCTCCACCCGGTGGTGGGCCTCGTAGCGGTCACGCAGCCCCTTCAGAATGGCGATGGCGTCGTCTTGCGTGGGCTCCTCCACCATGACCGGCTGGAAGCGGCGCTCCAGGGCGGCATCCTTCTCGACGTGCTTGCGGTACTCGTCGATGGTGGTGGCACCGATCGCCTGCATCTCGCCGCGGGCGAGGGCGGGCTTCAGGATGTTCGAAGCGTCAATGGCGCCCTCGGCGGCACCGGCGCCGATGATCGTGTGCAGCTCGTCGATGAAGAGAATCACGTTGCCGGCGTTCCGGATCTCCTCCATCACCTTCTTGAGCCGCTCCTCGAACTCGCCCCGGTACTTGGAGCCGGCGACGAGGGAGGCGAGGTCAAGGGCCACCACCCGCTTCTCCTTGAGAATCTCGGGTACGCGGCCGTCGGTGATCCGCTGGGCCAGCCCCTCGGCGATGGCGGTCTTGCCGACGCCGGGCTCGCCGATCAGCACCGGGTTGTTCTTGGTGCGGCGGGAGAGGATCTGAATCACCCGCTCGATCTCCTTCTCGCGCCCGACCACCGGGTCGAGCTTGCCGTCGCGGGCCATCTGGGTCAGGTCACGCCCGAACTGATCGAGCGTGGATGTGTTGGTCTTGGGCCCCTTGGCGCCCTTGGCGGCGCCCGGGGTGTTGCCGCCGGACTGCGGGTGCGGCACGCCGCCGAGCAGGTGGATCACCTGGTTTCGGACCCGCTCCAGCTCGGCGCCGAGGTTCTGAAGCACCTGGGCGGCAACGCCCTCCCCCTCCCGGATCAGGCCCAGGAGGATATGCTCGGTGCCGACGTAGTTATGGCCCAGAAGGCGGGCCTCCTCAATGGCCAGCTCCACCATGACCTTCTTTGCCCGCGGGGTGAAGCCGATCTCGCCCCGGGTGGAGGCCGAGCCCTTGCCGATCATCTTCTCCACCTCGGCCCGCACCTGCTCCAGCTGGATGCCGAGGGACTGGAGCGCCTTGGCGGCGATCCCCTCGCCCTCGCGGATCAACCCCAGCAGCAGGTGCTCGGTGCCGACATAGTCGTAGTTCAGGCGACGGGCTTCATCCTGAGCCAGGACGATCACCCGCTGCGCTCGTTCCGTGTAGCGACTGAACATGCGCGAATACCCCCCTATCCGTTTTCTGCGCTTATCGTTCAAGTGCCAGGTAAGTTGCCAGTTCTGCCCAGGACCTTCCTACTGCGTAAAGGGCTCCGTACCGCTATGAGTATGCCCAAAGCGGCGTCGGTGCCGTGTATAGTTACGTCCGGTCCGAGGGCGGAGTGGATACGGTTCCTCCGGTCACGACGCCAGTTTCGACCGAATCAGCGCCGCCCGCCTGATATCGCGGTCGAGCGGATTCAGCTCCCGCCCCTCCATGCGCTGGAGGAAGGCGGGCTGCATCGCGACCATCAACTCGTTCAGGGTCTGGTACTCCAGCTTCGGCAAGACCCCCAGATCGATACCCAGACGGACATCGGAGAGGAGGCGCATCGCCTCTTCGCTGGTCATAATACGGGCGTTGGCCAGGGTGCCGAATGCCCGGGAAACCCGATCTTCAATCTGGAGGCGCATCTCCCGGTAGAGGTGCTGACGGGCCTGCTTCTCAGCCTCAATCACCTTCTGCGCCACCGCCTCCAGGTGGGAGACGATCTCCTCCTCGGCCTTGCCGAGGGAGTTGCCGTTGGAGATCTGAAAGATATGACCCGCCGCCTCTGTCCCCTCGCCGTAGAGTCCCCGGACCACCAGGCCCAGCTGGGAGAGGTTGTGGAAGAGGCGCCCCGCCTGCTGGGTGAGCACGAGGCCGGGCAGGTGCATCATCACCGAGGCCCGCAGACCGGTGCCCACGTTGGTGGGGCAGGCGGTCAGGTAGCCGATGTTCTCGTCGAAGGCGTAGTGGATCTTCTGCTCCAGGGCGTCGTCTATGAGCGAGGAGACCCGCCAGCACTCCTGGAGCTGAAGCCCCGGCGCCAGCACCTGAATTCGCAGGTGGTCCTCCTCGTTGACCATGATCGAGATCGCTTCGTCCTCCGAGACCGCCACCGCCTTGTGGCGGGCCTCCTTGGCCTGCTGGGGGCTGATCAGGTGCTTGTCGACCAGGATCTGCCGCTCCAGCGGCGGCGTGTTGGCCAGGCGGTAGAGCTCCACCTTGGTGGGGAAGCCCATGAAGTTGACCTCACGGACCCCCTCTTCCGCCGCCTTGATCAGCTTCTCGGCGTCGGCTTCGGACATCTTGTGCGGGAAGGGCAGATTGTCAAGATTCCGGGCCAGACGAATGCGGGAGGAGAGCACCACCTCTGGGTGCGGACCCCCTGCCTCCATCCACCGGCTGATCGGTTTCGTAACCAACTTATTCCACGGCATGGCCTCCACCCCCTGCCTTGATCTCCGCTTCGATCTGCTTCATCTGGTCACGCAAACGGGCAGCCTCTTCGTACTGCTCGTTCTGAATCGCCTGCTCCAACTGGCGGCGGAGCGTATCTAGCTCCCGGCGCTTGCGGGCGATTCCGCCCGTCCGCTTGGGCACCTTGCCGCTGTGGGTGGTGGTGCCCTGAATCCGCTTGATCAGCGGGAGCAGATGGGGCTCCATCTCGTCGTAGCACTTGGCGCAGCCCAGAACGCCCGACTGGGCGAATTCGCTGTAGGTCATGCCGCAGTGGCGGCAGGTGGGCTCCGCCTGGAGGGGCGGCTTCAGCGACGGGCCGCCGAAGGGCTCCTGTCCCAAGAAGGAGCCGAGGAGCTGCTGGATCGACAGGTTGGGGAACGAGAAGTTGGGGAGAGCGCCCGCCTCCCGGGCGCAAACCTCGCACAGGTGGTGTTCCTCTTTCTTGCCGTTGGTGATCACCGTCTGGTGCACCGATGCCTCTCGCTGTTGGCAGTTCTCGCAGAGCATGACGCCATCCACCTCCTCAGAAGCGCAGGATTGCCAGGATCATGGCCCTTAGCAGGTTGGCCCGAATGATATCCCGGACAGGCAGCTCCAGCCGGATCGTCTCCCGGTTGATCGCCGCCTGCATGATCGCCGCCTCACGGTCATCAATAATCTTCTGCTCCCGCAGCCGGGCGATATACCCAAGTGCTTCCTCCTGGCTCAAGCTGTCGCCAATCTCCTGGTGAACCAGCTCGTGGAGCCCGTCGCCCTCCTCGAGGTTCAGCCGGATGATTCGGATATACCCCCCGCCCCCCCGGCGGCTCTCCACCAGGTACCCACGCTCCGGGGTGAACCGGGTGGCCAGCACGTAGTTGATCTGGGAGGGAGCGCAGTCAAAATGAGCAGCCAGCATCGCCCGCTGTACCTCAATGACCGGCGATCGATCCAGGTGCTGCTTGAGGTACTGTTCAATGTCGTCAGCCAGGTTCGCCATGAGCTATCACCCCCCGGTATCTGACATTCTTTGACCTTCCTACTGATTAATCTATCCGAATGGAGCCTGTCCAGCAACTTGCGAGACAGGCTATTCTCCTGTAATTTGGCCCGTTTTTCTCAATCGGGGGCGCCGAATTTCGCTCTTTGACGTTCTTTGACGTTTTTCGACGTTCGTCGGCGGGAGATTTTCTATGCAAGACCCCTTGACCCTTCTGTTACGTCAAGGAGTACGATCACATCGGAAGCGGCCCAGTTCAGCATTTCCAGCCGCACGCTCCGCAGCTCGACCTGCTCTTGCCGATTCGCCGGAAGTAATGAAGACGAGCCGCCGGACGCCCGTCGGCTCGCCTTTTCGCTCAAAGGACCTCGTAGATGAGGCACTTCAGGTAGTGGCTCTCCGGGTAGCCCACCACGATCGGGTGGTCGACCCCCTGGGAGCGCTCCTCGATCAGCCGGAGCCGGCGCCGGGCATCCAGGGCCGCGTCGGCGACCACCGCCTTGAACAGGTCGGAGGTCATGTGGTAGGAGCAGGAGCAGGTGATCAGGATCCCGCCCTCGGGCAGCATGCGCATCGCCCGGAGGTTGATCTCCTTGTACCCCCGCACGGCGCCCTCCAGGGCGCCCTTGTTCTTGGCGAATGCCGGCGGATCCAGAATGATCGTGTCGAACCGCTCCTGGTTCGCCTCCATTCGACGGAGAACGTCGAAGGCGTTGCCGGCCTCGAACTTCATGCGGTCGAGCAGGCCGTTCAGTTCGGCGTTGTGCCGGGCGGCCGCCAGCGCACCCTCCGAGGCGTCGACAGCGATCACCTCGTGGGCTCCGGCGGCGGCGGCGTTCAGGGCAAAGCCGCCCACGTTGCAGAAGCAGTCAAGGACCCGGGCGCCGTTCGAGTAGGGTCGCACCGCAGCCCGGTTCTCCCGCTGGTCCAGGAAGTAGCCGGTCTTCTGCCCCTCCGCCACATCGACAGCGATCTTCAGCCCGTTTTCGACAATGGTGAAGCTGGGGTCGAAGTCGCCCCGCAGGGAGCCCTTGCGCTGTTCGAGCCCCTCGAGGTTGCGTACCGGCACATCGTTCCGCTCGTAAATGCCCCGGGGCTTGAGGAGTTCGTCCAGAATCTCAACAATGTCCGGCAGCCACCGGTCGATGCCGAGGGCAAGGCTCTGCACCACCAGCACATCGCCGAACTTGTCCACGATAAGCCCTGGCAAGAAGTCGGCCTCGCCGAAGACCACCCGGCAGGCGGAGGTGTCGGGCAGCAGCCGCTGGCGGTGCGCCCAGGCGCGCTCCAGCCGCCGCTTAAAGAACGCACGGTCCACCGGCTCATCGCGGCTGGTCACCATGCGCACGATGATTTGCGACTTCGGGTTTATGTACCCCTTCCCCAGGAACTGGCCGCGGTTGTCGACCACGGCGACGATATCACCGGGGTGGTATTCGCCCCGAATGGAATCAACCTCACCCTGGAAGACCCAGGGATGCCCTTCTACGACGCGCTGCTGGCGCCCGCGGGCCAAATGCACTACGGCCATAACCAGTTTCCTCCTCCGTCGCGGCTCCTCTGTATGATACCCCTTCGCGCTTGGGATTTCCAGCGTGACAAGAAGCGACATGGAGCGGCGGTTGGCGGGGCAATCTAAACGGCGAGGGGGCGATAAGATGGCCGATGACTTGAACAAGATAACCAATGCTCAGCGCAACCAGGAGCCCCAGACCATCAGCACCACCCTGACCGGCAACCACCCCACGGGCAACCACCTGACGCCCAAGGCCGATGTGGATGCGCTCGCACCCCGCATCGAGGCCACCGGCCTGGTCTGGATCGAAAAAGAGGATATGCGGAAGCAGGGCATGACGCGCAAGGGCGATATGCGGAACGCGCAGGCAGCGCCCAACCACCCGCACATCGGGCATGTCCGGGGCAGCGGCGAGAGCCAGTAAGAGGCGGGGGCGCTCCAGCCCCCGCCTTTCGCGACCCATCACCGGGCTCCCTACGTCAATCAGATGAGGTGAAAGCGATGAGGCGATGGTGGGTACCGGTGCTGCTGGCGGGCCTCCTGGGGGCCACCGCCGGGTGCGCCTCGCCCGACGGTGTCCCGGCTGTGCCGGCGCAGAGTGCCGCCACCCGGCAGGTGACCCGACCAGGGACCGAGGCGGGGAAGCCGGCAGAGAGGGAGCAGCCCCTCTCCACGGCCGCAGTGGAGCGGATTCCGGCGGAGTGGGTCCCGAAGGTGGAAGAGGTGGTGACGGTCCACCTCTCTCTCGGCATGCCCGTACCGCTTGAGGAGGCTCCCCAGCCGCTCTACACGACCCACCCGTACCACCGGGCGACCATCGCCTACCTGCTCGACATGCTGGCCGACGCCCGCCTGGCTGCGGGCGAGATTTCGCTGCCCTCCCGGGCGCCAGCCCTCCAGGTCGCCCTGCGGAACGGCGCCTCGGTCTCTGCCCGCCTGGCGTACGACTGCACCCCGTTCACCAGTGAGACCGGCCACGGCTACACCTGCCGTCAGGCGCCGGGCGAGGTGATCCTGCGCACCCTGCAGGGGCGGGAGGTCCGGGTGGCCAACCCCGGCCTGGCCCACTGGCTCACAACCCAGTGGAAGGACGACATCCACCGGGGCACCGCACCAGATCTGGACAAGGAGACCGCCCTGCAGATCGCCCGGGAGACCGACCCCAAGGCGGCCTGGCAGGCCACCTTCTACGAGGAGTACCCGGTGGAGTCAAAGGGGGGCACTCTGGTGCGACGAGCCTGGCTGGTGGAGGCCGAGCACCCCACCGGCAACAAGACCCGCCTGGTAATCGATGCCCTGAGCGGCGAGGTGCTGCGCAAGATGCAGTTGGAGTCGCTGGAGTAGCGCAGAACGGCAGGGTGGCTTGAACCACCCTGCCGCCTTTTTAGCCGGCCAACTGCTCCACGGCCTCCCGGACCAGGAGCCAGCGCCCCTCTACCTTGCGGAAGGTCTGCAGGTAGAGGAACCGCAGCAGCACCCTGCCGTCACGCTCAAAGCGCTGCTCGAAGGAGACGACCCCCTCCTCGGGACTGCGCATCCGCACGCACGCCCTGTTGGTCTGGTTCAAGATTACTCGGCCTCTTCCTTGCGGGCAGCAGCCGCCGCATCGATGATCGGCTTCGCCACCTGCGCCGGAACCTCTTCGTAGTGGTCAAACTCCATGGAGAACTCGCCCCGGCCCTGGGTGATCGACCGGACGTCGATCGCGTAGCGGTGCAGCTCGGCCAGGGGCACCGAAGCCCGAATGATCTGGTGCCCGTCGTCGGTGGGCTCCATGCCGGCAATGCGGCCCCGCTTCTTATTCAGGTCGCTCATGATATCGCCCATGTAGGTCTCGGGCACCCGGACCTCCACCTTCATGATCGGCTCCAGCAGAATCGGTTTGGCGTTCAGGAAGGCGGTCTTGAAGGCGTTGCGGGCGGCGATCTTAAAGGCCATTTCCGAGGAGTCGACGTCGTGGTAGGAGCCGTCGAGCAGCGTGCAGCGGATACCCTGAATCGGGAAACCGGCCAGAACGCCATCTGCCATGGTCTCCTGAACGCCCTTGTCAACCGCCGGCCGGAAGTTCAGCGGAATGGCGCCGGCGAAGATGCGGTCGACGAACTCGTAGTTCTCGCCCTCAAAGATTGGCTCGATCTCGATCTTGCAGTGGCCGTACTGGCCGCGGCCACCGGACTGCTTCTTGTGCTTGTACTCGCCGCCGGCCTTGCCGCGGATCGTCTCCTTGTACGAGACCTTCGGCTCGGAGGTGGTGGCCTCAACGCCGAACTTCCGCTTCAGGCGGTCGATCATCACGTCGACATGGGTTTCGCCCAGGCCCGAGATGATCGTTTCAGCCGTGACCGGATCGCGGCGGACGCTGAAGGTTGCATCTTCTTCAGCCAACCGCTGGAGGCCGGAGCCGATCTTCTCCTCGTCGCCCTTTGCCTTCGGGTGGACCGCCACCGAGAACACCGGCTTGGGGAACTCCACCGGCGCCAAAACGATGGGCTTCGCCTCATCGCAGAGGGTATCGTTGGTTTGGGTGACGTTCAGCTTCGCCACGGCGACGATATCGCCAGGGCCGACCTCGGTCACCTGATCCTGCCCCTTACCCTTGGGGATGAACATGTGGGCGAGCTTCTCGCCCTTGCCCTTGTTGATGTTATAGACCACCGTGTCGTTCGTCACCTTGCCGCTGTATACCCGCATGACCGTCATGCGGCCCACGAACGGGTCGGCGGTGGTCTTAAAGACGAGAGCGCTGAACGGGGCGTTCTCGTCGACCTTTCGCGTCACAGGATCGCCGTCTGGCGTCTCGCCGGTGATCTCAGCGATATCCAGCGGCGAGGGGGCGTACTCGACGATGGCGTCCATCAGGCAGGAGACGCCGAAGTTCTTGCCGGCAGCCGTGGCGAAGACCGGCACGATCTGACCGTTCTTCACGCCGAGCTTCAGGCCCAGAACCATCTCTTCTGCCGAGAGTTCGCCCTCTTCGAGGAACTTCATGGTCAGGTCATCGTCGGCCTCGGCGGCGAGTTCCATCAACCGCTCCCGGATCTCGCTGACCTGGCCCTGGAGGTTCGCGGGGACCGCCTCCTCCTTGACATCCTTCCCACTGAAGACATAGGCCTTCTGGCGGACGACGTCCACGACACCCTTGAAGTCAGCCTGAGAGCCAATCGGAAGCTGGAAGGGGATAACCGGACGCCCGAAGCTGTTCTCCAGCGAGGCGAGCGCCTTGGCGAAGTTCGCATTCTCCCGGTCCATCTTGTTGACGACGATCATGCGGGCCACGCCGGCCTTCAGGGCGTGCCGCCAGGTCAGCTCCGAACCCACCTCGACGCCGGCAACGGCATCGACCAGAAGGACGGCGGTCTCCACGACCCGCAGGGCCGCCTTGACCTCACCCACAAAGTCAAAATACCCCGGGGTATCCAGCAGGTTAAACTTGTGTCCCTTCCACTCCAGGGGCGCGATGCCCATGGTGATAGAGACCTTCCGCCGGATTTCCTCGGGGTCAAAGTCCATTGTGCTATTGCCCTCGTCCACGCGCCCAAGCCGGTCCGTAGCCCCGGCGGTGAAGAGCATCGCTTCGGCCAGCGAAGTCTTCCCGGCTCCGCCGTGGGCAATCAAGGCTAGGTTCCGCACCTTCTCGACAGCAAATCTTCTCAACTCCATCTCCTCCTCATGCGGTTGAGTGGAACTGCGCTCAGCCGGGAGCCCCAGGCATAACACAGGATTTGCGGTGGGCTGCGAGCAAGGGGGGCTCAAAGGCGCACCGCCGATAGCGGTGCGCTTCGTGCTGGACTGGGCGCCTTTGGGGCCCTGGTTCACTTGGGTCTGGTATCGCCCTGGGTGAACACATGTCTGCGAGTCCTGCCCGACACCTCTCCCGGACGAGGTTAGGGAGAGAATGCCGGACGCCGCCATACGAGGGCAGCAGTCAGGCCGAATGACCGGACCCGCAGTCTGGTAATTCCCCCTGGTGGCATGAGAGTTCGACTCCTGCCGCGTGGTCTCCTCCTCGCCAATGGATTCTTGTCCGAAAGGGCTAACAAGTGTAGACATTGGGCGAGACGTGGCGATTCGGTATAGGTTACGAGTCGGGGGTTCCTTACATGCGCTGTTAGATTGCCAAACTGTAAGAAATGGCATGCATGCCTGTCCTTGCATGATGCCGGGGGCTCTTCCCCGGCGCCTCATACGGTCACGGCTTCTCCAACGCCTCTTCCGTGTAGTCGTTGGCGGCGTTCCACAGCAGCCACTCGCTGTAGCCAGCGTCGTAGGTCGCCTGAATCTGCGCCCGAACCTCTGCCGGCCCATACGGATGCCCCCAGGAAAAGTCCTGGAGCCAGGGCCGCATGGTGACCTTGCCGGTCAGCCCAGCCTTCTCCCACCGCTCCTTCGCGTCCAGCATCGAGCGGTAGATGGTCTCGTAGGGCATGGCATTGGGGTTGGCCACCCCCAGGTTGCCGGGGATATAGTGGCTGGGGTAGACCATCGGCGAGAGAATGTCGACCGCTGCCGAGGCCTCCTCGAGGCGCTGCCCGATGCCCATGTCATCCTCGGTGCTGGTCACGAGGCCGAAGACGTCTGCGCTGATCCAGACCCGGTGGGGGCGCAGTTCCTGGCGGGCATAGGCCAGGAAGTCAGCGATCACCTGCTCCCGCTTCCGCTCGTCCTTCCCCGGGTAGAGAATGGTGTCCAGGTTTCCATCGGTGGGGAAGCGCACGTAGTCGAACTGAATCTCATCGAACCCGGCTTCCGCCGCGGCACGGGCCACCGAAATCACGTAATCCCTGGCATCCCGGTTGTAGGGGTTGAGCCAGGTGACCTCGTTGTAGTCCCGCCAGACCCCGCCACCCGTCCGGGCCGCTGCCAGCTCCGGGCGCACCTTCGGCACCCGGGCATCCTTGAAGGTGACTACCCGGGCGATGGTGTAAATCCCCTTCTCCCGCAGCATCTGTGTCAGCGCACGGACATCGCCGAGGTCGGGGTGAATCGCCCCAGCCTCCTTGGCGAGCGGCAGGTCGGCTTCGAAGGTAATGTTGCCCCAGTCGTCCTTTACGTTGATCACCATAGCGTTCAGTTCGGTCCGGTCGATCAGGTCGATCAACTGCTGGAACTTCGCCTTGTCCCGCACGGAATAAGCGGTCAGGTAGATGCCCTTAACCACGGGGCGCTCCGGCATGAGCCAGCTCTCGCGCTGCTTCCACTCTTTCTCGACCTGAGCGGTGTCGAAAAAGGGCGACACCGGGCCAGGCGTGTAGGTGAAGAGGGCCGGCGAGGCCTCTGCAACCGGCTCTGCCGCCGGCTTGCTGCAACCAGCTATGAGAACGGCGCCCAGCAGAAAGGCGACCGTGGACCGCCAGAAAGCGCGTGGCTTCATACGCTGACCTCCGAACCAGCAAATTCCGCCTTCCGGCGGTCGGGCTCAATCTTGTCAGGCGTGGACACACTAGGCATGAGGTGAGCAGAGATGGATCATGAGCGCGGCAAGGACCCTACGCCCGGCGGGCGCATGCCCTCGCCCATTGAACGGCAGCCCGGCCTCTTCACGCCCAAGAACGAGATGGAGCAGAAGTACGCCAACAGCGCTCCGGGCCCCGAGCACCTGGAGGACGGCGCCGCCTTCTTTGGCTTTAAGCGAGAGAACGCTTACCCGTCCCACACAAACAAGCAACCCTAGACGCTCAAACTGATGGACGAACGCCGGGGTGCCTCGGTTGCAGTTGCATGAGGCCCAGCAGTTCTGCCGGGCTCTCTACCCAATAGTCGGGCCGGCTGGTCTCCAGCGCAGCCCGGTTAGCGGTCCAGCCCACGCCGACCGTCAGGACCCCGGCGTTTCGGCCACAGCCAACGTCGAACGGACTGTCCCCGACCATGAGCACATGCGGTCCGGGCGGTTCGCCCATGCGGCGGAGCGCCTCCAGGACCGGCTCAGGGTCGGGCTTATGGCGCGTGGTGTCGTCCATGCCCACCAGGGTGGGAAAGAACGGCTCCAACCCGCAGACCCGAAGCCCACGGCGGGCAAGGTCGCCCTTCTTAGAGGTGACGATCCCCAGCCTCGACGCCTCATGCATCGCCGCCACCGCTTCGGGTACCCCGGGGAACGGTTGGACCATCTGATCGTGTACGGCGATATTATATGCCCGGTAGTGCTCTACCAGTTCATCCACCCGGTCCGGTGCGTAGCGGGCCATGGTGCGGGGCAGCGGCTCCCCGAAGTATGGGTAGATCTCCTCCGCCGGCACCTCCCGTCCCAGGCGGGTACGGAAAGCGTGTTGAAAGGACGACACAATCAGTCCGTTGGTGTCGATTAAGGTTCCATCCAGATCGAACAGGACGACAGAGAACTGAGCCAAGGTTTTACGTCCCCCTTTATTACAACAAAATTCGACCCGGAGGGGGTCAACCCTGCCCGAGAGCCGGACCAATGGGAAAAAGGGAGTAAACCCAATCGGGTTCACTCCCTTTGTTCTATTCTCACAGATTAGGCGCGGCCCTCGGCGGCGGCGATGGGGTGCAGCTCGTCGGGCGGCACCACGATAATGGCGCCCTTGGCGCAGACCTCCTCGCACTCCTTGCAGCCGACGCAGGCGTTCGGGCGGGTTAGCACGGCGGTGCCGAAGAACTGGCCCTCGCCCGCCAGCTCCAGGCAGTCGAACGGGCAGATCTCAATGCAGAAGTCGCAGCCCGAGCAGGAGACCGGGTCGATCACCGGCTTTGGCCAGTCGGCCCGCTTGGGGATGCGCGGCTTGTAGACGCCGAACTCATCCGCAATCGCGAGGACCGGGCAGCTGCGAACGCAGGCATCGCAGTCAATGCAGAGCTTCGGGTCAATATAGTGGAGCTGCTTCCGCTCGCCACTGATCGCCTCGGTCGGGCAGACCGTGACGCAGGCGGTGCAGCCGATGCACTTATCATCGATAAAGTGAGCCAAGGAATTTCCCTCCCCTTTTGGGCCTGGTATCGGCAAATGTCGGGACGGGTTTGACACCGGGTTTACGGTACTTTCTAGTATAGCAAGTCCCGGCGATCATTTCAAAGCCGTTTCTCCGGCAGAGTTGCCAGTGGGTTCATATTTCCCGGAGGAGGCGGGTCAGCTTGAAACGGTCCTGCTGCTCGATGAGGGCTGGCTCCTGACCGGCTCGCACATAGGCCGCCAGTTCGTCGGCGTTGAGCACCTTCACCCCGGAGGCGCTGTACTCTGGCAGCGCCCTGCGCCGGGAGAGCAGCACCACCGGCCTCACCGGGGCCGTGAAACCCGCCTGCTCCAGCCGGGTTCGAACCCATTCAGCCGACCGCTCAGCCCGCCCGCGGCTCCGTTCCACCAGCTGGCGGGCTCGCCAGGCGAAGGTGGAGCCGGCCATCTCATCAACACAGATGACCACCAGGCCGTCGGGGCCAACCAACAGGTAGTCGGGCTTCTCGCCCCGTGACTCCGACCAGTCGGTAATCACCCAGTCCGGCTCCAGCGTCTTCAGTGCCGCCTCTACATGCTTGAGGCCAGACCGGCGCTGCATACGGGTGAGGGCGAGGCTCCCGACCAACCCGAACAGGAAGATGCCCATCGTGGCAAACATGTTCCAGATGCGCATGCCCGTCTGCTCGGTCGCCTGAAAGAGCGTGCCCACTAAAAAGGCAATGAGCAGCAGCGTGACGATATACCAACGCACAAGCCGTCCTCCCGTTCCGACAGAACCCGCCCGGAGGAATCTCCGGTGGTAGCCACGGGGGGCTGGAGCTATACACCCAGCCCCCCGGCTTTACCCTACTTGAGGCCCAGCAGGTACTTCGCGATGGTGGAGATCTCCGCGTCGGTCAGCTTGCCCTCGAAGAAGGGCATGAAGTACGGACCCTCGGAGACAACCTTGGTGCTCAGATCAAGCTTGTCGGTCTTGGTGGCCCGGTTCTCGCTCCAGTAGACCGGCATGCGCTGGTCGTGCGGCATGGCCTTCGGGCCGCTGGCGTACTTGATCCAGTCCTCCAGGAACTTCTGGTCGATACCCCAGCTGCCGGTGTTGGTCAGGTCAGGGCCGATCTTGCCGCCCCGGCTGCCAATGGTGTGGCAGGTCAGGCACTGCGACTTGCCCAGGTTCCGCAGCAGCGCCTTGGCGGCGGCGTTGGTCTGAGCGTCCACGTTGGAGTCGGGCAGCGGAATCTCCTTCTCGCCCTCCACCATGAAGACCGGGGCGGGGATCGGCGCCTCATCGGAGCCGATCATGTTCCACTGCTCGCCGTCGGGATCATCCTTCATGATGAAGAGGGTGAGCGCCTTGACATAGTCGTCGTCAAGGGGACCACCGAAGTCCTTGTGCCAGGCCGGCATGGTGGTGTAAGAGAGCCACTTGCCGTCCTCGGTCCGCACCCACTGATAGTGGTCCGGGTTGCCCGGGCGGCCCATCTTCAGGGTGTTGTAGAGCATGTTGTAGATATCCTTGCCGGCCGGGGACTCGTAGTCGACCCGGAACTCGGCCCGGTTGAGCGGCATGCCAATGACGCCCTCACCACGGGGACCGTGGCACTGGACGCAGTTCTCAGCGTAGACCTTGGCGCCCTTGAGCACGTACTCCTCGTGCTGCCGGTAGACTGCGGTGTTCATGCGGAACGGCTCTCGCACACAGGTGCCTAGCAGAAGAACCGCCAGGACCACAGAGAGCAGCGATAGAATCTTGTACTTCCTCTCGTTACGCACAGGCCGTGAGCTCCTTTCCCCTGACGGATTCCCGGATTCTGTGCACCGGTCTAGTAATCACCAATCCAGCGCTGGATGTAGTACACCGTGATGAGCACGCCGATGAACAGGGTCAGGACGATGAGAAGCTCAGCCGCCTCCGACACCATGATGCCGTGGTACCACGGGGTCTTAATGGGAGAGGCGTAGGCCAGCATACTGGTAAAGTCAAACATGTGCTTGCCTCCTCCTAGCCCTTGACCGGCGTGGCGTGTTCAGACTCATGACGCGCACGCTCAGTGATCTTGCCGGTGTTGACGAGGACCGTGCCATCGGCCTCGACCTTGATCTCCATCATGTCCAGCGGGCGGGGCGCAGGGCCAGCGATGTTCTGGCCCGAGATCTCGTAAACCGAGGCATGGCACGGGCACAGGAACTTGCCAGCCGCCTCGTTGTATGGAACGGTACAGCCCAGGTGGACGCACTTCCAGTAGAGCGCCATGAGGCCGTCGTCGGTCCGGGTGAGGTAGTACTTACCGTCACGGACCATCAGCACCTCGCCGACCTGCATATCCTGCGCCTTCTTCGAGGCAGGAACAATGCCGCCGAAGCCGGTCAGCTTGATCGGCCAGAACATGCCGCCGCCACCGGCGGCCACCATGCCGAACGCAGCGCCGATCGTAGCAAACATGGAGGAGCGGAGCATCTGCCGACGGGTCATACCGTCGGGACGAGCGGCAGAAGCGGGCGGAGCCGCTGCTCCTGCCGGAACCTTCTTTTCATCGGCCATGGATCTCACCCTTTCCCATACAGATGGCAGACGAATCGTGCAGACAGGTCGAGTTCAACCCGTTAGTGAGGCGGCTTGAGCTCCCAGGGCCAGACCAGGTGCATCGACTCGCCCCTGAAGAAGGTGCCGATGGCAGAAAGCACGATGAAGGAGGCAAAGTAGAAGGAGTAGAGGGCGATCATGATCTCGCGGGTGTTCGCCTTGTAGCGCCGCTTGACCAGGACCACAAGAATCCAGGGAATCGCGATCATCAGAACGGTCGGAATGAAGATGGAGCCAATCCAGGCGACGCCATCCCGCGGGAGGCCAGCCTCCATGAGGATCCAGGTGACGAACGGCCCGATGCCGTGCGAACCCTCAGGCATGCCCGGCCAGACGAAGTACTCGTCGAAGAGCACCAGGGCGACCTCGATCACGGTGGTGTAGACCGCCGCGAAGATGGTGATCGGCACGCCGTTCTTGGTGGAGAACCAGATACCAGTGCCCCGCCGGTCCCGGTCGATGTAAGGGATCATGCCCAGCAGCACCAGGGCGGCAGTCGGCACGATTACGCCCGCCAGAGCCGGATCCATATGGAGGAGCAACTCCTGCAGGCCGAGGAAGTACCAGGGCGCCTTGGCAGGGTTGGGGGTGTGGTCGGGGTTGGCCAGGTCGAGGAGCGGGGCGTTGACAAAGACGGACATGAAGGTGAGGGCCAGGATCATCGCGATGGCCATAATCGCCTCAATCGAGACGAGGTAGGGCCACGTATAGACCATCTCTTCCTTCTGTCCAGGCTGGACCTTGGGGCCCGCCTGCTGGTACTTTTCGGTCGTCTCAGCCATGTGGGTCCCTCCCTACTTCTCGGGGTCGTTCAGCTGATCGGTCTCGCCATCCTCGTCGTAGGGGATGGGCGTGGAGATGCCGCCGTCCTTACGAATGCGCCAGAAGTGCATCGCCATGAGCATGATGCAGGCCAGCGGCAGGAGAATGACGTGCAGGGTGTACCAGCGGATAAGGGTGGCCGGCCCGATGTCGAAGCCGCCAAGCAGCGCCTGCTGGACGTAGGTGCCCACCACCGGCGAGACCTTGGCCATGTTGGAGCCGACCTGAATGGCCCAATAGGCGAGCTGGTCCCACGGGAGCAGATAGCCCGTGAACGAAAGAAGAACGGTAATGAGAAAGAGCACAACGCCGATTACCCAGTTGAACTCCCGGGGCGGCTTGTACGAACCGGTGTAGAAGACGCGGGTCATATGGAGCCAGACTGCGATCACCATGCCGTGAGCAGCCCAGCGGTGCATGTTTCGAGCGAAGGAGCCGAAGATGACGTTGGTTTCCAGCAGCTTCATGGAGAAGTACGCGTCAGGAACCGCCGGGACATAGTAGAACATGAGCCAGACACCGGTGATCGTCAGGATCAGGAACATCAGCAGCGAGAGACCACCCAAGCCCCACGTGTAGCTCACCCGCACCGCACGCCGGGGAAGCTTCACCGGGTGAAGATGCAGCACCACGCTGTTCAGAATGACCAGGACCTGATTACGCGGGGTGTCCGGATAATCATTCCGGTAAATGGACTTGTAGAGGGTCGTGTTCTTAAACTTGGCCCAAAGACCCACCGAACCAGCACCTCCCTTAGATGAGGAGCGAACGAAGCTCCGGGGAAACAACAAAACGACAATGTCGTCGCTTTCAGGAGCGGAGGCAACGCACTTAATTATACCCGCGAAAGATACGGTCTTCAATCCAAAAGAACCATTATGCAGTGTCCTTTGTAGGGGTATCTGCGCGTTGCGCTAGTCCAAAAAGATAGTCGGACCATCCGTCCGGGCGCCAAATCATAGTATAGTTCTTTCTCGCCAGGCAAATTCCTCCGCTATTGATCTTGCGGGATGCCGATTCGCTTGCTCTTTCTATGGTAACAGAGGGACGTCCTTACGCGGCATAGGTATCATGTCCGATGGTATATCAGGCGCGCGTCGGATACGACAGGGGACAGATGTCGGGCGAAGCGCGCAGAAGGCCCCCCGGAAGCGGCTTCAGCCGCCCCCGGAGGGCCTTTCTCTTCTCTACACTAATTCACAGCATGAACGGTTCGAAAACTGGCCTCCGCACCGGTCTGGATGCCGACTACCCGCACGTGGAAGCTGTGCAGCCCTTTGACCCGCTCGGTCGGGTTGACCCGCAGGGTGACCTGTGCCCGCTCGCCGGGGGCGAGGGCGACCGCTTCATGCTCCAGGCTGGCCCAGCCATCCGGAAGCCCTTCAATGTACAGGCGGAACTGGTCGGGCGTGGCCGCCAGATTCATTAAAGAGATGTTCATGACCGATCCACCGCTGACCGTGCCACCGGTGGCCAGCACCTGCCGGTGGTCCTTCACCACTACCAGGTCGACCAGCGTGCGACTCGACAGCAGGTAGCCGGAGACGATGCCCAGGGCCAGGGTCATGGCAAGGGGAAGGGCCAGCCGGGGCGCCACCCGGCGGATATTCGCCCATAGCTGGCTGCGCTCACGGAGCGCCACCTCGTTCTCCCCCTGACCAACAACGAAGTTAAGCACCCGGGGAACCTTTCGGGCATCGGAGACCAGGGCGCAGGCGTCAAGGCAGTCGCCGCAGGCGACGCAGTGCTTCTGCTCGTCGGAGCGGGGGTCTACATCCATGTGGCAGATCTCGGCGCAGAGGCCGCAACTGGCGCAGATATCCCGATTCTGCGGCAGATTGATCACCTTGAGGTGCATCGTCTCCCGGTTGGAGATGATCGACTGCAGGTGGCCATACGGGCAGGCCACCTTGCAGATCGAGGTGCGCCACCAGGCCATCGCCATGGTGAAGAAGAGGGCAAAGGAGAGAATGGCCAGGGTGGGCGCTATGGGCAGTTCTCCCGCGGCGTACCGGCGGAGCAATCCAATGCCGTCGGCGCCATAGCTCCAGATCACAAAGCCGCCGAACAGGCTGATCAGAAACGACAGGGCCACGGTGCCGGCCCGGCCGAACCTGGCGTCCCACTGCCGGCCGAGTTCGTTAAACAGGTTCTGCGGGCAGACCCACCCGCAGAAGACCCGGCCGAAGACGAAGCTGGCAGCGATGATCACGTAGATGATCAGGGTCATCAGAAGGCTGAAGACAAAGGCGTGCTGCACCCATAGACGCATGCCGAACAGATAGAGCGATGTGGTTGGAATGTCGAAGCGAAAGATATGCAGAAACGGTGACAGGACCAGTAGCGCCAGGACCGCCACCTGGGAGACCCGGCGGTTCCGACGGATCACCGTCTTTACCTTGCGCAGTCTGCTCCTCACCATCATCCTCCTCAATCAGAACCCGGTCGGACTGTCGGGGCCGAACTTCAGCCCGGTGATCAGGTAGTAGACAAAGAACGCAGCGATGACCGCGTAGACGAGAATCAGGAACTTGGGAACCGGCGCCCCGTGGTCATGCGAGTTCTCTTCGGCGTGATTCTTCTCCTCAGACACCGTTCATTCACCTCCCAGGATCCTAGCGAGAGACCGGCTCGTCATCTTCTACGACCTTGTACTTCACGTTCTCGCCCATTGAGGTGGCGCCCGAAACGTAGGCCCAGTAGATGATGACCGCCAGCGTCGCCCAGAGCAAGATAACGAGCATCAGGATGAACCCCGTGGACGAGGCGAGTTCCTGGAACTGCGTCCAATCTGTCTTCAACTGGACAACCTCCTTCCGGCGGAGCCGGTTACTTGCCGGCCAGCCCCTTGATATAGGTGGTCAGCGCCCAGCGGTCCTCATCGGAGAGGCCCATGGTACGCCAGGCCGGCATGCCGGACGGGGTGCCATCCTCCTTGAGGGTGCCTTCCGAGATGATCCAGTAGATAAACTGCTCGGAGTGCTTCTCGGCAGAGGCATACCAGTCGGTGGGGTACGGGGCGTTGGCCCAGCCCTTGGAGGGGTCTTTGCCCCTCATGTCCTGGCCGTGGCAGCCCAGGCAGCCCTTGTCCTGGATCAGCTTCTCGGCACGGGCAGTGGCAGCGGGATCGCCAAGCTTGAATGGGTTCTGCATCGCCAAGTACTCCTCGGGCACGATCTCATCGGTTGCGGCCAGGAGATCGGGACCCGGGTACTTGGCAAAGGACTTGATCGGAATCGCCCAGTCACGCAGCGAGAGCAGGTATTCCGCCAGGGCGTCCAGCTCTTCCGCCGGCAGGTGGCCGAACGCAGGCATGATCGAGTTCGGCTCGGTGGAGCGCGGGTCGATCAGGTGAGCGATATGCCACTCCTTGGAGGGCCAGCGGTGGGCCACATACTTGAGGTCGGGACCCGTGCGCTCGGTGCCCAGCAGTGCCGGGTTGTCGTTGCCGTAGTCAGAGGGGCGGGTCGGGCGGTCGCCGACCTGGGTGCCGTCCTTCAGGGTGGCGGCCGGCGCCCGGAACGCCTTGTCGTTGTCGATGGTGCGGACCTGCTGCGTGTGGCAGTACCAGCAGCCCTCACGCATGTAGATCTGGCGGCCCTGGGCCACCTTCTCGCTGATCTCCTTGCCGTCGTTGTCGAGGCCCTGGTACCGGGGAGCCGAGGCGGAGGCCTCATAGAGGTCAGACTGCATCAGCGGGAGCGCCACGGTTACAATTACGGCGAAGCTCAGGAGCAGGAAGGCGCCCAGGCCGAGCAGAGCCGCGTTCTTCTCCAACTTGTTGCCCATGTGTGCGTCGCCCCCTCCTTACGCTCCGGCCGTGGCAGAGACAGACTCAGCGCTCTCCACCGAGAACCTGCTGCCCGCCGTGGCGGTCTTGAAGATGTTGAAGATAAAGAGGAACTGCGCAGCGAGGATCATCGAGCCGCCAATGGCACGGACGATGTGGTACGGTCGCTGCGAGATCACCGACTGCATGAAGGCGTTGGACTCGTTCGCCGCCCAGTGGGAGCCCTGGACCAGGCCGCCGATGGTCAGGGAGACGAAGAAGAGGGTGAAGCCGATGAGGGACATCCAGAAGTGCCAGTCCATCAGCTTGGCGGACCAGATCTCCCGGTTGATCAGGCGGGGCAGGGCGTAGTAGATGGTGGCAAACATAATGAAGGTGAAGGTGCCGAGCAGCGCCAGATGGGCGTGGCCGACAACCCAGTTCGTGAAGTGGGTGATGGCGCTGACCGAGCGGAGCGCCTGCATGGGGCCCTGGAAGCAGGTGATGAAGTAGAAGACCATGGCAGAGACAAGGAATTTCAGCGGCACGGACTCCTTCATGGCACCCCACCTGCCGGTCATGGTGCCGTAGAAGTTGGTCAAAACGGTCCAGACCGGAATGATCAGGGTGACCGAGAAGGCGATGGCCACGGTCTGGAGCCAGTAGGGAACCGGGCCGTTGACCAGATGGTGGGCACCGGTCGGACCGTAGACAAAGAAGATCACCCAGAAACCGATCATGGAGAGCCGGTGGCTCCAGACAGGGTTACCGGTCATCTTGGGCAGCAGGTAGTAGACCGCGCCGATGCCGACCGGGGTGAACCAGTAGCCGAGAATGTTGTGGCCGTAGAACCAGTTGGCCACGGCGTCGTTGACACCGCTGATCGGGTTGGTGGGCATGAGGAACTGGTTGCCGACAATGTAGACCACCGGGGTGGTGACTGCGGCGCCCAGCATGTACCAGACGGAGACGTAGAGCTCCTTCTCCTTGCGGTGGGCCACGGTCATGATCACATTGACGAAGACCAGGGCGAACAGGACCACCGTGATGACCTTGTTGATCCAGGGCTGCTCAGCATACTCACGGCCCATGTTGAAGCCGAAGAGCAACGCCAGGGTATAGGAGGTCATCAGCAGGTTGTGCAGGACCACCGTCACGTTGCCGAGTCGCTCGCTCCACAGTTTGGTGCCGGTCAATCGGGGAATCATATAGAAGAGGGTTGCGAAGTAAGCACCGCTGAGCCAGCCAAACATGACCAGGTTGGTGTGGATTGGGCGTACGCGTCCGAACGTAAAGTACTCAAGGACAGGAATGGCGGTGACCATGTCGGGCAAAACCAAGAGCAGGGCCGCGAACAGGCCGAAGCTCATGCCGATGGCCATCCAGATGACCGCCGTGTAAAAGAAGTTGCGACTGGCCGAGCCTTCTGCGTTGCTGAACACCATCTCTCTCCTCCCAGCTATATCTTCCGGGGTCGGTGCCTAGGGACGTGAACCAGGCGGCAGGCTGTACAGTGCGATCAACACGCCTGCTGTAAAGAACACGGCAAGCGTGCCCATGGCAGCAAAGGGGATCCACATCAACCGCTGTTCACCCGGTCGCTCCTTGCGGGAGGCCGTCCGGTCGGGTGGGTCGCCGTTACGCATGAGGGTGTATTTGACCTTCTCCCCCATGTCGAGGACGCCGGCCTTTCTGGCGAGGTAGTAGACCCCGCCCCAAAAGGCCACGAAAACACCCAGCGTACCGATAAGCTGCTGGGTGGCGAGGCGACCCCAGGCCTCGTCGCCCGCCGTCTCTTCCACGGTGCCGATGCTGGTCACGTGGTAGCCGCCCATCACCAGAACCAGCAGGCCGGCTCCCATGAACCAGCGCCCATAGCGCTCCCCGAACGAGCGCCAGCCACGGGGGACGAGCCCCAGCATGCCCAGCAGCCCCGCAAATCCAAGCACCAGGGCGATCCCGCCGTACAGGCCCATGAGGTCGTTCTCGCCGCCACTCAGGTGGCTGGCAGAGGCGGTGGAGGGTAAGAGAAGCAGGGCCAGGGCAGTGACCGCCGCGTTCTGAACAATCCGCTTCACGCGATGCATACCCCCCTACACACCGTTTGTAAATAGCTCAACAGCGTTATCCAAAGACACTTTAAGCCATAGGCTAAAGCAAGCGTAATATTGTGACACATGTCCTCTTGATTCCGGGGAAGTTGGCCTTGCAAACCCGATGGCGGAGTGATAGTATTGCTTTCGGACTATGTGCCGTTACCCAAATTGCGGGAAAGTACCCGGACTTGCGAGCCCCATTGTAGCACGGATGATTCGAAAGTCGCATGAGAGGTAGTACTTAGGGTCTAGACCCTAACAAACACCCGAGATCAGGTGGGGACGGTACGTTGTGTATCCGATTGGCCCAAGGGAAAAGATATGGCATGATGGACACATAAGAAAGGAAGGGGTATTACGACCATGAAGAAGCTTCTCATGCTGGTTCTGGTTGCGGTTATGGCTCTGGGTGTCCTCACCGCCTGCGGTGGCGGTGGCGGTGGCGCCGCCAATGAGATTACGGTTGAGATGGGGACCAACGGTGAGTGGAAGTTCTTCCCCGACGTTCTCACGGTGAACAAGGGCGAGACCGTCAAGGTCAATCTGGTCAACAAGGATTCCGCCCAGCCGCACTCCTTCGTGATCCCGCAGCTGAACGCCAAGTCCACCCAGATCGCCGCCAACAAGACCGGCTCTGTCACCTTCAAGGCCGACAAGACCGGCGAGTTCGAGATCATCTGCGACGTGCCCGGCCACAAGGACGCCGGCATGGTTGGCAAGATCGTCGTCAAGTAAGTGCATCCCAACGAGAGAGGGCGGCCATCTGGCCGCCCTTTTCGTTTGCTAGATCGGGTAAGCAAAAAACACCGGCGCCTTTCGGCCCGGTGTCTTCTTTGTATGGTGGAGCTGATGGGATTCGAACCCACGACCTTCGCCTTGCAAAGGCGTTGCTCTCCCAGCTGAGCTACAGCCCCGTGTGCTACGCTATTGTACCCGTGCGGCACCGCCCTTGTCAACGTCATGACGCTGCCAATCCATGCGGATCTTGCCACCCCGTTATGCGCCTGAGCGGGGCAGACTTTATAGGGGGAGGGATCACGCAATGCCGCGACGTGTCGATGACTCCTATCAGCCGAAGATCGCCCTTACAGCTTCCGACCTGGGCGAGGAGGCCTACCGGGCGAACCTGAAGGACAAGCCGGGCCGTGACAATACCCACCGTGGCGACCAGGCGGGCACGGTGCCGATCTGGCAGTCGCCCGAGGCTCGGAACGCACCGCCAGGGCAGCATCGCAAGGACGCCCAGGAGGTCAAGATGGGCCGGGATCCCAAGCCACACCACGGAACCCAGGACCATACACCAGGGGGGCCTGACTAGGCCCCCCCTCTTCTTTCTACTTAATGTGGAGGATCTCGTACTTGATCACGCCGTCCGGCGCATCGACCTCCACGACCGTCCCCACCTTTTGTCCCATGATCGCCCGACCCACCGGCGATTCGTTGGAGATGCGATTCTCCGACGGGTTCGCTTCCGTGGTGCCGACGATCGTATAGGTCAGTTCATCGCCATACTCCAGGTCCTTGAGAACCACGGTGGAGCCGACCACCACAATACCGGCGTTCCCAGCCGGCTCATCGATCAAGCGGGCGTTGCGAAGCATCTTCTCCAAGACCAGAATGCGGCCCTCAATAAAGGCCTGTTCATTCTTCGCATCTTCGTACTCGGAGTTCTCCGAGATGTCCCCGTACTCCCGTGCCTGCTTGATCCGTTCCGCTACCTCAAGACGTTTCACCGTACGCAGGTGAAGCAGCTCCTGCTCCAACTGCTTCAGGCCTTCCAAGGATAGGAGTACTTCCTTCTCGGACATGCCGTTCTCTCCTTTGTTCCAACGACTACACCACGATTGACAAGTAGGCCGGTCGTTTCGATTCTGCGGGACGCCCGGCGTATTGCCAGATCGAAAGGGTGCAAAGCGGCTGGAGGCTGATGTAGTACCGATGTATACGAGTCGATTCCGGCCCCTTATACCCTTCTGGTCCGATGCCAATGTGGACATGAAGCACCGCAGGGACATCACCGAACGGGCAGAACCCGGACTTCCCAGGCTCCGGACTGCTCGCGTTCGCCCCGCAGTGCTTGTTGTTTGAAAGCTAATTCATTATAGGGGCGGTGCCAACAAAATGTCAACTAAACTGTCTGAAGTTTCCCCTCTCGACCAAATCTGGCCCCCCATTGCAGCCTATCCTGGCCAGTGCTATGATGTTTCTGTCCATTAACTATTTGTAATACGAAGGAGTCGGGAGGATGCAGACCGCCCTGCCGTCCGGACGGGCTCCCCAGAGCGCGGACCGCAAAACGGTGCGCCGGCAGATTCTGACCCTGGCCCTGCCCGTGGTTGCCGAGCAGATTCTTACCACCCTTACGCAGATCGTCGACATGATGATGGTTGGTCACCTGGGCCCGGCAGCAATTGCCGCCGTCGGCCTGTCGCACCAGCCTCTCTTCCTCTCCATGGCGATCTTCATGGGCATCGGGGCGGGCACCACCGCCCTGGTGGCCCGGTACACCGGCGCGGGGGACGCGGCGACGGTCGAGTCGGTGACCCGGCAATCTTTCTGGATGGGTCTGGCGGCCGCCATTGCCGTGGCGCTGGTCTACTACGGCTTCGCCCCGGCCATTGTGGCCGGCATGGGCGCCGAGGCCGAAGTGCTGCCGCTGGGTATCGACTTTTTACGCTGGTCGGCACTGGGCTTTGTAGCGATGCAGTGGTCGCAGGTGATGAGCGGCGCCCTCCGTGGTCGAGGCGACACCAGGACACCGCTGCGCATTGGGGTGATCATCAACATCGCCAATGTGATTCTCGGCTATAGCCTGATCTACGGGCACTTCGGCCTACCTGCGCTCGGGGTGGTCGGCTCCGCCCTGGGCACCACCATCGCCCGGTCGATCGGCGCACTGATCTTGCTGAGTCACCTCCTCTCCTCCTCCCACCCGGTGCGGCTCCACCTCCCCACCCTCTTTCAGCTCGACCTCTCCATGATGGCCAGGGTGCTGCGCATCGGCCTTCCGGCTGCGGGGGAGCGGGTGCTTCAGAGCTTGGGCATGATCTCTTTCGTGCGGATCATCGCCGGGTTGGGCACGGTGTCGGTGGCCGCCCACCAGTTGGCGGTCAACGCGGAGTCGATCTCCTACATGCCCGCCATCGGTCTGGCCACCGCCGGCACGGCGCTGGTCGGCCAGCGGCTGGGGGCGAAGGACCCGGAGGGTGCGAACGCCGTCATTGCCGAAACGGTGCGGATCACCATCGGCGTCATGATCGTGATGAGCCTGATCTTCCTCTTCCTTGGGCGCCCCTACCTCTCGCTCTACACCTCGGATACCGAGGTGATCGCCCTCGGGGCGCTTGTGTTGGCCATCGGGGCGGCGGCGCAGGTCCCCATGGGTATCACCTTTGCCCTGGCGGGGGCTCTGCGGGGCGCCGGCGATACCCTTCCGATGATGATCGTCACCGCACTTGGTGTCTGGGTCGTGCGGCTTTCGATTACCGCCGGGCTGATCCACCTGGCAGGCCTGGGCCTGGCCGCCGCCTGGATCTCGATGACCTTCGACTGGTCCTTCCGCCTCCTCTTCGCCCTCCGCCGGATCCGCTCCGGCCGGTGGCGTGAGGTGGCCATGTAGGGTTACAACCCGAGCGCCCGCAGCGTTGGGCAGCCATGAAGTGTAAAGTACAGAGCACCGTTCATCTCCAGGCGGGCCATGGAGGTACAGGCATAGGTAATCTCCTCCCGGGGGGCGTAGAGGCTCTGTGTCTGGTCCACGGTGAAGATTACCTGTCCCGGTTCGACCTGCACCCGATAGATGATCGTGCTGCCCACCAGCGTGGCGCGAGACTCAAAGTGGGCCGGAACCCCAGTCACATAGGCCTGCCATAGGCACTCCCGCAGGGCAACCGCGTTCCCCTTGCCGTAGACCACACTCTCCACACCACAATCCCGTGGCTGATCGCTTTCCGCCAACGGGGCAGGGTGGGTGGTGGCCTGGGCAGCGGCGTGTGAGGCGGGGTCCAGGTACCAGGCGAAGGCAGAACAGATCAGCAACAGGCCCAGGAGACTGAGCCGGTGCAGCCAGAATCGGTTCAACGAGCTCCTCCTCCCGACTGTACACCCGCCAGACAACCAGGTCGGGCGGGCGGCGAAATGAGTCGCTAACCTGCATCCTATGCGCCCGGGAAAAAATGATGCCCCCTGCCGGCAGGCAGGGGGCGCTTGTTGTAACAGACTACTCTTCGACAGGGCCGCAGACCGGGTCTTCCCGGTACGCATCGCACGACGTTGGGCCCTCGCCGGCCTCTGGCCCCGGCTCAGCCCCACTCTGGGTCCGGCCGTGAGCCAATAGCCGGTCCAGGTAGGCGGTCAGCATCGACCGCATCTGGTCGGGCGTCTCCGCCGTGTTGATCAGGTTCCGGGCCTCAGCAGAGCCATAGAGCCCCTTGAGGTACCAGGCCGCATGCTTGCGCATCTCCCGGACCGCCAGGTACTCACCCCTGTAAGCGATCATCAGATCCAGATGGCGAAGCGCCATCTCCACCCGGTCCCGGGCGTCTGGCTCTGGCAGAAGTTCCCCCGTCTCCAGGTAGTGAGCCGTTCGCTTGAAGACCCACGGGTTGCCCATGGCCCCACGGCCGATGGCCAGCCCGGCCACACCGGCGGTGCGCAGGCGGTAAGCAGCCTGCTCGGGGGTGGTGATATCGCCGTTGCCCAGCACTGGCACACTGACCGCCCGGGCTACCTGTGCGATTACATTCCAGTCGGCCTCGCCGGAGTAATGCTGCTCACGGGTCCGACCGTGAACCGTGACCATCTGTGCACCAGCGAACTCAGCCCGCCGGGCGATATCGACGGCGTTGACGGTCGAGGCGTCCCACCCGATGCGAATCTTCACGGTAACCGGCAGCGGGGCCACCGCCCGGACCACCTGGCGGACAATCTCCTCGGCGTTATCGGGCTCCTTCAGCAGCGATGAGCCGCCCCGACCCTTGGTCACCTTGGGCGCCGGGCAGCCCATGTTGATATCGACATAGTCGGGCTGCTGCAGCTCTACGACCCGCAGCGCCGCCTTCGCCATGGTCTCAGGATCGGCCCCGAAGATCTGGATCGCCGCCGGGCGCTCCTCATCCAGCAACTCGATCATCTCCTGGGTCCGCTTGCTGTCGAAGAGGATCGCCTTGTCGCTGACGAACTCGGTGACAACCATCCCACAGCCTTGCTCCTTGCAGAGGAGCCGGAAGGGCCAGTTGGTGACGCCGGCCATGGGTGCGAGCGCCAGGGGACGCTCGATCACCAGCGAACCAAGACGAATGGGCTTCAGCAGCTTTTCAGGCACGGCGCTCACCTCCCTCTTGTAAAAGCAACGACATTTATTATACCCAGAACCAGTCCCGCGGTCTACCGCGCCGTTCCCGGCCTGTCGCCGATGCAGATCAACCGCGGATCGGCCCGATCATCCATGATCCCAATAAAGCAGAGGTTTCCCTTTGCATCGACCGCCGGGCCGGCCACCGGGAAGACGGAATCCAGGGTCCAAAGCTCACGTCCCTCGGCGTCCCAGAGGCGATAGCGCATCACCTGCGGCCTGTTAACGGGGGTCAGGCCCAGGTAGTCTATGAGCAGGGCGTTGCCGCGACCGTCTATGAGGGCAGAAGGGTGCCGGTTCAGGCTGCCGGGGGCGACGGTCCAGACCGTCCGGCCCAGGCTGTCTCGCCGGGTCAGTCCCTCCTGGACCACCCCTTCGCCCACCGCCAGATTCCCTGCGTAGGAGGCAGTTCGCTGCTCGCCCACGATCTGCCCCCGCTCGTTCACCACCAGCAGGGCGGTTCTGGTGCGGAGGTAGGTATGGCCGTCAGGTCCGGACGCCACTGGCTGGGTCGGCATTGGCTCGCCCAGGGTACGGGACCACGCCCGCTCTCCGCCCGATCGCACGGCAAACAGCTCTCGCAGGGTAGCAACCAGAATCAGGCCGCCGCTGGACTCCACGGGACCAGCCCTGACAATCCCGACCTCGTGGCTCCACAGATGACGCCCATCATCGCTCAGGGCGTGGAGCCGTTCCCGGCTGGCATAGTAAATCAGGCCGCCCTGTCCGACCAGCATCGGCGAGGCGGGTACACCGGGAAGTGGGACCCGCCACTGCAGCCGGCCCTGCTCGTCCAGGGCGTGCAGGTTCTCGGAGTCCATGGCGTAGAGTGTCCCGTGGCGGGAGAGCGCCAGGGAGTTGATTCGCTGCGGGCTGCGCCAGACCCAACGCCGCTGGCCGTCCGAGTTGACGGCAAGCACCTCGGTCCCGGTCTCCACATAGATCGTCCCATCTGCATCGATGAGCGGTACTGCGTACTGATCACCATTGACCGGAAGCGACCACAGCACCTGCGGCGCTTTCGGGAAGGTCGCGGGCGTGTAATACCGCATGCCGGAGCCGCCCCCGGCCATGGGCCAGGGAGCAGGGTGCGTCCGGTTGACGGCATCGATATACCACTGCCCACCGACGAGAATGATCAGGAGAGCCGTCACCACAAGGGGTGCCCTCCAACCCTTCGGCATGCTGCGCACCTCCCCGGTAGGAACTACTTCTGCCCGATGCAGATCAGCGCCACCTGCTCTTCCGACGAGAGCTTCCCGGCAAAACAGATCCGCCCGTCTGCCCCGATGGCCAGAAGGCTGCTGACGGCGATCTCGTCGGACCGCCACAGTTGGGTGCCTCCGGCGTCATGCAGGGAGAGGCGGGTCTCCTCATTGTCGTGTCCGACCTCCCACAGGAGGACGTTCCCCCCCTGATCAAGATAGCTGATGAAGCCGATGGGCCGGTTTGACGGCGGTTCCCCCCACCGGCTGACTTTTCCTGCCTCCCACCGAATGAAGCCATCTTGAAGAATCCCGTCTCCCGCTGCGATGTTGAGCGCCCGGTTCCGGTCGACCGGCGCCTGTGCCAGGGTCCTCCCCTCGGCGTCGAGCGCATACAGGTTGCGACGCCCCCGGTAGTAGATCCGACCGTCGGCCCCGATGGCCAGGGCGCCGACACGGTCCCCCTCTTCCAGCCGGGCGGTCCAGCGCGTTGATCCGTTGGGGTAGAGGGCAATGACCTCATCCCGCTCCGTGTAGAGCAGACCACCATCCGGCAGTTCCACCGGCCACCGGCGCAGATCAGAAGTCTCCTGCGCCCACATGATCCGTCCCTCGCTGGTGACGGCGTACAACTTGGACCGCGAACCCAGGTAGATCAAGCCTCCCTGCCCGACAATGGGGGGAGACCACCAGTCGCTCCAGTCAAGCGGCAGGCGCCATGAGAGCCGCCCCTGCGAATCAAGGGCCGCCAGGCTTGCCTCGGGACGCCCCCTCTGCTCCCGCTTGTACTCCAGGGCGTAGATCACCCCATGGCGCCCCAGGGCCAGCCACTGGAGAAACCCCTTGCCCTTCCAGGTCCAGCGCTTCTGGCCATCGGGCTCGACCGCGATCAACTCCTCCCCCGCAGCAGCGTAGACGACGCCGTCTTCGCCAATGACCGGCGAGAAGGGCAGGGCAGCCGGCAGCGGGTGGGTCCAGAGCACCTGTGGCTCGTTGGGAAAGGGCACTCGGGCGGTGAAGCTTCCCCCCGCATCCCCCTGAACCATGGGCCAGGGGGCCGGGTGCGTGCGGTTGACCGCATCGACATACCATCGACCGCCCAAGAGCAGTATGAGAAGGGTGGCGATCAGAAGCGCCGGCCCCCAACGTTTCAGCACACGCGATCCCTCCCGGGAGAGACGAGTTCCGGTTATCAACTCCCGCTCCTTGGACGATACCAAACCAATAGATGGTTCGGAGGATTCCCGGGGACCAACGGCGAATACCTGTTCGGTAAGCAAAGTGCCAGAGAGGGGCTAGAGTATGGAGGTTACCCTGCAACAAGCCAACAGGTATCTGCTAAAGCGTCAGCACCTGCTATCCCCCTGCGACGACCCGCTCCGGGCCGTGCGGGATGCCTGCGGGCTCCAGGCACAGATTCCCTCGACACCGGCTCTCTCACTGCGGGCCCGAGTGCGCGGCTTCGACCGGGCTGACTACGAAGCAATGCTGGTCAAGGAGCGGTCGCTGGTCCGCACCTGGGCGATGCGGGGTACGGTTCACACGGTGCCGGCGGCGCAGCTCGCCCGCTATACCCGCATCTACACCGAGGGGCAGGAGTTGGGGGCCTGGCCGGAGAAGGCGCTGGCCCTTCTGGCTGCCGGGCCCGCCACCCGCGACCAGCTCAGCCGGCGGGCCGTGACCGAACTGGGCATCGCCCCCGATAAGGCGAAGGAGCTTTTCGGCCCATGGGGCGGGATTCTCAGAACCCTGGCCCGCCACGGGCTGACGGTACACATGCCCATGGAGGGGGCCGACGTTCCCGTGGTGCTGACCGAGCAATGGCTGGGGTGCGCCCCCGGGCCGGCGGCGCGAGAAGAGTTGGAGGATGCTCTCCTCCAGGATTACCTGAACGGATATGGCCCCGCCAGCATGCAGGATTTCGCCTACTTCCTCACCTGGCCGCTCTCACGGGTTCGCCCCCTCTTTGCGCGGGCGGAGGGGCTGGTGGAGATCCGGCTGGAGGGTTCGAAACTGCCTTACTTCGTCCCGGAGGCACGCCTTTCGGAACTGGCGGCCACAACGGGCCAGGAGCCGGCCCCGATCCAGGTCCTTCCCCGGTTTGATTCCATTCTGCTGGCCCACCGCGACAAGGAACGCCTGATCGACCCGGCCTACCGGACCCAGGTCTTCCGCCCTGCCGCCGTGGTCGAGGCGACCGTACTGCTCGACGGCCGGGTCGCCGGAACCTGGAGGATGAAACGGACCACCCGGGAACTCCAGGTGGTCTATCAGCCGTTCCGAAAGGGGCGGGGACGAGGGGCTCCCCGCGCCGTGGAGGCCGAATTCAAGCGACTTGCCGGGTGGTACGGCCTGGACAAGTTGAGCCTCGAGGTGGTCTGAGCCGCTACATCAGCGGGAAGGTGGTGGCCATGGCCCAGGCCAGCACAACGGAGCTCAGCGTGGCGATGGAGGCCGCGGAGTAGTTCATGCGCCCCAAAATGGCGGCGAGGACCTCCAGCACTACCAGCACGGTCACGGTGACAGGAATGGTGAGGGTCAAGAACGTGGGCGGATTGGGCAGGGCTGTCGCCCCAAGCCAGGTCCCCACGATGACCAACTTGGTGGCCAGGCCTAACAGCATGCCGGCAAAGGAGCCCCACTGGCTGGCGACCGACCGCTTGAGCCCCTCTTCCTGCACAAAGTACGCCCAGAGAACGAGGGCCGATAGCAGCAGCGGCACGATGCGAGGCTCGACCGGCATGTGGTGAGTCAGGTTCATATGGACAACCGGCACAACCGCCCCGAGGTAGGCCAGAGCGATACCGAACCCACGCAGTACCGCGCTGGAGAGGGTGTCAGCGCCCTGGGTCAGGGGGAAGCCAAAGTCGCGGGGCCATAGCTGCCTCAGCACCCAAAGCACCACCGCAGCCACGACGAAGTAAGGCAGCAGGTAGTCCATCACCGCGACACCCACCCAGGGCGTGCGCAGGTAGACCGCCGCCAGAACGGCTGAAAGAGCGGCCACCGAGAGGACAACCAGGCCGGTCATGAAGCCCACCGAATGCTGCCGGCCTCCGGAGCGAACCTGGCGGGGCATCAGCAACCCGGCCACTGTCAGAACGGCGCCCAGCCCGCCGGCCAACCCTGCCAGAATCCAGTTCCAAGGCGCCACAGGGCCCACAGGGCCTGACTGCTTGGTTCCCAGTGCCTGGTGAATCCAGGCCGAAGCCTGCCCCAGCACCTCCTGATCGTAAAGGATCGTCAGATGGTTCTTCCGGGCGACATTGACCGTCTTGCGCGTCTCCGACTGCGGCGCCAGGTTCATGGCGGCCGCCCGAATCGAGGCCGGGTCACGCTCGGCCACCAGGCTGAGCAGGTTCACCGGCCTGTCAGCGGGGAGGGACTCCGAGTACGAGGCGGAGATCCCCACCGTGGCCGCCACGGCGGGATCGTCAATGCCTGCCGCCACCACCGCTGTGCCGCCCATGGAATGACCGATCAGGGCGACCTTGCCCGACTGGGCTCGCCCAGTGCGAATTAACTCCGCCACCATCGCCCGCACGTTGGCGCCCAGGGGATTCTCCCCAAGCTTCCGCCACGCCGGGAGCGGGGTGGTCTGCTCGCCGTGTCCTGGTTGGTCGAAGATATAGGTGTCAAACCCCTGGCGGGCCAGAGCATAGCCCCAGTGCTGCATCAGTTCCTTGCTGGCAGCAAATCCGTGGGCCACAATCACCGTGCCCTGTGCCGTCCCCACCGCCGCATAGCGGTCAACCGGGTTCCCGGCCAGGCGCTCTTGGGTCACCACCACATCGATCCGGTCAAGCGCGATCTTGTACTGTGTCCCTACCACAACGGCGAGCATGAGGACCAGGAGAAAGATCTTCCGCATCGTGCTCTGTCCTCCACGAGTGTTTCCTGCTGGAGCGAATGGTATTTCTATGCTCTTATTGTACCGTGAATTCGACCGTATCGGCATCCATTAGGCCATTTTTGTCCAAATCTATTGCAAAAGCACCACTCTGCACCTCTTCGGGCGGGCTCACTCTTCCTATCGCGCCATCTGAAGGGTATATTACGGGATGTGAAGCGATATCCTGGCCGTTGCCAGCCCAATTTCCGTTTTGCTAGAATGTTTTTGGAATGAACTGAAGACGGGGGGAGATACCATGCAGATCCGTTATTTGGGCCACTCTGCCTTTGAGATTACCGACGGCAAGTGGAACCTGCTGATCGATCCCTTTATCACAGGTAACCCAGTCTGTCCTGTAAAGGCCGAAGAGTTAAACCCGCAGTACATACTGGTAACGCACTTTCACGGCGACCATGTAGGTGACACCGTAGCCATTGCCAAGCGTACAGGCGCCAAGGTGATCACCACGTACGAGGGCGGTCAGGACCTTACCAAGGAGGGCATTGAGGTCATTGGCATGGCCCTGGGCGGCAAAAAGCGGTTCGACTTCGGCCTGGTCCGCGTGACGCTCGCTTTCCACGGCTACGGCGACCTGGGCGGCCACGCTGCCGGGTTCGTGATTCACCTGGACAACAAGCGGATTTACCACGCCGGCGACACCGCCCTGTTCAGCGACATGAAGCTCCTGAACGGTGTGATCGAGGCTCCCGGCATCGACGTGGCCATACTCCCCATCGGCGACCACTTTACCATGGGCCCCGAAGAGGCCGCCATCGCCACCCAGTGGATCTCCCCGAAGGTGGTCATTCCGATGCACTGGGGCACCTTCCCCATCTTGCTGCAAGACCCCGCCGAGTTCGTGAACCGTGTCCAGAGCGCCGGCGAGACCAAGCCCGTCGTCCTGAAGCCCGGCGAAAGCTACAAGGGGTAAGGATTTCGCAAAGTCTTGCAGATTATCGCAGGGTCTTGCCGGGTACTACGACGTCATGCAGAGTGCGCAAGATCTTGCAGGAAAGCGCAACCCACTGCAGGGTAGTGCAAGGTCACGCAGAACCACGCAAGGTCATGCACAGCAAGTCCGGGTTACGCCAAAGCGAGCAAGCCCCAAGGGCAAGCCGGTAAGAGCAGAAGCCGCCCTCCCCCAGGGCGGCTTTTCACGTAGATGCCAGGTCAAGACCAGTGTATGCGGTGCATCTTCTGAGGGGCCGATCGAGGAAGGCGGCGCCGTTCGATCGGCCCCGCCTGGTTCCGATGCGCCGCAGACACGTTCACTCCTACCCGACAAACACCCCCGCAGAAACGACGAAGCCGCCCCACTAACGCGGGCGGCTTCTAGCTTTAAGAATGACGGCCAGGCGCCGTCTGCGGGACGAGGCAAGCCGGCTCCGGGAGGGAGATCTTGCGCGGCTCCACATGCTGTGGGTCCAGCCCGTTGCCCAGAGAGCCAAAGGAGAGTTCACGGACCGGATCCACCAGTTCCGTGTGGTCCTTATAGATGCGGGGCGTCTTCCAGAGCGCCGCAAGCGCCTGAGTGAACGGCATATCCTGGTACTGGTCCGGGAACATCTCCTTCAGCTTCGCCTTCACCAGCGGCGCATACTTCGGGCTCATCCCCGGCACCACGTGGTGCTCCACATGATGGGAGAAGTTGAAGTGCAGCACATCGACCCACCGCGGAACATTCACCGACAGCGAGTTGGCCAGCGGGTCGTTCACATCGGTGAGCGGCGAAAGTTGGTGGTTGGTGGAAATGTAGCTGATCACCAGGAAGTTCGCCACCATCAGCGGCAGCACATAGGCAAAGAGCCACTTTACCGGGCCAAGGACCGGCAGCAGGCTGAACCACATGACGAAAGGCCAGACCATTTGGGCGATCACAACCAGCTTCTCCTGCGGCCTGAACTCCCGGAAGTACCGCTTGAGCATCAGCAGGCAGAAGACCGAGAAGAACAGCAAGAACGAAGCGAAGCTGATAAAGCTCCGGACATTCGGGTGAAGCTGGTACAGCCACCGCAGGGCCGGGCGCTGGTAGAACTTCTCAAGGGTGCCCATTGCATCTGGGTCGGTGTGCTCCTCCTGGGTGTGAGCATGGTGCTCCATGTTGTGCCACTTCCGCCAAAGCTTCGGACCCAGGCTGAACTGGGCGAAGGCGATCGCCCCCAGGAAGTCCCGAAGGCGGGCGTTCTTGACCACCGTGCCGTGCAGGATCTCATGTCCCAGGAAACCAAGGCCGGCAAACGACTGGCCAATGACCAGCGACAGGGCCAGGTTGAGCAGGGGATGCAGGTCATAGAGACCGATGGCCACAATCGACCCGACCGCCAGCACCAGGTAGACCAGTCCTCCCCACAGGCGGACCGGCGCCGTCTTATACGCTTCGGCGGGAAGATGCGGAGCGATCTGCTGCGCATACCACCCCATGGTACGCAGTTCCTTCATGTACAAACGAAACCCCTTTCCTTTGTTCCGCAGCTGGCTCCCCGCAGGGTCTAGCGAACCCCCACAGACTCAACGGAGAGAATGGGCAGAGCGCCCGGATAATATGCAACCCCCATCGCATCGGGCCCAATGTGGGCCCCCAGGCTCGGGTTGGCGTGCAGTTCGTGGAACCAGATCACGTTGAGCCGGGCTTCCAGCATCGCCTTCAGCCCTGCCACCTCAGCCGGGCAGTCGCCCTGCATGATCATGACGCTGATATCGTTCCCCTCGCCGACATCGGCAATGATCTTCTCGCCGATCTCGTCGATCGCCCGGCGGAAGGAGCGGGCCTTGCCGGCGGGGATATAGGTGCCGTTGGACTTGTCGACCGTGACGATCGGCCGGATGCCGAGGAGGCTCCCCACCGCCCCCGCCACTCGCCCGATACGGCCACCCTTACGGAGATAGTCGAGCTTGTCGATGGTGAAGAAGAGATTCGAGCGATCATAGATCCCTGAAAGGACCGAGACAATCGCCGAAACCGGCTCACCACGCTGCGCCATACTGGCGGCCACCAGGACCTGCATGGCCATCTCGCCCGAGAGCGTCTTGGTATCGACCAGGGTGATGTCCAGGTCCGGCAGCATCTCCCGCGCTGTCCGGGCCGAGTTGAGCGACCCTGAAAGACCCGATGAGACGTGAATCGAGATGATCGGGAGCCCAGCCTCAGCAGCCTTGACATAGACGTCACGGTACTCGCCGGCCGATGGCTGCGAGGTCGTCGGGAACTCCCCTCGCTCACGCAGACGCTGGTAGAACTCCTTGGCGGTAATGTCCACGCCGCTCCGGTAGACCTCGTTGCCGAAGTGAAGCATGAGGGGAACGGTGTGAAGGCCGTACTCGGCGGCAGCGCCTGCGGGTAGATCCACGCCGCCATCAACCACGAGAATGCAGGAAGGGCGGTTATTCATAGGGGGCCTCCTCATTTGGGGCGCGTGCGTCAGGACATGGGCGCCCACAGTCTTTCCCTATCGTACCAAGCGCGGCTCAGACCCTCATCTCCCCGCGGTTCCAGACGCTCCGGACAAAAGAGGTCGTCCACACGACCGCTGGATCTGTCCAGAGATACAGACCAGTCGATCCGATTCTCTCTGCCCTCGGGTAGAGAGAGTCCATGGGCGTCTGAAGCAAGTGACCCTTTCGTAGGATAAACCAGGGTGATGGACCATGCGATCTTGGTGGATCGGTCTCCTCCTGCTGTTCCTGACGGGCTGCTCCGCAACTCGTCCGATAGCCGCGCCCCCGCAGCTGGACCCCGTCTTCGATGCCTCCGTTAAGCCGGAGGCCCGGAAGCGGGCGTTTCAAGAAACGGTGACGGAGTACCTGCGCAGCCGAAGCGTTGGCCTTGCACTCGCCCGCGCCGACCTTTCGCTGCCGTCGTGCATTGAACGCTGCTCTGCCCGGCCACGCCCACATGGGTCCAGACGGCCGCCTTATCGCCCGCCCCGTCACCGAGCCCTTTGAGAAGTTCCGCCCGGAGTTCCTCGAGCCCCACCTGGTCCTGCTCACCTACCGGGGACCGCTGAACTGCCAGGGGAGGGCCGCTTTCAAACTCTGGGCCAGCGCACCTTTTCGGATCCCCGCGAAGCGTTGAACCGGTTCCTGGGCGCCCTTCAGGCTGGAGACCTCAAGGCTGCGGCGCGGCTCGCTCTCCGGCCCGAACTGGGGCAGCAGGCTGCCGAACGGCTCGGACTTCCGGCTGAGGGCTTCCCATGGCATGACCCACCCCCTGACCGCACCGACTTCCTGATCCGCGAGCGGGAGATGCGGGACTGGGAGCTTCTGCCCAAGCCCTATCAGGCGGAGTTCGCCCGCACGCTGGACACCTACCGCCTCACCCTGACCGATGGAAAACGGCAGGTCACCCTGAACCTGATCCGCAAGGATCGAAACTGGCTGGTCGCAGCGGTGGAATGAAAAAACCTCGTGTAGCCTGCACTACACGAGGTTGAGTTCCTGGGCCAGCAATACCGCCTGTACCCGGTCCCGGGCGCCCAACTTCCCGAAGATGGCCCGCACATGGTGCTTGACCGTGCCCAAGCCGATGTACAGCTTCTCAGCGATGTCCTGGTTGGTGGCGCCGGAGGCCAGCAGTCGGAGGACCTCCATCTCCCGCTCGGTCAGCGGTTCGGCGAGGGGCTGCGCCTTCGGGCGGTTGCTCGCCAACCCGGAAAGGCGGCTGAACTCCTTGAGCACCCGGCTGGTGATTTGGGGCTGAAGCAACGCCTCCCCCTTCGCCACCGTACGGATCGCCTGCGACAGTTCGTCGTATTCCGCATCCTTCAGCAGGTAACCGCGGGCGCCGGCCGCCAGGCCCTCGAAGATGTACTCGTCATCATCAAAGGTGGTCAAGATAATAATCCCGGCTCTTACGCCCCGTCTCGTCAACTCCCTGGTCGCGGCGACGCCGTCCATGACCGGCATGCGGACGTCCATCAGCACCACGTCGGGGTCCAACTCAGCCACAAACTTGAGCGCCTGCTCCCCGTTCTCTGCCTCACCGACGACCTCCATGTCGGGGTTCCGGTTCAGCAGGCCCGCCAGGCCACGGCGAAGGAGTGACTGGTCGTCTGCCATCAAGATGCGAATCTTGCCCTCACCCAAATTGGATCCCCCTGTCATGCACCGATCGATAGAACCAATGATACCTCAAATCCACCTTCGGGGCGAGGCTCGGCGGTAAACTCGCCCATGAGGGCCTCGGCACGCTCCCGCAGCCCCAGCAGCCCGAAGCCGGAGCGGATTGCCTCAACACCGCTGCCACCGCCCTGGTCGTCGTTGACCACCTTCAGGCAGACCCGGTCGGTCATGTGCACCAGGCTAATCTCCACGCGGGTGGCTCGTGCATGTTTCTGGATGTTGGTCAAGCTCTCCTGCACCGCCCGGAACAGAGTCATTCGGGCAGCCGTGGAGAGGTTGGCGCCGGAACCGTCGATCCGGAGGAAGACCGGGGTGCCGGTGGCCTTCATCCAGCCTGTGACCAGATCGTGGAGCGCCTCCGGCAATGGGCGGTCGAATCGATCCAGCGTCTGCACCATCTCCCGGCTCGCCTGCCTGGCCGCCCCAACGATGCCCAGGGCGCTGCGAATGTGGCCCAGGGCGACAGCGGGATCCTCTTCCGCCAGCGCTTCGGCATACTGAAGCTCCATGATGACCGTGGTGAGGTGGTGCCCCATACCGTCGTGAATCTCACGGGCCATGCGTACCCGCTCCCGGGCAATGGCCACCTGCCGCGCCTCTTGGAGCCGGGCCTCCAGGAGGCGGTTCACCTCGTTAAGCTGCTGGGCATAGAGAATCGCCCGGGTGCGGGCCTCCAGCTGCCGCCGGGTCATGTGGGCCATAACGGCAGCAAAGAAATAGGTAACGCCGAAGGCGGCGGTCAGTGATACGGGAAATGCGTGACCCAGAAACTCGCCACTGGGGAGCCAAAGCGCAGCCCCGGTCAGAACGGTGGGGAAGGCCACAGCCGCCACCACGCCCTTCACCCGCACCGGGGGTACCAGGAAGACTATCTGGGCGGAGATCACCAGGAAGAGATGGTTCATGAGCGGCTCTCGGGTATGCCAGACCAGGGCGAAGATCAGACCCGCCTGGACCACCACAAAGAAAGCCCGCAGCGCATAGGCAGCCCGCGTAATGGCGGTGACACCGTAGGCGGCCAGAAGGGCGAGCGTCAGCAGGAGGACGTTCAGCCACTGCTCGGGCTCTCCCACCAGCTTTGAGGCGATCATAACACCGGCTGTGATCACGATAACCCCAAGGTTCCAGACATGATAGACGTTGATTGGGTTGGTCACCTTGAGCGAGAAGTCAGGCTCAGGCGGGGCGTCGAAATGACCGGGCTCGTCCTCCTCGGTCAGTTCCTGGCCATCGTGGCCGGGGCGCAGCCTCCGCACCGCCTCCCGGACTTCGCCCAGCACCGCCTTGGCGTCCAGCCGGACCGCCCGGGCCGTCTCCCGGGTAAGCGGCAGAGCGCCGTCGAGCAGGGCGATCAGGTTATCGCTGATTTCCGCGAGCCGCCGTACCAGGCGCCCGTGAATCGTCTGGGCCAGTCGCTCCCGTTCCTCACTCTCGGTGCGCTGCTCCACGGTGAGATCGTATGCCTTCAGCGCCTGGTGGCGCTGGTCGACCCCATCTAGCAACCTCTGCGCGAGAATGCCCTGACGCTCCTGCTGGAGCGTAGTGAAGGTGACCAGTGCAGCGAAGATCAGGTAGAGCAGGTACATACCGATAATGGCCACCATGGAGGAACCCGACTCACCTGGCGGGGTAATCGCCAGGTAGAGCGTCAGCCAGAGCACCGCCACCGTACCTACAAACGGAGCCCAGCGCCGGACCGGAATCAGGTAGACCGCCTGGACAGCGATCACCACGAAGAGAAAACGGGTCAGGCCCCCGTCGAGGGCGTAAATGGCCGCGACGATGATGGTCTGCCCGAGCAGATAGAGTTCATGGTAGATACCGCGCGCCCAGCGCGGATCGTTGGGCCGCACGCGCGACCAGGCCAGCAGGTAGGTCAGACTAAGGCCTACCGCCAGCCCCAACGCCCACGCCGGACGACCCGCCGCCGACTCCCCCGACAGGATCGAGAGGGGTGGCAGGAAGGCCAGCATCAAGGCGGCAAAGATGTTAATCGCATGCGGATACCCCGTCCGGAACACGGCATCAAGCCGGCGAGTTGCCCTACTTTGTATCGCTTCCATACCTCCTATTTTATACACCACCGGCAGAGCGTCGATCTATCTGCGGATACAGACCATCAGGCAGAGATTCAAATTTGGAATAAGATCCTGCGGTCCTGAGTTATAGCCCCATAACGACCCGGCATAAGGTACTCGATTTACTGGGGCCAAAGATTGGTCTACAATTAGACCGTCGGCCGTAACGCGGCTTGTGCAGTCTACCGAGTATCCAGTCTCTCGTGATTGTGCCCCCTCCAGATCCTCCGACATTGGGCCGCCGCCGGTTGCCGGCGCCCACAAATTGAATTGAGAGGGATGGTCAGATGGTTCGCAAGGACACGTTCCAGGCCAAGTCCACCTTCAACACCGGCTCCGGCACAGCGGTGATCTACCGGCTGGCGGCGCTCGAGAAGGCTGGTCTTGTCAAGCTTGACAAGCTGCCGTTCTCGATCCGGATTCTGCTGGAGAACCTGCTCCGTAACCTGGACGGTTTCCTCGTCACCGATGAGGACGTCCAGACCCTGGCCAGCTGGAACCCCTCCAGGCTGCCCACCAAGGAGATTCCCTTCATTCCTTCGCGTGTCGTGCTCCAGGACTTCACCGGCGTTCCGGTGGTGGCCGACCTTGCCGCCATGCGTGACGCCATGGTCAAGCTCGGTGGCAAGGCCGAGAAGATCAACCCGCTGGTCCCGGTTGACCTCGTGATCGATCACTCGGTGCAGGTCGACGCCTTCGCTGCCGAGTGGGCCTACAAGTTCAACGTCGACCTGGAGTTCCAGCGGAACAAGGAGCGCTACGTCTTCCTGAAGTGGGCCCAGAAGGCCTTCGAGAACTTCCGGGCCGTGCCTCCCGGCATGGGTATTGTTCACCAGGTAAACCTGGAGTACCTCTCGCCCTGCGTCGCCCTGCGCGAGATTGAGGGCGAGGAGGTCGCCCTGCCCGACACCGTGGTCGGCACCGACTCACACACCACCATGATCAACGGCCTGGGCGTTCTGGGCTGGGGCGTTGGCGGCATTGAGGCCGAGGCGGCCATGCTGGGCCAGCCCTCCTACATGCTGGTCCCCGAAGTCATTGGCTTCAAGCTGACCGGCAAGCTGCCCGAGGGCGCCACCGCCACCGACCTGGTGCTCACCGTCACCCAGATGCTCCGCAAGAAGGGCGTCGTCGAGAAGTTCGTCGAGTTCTATGGCCCGGGCCTCTCCAACCTGACCCTGGCCGACCGGGCGACCATCGCCAACATGGCTCCCGAGTACGGCGCCACCATGGGCTTCTTCCCGGTCGACGAGATCACCCTCGACTACCTGCGGCAGACCGGCCGCGAGGCCGGGCACATCGAGCTGGTCAAGCGGTACTGCGTCGAGCAGGGCATCTTCCGGACCGACGCCACCCCCGACCCCGAGTTCACCGATGTGCTTGAGCTTGACCTCTCCACCGTTGAGCCCTCGCTGGCCGGCCCGAAGCGGCCGCAGGACCGGGTGCTGCTCCACGAGGTGAAGGAGTCCTTCCACAAGAACTGGCCCCATGTCGGCCAGGGCGGCGGCGTGGCGGTGGCCACCAAGACCGGCGTGCAGCACGGCTCGGTCACCATCGCTGCGATCACCTCCTGCACCAACACCTCCAACCCCGCCGTCATGATGGGCGCCGGCCTGGTGGCCAAGAAGGCGGTGGAAAAGGGCCTGGAGCGGAAGCCCTGGGTCAAGTCCTCCCTCGCCCCTGGCTCCCGGGTGGTCACCGACTACCTGAACGCCGGTGGCGTCATGGGCGACCTGGAGAAGGTCGGCTTCCACGTGGTCGGCTACGGCTGCACCACCTGCATTGGCAACTCCGGCAACCTGCCGGAAGATGTGGCGAAGGACATTGTCGACAACGACCTGGTGGTCTCGGCTGTCATCTCCGGCAACCGGAACTTCGAGGGCCGCGTCAACCCGCTGGTCAAGGCCAACTATCTGGCCTCCCCCATGCTGGTGGTCGCCTACGCCCTGGCCGGCACCGTCGATATTGATCTGAAGACCGACCCGCTCGGCACCGACAAGGACGGCAACCCCATCTACCTGCGGGACGTCTGGCCGACCAACGAGGAGATCCGCGAGGCGCTCCAGAAGGCGGTCCAGCCCGAGATGTTCACCACCCAGTACGCCGGCGTTTTCGCGGGCGACGAGAACTGGCAGGCGCTGAAGGCGCCCGAGGGCGACCTCTTCGAGTGGGATCCCGACTCCACCTACGTGAAGCAGCCGCCCTACTTCGTCGACATGGGCCCGACCCCGCCGCCGGTGAAGGATATCGCGGGCGCCCGGGTGCTGGCGCTGGTGGGCGACTCGATCACCACCGACCACATCTCCCCTGCCGGCAACATCGCCAAGGACAGCCCGGCCGGCAAGTACCTCATGGAGCACGGCGTCGACCCGGTCGACTTCAACTCCTATGGCTCCCGCCGCGGCAACCACGAGGTGATGATGCGGGGCACCTTCGCCAACATTCGCCTGAAGAACGCGCTGGCGGACGGCAAGGAGGGCGGCTACACCAAGTACCTGCCCACCGGCGAGATCATGTCGATCTACGACGCCGCCATGAAGTACCAGGCCGACGGGACCCCCACCGTGGTGCTGGCCGGCAAGGACTACGGCATGGGCTCCTCCCGTGACTGGGCGGCCAAGGGCCCGATGCTCCAGGGCGTCAAGGCGGTCATCGCCGAGAGCTACGAGCGGATCCACCGCTCCAACCTGATCGGCATGGGCGTTCTCCCCACCGTCTTCAAGGATGGCCAGAACGCCAAGACCCTGAACCTCGACGGCACCGAGGTGATCACCATCGAGGGCATCAGCGGTGAGCTGACCCCGCGCCAGGAGTTCACCGTCGTGGCGAAGAAGGCCGACGGCCGTGAGGTCCGGTTCAACGTGCTCTCCCGCCTCGATACCGCCGTGGAGATCGAGTACTACAAGAACGGCGGCGTGCTGCAGACCGTTCTGCGCCGCCTGGCTACCGAGGCGTAGTTCGATCCGTGCAAAAAGGCGAGGCCCGGAATGGGCCTCGCCTTTTCGTGCGCTTAGACGCAGAAGGGTACGCCGAAGACCGAAGGGACTCCGGGGGCAAAGGGGATTCCGAAGGGGTTCACCACCGGCGCTGCGGGGAATCCGAAGCCGACACCGGCACCCGGCACTGGGAAAGGATAGGTACCGGGGAAGACGGTTGGAGCGGTGGGAACCGGCAGGGGCACACCCGCGGGCGCTGTCCAGGGGAAGGCTACTGGGGCGCCCAGCGGCGCTGGAAAGGCGCCGGGAACGGGGATTGGAACCCCTGTGGGAACTGGGGAAAGCGTGGGTGTAAAGATTCCCGGCGCCGGGCAGGTCAGTCCGGGAATCGGAAAGCCGCCGAAAAGCAAGAGAGCACCTCCTTAGGTTGGCACGCTCACTCTGCACTATGGTATGCAGCCCCTCCCCGGCTGGTCTCCCGTTAGTTGGCTTATCTCCGTGTTCCGTAAGGACCGGCATCCGGCGGAAGGTAGGACCGCGGTCCCATTTTGGATAGGACTGGCAGCGCGACCCTCCCAAACCTGTCCGAGCTGTCGTATAATCTTAGTGCATGACCCGACGAAAAAGGCAAACCCATCGTAAGGTGGGGACGCAAAGCCACGGGTCCGTCGAGAGACGGATAGCCGGGTTGCCGTCAGGCGGGGCGGGCATGGCTATGCTCGCCTCTTTTCTGTCGGGGGCTGCGATCACACACGAGGAGTGATGAGTGATGCGGTTCCTGCGAGTCTCCCTGGCTGCCCTTATGGTCCTGGCGATGGTCGCCGGCTCGGCGCTGGCGGCGGAATCGGCCACCGACACGACGATTGAGACCACTGAGTCCAGCTCCACGACCGACAGCTCCACGACCGACAGCTCCACGACCGACAGCTCCACGACCGACGGCTCCACTACCGACAGCTCCACCACCGACCCCGCTACCGAGCCAGTCGTTTATGAGGTCAAACTGAGCGGTACCGTGCTCTCCGTCACGCCGCCTGACGGCGACACCCCCGGCAGCATCACCCTGCTCGTGGCCGGCAAGGAGGTCACTGTGACCTACACAGCCGACATGGTTGAGGGCGAGCTGGCCGAAGGCAGCTACGTAGAACTGAAGGGCACCACGGAAGGGCTCGAGAAGATTGAGGTCAGCGACGAAGACGAGGCGGAGTCCGAGTTGAAGACCTCTGTGGTCGGCGTGACGGTCGGTGAGGATGGCTCTGCCTCCATCACCCTGATGATCGGCGGCCAGGAGATGACCTTCACCGCCGAGGAGCTCGGCATTCCTGCCGAGGCGATGGAGTTGGTCACCGCCGGTGCCGAGTTCAAGTTCGAGACCAACGAGGACGGCGAGACCGAGATGAAGATCTCCAGCGAGGCTGGCGAGGTCAAGGTCGAGGTCAAGGAAGACGGGACCGTCGAGGTTAAGGTCGAGACCGAGGATGATGAGAAGGACGAGGCTGAGGCTGCCAAGGAAGCAGCCAAGGCTGCCAGGGAAGCTGCCAAGGAAGCGGCCAAGGCTGCCAGGGAAGCTGCCAAGGCTGCCAGGGAAGCCGAGAAGGAGTCCCAGAGGGATGCCGACGACGACGACGAGGTCGAAGTCGAGGAGGAAGAAGACGAAGAGGACGACGACTAACAAAGCCACGGGGGCGCCCACACGGGCGCCCCTTTCTGTTTGGCCGGGAGGATGAAGCGGCACCGAGGGGGAAAACAAGAACGAATGAGGGAGGTGAGTCCTTGGCCGCTCGCAAAGAGAGCGATCTCTACACCCCGATCAAGTCATTCCTACAGGGACAGGGCTACACCGTTCGGGGCGAAGTAGATGACTGCGACCTGGTGGGGGTCCGGGGTGACGACCTGGTCATCGTGGAGCTGAAGGTCGCCTTCAACCTGGCCCTCCTCCTTCAAGGTATTCAGCGGCAGTCGATGACCGATGCGGTCTATCTGGCGGTGGAAGCGCCCCGTCGAACCCGGAACGGCCCCCGCTGGACCGAGATTCGTGGTCTCTGCCGGCGCCTCGGGCTCGGGCTGATCTTTGTTCACCTGGCCGGGCGCTCCCCACTCGTTGAGGTAGTCTGCGACCCCGAGCCATACACCCCCCGCAAGCAACCCAAGATGCGGGGGCGCCTGTTGAAGGAGTTTCAGCGCCGCTCCGGTGATCACAACACCGGCGGCACCACCGGGCGCCCCATTGTGACAGCCTACCGGGAGGAGGCGCTCCGAATCGCTGCCTTCCTGCTGCAGCACGGCCCTAGCAAAACTAGCGTGATCCGGGCAGAGACGGGGATCGCCAAGAGCAGCGCCGTTCTGCAGAAAGACTACTACGGCTGGTTTGAACGGGTGGAGAAGGCCCTCTACCGGCTTACCCTGAAGGGCGAGCACGCGCTGACCCAGTATGCCGATGTGGTGGCCGCAGCAAAGATGGAAGGGGGGTAAATCACCCCCCTTCCTCATTCATTCCAACCATTTTGGCGGATAACCTCGCGGTACCAGAGGGCACTCGACTTCGGGATCCGCCGCTGGGTCGGATAGTCGACGTAGACGATCCCAAAGCGCTTGGCATAGCCCCAGGCCCACTCGAAGTTGTCCAGCAGCGACCAGACGTAGAATCCCTTCAGGTTTACCCCTGCCTCAATCGCCTGGTGGGAGGCAGCGAAGTGATCCTTGAGGAACTGGAGCCGGCCCGGGTCATCGACTCGCCCATCGGGCCCCAGCACGTCGGGCATGGCGCAGCCGTTCTCGTGCACGTAGACCGGCAGCCCGCGCGTCCAGTCTTGCTCCACGCGGATCAGCAGTCTGCGCAGGTAGTCCGGCACGATCTCCCAGCCCTGGTCGGTCACCGGAGCGGTGGGGGGCACCGATGTCATGCCGAGGAACGGGTTGCCCGGATCGGCCTTGCACACCGCCCGGGTGTAATAGTTGAGCCCCACGAAGTCGGTCGGCTGGCTGATCACCCTCAGGTCGCCGTCGACGATGTAATCGTCGGCGCCGAGCCCCTTGTAGTAGAGGAGCATATCAGCGGGATACTGCCCCTTGAAGACCGCATCGGCGAACCAGCGGTTTGCCCAGCCATCGAAGCGATGCGCTGCCGCATGATCTTCCTCGGTGTCGGTGGCCGGTTCCGCCACCGTCATGTTCAGGGTGATGCCGATCTGCTTGCCGGCCGGCATCAGTTGCCGGAAGGTCTCGACGCCGAGTCCATGGGCCAGCAGCACATGATGCGAGACCTTCACCGCCAGGGGCCAGTCATGGTCACCCGGCGCATGCTCCCCCAGGGCATGGCTGATAAAACTGACGCAGAACGGTTCGTTGATGGTCGTCCACATGTCGACCACATCGCCCAGTTCCCGGAACATGGTGGCGGCATAATCCTGGAAGCGATAGGCGACATCCCGGTTGCCCCACCCGCCCTGGTCCTGAAGCGCCTGGGGCAGATCCCAGTGATAGAGCGTGACCACCGGCTTGATATTCTTCGCGAGCAGCGCATCGACCAGCCGCTTGTAGAAGTCAATCCCCTTGGGATTGACCGCTCCGGCCCCCGTGGGGTAGATCCGGGGCCAGGCAATGGAGAAGCGGTACGACTGGAAGCCGAGATCGGCCATTAGATTCACATCATCCAGATAGCGGTGGTAGTGATCGCAGGCTACATCACCCGTGTCGCCCCCAGCCACCTTTCCCGGGGTCCGGGAGAAGGTGTCCCAGATCGAGAGCCCCCGTCCATCTTCATGTGCGGCGCCTTCAATCTGGTAGCTGGCGGTCGCTGCGCCCCAAAGAAAGCCGTTGGGAAACTTCATGCTGATCCTCCTGTTCCGTTACCCCTTCACACTGCCGGCGGTCATGCCACTAATAAACCATTTCTGCGTGGCAAAGAAGGTAACCAAGACCGGCAGCGTTGTGACTGTTGCTGCTGCCATGAGAAGGTCGTAGCGGTTCTGGAACTGGCCGACATAGAGACGAATGCCAATGGGGATGGTGGCCACATCTGCTGTAGTTGTCATCACCCAGGCGAACAGCAACTCGTCCCACGCCGTGAGGAAGATGTATACGCCAGTGGCGATCAGACCGGGAGCGGAGAGCGGTAAAATCACCTTCCGAAAGGCCATGAAGGGCGTGCAGCCGTCGATCAGGGCTGACTCTTCCAGTTCCTTGGGGATCGTGGCAAAGAAGCCGCGCATGATCCAGATCGACATGGGTGTGAAGAAGGCGGTGTAGATGATAATCATCCCGTAGTACGTGTTAACCATGGGGATGTTGAAGGTCGTCTTGATCCACAGGAAGATGAAGTAGAGGGGCAGCAGGAACATGATTCCCGGAATCATCTGCGTGCCGATAATCGCCATCCCGTATGTATCGGAGCCCTTGAAGCGGTAGCGGGCCATGGCGTATCCGGCCAGGGTGGCGAAGAGTCCGGCGAACAGGGTGGTAAAGCCGCAGATGATCAGGCTGTTGCGCAGGAAGAGCCCGAAGCGGACGTTCTTCCACAACTCCGTGTAGTTACTCCAGCGGGGTTCAGCCAGATTGATCCGGCCCGCCAGCAGCCCCGTGTTCGTCTGCACCGATGAGATCAGCATCCAGATAATCGGGGCGATGGTTACCAGCACGACAGCGATCGTGAGGATCGCCAGTCCGACCCGATGTACCTTTCTCCAGGTTCTCGGCGTCATTGGATCACCAACTCCCGGCGGAAGATGCGGTACCAGAGCCAGACTACAAACATCATGGCGACCATGAGGAGGACAGAGGCCGCGGCGCCGTACCCGAAGAGCCAACTATTAAAGGACTGGCGCTGAATCGCTGTCATCAGCAGGTCGCCCCAGGCGCCTGGGAAGCCCGCACCGTTACCGAACATCATGATAACGATGTTGTACGAGTATACGTTAGCGATGATCTGGAAGAGAACCTGGATCGCAATTACCGGCATCATCATGGGCAACGTGATGTGACGGAACTTCTGTACGGCAGTGGCGCCGTCGATCGCTGCCGCCTCGTACAGGTCGTCGGGAATCGTCTGGAGGGCGGCCAGGAAGACGATGAACACATAGGGCCAGGAGCGCCAGACCGTGGGGATGATGATCGCCCAGATCGTGTTGGGCCCGATCAGCCAGAAGGGCTTGGTGGGGAGGATGTGGAGCCAGTCCACCAGGACCCGGTTGATAATCCCCGCGTCCTGCTGCCACATAAACCCCCACAGAATGCCGACCACGTAGCTGGGAACTACCCAAGGCAGCAGCATCATCGTGCGGGCCCATGTACGGCCCTTGAACTGCCGGTTCATCAAGATGGCCACGCCCATGCCGGCAACCAAAACCAGGGTGGTCACGACCACTGCGTAGATGGCTGTGTTGCGTGCCGCTAAGGCGAGGCCAGCCCTAACCGGGTTATCCGGATCAAAGAGAACCCGGTAGTAGTTGTCCAGCCCGATAAAAGGGGCCCGCAGGAATTGGCGCAGGGTGTACTGGTTCAGCTTGAAGAACGACATCGCAATGCCCTGGAGCATGGGCACAAGGTGGACCAGAATCATGAAGAGCACAGCCGGGGCCACCATCTTGTAGGCCAGGCCGTTCCGCCGCCACTCCTGGGCGAAGGCGCTCAACCTTCTGGGCTGCACCCGGGTGGTCTTCGGCGTGATCGTACTCATGGCAGAGACCTCCTCCTGGGGGATTCCCGGGACTAGCGGAAGTCGTGGCCGAGGGCAAACCAGCCGGCGACGAAGACCAGGGGGGCATTGTAGTCAATCGCCGGTTCGTTGGAACTGTACGATCGGTTGTCGTCCACGTAGGAGCGGGCACCCAGGCCCTTGGGCACCGCCCGGTCCTGACCTCGGTCGTTAGGGCCGCCCACCAGGAGCCCTGGAACCATCTTGCCCGTGGCGATCACCAGCCGGTGATGCGGGTTCTTGGGCGGGTTCGCCCCCACCCCTGTCACAAATGAGCGCTCCAACGGATTCCGGCCCAGCACCCAGTCCAGTTGAGCAGCGGCGACCTCCAGAAAGGCGGGGTCAGGCCGTAGGCGGTTCGCCATAATCAGGTGGAGTCCAATGGCCTGCGTCGCCTTCGCTGAGGCCCATACATACTCGCTGACTCCCAGCGCCACCCCATAGGGATGCTCCTTGGCGCGCTCCACCCATCGCTTCGCCTCGGCGAGAATGACCTCCTCTACCTTGGCCCGGTAGGCCGGGTCGGCCTTGGGCGTTGCCACATAGGTAAAGAGGGCCAGACCGGAGGCCCTTTCCCAGTTGATGGACCCCACGGTGGTCCTGGGGTTATCCAGCAGGTAGCGCTCGTAAGACGGCTCGCCCGTGAGGGCGAACAGCTCCGCTGCCGCCCACTCTCTGGCATGGTGGTCGCTGTTGGAGAGGTAGGGACCGGTATTCCCCACAGGTGGGTTGATCAGGTTCCGATTCTTCTCTAACCACCGCCAGGCCTGTTTCGCTGCATCCCCCAGCCGCTTGGCGTAGGCAGGATCGCTGGGCGCAAAGGCCCTGGCCGCCCGGGCCATGGCCCCCGCAAAGAGACCGGTGCTGGCCGTTCCCACCGGGTAGATGATCAGCGGGGCCGTGTCAGCCTCGGGCATAATCATCCCCGGGAAGTTCTCGGTGGTCACCTTGTGGTAGACCGCCCCGTCAGACCGCTGCATCTTGAGCATCCAGTCCAGTTCGTAGCGGACCTCGCTCAGCAGGTCGGTGCCCTGCAGCTTCACCTCTGCCGCCTGCGGCAGCACCTCGTACAGCAACAGGAGTTGGCCAATGGTAACGGCCGCCGGGGGTATGTACTTTCCGTAGTCACCAGCGTCGTGCCAGCCGCCTGAGACGTCAAGACTGACCGACTTGTCCTCAAAAAGGCTGGCCTTGGCCAGGTGGCAGGCCTCGTGCTTCAACCCCGTTACCGGGTCGTCGAGGAGAAACCCACTGCGCTGAAGGTAGTAAGAGCGCGTCACCTTGGCGAAGAGGTCGTCGAAAACGTTCGCGGCAATCCGAAAGGGCGGGGACTCGCTGCTGCCTGCCCGCACCTTGTAGGTCCCCTCGGTCTTCAGGGCCGAAAAATCAGCCAGCCAGGCCTTGCGTCCACCGGCCTCCGGTTCGGTCAGCGGACCTTTCAACAAACCCTTCAGCACCTCGGTGCCATCGTCGGCCCGGACTACACGGAACCTGGTCGGGGCGGTGTCGCTTTCGTCGGGTAGGTATAGCGTTGCCACCTTTGGGGCACCGGGCAGGTAGCCTACCTGGTTCACGGTAATGCCCACCCGGACCTGGGGCTCGGGCTCCGCCGCTGGTGGCGATGAGGCCGACCTGTCGGTCGTGCAGCCGCTCAGCAGAATTACCCCCAACATCACCACAGCCACCATCTCGTGAAGGCGTTTCATGTGCGTCACTCTCCGGTAGGGTATTGGCAAGGGGTGCGGCCATTGGGACCGCACCCCTTGCCGCGACTACTGCTTTACTGCTTCAGAAGGTTGGTGGCCTCCTTCGCCGCCTCTTCGAAGACCTTCTTGACGCTGTCACGGTTGTAGGTTCCGCTGACGCCGGCAGTCATGTCCCAGACGGTGGCGATGTGCTTGACATAGATGCCCTCAATGGCGCCCCACTGCGGGATCGGGGCGTAGCTGCGACCGTACTTCGCAGCCTCGTAGAAGGCGGCATAGTTCGGGTTGACAGCCTTCATATCCGCCTCCACCGACTTCTGGGCGGGAAGCATGCCGGAGAACTTGGCGTAGGTTAGCTGCGCCTCCTTGGACTGCAGGAACTTCAGGGCCTCCCAGGCCTCCTTCTTGTGCTTGGAGGACTTCGTGATCGAGAGGTTCGAGCCACCAAAGAAGGTGAAGCGGCCCTTCGGCCCCTCGGGAATCGGGGCGACAGCGTAGTTCTTGGCAGCGATCGTGTCGGCGCCGCCGTTCTTATCGGCCGGGGTGTAGTAGTGCCGGATCAGCCACGGGCCGGCGAAGGTAACGGCAAAGTCACCCACATGGAACATCTGCTCGACGTCGGCGCTGTTCTTCTCCAGGACGGCGAGGGGAGCCAGGCCCTCCTTGGCGAGACCGGTGTAGAACATCATACCGTCAACGGCCGCATCGCTGTTGATCGCCGAGGCCTTGTTGTCACTGGTCAGCTCCGCACCGCCCGCGGCCCAGACCCAGGGCATAACATTGTGCAGGACGTTCCAGTCGTTCTTGCCCGGGAAGCCGATAGCGGCAACCTTCTTGCCCTCAATCTCGATCCCGTTGATCTTCTGGAGGGCTGCCTTGAAGTTGTCCCAGTTCTTGAAGGCGTCGTTGGCATCCACACCGGCCTTCTGGAAGATGTCCTTCCGGTAGAAGGCGGCCCGGACATCCATGAACCACGGGAGGGCGTAGACCTCCTTGTCACCGGCGATGGAGACGGTGTTCCAGGAGGCGGCGAAGAAGGCGTCCTTGCCGCCAACCTCGCTCACCTTTCCGGAGAGCGGCTCCAGGGCGCCCATGGCAGCGATGGCCGGGACCCAGGTGGTGCCGAGCTGGAGCAGGTCGGGCCCCTCACCCGAGGTAGCCGCCGCCGTGATCTTGGTCCAGGCGGAGCCCCAGTCAAGAACCGTTATCTTGATGGTGATGTGCTTGTTCTGATCGAGGAAGGGCTTGAAGGTATCCAGCATGTCCTGCTCCGTCTGGGAGCTGTTCGGCATGATCCACATGTTCAGGGTTACAGGGTCGGGCGCCTTCGCCGGTTCGGGCTTGGCAGCCGGGGTTGACGTGTCGGTGGGTTTGGCCTCCTTGCTGCCGCTGGTACACCCGAGAACCGAGACAACCAGGAACAGGGAAAGGATCAGGGCGAGTGTGCGGTACCACTTCGTCATCTGTGCGACCTCCCTACCTATCTCGTTGGGTGGGTATGTAAGCGGGAGACAGGCTCCCGACGGGACCGAAAACGTTCTCGGAAACACCCGTGAACGGTACCGGCCGAACTGAGGTCCCGGAGGACTACGTGGCCGGGTTTACTTCAGCGCACCGCAGGACTCGCGGATCACCAATTCCGTGGGCAGCGTGATAATGGGCGGGGTGGCATCGGGGTATTCGATTAGCCGTACCAGCGCCTCTCCTGCGGCCCGGCCCAGCCCCTCTTTATCCTGGCGGATTGTGGTCAGGGCGGGGTGGACCATGGAGGCCACCTGAATGTCGTCGAAACCCACCAGAGCGATATCTTCGGGGATTCGGAGCCCCCGCTCGTGGATCGCCTTGATCGCCCCCATGGCGGAGTGGTCAGCCGCCGCGAAGACCGCTGTAGGAGGTTCGCGCAGGTCCAGCAGCTCCTGCATCGCCTGGTACCCATGCTCCCAGGTGAAGTCGAAGTCACGGACATACTCCGGCCGGTACGCAAGGTTCGCCTTGGCCAGGGCGTTGCAATACCCGACAAAGCGGTCGTGTCCCACCCTGCTGTTGGGGATGCCGTTGATCAGGGCAATGCGCTTGTGCCCGATCTCTACCAGGTGATCGACCGCCTGGCGGGCGCCCCCCTGGTTGTCGGAGATAACGTACCCGGCCCGTCTGCCCAGCACGTCAACGTCTATGGCGATGGTCGCGATACCACTCTGAGCCAACTCCGTTACCATGCAGTCGTCCCGCTCCACGCCCATGAGAACAACGCCATCGACCTGGTGATGCCGGCAGCGCTTCACATAGGAGAAGTCCGAGTCCCCCGGCTTCTGGCTGGTGAAGAAGAGTATGTCGAAGCCTGCCTGCCCTACCGCCCGCTTGAAGCCGACCATGACCTCCTGGAAGAATGGGTGTACAATCATCATGTTCTGATGGTCACGGAGAAAGAAGACGCCAATCACGTTCGAGCGTCGGGTGACCAGGCTGCGCGCTGCATTGCTGGGCCGGTAGCCGCTCTCATGGACAAGCTTAAGTACTCGCTGCTTTGTGGCCTCGCTGACGTCGGGGTAGTTGTTGAGCACCCGGGAGACGGTGGCGACCGAAACGCCTAGGCGCCGGGCAAGATCTCTGATTGTGGTCATAGCCGCACCTTTCGCCGGAAACGTTTTCGAGTAGGAGATACCACAAGCCAAGAAAAATCTCCTTCTGCCGTGGATAGATTTTTTCGTTTTGTCCGATCGGTTCAAGAGCGAAAACAATGACGCCCCCGGTGTTTGTTGCGGGGGCGCTGCTCCGCTCAAGTCTTCACCCTGAGGGCGCTGTATGTGAGAAAAACTCCACCGACAAGGGCCACGCCCGTGCTCAACCACCCGCCGACCAGCATGACCCAGTAAGGTCCCGGCCCTGCCAGCAGTGCCCCGATCAGCGCCACTCCTGCCGGGTAGAGCAGAGAGACCCCAAACTGATCGATCGCCGCCACCCGACCCATCGCCTGAGGCTGAACCCGCTCCTGCAGGAGCGCCGGCCAGATGACACCGTAGATCATGACCGAGGCGCCCAGGAGGAAGTCGAGGGTCCACATCTGCCACGGGGCCGATACCATGGCCATCCCCACCTGAGTTAGCCCGGCCGCAGTCAGACCGGCGTATATGCACCACTCCCGTCCCCGCCGCAGCCTCACACCGGTCAGCAGGGCGACCATCACAAACATGCCGGCGGCGAAGGCGCTGTAAGCAAGGGACAGCGTCTCCACCCCACCCCCTGCCCGCTCTGCAACCCAAGGCCGGAGGAGGACCACCGGGGCCTGACCTGTGACCACGATCAGCGACATCACCCCAATGGTTCCCAGCAGAAAGGGTTTTTGAGCCAGCAACCCGACCGCCTCCACGAGGTCTTCCCAGAGCACCTTGAGGCGGAGCGGTTGCCTGTCACTGGTCAAGGCCGGCTCCGCCGGATTCGTGAAGAGCAAGGCAACGGCTGCCGCCAGGAAGGAGGCCCCGTTCAGGATAAAGGCAAGGCCGGCGCCACCGGCCCCCATGACCAGTCCCCCAATCGCCGGGCCGGCGATCCCCGCGACGGCCTGCCCGCCCGAGATCAGACCGTTGGTCGCCACCAGTTCATCTGGCTGGACAAGCGTCTGAATCAGCGCCCGGAATGCGGGGCGTGCAAAAGCACTGACCAGCCCAAAGGCCGCCGCGAGCAGGTAGAGATGCCAGACCTGCAGCAACCCAGTGAAGTAGAGACCTCCCGCCACCAGCAGTAGTCCGGCCCGAAGCAGATCGGACCAGATCGAGATCCAGCGGCGGGGCAGCCGGTCAACCAGCGTGCCTCCCACCAGGAGCATGGCAACCGAGGGGATGGTGCTGCAAAGGGTGATCGTCGCCATCGCTGCGCCAGATCCGGTCAGGCTCCAGACAAGCCAGGCCTGCGCCACCAGATGAATGTTATCGCCCAGTCGAGAGATCCACTGCCCCGCCCAGAAGAGCCGAAAGTCCCGCCGCCGGAGCGGAGCGAGCGCCGCCGCCTGTACCGCCGCCAATTCATCCACCTCCACCCCCAATGTAACGGAGCATCCCTGACAACCGCTGTCAGGGATGCTCCCCTTCCTGATGATGTTGCAGCCAGCGGTGGAGCAGGTCGACCACCTTCAGGCGAAGTTCGTCCGGCTCCACTACGCGCACGGCGGCTCCCATGGAGGCAAGGTGGTGGGCTGTGTGCTCCAGTCCGGTGGGGTCCAGGTTGAAGATCGCCTTCCGCCCGGAACGCTCCAGCAGGCAGTGCCGCAGATACCAGTGCTCACACAGGCTGGCGATAGCCCAGGGGGATCCGGTCACCCCAACCCGGGTGAGAGGAGCCGTTCGTAGCCGCTCCTCGATCCATTGACGTTCCGTTCCTGTGCCGGCCTCGGGCCGGAAATCCGGCGGCCGCTGGAAGGTGCCGCCCGTCCTGGTGAGGTCCCGGATCCGGTCTACCCGGAAGTCTCGGAGCGCCTGTCGTAGATGACAAAAGCCGGTTACATACCAGAGTCCCGCCCTGTAGACCAGACCGTAGGGATCGACCAGCCGCCGCTCCGGCGCTTCGCCACTCACCTTCCAGTACAGGAGTTCAACGGTGGCGCCGTCGGCCACCGCCTGCTCCAGGTGAGGCAGCCAGGGCTCCACTGGGCCGCCTCGAAGGGAGCCGACCACGCTCAAGCCCGATGTGTGCCGCTCCAGGTCGGCCACCTGGGAAGGGCTGAGGTTCTGGCGCACCTTTTCCAGGGCTGCGCTCATCTCCTCACTGTAGGGGTAACCGGCCCGGGCTGCAAAAAGGCCTGCGTGAAAGAGCGCCACCAGCTCCTTCGGCTCAAAGAAGAGGGGCACTGTACGGAAATGATCCGGCAGCGAATATCCGCCCTCTGGCCCCGCCTCTGCCACCACGGGGACCCCGCTGGCTGACAGGGCGTCGATGTACCGGTAGGCGGTCCGGAGGCTGATTTCCAGCGAATCGGCAATCTGCGCCGCAGTCACCCGACGGCGGGAGCGCAGGAGCCATAGAATGGCGAGCAGGTTGTCCGCCTTGGCCATACCAGCTACCTCCACGGTTCCATTCATTGGGTACAGTGTATCGTACAGACCACGGCATGTATAGGCGTAGCCCACGGCTCCGACGCACCCTTCGACAAATGACGTCGAAGGGTTTTTCGTTCGACACGACAAGGTTCGACTGACTGCCCCCATCGCTCTCCTGTAATCTACATTGGGATTACTTACCAACCCGCTCCGTAAGGAGTTGTGCCGACGGTGGAGATGCGTGTCGTGCCGTTGGACCGCCTGGTCGACTGGCCAGAGGCCCACGCCCGCACCGGGATGGTCCTGGTTCAACCGCATATCGAGTTGGAGTTGGGTCAGGTGGGTTACCGTCTCAAGCGCCACCTGTGGACGTCGCAACTTCAGACGTTCCGAGCTGCACTGGAGCAGGCCGGCAAGCCCTTCTCCCCCGAGGTGGACCACAGTCACTTCGTGGTGCTGCCCGAGTACAGCCTCCCCTCTGGACAGTTCGCCACCTGCGAAGCATTGGTGCTGGAGATCCTGCCGCCCAACTCCGTCTGCATAGCCGGCTTCGATGCCATGGACCCCGACCGGTGGCAGCAGCTTCTGACCGGCACCGCCGGGGGCGACGAAATGGCCGCCCACGCTCGGTCCGTGCAGCACGACTGGGTCAATGGGGCGGTGATCTGGGTCAAGGACCGGGAGGGCCGGCTTCATCGCTTTTTGCAGGCCAAGCTGCGACCCAACCCACAGGAGCAGCGGGCCGGAACCATGTACCGGGGCGCTCATGTCCTCTACCTCACAGCGGGACAGCGCACCTTCAGCCTCCTTCTCTGCTACGACTTTATCGCCCGGATCGGCACGGATGATGTCGCCACCCGGCTGTGGCAGTGGCTGCAGGTCTCGGCCCAACCCCCAGGCGAACACCCGGCGCCGGCCTATCTCTTCGTGCTCCAGGACAACGAGCGCCCGGACCATACCGCCTTCCTCGACTCCGCCCGGGTCTTGTTGACCAACCCCGATCCCCGTTTCGAGACCGTCCTGTTCGTCAACCGCGCTGGGGCGAGTGGCCAGACCTGCCTCCTCTGCTCAAAGGGTGACTGCCCTCCGACCAGACCGGAAACCGCCCCCGACGATGTCCCCCGCCTCTACCGTCGAGAAGGGGTGGGCGATTCCGAACTGACCCGGCTCTCCTTCCGGGCGGGTGAGCCCGCCCTGCACCGGTTCATCTACGAGCCGCGGTTCAGCCTCCCCCGTCACGCCGGTTCTCCGCGGGAACCCATCGATTACGCCCTGCTCCACCCCATACGCCACGGGCAGGTAGCCAGTGACGGGCTGACCACCCACGCCTCACAGCATGTGGTTACCAGCCTGATCAGGGAGGCCTCCCCCCGGACCTCCCGACCCCAGCCTCTCACCCGGTGCCGGGCACTGCACGGCCAACTGGAAGAAGCCTACCTCACCGTGGCCCACCAACTCCAGTCGCTCCCGGCTGGCCGGCTCCATGGGATCCTCGACTCGCTGCTCCACGGCTGCCACCGTACCAATCCCGACTTCTGGGAGGAGCACCCGGAACTGCGCTCCATCCGATGGATGATCGAAGCGCTGTACGTTCTGCTGGCAGGCGGGGTCCGCGCTGAGATCGCCGACGTCGCCTTCCCCCACATTACGGCTGATTGTGGGGATTTTACGCTGACCATTATCGCCGGCGATGGACAGACCCGGCCGGAATACCTCTATGGGGGATTCCTCGACCGCTGTTATGACCGCCGGCCGCACCTCTTTCTGCTTCTGGACCACCAGGGGACCACCGGCTCGCGGCCTGTTCAGATTGAGCAGCAGGAGGTACGGCGCATGGGCGCCGGCGGGGCGCTTCAGCCCTTTCCTTTCGACGACGGCCCCTTCGGACGGCAGCCTAACGAGGAACGGATCGACGCGACACAACTCTACTGGTATGACCGGCGCGCCTTGCTGGATATCCTCTGGCATGCCTCTGACTGCCGCGCCTTTCTGCGGATGCTGATGGAGGTGTTTCCATGGCGAGCAGCCTGATCGACCGGATTCGACACGCCCTGCCGCGTGGAGCCGAACTGTTGTCGACTCCTCCTGAGGTAGGCCATGCCGATCTGCTTGTCCACACCGGGGCGGGCTTTGCCTTCTTTCGGGTTGTCCAGCCGAATGAAGACCTGGTCGCCTCCTGGCGAACTGTGCAGAACGAGATTGCCCGCTATCTCAGCCAACTCTCCCAGAGGGGTCATGCCGAAGGAGCCTATTTGGCCCTGCTTGTAGAGGGGCAGCGTGACCCCGTCGTGCTGCAGCGCATCGCCGCCAACCCCTATGTATGCCGCAAGGTGGTGGTGCCCAGCGATGGCCTGAATGTTGAGCAGATGGTGGACGATCTGCCCTTCTTCCCGTTGCCGGAGCGGGTGCAGACCACCATTCGCCGCCCCCCTATCGACCCTTTGATTGTGGCCCACTCTACCGGGTTAGCCCCGCTCTTCGTCGAGCACCTGCTGGAAAATCGGGGGCCAGAGCGCATTCAGCGGGAACTGCTTGAGGGGGGGTACGATGGAGGCCCGAAAACGCTACCGGCGACCGCACGGCCACAGGGACCGGGCAGGGCGGCCGGCCAGGAGGACCGGCTCTTCGTCCGCAAGTTGCGCCTCCAGGGCTTCCGCAATTACGGTGGATCGGGCAAGACCATTCCGCTCACCGGCAACCTGATCGTGGTCTACGGGCGGAACGGCACCGGCAAGACCTCCCTGTGCGAGGCGCTGGAGTGGGGGCTCACCGGCAAGTCACACCGGGTCGACCGGGCTCGCGACAAGGAGCAGCAGCAGGGGGTGAGCCGATCTCCCCTCCTGCATCTCCTTCAGGCCGACGATGGGGCTGAGGTTGACATCTGGATCGAAGGGCCTGCCTCGCTTCACCTCCGCCGGGTACTAACCCATGACCATGAAAGCCGGCATCTGAATGATCGTGAGGTGGCTGAGCGGGAGATCCTGCGGGCGGTCTCCCTGCTGACCGACGACGAGGCGATTCCCCGCTGCGGGGAGGCGCTGCGGGACGTAATGCGCCACTGCCACTTCCTGAGCCAGGATACGATCCAGCAGTTCCTTGGGAGTGACCCTGGCGAGCGCTACGAGGCATACTCCTACATGGTCGGAACCCAGAACCTGCTCCGGCTGATCGAGAAGGGGAACCGGGTGGCAAAGCTCCTGGAGTCAGAGGTGGCCAACCACCGGCAGACCGCCGCGCAAATCGACGGGCTAATCGGTGAACGACTTCAGCGAAAGAAAGAGCGGCAGCGGGCGTTGGAGGAGGCGGGGATTGAGCGATCTCCTGACGAGGCCTCTGTCGCCGCTCAGACCAATGTGCTTACCCGGACAGCTACACTGGTAGGCATGAGTCTCGAGGTGCCGGAAATGCCCGCCCCCAAGCGGGCGCGTGTGGTGGCCCAGACGCTGATCCAGACCGCGCCGGTGAGAATCGACGCCATTCGGCAGGAGATGGCCCGCCTGGAACGGCTCGACCAGGAGGCACGGGCCATTCCGGAGGTTCTGGCCCGCCACCGGGAGTTGCTCGGCCGGCTCCAGGCATACGCCTCCGAGGAGCAGGAGCGCATGGAGGAGGCAGACACGCGGGAGTCTGAGCGAACCTCGTCGGCCCGGACACTCCGGGACAGGGCCGAGGAGTTGACCGAGGCGCAGCGGCGGCTGGAGCAGGTGAACCGGCACCTCGCTCTCCAGGATGACCGTGTGCTCCTGGAGGGGGAACTGACCGGCACAGAAGATGACCTGGCTGCGCTGGAGGATGAGCGGGCCGAGCTGCTCCAGTCGCTCAAACGGTTGAGGGGGGATCACCGCGAGCTGCAGGGGCGACTGCAGACCGCGAGAACCGAGGCGGATTCCCGCGTCGCTCGCACCGCGCAACTCCGGCGGATCAGGGAGAGTCTGGGTGAGTGGCGTGATCGGGCAGAGGAGCACGAGCGTCTCCAGGCCCGCTGGGCTCGGCTTCGCTCGGAGAGCCAGTCACTCTCGGAGCGCCTGGTGGAACAGCGGCAGCAATGGCAGGAGGCCCGAAGCCTGGTGGAGCAGCGTGGAGCGGCGCTGACAGAGGCACGGTCCATCGTACAGCGCCGCCAGGAGTTGCTGGCAGAACTAAAGGGCCATCTGACCCCGGATGAGTCGGATTGCCCCTTCTGCGGACATCAATGGGAGGGCCACCGGCAGTTGCTGGCGGGGGTACGTTCAATGCTGGAGCGGCTGCCCGATGGGCTGAAGCAGGCCCAGGAAGCCTACGACGAAGCGGTTGGGAAGCGTGCGACGCTCACCGACGCGCTGGCCGTGGCCGAGCTGAAGTTGGGGGCCACTCAGACCGAATCAGGCACCTGCGAAGGCCGGCTTCAGGAGATCGCTGACATGCTCCGGCAGGCCAACGAGCAGGTGATCCCCCTCTTCCCTGGCCGGTTGGCGTCGGACCTCGTGCCCGCAGAGGTGCAGACCGCCCTTGTGCAGAGTGAAGATGAGGTGAGAATCGCCACAGAGCGCGTGGCCTCGGCGGAGGAGATGCTGGCCGCCGTCTCCGAAGCGATCGGAACCGTCGAGAGCCAGGAGCAGGCGCTGCTCGCTGCGATTCAGCAGAAGCATGAACGGCTGAAACTTCTGCGCAGGCGGCTGGAGCAGACGGAGAGCGCCCTGGCGGCACTCGGGCTGGGGTTTGCCACCCGCGAGGAGGCTCGGGCAGAACTGAGCGACCGGCAGGCGGAGTTCGAAGCGGCCCGATCCGGCGTAGCCGGAGCACGCCAGGCGCTGGAGGCGGCCCAGGCCCAGGCCGATGAGGCACATCGAGCCCTGGCGGTCCTGCGGGGGGAACGGGCGGGGGCCGAGGCGGAACTGCAGGCGATCACCCGCCGGCTTCAAACCTTTGAGGCAGATCGACAGCAGGCCGGCCTCACCGGCGAAGACCCTGAGAGCCTGCGCAAAGAGATGGCCGCCCAGCAAAAGCGGCTGGGCGACCGGATTACGCATCTGACCGAGTTGATCGTTACAGGGGAGCGGCTGGTGGCTCAAGCGCATGCCTGCGAGCTGACGCTGGCCATTCAGGAGATCGACCGTGACGTGGAGCGGCTGCAGGTGGAGCAGGAGAGGGCCCTGGCATTAGAGAGTCGGGCTGCAGACTATCTGGAGCGGGTCCGGAGCCTCCTGAAGCAGGCCGCAGACCTGCGCGCGGCGGAGGAGCGCGAGCGGCTAGATGGCTATGTCGGGATGATTCAGGTGCTCTATCAGCGTCTCTGCTCGCACCCATACTTCGGGCCGCTGCGGCTCGAGATCGACTCCAAGTCACAGCGCCTATATGTCCGCTTTGAGCCCGAGGAGGGGAGGGCGGCTGCCGTCCACCGATACTTCAGCATGGCGCAGGCAAACGCTGTCGCTCTCTCCATCTTCCTTGGCACTGCCCTGCTCCAGGCGTGGTCCCGGCTGGGCGTCATCTGCATCGATGACCCCGTGCAGCACATGGACGACATGAACACCTTCGCCTTCCTTGACCTGCTCCGCACCATGGTCGAAAGCGGTCGCCAGATTATCATCACCACGGCCAGCGAAGACCTTTACCGGACAATGGTCGCCCGCTTCGCCTCGCTGAACCGGGGCGGAAGCACCCCTTTCCAGGCCCTTCGGCTGATCGGGGTGACGCCCGAAGGCCCTGCAATCGTGCAAGACCTCCCGGGTTAGGGCTCACGGTTCGACCGGCCTCAGAAACCGCCAAGTCCCGGCGCCGCCTCGGACCGCGGGGGGCGGACCGCAGGGTCCGGCCATCCCCCCGGCGGCTCCGGCAGCACATGAAGCGCGGCCCGGGCGGCTGGTGGAGCGGCCCGGTACCCTTCAGCCCAGTCTGGCAGGGCAGCGAAATCTGCCACTGCGAATGGTGGCGTTTCCGTATAGACAATCCACTCATTGGGGAACCAGGCCACCTGCTGCTCGGTCACGGCCAACGATCGGGTCATCAAGTCCTCCCAGTAATCGCCTGGAAGTCCGGGCGAAACCTCGCCGGCGCAAGCGGGCCGTTCCGCCCCGACCAGCCTGATTCGGGGCAGCGCACCGTCGAGCCAGTCCTCACGCAGCCGGTGCCCCCGTGGAAGGTGCAGGTCCGGCTGGCGGATCCGAAAATACCGGTCGACGTCGCGCTCTGCATTCGCCAATATCCGCTCCGCCGTGGGCGGTTCGTCATCATGAAGGGCCGCTCGCGCCAGTCGAGGCTGGATCTCGTTCAGCCATTCCTGCTCCAGTTGGGCGGAGGGAACCATCGTGAGCCCATGCGCCAGCCTCACCGCCGATTGGCCGGGCCGGTGTTTCTTGACAGACTGGAGGAGTTGGCGCACGCTCTCCGCCTTGGCCCATAGGCCATCCAGCACCAACTCCACGGCCCCATCGATCGCCAGGGCCAGGCGTTCCAGGGCACCCAGTCGCACCGACTCCAGGAGATAGGCTGCCACCAGCCGGTCCAACTCGTCGAGACCGATCTCCCCCCGTTCAGCCCGCAGGAGAGCCTCGTCAAACCCGGCCTGATGTTCGAGTACGTTCTTCTCGCACTGGTCAATCTCGGTTTCCAGAACGCTGTGAGCCAGTGCCAGTGCCTCTCGGGCCTCCGCATGGATCACTTCAAAGCCACTCCGCCAGGCATAGCCCATGGCAGCACCCAGCTTTGACTGAGCCGCTCTCACCAGTTGGTCCCAATAGAGCCAGGCCTCTCGGTGCCAGGGACCCGTCAGTTCGTAGAAGTCGAGGAGCGATTCAAGGCTCTCACCGCCAGCGCTCATCGCTCCCCAGCGCTGCTGATAGACCGGGCAGACCTCCACTGGGACCAGCAAGGAGCGAATCGGGCGCTGGAGCGCCTCCCTCAGACCGGGAAGCAGATGGGCCGGGTCAGGACGACGGAGGTACTCCTCCACCACCTGCATCGCCACCTGATAGGCCAACCGCCCCTTCAGTGAAGCCACCGGCTCACGCACAACACCTACGCCAAAGCCTCGACAGACGCTGCCAGCGGGGTGATCTGGCCGCTCCCTGCGCAGATGGTACAGGAGCGCATCCCCAAAACGCTGCGCTGTTCCGCCGGGGTCCCCTCCCTGTTCCCGAAACCAGACAGATAAGGAATAGCCCTCACGGCGCAACCCCTCAAGCTCCAGTAGGGTGGCGTAGACCCGGGCACGCGCAGCGGCGTCCCCGTTCGCCTGCGGCAGGGCTACCCAAAGATTCCATGCATGCCGAGGCCCCAACTCGGCAAGGATCAAACTGATCATGCCGCTGCCAGCCGCCTCACTGAGGGCCGCCACCAGGTGAAGCCGGCCTTCAGGGGATCCTCCGAGTCCCCGCAGGCGTTGCCGGGCCAGTTCGGCCCCCGCCAGCCGGGTTGTAGCGGGACCATTCCAGGTGAGCACCCCCGGCCCGGTCATCCCCCGGGCCGCCAGATGTGCAGTCACCTGCGCGCCGAAATCGCCACACCCGATAATAGTATCCGCCATCTGCGACCCCACCCCCCTCACGGCATGGTGTTTCTTTCGGAATACTGGAGTACCTCTCCTTATACCTCCTGGACATTCACATTAGGATATGCTTTTTGACAGAGTGAACACATTCCTGGTAAGCTAATATGAGGAAGTTCCTTCGGTCTACGAAGAAAAGGGGATAGGCCAGATGCACATGGACCCGCTTCATTACCCGTATCCGTCCCGGCGCACCTGCGTTTATGCCGCCAACGGCATGGTCGCAACCTCACAGCCGCTCGCCGCTCAGGCTGGTCTAGCCGTTTTGCGGAAGGGTGGCAACGCGATCGATGCAGCGATTGCCACCGCTGCTGCGTTGACCGTAGTCGAGCCCACCTCCAACGGGATTGGCGGCGACGCCTTTGCCCTGGTCTGGACACAGGGAAAGCTCCACGGCCTCAACGCCAGTGGCCCGGCGCCCCAGGCGCTGTCGATCGAAGCGCTGGAAAAGGCCGGCGTGACCGAGATTCCCAAACTCGGATTCATTCCGGTAACGGTACCGGGCGCCCCCTCTGCGTGGGCCGAACTGAACGGGCGCTTCGGGCGCCTGCCTCTGACAGAGGTGCTTGCGCCGGCCATTGAGTACGCCGAGCGGGGGTACCCGCTTTCGCCCACCCTGGGCCGCTTCTGGAAGCGTGGAGCCGCCGTCTACAGGGAGGCGCTGAAGGGCGAAGAGTTCCAGCACTGGTTCGAGACCTTCGCCCCAAACGGGCGCGCCCCTGAGATCGGCGAGGTCTGGCGCTCGCCGGGCCATGCACAGACGCTGCAGTTGATCGCCGAGACCGGGGCCGAGGCCTTCTACCGGGGCGAGCTGGCCGAGAAGATCGACGCCTTCTCCCGGAAGTATGGCGGGTACATTCGCAAAGAAGATCTGGCAACCTACAAGCCGGAGTGGGTCGACCCGATAAGTGTCAACTACCGCGGCTACGACGTCTGGGAGATTCCGCCCAACGGGCAGGGCATCGTGGCGCTGATGGCCCTGAATATCCTGAAGGGGTTTGACTTCACCGAGCGGGATACCGTCGAGACCTACCACCGGCAGATCGAAGCGATCAAGCTGGCCTTCGCCGATGCCCACCGGTATGTCACCGATTCACGCTACATGACCGTGCGGGTGGAGGACCTGCTCTCCGACGGGTATGCCGAGAAGCGCCGCCGCCTCATCGGCAAGCAGGCGCTCACCCCGGCTGCCGGTGAGCCGCCCAGGGGCGGTACCGTCTACCTGGCCACCGCCGATGGCGAGGGCAACATGGTCTCCTTTATCCAGTCGAACTACATGGGCTTCGGATCGGGCCTGGTGGTGCCGGGCACCGGTATCTCCCTCCAGAACCGGGGCCACAACTTCCGGCTCGATCCGACACACGACAACCGGCTGGAGCCGGGCAAGCGCCCGTACCACACCATTATTCCGGGCTTCCTGACCAGGAACGGCCAGCCCGTCGGCCCCTTCGGTGTAATGGGCGGCTTCATGCAGCCGCAGGGCCACACTCAGGTGGTCATGAACACCGTCGACTTCGGCCTCAACCCGCAGGCCGCCCTCGATGCGCCCCGCTGGCAGTGGATGGAGGGCAAGGTCGTCGAGATCGAGCACGCCACCCCCGAGCACATCGTGGACGCCCTGGCACGCCGGGGTCACCAGATGAACTGGGCGCTGGGTTCCGGCGGCTTCGGCCGGGGCCAGATTATCTGGCGGCAGGAGAACGGCGTACTGGTGGGCGGCACGGAGTCCCGCACCGACGGCCAGATTGCAGCCTACTAATCAGGGAGCCGCCGCACCGGCATAGGTGTGGCGGCTCTTCTCATATCTCTAACCGTTGGACCACAAGCAGGGAGAGCAAATGGGCCATAAAGAGCCTCAGATGCACCGCCTCCAGGGCGTAGGTGAGAAAGATCTCATCAGCCACCAAGAAGGCGGCCCAGAGGCAGATGGCCACCGTAAAGGCCCGCAGGACCCACTCGTCGCGGCGAAGCGCCTGCCAGAACAGCCAGGCAGCGAGCCACTGCCAGAGGATCACCCCCAGGAGCAGCACCCCTGCCAGCCCTCCAGGAATGCCTACCGCACCGAGCGCCCGCTGGATGAGCGGCAAGTTTCCGGCCAGGTAGCGCCACCCGTGGGGCAGCGCCCCAAGGCCGTGCAGAAGGTCCAGCAGGTTGGTGAAGCCGGCGGCGCCAAAGTAGGCGCACCAAAAGAGGAGCAGAATCCCCCTTAACCCCCGTCCGCCAGCCAATCGCCCCATCTCCCTTCGCCCCAAGCATACGGGCGGCGGTCGACATTCAGACCCGCGCCGCCCGAACCCGAAGCGCCCACCCCGGCGGTGGGCGCTCTTCTGCGCATTCTGTGCCTGGGTCCAGCGGGCTATAGGGACCACCCCTTTTAGGCCTCGCGGCCTACCTGAAGGGGTCAACGGGATTGACCGATTTGGGGACTTTGTTGCCCTGTTATACAGAAGTGCCACAACATTACAATGGCGGAAGAGTTACGATCCCCTTCTCGTGCCCTTTTGACACAGACCCAGGAACAGGAGCGTGAACGATGATGCATGCGCGGGTCACCATTGACGGGAACGAAGCTGCGGCCTACGTCGCCTATAAAACCAACGAAGTCATCGCCATCTACCCGATTACCCCCTCGTCCCCCATGGGCGAGTTCTCCGACGCCTGGGCAGCCACCCATTCCCCGAACCTCTGGGGCACGGTGCCTCAGGTTCAGGAGATGCAGTCCGAGGGCGGCGCAGCAGGCGCCATTCACGGAGCCCTTCAGACCGGAGCGCTGGCCACCACCTTTACCGCCTCCCAGGGCCTCCTCCTCATGATCCCCAACATGTACAAGATCGCCGGCGAACTGACCTCGACGGTCTTCCACATCGCCGCCCGGGCCCTGGCCACCCAGGGACTCTCTATCTTCGGCGACCACTCCGATGTCATGTCTGCCCGCCAGACCGGATGGGCCATGCTCTTCTCCGGCTCCGTGCAGGAGGTCATGGACTTCGCTCTCATCTCCCAGGCCTCCACCCTGAAGGCCCGGGTGCCCTTCCTCCATGCATTCGACGGCTTCCGCACCTCCCACGAGGTTCAGAAGATCGAGTTGCTGCCCGATGAGACCATTCGCGCCCTGGTCGATGACGACCTGGTCCGCGCACACCGGGCCCGGGCGCTCTCGCCGGACCGCCCTGTGATGCGGGGCACCGCCCAGAACCCTGACGTCTACTTCCAGGCGCGTGAGACGGTCAACCCGTTCTACCAGGCGACTCCTGGTATTGTCCAGGGCTACATGGACCAGCTGGCAGAGTTGACCGGCCGGCAGTACCACCTGTTTGACTATGTGGGCGCCCCCGACGCTGAGCGAGTCATCATTATAATGGGCTCCGGCGCCGAGGCGGCCGAGGAGACGGTAAACGCCCTGGTGGCCCAGGGCCAGAAGGTGGGTATGGTGAAGGTCCGGCTCTTCCGGCCCTTCTCCAACGAGCACCTGCTCAAGGCGATTCCGCTCACCGCAAGATCGATCGCCGTGCTCGACCGGACCAAGGAGCCCGGCTCCAACGGCGAACCGCTGTATCAAGATGTGGTCACCGCCTTCTCCGAGGCGGTCATGTCCGGTACCCGCCACAGCCTGCCGCGCATCGTCGGCGGCCGCTACGGCCTGGGTTCCAAGGAGTTCACCCCGGCAATGATCAAGGGCGTCTTCGACGAGCTGATCAAACCCAGCCCGAAGAACCGCTTCACGGTGGGCATTATTGACGATCTCACCAACAGCCACCTCGACTACGACGCCGACTTCTCCACCGAGCCCAACGACGTGGTCCGGGCCATGTTCTGGGGGCTGGGCGCCGACGGCACGGTGGGCGCCAACAAGAACTCCATCAAGATCATCGGGGAGGAGACCGACAACTACGCCCAGGGCTACTTCGTCTACGACTCGAAGAAGTCGGGCGCCCTCACCGTCTCGCACCTGCGCTTCGGGCCCCGGCCGATCCAGTCGACCTACCTGATCCAGCGGGCGAACTTCATCGCGGTCCACCAGTTCGGCTTCGTGGAGCGCTTCCCGGTGCTCGACGCCGCTGTTCCAGGGGCAACCGTGCTGCTCAACTCCCCCGTCGGGCCCGATGAGGTCTGGAACCACCTGCCCCGCCCCTTCCAGCAGCAGGTTGTGGAGAAGGGCCTGAAGCTCTTCGTGATCGATGCGGTGAGCGTCGCCCGGGAGACGGGCATGGGCCAGCGGATCAATACGATTATGCAGACCTGCTTCTTCGCCATCTCCGGTGTGCTGCCGCGCGAGGAGGCCATCGATCGGATCAAGTATGCCATTGAGAAGACCTACGCCAAGCGGGGCGAAGCGGTGGTGCAGCAGAACTTCGCCGCCGTCGATGCCGCCCTGGCCCACCTGCATGCCGTAAAGGTGCCGGCCACCCCCACCAGCACCCGAGAGTTCCGCCCGCCCGTCCCCCTGCAGGCGCCGGAGTTCGTGCAGCAGGTGACGGCTGAGATGATCGCCGGCCGCGGCGACAACCTGCCCGTCTCCGCCCTGCCCTGCGACGGCACCTACCCGACCGCGACCGCCCAGTGGGAGAAGCGGAATATCGGACTGGAGATTCCGGTCTGGGAGACCGACCTCTGCATTCAGTGCGGCAAGTGCGTCCTGGTCTGCCCGCATGCGGTAATCCGGGCCAAGGTGGTCGACGAGGCCGACCTGGCCAGGGCGCCCGAGGGCTTCAAGACGATGCCGGCCAAGTTCCGCGAGTTCCCGGGCAAGCAGTACACCCTTCAGGTCTCGGCGGAGGACTGTACCGGCTGCTCTCTCTGCGTGGAGGTCTGCCCGGCCAAGGACCGGTCCAACCCCAGCCGCAAGGCGATCAACATGGTCGACATCGCCGCTGTCCACGAGACCGCTGTGCGCGATTGGGACTTCTTCGTGGGCCTGCCCGATATCGCCCCCAGCGCCCTGCCGAGCCAGAGCGTGAAGAACGCACAGCTGCTGCAGCCGCTCTTTGAGTTCTCCGGCGCCTGCGCCGGCTGCGGTGAGACCCCGTATGTAAAGCTGATCTCTCAGCTCTTCGGCGACCGCATGATCGTCGCCAACGCCACGGGCTGCTCGTCGATTTACGGCGGCAACCTGCCCACCACCCCGTGGGCCAAGAACCACCTGGGCCGGGGCCCTGCCTGGTCCAACTCCCTCTTCGAGGACAACGCCGAGTTCGGCCTCGGTATGCGCCTCTCCCTCGACAAGCAGGCCGCCCTCGCCACGGAGTTGGTCGGGGCGCTCCGGGATACGATCGGCGGCGAGCTGGCCGATGCCCTTCTGAACGCCGACCAGTCCACCGAGGCGGAGATTGCCGCCCAGCGTGAGCGGGTTGAGCAGTTGAAGGCGAAGCTGGAGGGCAAGAGCGATCCCAGGGCCCGCGACCTGTACGCCCTGGCTGACATGCTGGTGAAGAAGTCGGTCTGGATCATGGGCGGAGACGGCTGGGCGTACGACATCGGCTATGGCGGTCTGGACCACGTGATCGCCGCTGGCAAGAACATCAACATCTTGGTGATGGACACCGAGGTCTACTCCAACACCGGCGGCCAGGCCTCCAAGGCCACCCCGCGTGGCGCTGTAGCCAAGTTTGCAGCAGGCGGCAAACCGGCGGGCAAGAAGGATCTTGGCATGATCGCCATGAGCTACGGCAACGTCTACGTAGCGCAGGTCGCCATGGGCTACAACGATGCCCAGGTGGTCAAGGCGCTCCAGGAGGCCGAGAGCTATGACGGGCCGTCCATCGTCATCGCCTACAGCCACTGCATCGCTCACGGCATTGACATGGCCAAGGGGCTGCACCAGCAGAAGCTGGCGGTCGAATCCGGCCACTGGCCCGTCTACCGGTACGACCCGCGGCTCGCTGCCCAGGGCCGTAACCCGCTGCAGTTGGAGTACCAGAGCCCCAAGATCCCGCTGAGCGAGTATGTCTACAACGAGACCCGCTATGCCATGCTGCGCCAGAGTGACCCGGAGACGGCAGCAAGGCTTCTGCAAGAGGCGCAGGACGAGGTCCAGCGCAAGTGGCAGAAGTACGAGCAGATGGCGAAGATGGAGGTTCGTGTGCCGGAGAAGCCATCGGTTTAGTCGGGCGGTCGGCACCGCCACCAACGGGTGGGTCCAGTAACCGAGAAGGGAGTCTGTACCATATGGTGCAGACTCCTTCTTTGGCTCTTCGACAATGAGCGACAACTGACCCTATGCCTTTTTGTTACCGTGAGGTATATTTAGCCTTATGAGGGTTCTTCCTGCGGCAGAGGTTCTGTCTCGACTCTCTTGAGAGGGGGCTCCCAGTGGCCGTGCGACGCTTCCCTTCCCACCACCTGTTCGCTTTGGCCCTGCTGATTTCAGCGGGAGCGGCAGGGAACTACTTCAGCATCCCCTTATTTTTCGGCGCTGACTTCCTGTTCGGCAGTATCGCTACCCTCCTGATTCTCAGGTTCTACGGCGTCTGGTGGGGCGTGCTTGGTGCGCTCCTGATCAACGCCTATACCTACGTGCTCTGGGGTCATTCGCTGGGGTTGGTGCTCTTCACACTGGAGGCGGTGGTGGTCGGGCTTCTCTTCCGCCGTTGGCCCCACACCAGTTTCTTGTTGCTCGACAGCCTGTTCTGGATTCTGCTCGGCATACCGCTGAACTGGATGGCTCTGCAAGAAGTGATCGGGCTAGACAGCACCGGCGTGATGCTGATTACCCTCAAGCAGAGCGTAAATGGCCTGTTTAACGCCATCATCGCCGTGCTGGCCCTGACCCACCTGCCGCTTCATCGCTGGCTCCCTGACTCTGACCGACGCCATCGTATCTCTATTGGAGAAGGTTTCTTCAACCTGCTGGTTACCTTCCTCATGGTGCCGGCGCTGGCGCTGACGATTCAATCCAGCAGGCATGAACTCCGGCGGATCAACCAGGAGGTCGGCTCCATTCTCGCTGCAGAAAGCAAGCACGTGTCCAGCTATGTTTACCTATGGCGCGAGCGCTACCTCCGCCGCATTGTGGAGGTAGGACAGGTAGCTGCTGACCTGGAGATGACCCCCTCTGAAGGCCTGGCCAGTACCCTTCAGTTTCTGCTGGACACCTCCCCCGACTTTGTGCAGATCTCCATTCTTACGCCGAACGGTGATATCGTGGCGGGCCTATCCCGCACCGGGGCTCCTGTCGACGTGGCAGACCCCATTAATCTGAACCGGGTCAGGCACGAGCGGACACTGGTAGTCTCAGACGTCCACACCACGCCGGCCTTGCCGGAAGCGCCGGTGATTACCGTAAGCCACCCGATTATGAAGGGCGGCCAACTGATCGGCATCGCCCAGGCGATGCTGGATCCCGCCTACATTCACAGGATGATCACGCGGCCTTCGGAGGTCTACCCCGTCTACCTCACGTTGGTTGACAGCAGCGGAAATGTCTTTGGCAGCTCACGCCCCAACATAAGGCCGCTCCAGCAGTTCGACCCCAGAGCTGGGAGCGAAGTCTCCTGGCTGAGCCACGGACGATATCACCGGTTTCCTTCTGGTCAGCCCGCTGCGCTGAACCGGTGGCGTGAGTCCGAGGAAGTGCTCGAAACAGAGGTTCCCGGGATCGGCGGGTGGAGACTTATCGCCGAGGTACCTTTAGAGCCCTACCGGACCCGCCTCTACCGCACCTACATCGACAGCCTTCTGACCGTACTTGGGCTGATGGTCGCTGCGCTGCTGCTATCGACCCTGCTGAGCCGGTGGATTACCGGCCCGCTGCTGCGGCTGACTGCGATCACCCGCTACCTCCCTGAGCGTCTGAAGGGCGGTGAGCCGATCATCTGGCCATCAAGTTCGATCGCCGAAGTCGATTCACTCTCCGTCGATATTCGCCGGATGGCCGTCGCGCTGCGTGATCGGTTTGACGAGATCGAACGGGACGCCCGGCAGCAGCAAGCGCTTCTCTCCGCGACAATGGAGGCAGCCGATCTGCCGGTAGTCATCACCGACGAGGAACGCCGGATCATCTACGTGAACCCACCGTTCCTGTTGGAGTATGGCTATGCACCGGACGAGGTGCTGGGCCGGCGCCCCTGTACCCTTCTCCAGAGCCCCCTCTCTGACGGGGCCTCGGTGGACCGGCTCCACGAGGCGCTGGATGCGGGGGTCCCAGCCACGGTAACAATGATCTACCAGCGCAAGGACGGAACGCTGCTCGATGTGGAGATGTCCCTCTCTCCCGTTCGCGACGGAACTGGCCGAATCACCCACTACGTGGCCATCCTGCGAAATGTCTCTGCCCGTAAGGCCCGGGAGCGGGCGGGGGGCCAACCGGAAGAGAGGCAGGGGAGCACAAGCTCCAGGTCGCCCGGTTCAGAGGAGACCCGCGAGGCCTGCTCCGTGTTGGTCTACGCAGAGCACTCCATCGCCGAGCGAGTCCGCTCCATACTTGAGCCGGATATCGCCCAGGTTGATCTGTTCCACCGTGCACAAGATGCCTGGGCGGCTGTGGAGAGCGAATGTTACGCCGTCGCCCTGCTCGATGAGTCCATGCCGGGCGGCGGCCGGGAGTTCCTGGCACGGCTGCGTCAATCTGAACGGTACGCAAGACTGCCTGTGATTCTGATCGACCCCACCCGAGAAGCGGATAAAGGCTGGTCCCGCCTCTCTTCGGGCGCCTGGGTGATTGACGGGCGTGATGCCGCCCGTCTGAAAGAGGCGATTCGCCATACATGTGGTCAGCTATAGAAGACGAGACCGACCCCAGCCCGGGTCGGTCTCGCTGTGTGAACAGGGTTACGGGTTGGTGCGAAGGCGGCCGTCGGCCGTCGTCGGGCTCGGCACTACCAGGTAGCCGGAGGCGACGACACCCAGTGCAACCCCCGCCAGCATATCGAGCAGCCAGTGCACCCCCAGGTAGAGGGTGCTCAGCATCACCAGGCCTGCGCATACGCTCAGCACAATGGCAAGGCGCCGGTACCCCTGTCGCCACGCGACCAGGGCGTAGGTTATCGCCAGGGAGGTGTGGAGGCTGGGGATACAGTTGTCAAGCCCGCTGTGGGGCCGGACAATCTGCTCAAAGCCGGGGAAGACCTCTGGAATCAGAAAGCGAATCCCGGCCCCACCCGCCCAGGCTTCCTTTACGGGTACCCAGAGGTAGAAGGGCAATGCCACCAGGTAATTGACCCAATACCCATAGACAAGGTTCTTCATAGCGGCCAGATCGCGATTGGCTGCATAGACCAGCAAACCGGCCAACATCAATAGCGGGAACAGGATCACGTAGACAAAGGTAAGAAGATGGGTAACCGGGGGCCACTCCAACTGCTGGAGCAAGAGGATCAAGTTCGTCCCAACCTTGGAGACAGCATCGGTGAAATCCCACCGAATCGTCTTGGCCAGCCGGGTCTCCAGACGGTTCTCAAGCAAGTTGAAGGCGATCATCGCATAGGCGAGGACAACCAGGGCCAGGGCCCGGTTATCTGCCAGCACATACCGAACCGCACGCCAGCCGAGCGTCAGGGGGTTCTGCCTCGTGGCCAGCCAGACTAAGGCCAGCAGAGAGACGACCGAGGCGACCCCCATCGCCACGTGTGAGGAATAAATCCACATCGTCTTTTCGAACCTCCGGTAAAGCCGTTCTGAAGATATGACGAAGAAGCAGCTTCGATCACTTCACAGAATCTTTATCACGGAACATTCCGCCTTCTATTCGCTACGGGCCGTTCGTTTCCCTCCACCCCACCACGCAAAGGTACGACCGGCACGCCAAAAGGCCCTGCAGGGGTTGAAATCCCTTGCAGGGCCATCGTATGCAGCGGGGCCGGTCGATTCGCTAGTCCCGATTACCAGCCCAGGTGTGCGGCTGCCTTGTCAGCGGCCTGCATGCCCTCCCGGATGCAATCCGGCAGGCCGACCCCCCGGAAAGCGGCACCGGCCACGTAAAGCCCGGGGGTCTGCTGCATCAGCTTGTCCACGCGGTTCATGCGGTCGAGGTGGCCCACCCGGTACTGGGGCATCGCCCGCGGCCATTTGAAGACCCGGGTGAGGAAGGGCTCCGCCTTCAACCCCATGATCTTCTCCAGCTCCTTGCGGGCCAGGTTGATAATCGTCTGGTCGGGCTCCTTGGTCCAGTCTTTCGACTCATTGCCGCGCCCGATGAAGCAGCGGATCAAGACCTTGTCGTCCGGCGTGGCATGGGGCCACTTGGTGGAGACCCAGGTGCAGGCGGTCACCACGGTAGGCTCCCGGGCCGGCACCAGGAAGCCCGAAGCGTCCAGCGGGTGGTCAATATCCTTGCGGTCGAAGGCCATCGCCGCCACCACCGAGTTGTGGTAGGGAATGGCGTTCAACTCACTCGCCACATCCGGCTGGTACTCCTTGACCAGCGAGGCCGCCACGTAGGCGGGAAGCGCAAGTACCACGGCATCGGCCTCGATGCGCTCGCCATTGTCGAGCCCCGCCACGTAGCCTTTGCCCTCGGGCCCGGGCACCAGGCCGGTCAGGCTAACCCCGGTAATGAAGCGAACCTGGCCGTCCATCCGACTGATTAGCTCATTGACTAACTGGCTAAGACCGCCCTTGACCGTGACAAAGGCAGAGCCGGTCGGTCCCTTCGGCTTGTTCTCCTTGTTCCGCCAGCCCTGGAGCAGCAGTGAACCGCCCTCCCGCTCCATCTGGAGGAACCGGGGGAAGGTCGCCTTCATGGAGACGGCGTGGAAGTCGCCGCCGTAGATACCGCCCATCAGCGGGCCGGCCACGTTCTCCAGGACCTCCTGCCCAAAGCGGCGTCCCACGAAGGAGCCGATGGACTCGTCCTCGTCGGACTTCCGGACCGGCATAATGGGCTCAAGACCGGCCCGCAGCTTGCCCAGTGGCGAGAGCAGGCGGGTCTTCAGGAAGGGCCAGACCTCGGTCGGGATCATGATCTGCATGCCGACCGGCAGCGGCTCCATCGTCCCGTGATGCATGATATACGTCGTCTTCACCTTCGGGTTGGTGCCGACCGTCTCGAGCCCCAACTCCTTGGCGAGTTGGACCGCCCAGGGCTTGAAGGCGATAACCGAATCCGGCCCCTCCTCGATCACCATGCCGTCGACTACCTCGGTCTGGGTCTTGCCGCCCAGCCGCTTCTCCTTCTCGACGATGATGATCTGCGGATCCTTCCCCGCCGCCTTCGCCTTCTTCAGAATGTGATAGGCAGCGGACAGGCCGGTAATTCCTGCCCCGGCGATCAGAATGGTCTCCATGCTTACTCCTCCTGCGCGGCCCGGCGCACCACCGTGGCGAGCGCCCGCAGCAGCAGCGGGTGATCGTTCAGCATGCCGGTCCGCTCGAAGTGAATACCCAGTTCATCGGCGGTCTGTGCCATCTCGATGTCGAGGTCGTAGAGGACTTCGAGGTGGTCCGAAATAAAGCCCACCGAGGAGACGATCACCGACTTGACCCCACCCTCAGCCAGCTCCGCCACCTTGTCCCGCACATCGGGCCCGAGCCAGGGCTCAGGGGTCCGGCCGGCAGACTGGTAGGCGTAGTGCACACGGGTCAGGCCGCACTGCTCGGCCACCGCCTGGCCGATCTCCCGCAGGTGCTGCGGGTAGGGGTCGTTCCAGGTCAGAATTCGCTCGGGCAGGGAGTGGCAGGTGAAGATCACATCGGGCTGCCCCTCGGGGAACTTGGCCAGGGCCTCCCGCATCATCTCCACCTCGGCGGCGATGAAATCGGGCTCCAGGTGCCAGCTGAAGACCTGGGTCATGGCGAAGGGCTCCGGCAGTTCGGCCAGCGCCTTGTTCACCTGCTCGAAGTAAGAGCCGGAGGACATCTTGGAGCCCTGGGGGGCCAAAACGATCCCCACCGACTTCTTGATGCCGTCGGCCGCCATTTGCTTGACCACATCGGGAATCCACGGCTCCCAGTGCTTGTTGGCGACGTAGAGCCGCCAGTCGGTGCCGGGATCCTGCGCCTGCAGCTCCCGAAGAACGCCCTCGGCCTGGGCGCGGGTGATCTGATTGAGGTTGGAGAGGCCGCCGATCGCCTCGTAGCGCTGGGTCAGTTCCTCCAGCAGTTCGGGCGTGGGGGGCCTGCCCCGGCGGATATGGGTGTAGTACGGCAGAATCTCCTCCTTCTTGTTCGGAGTGCCGTATGCCATAACGAGAACGCCAACCACGGGCTTGGTCATCTGGGGCTATCCCTCCTTGTGGTCGTAGCTGTGAACGATCTCCACCACACGCTTCAGGGCATCCACCGACATGGACGGCATGATGCCGTGGCCCAGGTTGAAGATGTGGCCAGACCGGCCCTCGGTGCGGCGGAGGATATCTTTCACCTTCGCCTCCAGCACGGTGGGCGGCGCAAAGACCGCGACCGGGTCGAGGTTGCCCTGCACAGCAAAGTCGGGGCCAATGCGCTCCCAGGCCTTGTCCAGCTCCTCGTGCCAGTCAATGCCCATCACATCGGGCTTAATCTGGGACATCGACTCCATGAGGTGGCCGGTGTTCACGCCAAAGTAGATCATTGGGGCGCCGGTCGCCCGGACCGCCTCGCTGATCTTGAACATGTGCGGGCGCACGTAGGTCTCGTAGTCCTGGCGGGTCAGGTTGCCGACCCAGGAGTCGAAGACCTGCACCATCTGGCAGCCGGCGTTGATCTGGTCGACCAGGTAGGTGGCGACCATGTCGGAGAGCTTCTCCATGAGCGCGCTCCAGACGGCCGGCTGGGAGTACATGAGGGTCTTCACCTTGCGGTAGTCCTTGGTGGGCCGGCCCTCTACCATATAGGAGGCGAGGGTGAAGGGCGCGCCGGTAAAGCCGATCAGCGGCACCTCCAGCTCGCGGTTCAGCATCCGAATGGTCTCCAGGACGTAGGGCACCGCCTCTTCGGCGACGAAGGGCGGAATCTCCTCCACCTGCCTGGCGGTGTTGATCGCCTCTTCGAAGACCGGGCCGACATTCTCCACAATGTCGACCTTCAGGCCCATGCCCCGCAGCGGGGTCATGATGTCGGAGAAGAGAATGGCGGCATCGACATTCAACTGCTTGACCGGAAGGAGGGTGACCTCCGTACAAACCTCCGGATGCTCGCAGATCTCCATGAGTGTGTACTTCTCGCGGATCGCCCGGTATTCGGGCTGATAGCGCCCAGCCTGGCGCATAAACCAGACGGGCACCTGATCCACAGGTTGGCGGCGGGCAGCACGGAGGATGCGGTCATTCTTGAGCATGGGGAGTCATCACGGCTCCTTTCAGGTTTCCCCCCGCCGATCGCACAGCGGAAGCGATGGGCAGTCCCATTTAGTTTATACCAATCTTACGGGTATCGCATATAGGGCATCGGCAGGAGCCTGCACCCCAACAGACTAATTGAACAAATGGGAGCATCTATCTAACGGTGGAGGTGCGAATAGTGGGAAAGGTCTTGGAGGGACGGGTCGCGATTATTACCGGAGCGAGCCGGGGCATCGGAAGGGCGCTGGCACTCCGGCTGGCGCAGGAAGGAGCCGATATTGTCGTCGCGGCCAAGAGCGAGCGGTCGACAGATCAGCTGCCGGGTTCGATCTATGACACGGCAGAAGAGGTGCGCAGCCTCGGGCGGCGGGCACTGCCGGTGAAGGTAGACGTGCGTAACGAAGAGGAGATTGCCGCCATGGTGGAGCAGGCGGCGGCGGAGTTCGGGCGCATCGATATTCTGATCAACAACGCCGGCGCCCTCTGGTGGAAGCCAGTCCTGGAGACCCCCGGCAAGCGCTTCGACCTGCTGATGCAGGTGAACGTGCGTGCCTCGTACCTCTGCAGCTATTATGCACTACCGTACATGGTCAAGCAAAAATGGGGCCATATCATTACCATGGCCCCACCCATCACCACCACCGCCAACCCGGGCATGGTAGCTTACATGATCGCCAAGATGGGCATGGCCCGCCTGGCCATTGGCATCGCTGAGGAGCACCGGGCCGATAACATCGCCTCCAACGCCCTCTGGCCCGTCACCCCCATTGAGACAGCGGCGGTGATCAACAACGCCCTGGGCGCCCGAGAGCAGTGGCGCACGCCCGAGATCATGTGCGACGCCACTATGGCAATCCTCTCCCAGGAGCCCTCCGCCTGCACAGGGCGGCAGTTGCTCGACGAGGAGATTCTGCGGGAGGCCGGCGTCACCGACTTCGACCGGTACTGGTGCGAGGGGGCACCGCCGGAGAACCCCATTTACATCGACGGCCGCGACAGCAAGGGCTGGTAAACGGGCCGACGTTACCGTCCGAAGGCATCGGTGAACTGATCAAACTGCTCAGCGGTACCGAAGAGAACCAACTTCTCGCCGGCGAACAGGATTCGCTTGGGCGAGGGGGTGATCTCGACGGTGCCGCTTTGGGTTTGAATGGCGAGCACAATGCACCCGGTGCGCTTGCCGACCTGGCCGGAGACCAGGTTCTTGCCCACCAGCGAGCTGGGCACCGGCACGAGCCGGGTCTCCACATCTTCCAGCGTGGGGAGCCCCTTGCCGGAGGCCTGGAGCAGCCGGGCCAACTGGGCGCCGCCGATCTCGGAGACCGAGAGCACGTTGTCGGCCCCGGCCAGGTAAAGTCGGGTCACCGCCTCGATGGAGTTTGCCCGGGCCACGATGCGGAGTCCGGGGTTGAGCTGGCGGACCAGCAGGGTGGCGAATACCGAGCGGGTGTCGTCGTCGATCGCCACGATACAGCGGCCCACCTGCTCGATCCCTGCCCGCTGGAGGTCCTCGGTGCTGGTGGCGTCGCCCTGAACCCAGTCGCCCTCGATCCCCTCGGGCAGCTTCAGGCTGAGAACCCGGTAGGGGATGTTGGCGGCCTGCAGCCTCTGCGCCGCCGCCCGCCCCACGTCGCCGAAGCCCAGAATCAGCACCGGGCCTGTGGCCGGAGCGATCGGCCGGGCGTGTCCGGCGGAGAGCGCCTTCAGCCTCTCCAGGTCGGTGGGGGTGCCGGCGGCGATCAGCACATTGCCCGGGTAGAGCGGCAGGTCGGGCCCGGTGGCCGGAATGAAGTGGCCGTGGCTCCAGAGCCCCAGCACGTTGGCGCCGGTCCGCTCCCGGATCTTCGCCTCGCGCAGGGTGGGCGCCGCCAGCTGTGAGCCGGGCAGAATGGGCACGGTGGCGACATTCAGCCCCGCGTCATCGCCCCAGAGACGGTCGACCATGCCCGCCAGGGGAGCGGTGGCCAACCAGCCCAGCCGCTCGCCCAGGGTCCGCTTCGCCAGCACCACATGGCTGGCTCCTGCGGCCCGCAGAAACCGCTCATTCTCTACATGCTCCACTGTGCAGTAGAAGGGCAGGTCCCCAGACAGCGCCCGGACCACCAGGGCGACAGAGGCGTCGTCGGTGTCGTTCAGGGTGGAGACCACCGCCCGGGCGGTCCCAATGCGGGCCGCCTGCAGCGTCTCGGCGTGGCGCACATCCCCCTCCAGCACGACGAGGCCGTCACGCATGTGCCCCTCCAGCACCCGCCGGCGGTCATCGACCAGCACGTAGTCGATCGCCGCCTGCTTCAGTTCGCGGGCGAGAAACTCCCCTACCGCCCCTGCTCCGCAGATGATCACGTGATCTTTGAACCCCGCCGGAGCATGCCGGGGGGGCAGGGTCTGCAGGTGGTTCTGCACCCAGGTAGAGGCCAGGCTGGTGAGCCAGACCGAGATCTGCACGAACCCGGTCACCATGAGCACGACAGCCCAGATCGCGGTGACACCCGACTTGAAGGGCAGTTGCTCACCATAGCCGGTGGTGGTCAGGGTCTCCATGACAAAGAGCAGCGCTTCCGGGACGGTGAGGGTGCGCTCCTCGTACCGGGCGAAGACCCACTGTGTGCCAACGGTCATCGCCAGAAGCAGCACCAGCGCAAAACCGGCCGCAAGCAGTACTTTGCGACGAGTGGTCAACGGCCACCCTCCTCGCCTTAGCTTATCCCTAATGGAAGACTGGGGCGTAGCTGATCTCCAACGCCTGGACCTGCCGCTGCCAGAAGGCGATCTGCTCCTGCTTGCCCGGCTTGTCGGCAGCGCTGGCCAGCAGGCGGCAGAGGTGGGTATGCCAGCGGGCGTGGCAGTATCGCACCGCCTCGCCGGCAATCGACGGCTGCCGGGCAACCAGTTCCCGAAGCCAGGTCTGTGCCGCCATGGGGTTGGCAAGGCCCCAGTCCTGGTCCGCCATCACCGCCTCGCTCAGTTCCACCAGGTCGGGGTCGAGGTTGGCCAGCGCCTCCCGCAGTTCCTGTTCCTGCTGGTGTGCGATGGCGTCCATCTGCCCGTTCTTGAACGCCTCCAGGGCCATGGGTGTGTAGAGGACAAAGACCACCTGCCGCAGCCCGGAGCCGTTATGCAGATGCTCCAGAACAGCCCCGACCATGGCGCTGGCCACATCTTCCGGGGGAAGGCCGCCCTGACCCCCGCCCAGCGCCGGGATGGCCAGGGTGCGTAGCTCACGGCACTCCGCCTCGTCCAGGATCCGGCGCGTGGCGGTGCGGGTCGCCTCCGCCTTGGCCGGAACCTTCCAGTCGGGGGTGACAACGGCATGGAAGATGTACCGCACCCCGCGGTCAGCCAGCAGCCCCGGGCCCGTTGCCACCACGTCGCCGGGGGAGAGGGGCAGCCGCGGCCAGAACTGCTCCAGGTCACGCTCCAGCGCCGGGCCGGCCCCGTGGAAAATCGCCTCGGAGACCCCGCCCGAGTGAGAGAGCCGGGCATCGTCGGAGGCGACGATCGCCTCGGCCCCCACCTCGGTAATATCGCCCACCAGCACCGTCACCTCGGTGCGGCCCACAAAGTAGGAGGCAGCGATGCGCGGGTCGTGCCGGGTCAGCGGGGCGCGGTCCAGCACCCGCCGTGCTGCGGTCTCCCAGAACTCAAGGTACCCTGGGGTCGATGCGATCAGCACACGCTTATTGAACCTGCGCTGAAGCTCCGCCAGCAGGGGGCTGGGCACATCGTTGCCGTAGAGGACCCAGAGCACCTCAGAGGTAGCGGAACCCGCCAACCCCTCGGCAAGGGCATCCATGATCGATTTGTCGGAGCCCGAGTGCCCGATCACCAGGATCGACCGCTTCAGGACCACATCGACCAACCGGTCGTGCATCGCCCGCTCCAGGGCCGTTGTCTCCTCGATGGTATGCTTGTGGTTGGTCATGAGGTAGTCGCCGTGAACCTTGTAGACCACCGGCGCCGGGCCGGCCGCCAGCTTGTTCACCAGCTCGGCGTCGCCGGCCACGGCCACGTCGAGACCGGCGTAGAGCATGGCTCGCTCCAGCAGCGGGTCAAAGTTGGTGGTAAAGGTCTGGCGGAAGTACCCCCGGGCCACAAACCTGGCGATGATCTCGTGGGAGGCGGTGGGGCGGCGACCTACAAAGAACTGCTCCAGATACCGCTGGCGCCCGGCGGGGTCCTTGGCGATCAGCTGAAGCGAGTCAGAGTACCGGGTGGCGTCGTTCTGAAGCAACCCGCACTCCGCCAGCCAGGCCTCCAGCTCGATCTGATCGTTGGGCAGGCGCTTCTTGTTGCGGAAGAAGATGTGCTCGGCGATCTGCGTCGCCACGCTCTTGATCTGGGGGACATCTTTCTTGGCCATAGGGATTCCGGCCTCAACCGACATGCCCGCGCCGACCAACAGGGCGGCAGCGGGACCAGGGCGACCGAGTCGCTCGATTATGGTGCTTAACGTGACGCGCATAAAGGCTTTACACCTCCTGGCAGAGGGTTCGCAATCGGCATGGGATCCTCCTTCAGGTTTTGACGCCAGACCCGCTGAGAAGGCCCTCCCCGGCCAGGGAGAGCCTTCTCAGCGACCCGTATCACTGCGGAGGCAGCGGTTGCGGTTCGGTTCCGCCCATGTCGTGCAGCCAGCCCCACTGCTCCTCGCTGACCGGCATGACCGAAAGGCGGGACTGCCGAACCAGTTCCCAGTCGGCGAACCGCTCGTCTGCCTTGATGGCCGCCAGGGTGACCGGCACCTGGAACCGGTAGCCCGGAGCCGTGTCAACCGCTACATACTTGGGGTTTTCCGCTTCAGGGTCGGGGTAGGGCTCGCTGATCACCCTTCCCACCCCCACAATGGCCTTCTCGTTGCCCGTGTGGTAGAAGAGAAAGGTGTCGCCGGGCATCATCGCCCGCATGTGCTTGAGCGCCACGGCGTTGCGGACCCCGTTCCAGGGCTCCCGCCCCGCCTGCTCCAGGTCTTTATAGCTGAACTCGTCGGGCTCGGTCTTCATGAGCCAATGTGCCATGTTGGGTCCGGCCTCCTCGAAAGAAGTCTTCCCACCAGGGGCTTCGCCTGATGGCAGCGCTCACAAAATTTCTTGCAGGCAGCGTATCGTTCCGGGCCGAAATGCCGTGGTGGAGGGTAGAGACCGAAAACGGGGAGGAAACCACCATGACACAGCGACCGGTCAGCGCTCTGCGTGTAACCAATCTCAATCAATCGATCCGCTTCTACTGCGACGGCCTCGGCCTCACCCTGGACTGGACCGACCCTGCCGCCGGCGTGGCCCAGGTCTCCCGACAAGGGGGGCTTCCCCTCCTGCTGGCCCTTCCGTCGGTCCGCGACATCACCCCGTGGACAGACCCGCCCCATCAGGTGACGGAGCCCGGCAAGCGGCTCTACATGGCCGCCCCGATGGACCTCCAGGCCTACCATGCGGCCCTGATCGCCCGGGGGCTCCAGGCCGACCCGGTGATCACACTGGAAGACGGGGCGCGCGCCATGGAGCTGACCGATCCTGACGGGTACCGGCCCGCCTTTTGGCAGGCGCCTGCGCTGACCGATGAGCAGGTAATCGAGCGATTCGCCTCCGCCCCGGCCAGACTGGAGGAGGCGCTGGCAGGGCTGACCGAGGCCCAACTGGACCTGGTCAGGGCCCCGGGGAAGTGGTCGATTCGGCAGACCGTCCACCACATGACCGACTCGGACGCCTCTTCACTGGGCCGCATCCTCATGGCGCTGGCGGAGCCGGGGCGCGACTTCAAGTCGAACCCCTACAACCAGGACCACTGGGTCGAGGGCCTGGACTCGGCCCACCGTCCGGTGGAGACCTCTGTGGCCCTCTTTGCGGCCATTCGGGCCCACGTGACCGCCCTGGTCCGCCACCTGCCCGGGGCGCTGGACCGCAGCGTGGTGACATCGGCCACCGGCACGGCCACCGTACGGCAGATGCTCAGCCTGCTGGGCAGCCACGCCATCGGCCACACGGCACAGATTTTGGAGACCCGCCGGGTGCACGGGGTTTAGAGAGGGGCAGGGACGCCGGCTCCAGGCTCATTCCTCCCGCTACTGCCCCGGGCGAATAATCCGCCCGCGGCGCCCTTCGATCCACTTGCCCTGGTTGACAGCCACGGAGCCGTTGACCAGCACATAGCGGATTCCTTCCGGGTACTCCTGCGGGCTCAGCCATGTGGTCTTGTCGGCGATGGTGTCGGCGTTGAAGACGACAATGTCGGCGTATTGGCCGGGTTTCAGGTACCCCCGGTTCTTGATGGCCATGGAATCCGCCACCTGGCCCGTCGACTTGCGAATCGCCTGTTCCAGGGTGAGGATCTTCTGCTCCCGCACCAGGTTCCCCAGCAGCTGCGGGTAGGCGCCGTAAGAGCGGCGGTGCAGGCCATAGCTCAGTGCCTCACTTGGGCTGTTCAGCTTGGGCTGCGCCTCGCCATCCGTCGCGACCACCGACCAGGGCGCCTTGTAGAACCGAATCATGGCCGACTCGCTGGAGACCAGAGCGACCACCCGAATCTCCGGGTGCAGGGCGAGCAGCTTCCCAGCGGCCTGCTCCACCGGTACCCCCAGCGTCTTGGCCGCCTGGGCCACGGTCTTGCCGTGAAGCCCCGGGTCCCCGCCGTTCACGATCAGCAGGTACTCGGGCGGCAGCACCCCTGCCCAGTCCGAAAGCAGCCGGTTGACCCCGTAATCGGGCGCCAGGTAGGGGTAGACGTCGGCAAAGACCTTCTGCCCCTTCTTGATCGCCGCCTCGATCAGTTCGAAGACCTGGTCCTCTTTGTCCCAGTTGCGGTAGTGAACGATCTTGGCGTGGGAGTAGTTCAGCGGGACCCCCGCCCGCTCGCTGATCGTGAGCGCCTCTTTCAGCCCCTCCACGATCCGGTCGCCCTCGCTCCGCAGGTGGGTGGAGTAGATACCGCCGTAGCCCTTCGTCTCCGCCACCAGGGCGGTGATCTCTTCGGTGTCTGCGTACGAGCCAAAGCGGTACTCCAGCCCGGTGGAAAGGCCGAAAGCGCCGTCCTCCATCGCCTTGCGGACCAGACGCTTCATCTGGCCGAGCTGGTCCGGGTTGGCCGGCCCGGTAATCTGGCCCATCACCGTCTGGCGAACGGAGCCCTGGCCCAGGAACAGCCCGAAGTTGACGCCGGTGCCCTCATCTGCGAGCCGCTTCAACTCCTGCCCGATATCGACCGGAGAGCGTCCGTCGACCCCGCCGATCTCGGTGGTGATCCCCTGCATGAGCGAGGCGACCGCATCTCGCTCAATAAAGGGGTTGATGGCGTCGTCGTGGGTGTGCGAGTGCGGATTAATAAAGCCAGGGGCCACGATCAGCCCGGTGGCATCAATCTCGGCAGTGGCGGTATAGGCGCCCAGTTTGCCGACAGCGGCAATCCGATCGCCCTGAATGGCCACATCTCCCCGGTACCGGGCAGAGCCGGTGCCATCAATAATCGTGCCGCCCTTGATCACCAGGTCGTAGGCGGCAGGCGTCGGTTTGGGGCCAGGGGGCGGGGTGTCAGGGTTCGGGTGCGCGGTGGGTGGTTGCTGGGGCCTGGTGCAGCCAACCAGCAGCAGCAAGATGAGCAACATGGGTGCCCAGCGGCGTAGCATGCAGTGGTCCTCCCCTATCGACATACTTTCACTTTATCGAACAGGATTCTACAGGTCAAACCCGAGTTAAGACCGGAAACCCCTTGCACCTCTTGCACGATCACGTGTAAACTGAATAATGCATCGCTTCGTGTTGCCGGGTAAGCAAGATCCCTCGGTTGACAGGGTGAGTCTCCGTGCAATCGCCTGCGAGCAATCCAAACAGACGGGAGTACGAGAGCAAATGGCCAAGACCCTGTACTTCGGTAACCTCCCCTGGGCTGCCACCAGCGAAGACCTTCACAACGCCGTGTCCCAGTACTGTGAGGTGCTCTCCGCTCGCATCGTGACCGATCGTGAGACGGGCCGTTCCCGCGGCTTCGGTTTCGTCGAGGTCCCCGATGATGCGGCAGAGACCGTCATCAACGCCTTGAACGGCGCCGAATGGGCCGGGCGTCCGCTGACGGTCAATGAGGCGCGGCCCCGGGAATCGGGCGGCCGCAACCTGGGGCTGCCCCGCAAGGGTTAACCGAAACCCATCATCCTATTGGACGTAGTGCCACCCGTTTGGGTGGCACTTTTTTTAGGAGGAAAGGTCAGGATTCCAGCCGAATGGTATAGGGTTATGAGGGGGTGGTGATGTGTACTGGCACCGGCGCTTCTGGAAGTCGATGGATTGGTGGCTCTTTCTCCTCGTCCTTGCCATCGCCGGGGTCGGGTTCGTTGTCATCTCCAGCGCCTCACCCCCCGATGATGTCAGGGGCAACCTGATCAGGCAGGGGGCCGCGGTGGCGATGGGGATCATCGCCTGGGTGATCCTCCTGTTGCTTGACTACAACGAACTCCGGCAACTCTACTGGTGGATCTACGGGCTCAACATCCTCATGCTGCTGGCCGTTGTGCTGATCGGTGTGGAGATCAACGGCAACAAGAACTGGATCCGGCTGGGTCCCGTTCAGATTCAGCCCTCGGAGTTAAGTAAGATCCTGCTGATCATCACCCTGGCCAAGATGCTCGATGGCATGGAACGCCTGCAGACCTGGTTCGACCTCTTCACCCCGGTCATGCACGTGCTCCCTGTCTTCGGCATGGTGATTCTGCAGGGCGACCTCGGCACGGCTCTGGTCTTTGTGGCCATTCCTGTGGCCATGGTCTATGGGGCAGGCTTCCCTGGAATCAAGATTCTCGGTGGGGCGATCTTGGGGGCGGCGTTAATTGGGGGCCTGGTTTATAGCCACTACACTTTCGGCACCAACTTTCCCATACGCGAGGACCAGTGGGCCCGCATTGACACCTTCCTCTATCCGGAGAAGGACCCACAGGGGTCCGGCTACCAGGTGATTCAGTCGAAGCTGGCCATTGCCACCGGCGACGTGTGGGGCAAGGGCCTCGGACAGGGAGACCGCCATAAGAACGACTGGCTCCCCTTCCCCCACACCGACTTCGTCTTCGCTGTTGTGGTGGAGGAATTCGGCCTGGTGGGCGGGGTTGCGGTGATCGCGCTCTATGCCCTGATCTTCTTCCGATTAGCCACGGTGGCGTTCACGGCACGGGACCGGTACGGGACGCTGATTGTGGTGGGGGTGACCGGGCTCCTCGCCGCCCATGTGCTGGAGAATATCGGCATGACCATGGGGCTGACGCCGGTCACCGGCATTCCCCTGCCGTTTATCAGCTACGGTCCGACAGCGCTGCTGGCCAACCTGGCTGCGATTGGCCTGGTTCAGTCGGTCGCCGCACGGCGCGACCCGGTTCAGTACGATCACTAGAGGTGGATAGGAGGCGGGCCGGTGCGCTATCGAAGGGTAGGCCGAACCGGGCTCAAGATCTCTGAGATCGGCCTGGGCACGATGATGTTTGGCGAAAAGACCGGCGAAGATGAGGCGGCCCGCATCATTCACCGCGCCCTCGATGCGGGCGTCAACCTGATCGATGTCGCAGATGTTTACGCCGGGGGCGAGTCGGAGAAGATTGTGGGCCGTTCGCTGCGAGGGCGGCGGCATGAGGCGGTCCTCGCCACCAAGCTCGGGCGGGCCACAGCGCTTGGCGATGGGCTCTCCCGCCGCTATATCTTCCAGGCGGTGGAGGCGAGCCTGGAGCGCCTGCAGACCGACTATATCGACCTGTACCAGGTCCACCGGTGGGACCCCAATACCCCGCTAGATGAGACCCTCTCGGCGCTGAACGACCTGGTGCGTCAGGGGAAGGTGCGCTATATCGGCTGCTCCAACTATGCTGCCTGGCAGTTGTGCAAGGCGCTCTGGGTGAGCGACAGGCAGGGCTGGGCCCGCTTCGACTCGGTCCAGCCCCGGTATAACCTGGTCTTCCGGGATCCAGAGACCGAACTCTTCCCGCTCTGCCTGAGCGAAGGGGTCGGGGTACTGGCATACAGCCCGCTGGCCGGCGGGGTGCTTACCGGCAAGTACCTCGAAGGGGTGCCGGAAGGTTCGCGTGGCTGGCAGAACCCAGCCTGGCAGCAGAACCGGCTCACCCCCACCGCCCTCGATGCCGCCCGGAGGATGGCCGGCGCCGCCGCCCGGCTGGGGCGCCCGGCGGGGCAGGTGGCGATCAACTGGGTGCTGGCTCACCCCGCCGTCTCCTCGGCACTGATCGGCCCCCGCACCGAGGCACAGTGGGAGGAGGCGCTGGCCTCCGCCGAATGGGTCTTGCCAGCAGAAGAGGCTGCCGCCATTGGTGGAGCGGGTTTTTAGCTGACAGTTTCTGTAACTTATTGGAAACTGCCTCCGTCTATTAGGGTGAAGAACACCCGGAGAAAAGGAGGCGGTCTTCTATGTCTCGAGCGGCAGTTACAGGTCTTCTGGTTGGAGCGCTCCTGATCGGAGTACCGGGCATCGGGGGCGCCAATTCGGCCATACCGCTGGTGCCGCGGCTGCCGGCAGTCCCTGCGCAGCCGGTCACCCCGAGCAAGCACATGGCTGTCACCGGCATCCTTCAGTACGTCGACGGCCCTGGCCACTACGAGGTGAACGGCTACGTTCTGCTGGGCGTGAAGCCGGACCAGTTGGCGCCGCTCCTCGGGCGGATGGTGGTGGTGAAGGGCACCCTGCTCCATGGCCCCTCCATCTTCATGCGCCAGGTGCTGCAGGTTGAGGAGATCGGCCCCCACAAGACCGTGGAGCTGCCGGCTGAGCCACCCCACCGGCTGCTCTTTGGTCGGATCGAGCAGGACTGCCATGGGTTCCTCTTGGTGGAGCAGGCGGAGAGCTCCCCGGTCCGGCTGGTGGGCCGCGATCTCAGCCACCTGGTAGGGCAGTTGGTGGCCGTGGCCGGTACCGAAGAGGTGCGCAACGAGTCGGAGCGGGTCTACCGGGTCTCCCGGGTGATTCCGCTGAGTGGTGATCTTACCCCCTACCTTGGGGTGGTCTACTACCGTCCGGAGCGGCTGATTCAGGTGAGACTCGACACCAGACCACTGCGCATGGAGCAGGCGCCGATCATGGCCAGCGGACGGACCTTGGTGGAACTGCGGGCGGTGGCTGAGGCTTTAAAGGCCCGACTCACGTGGGATGGAGCCGCACAGCAGGTCACGGTCGAGCGCAACGACCGCCATGTCACCCTCCAGATCGGACGGACGGGCGTAACGGTGAGGGAGAGCGGGCAGCAGCTCGCTGCGTTCCAGGCTGACGTCGCCCCGGTGCTCGTCGGCGGCCGGACCATGGTCCCGATTCGGGTGCTGGCAGAGGGGCTCGGACTCAAAGTCATGTGGGACCCGGCCACCTGGACCGTAGAGCTCTCATAAGTACAAAGACGGGCGACCTCCGGGCAGAATCCGGAGGTCGCCTGTGTGTGCGGCAGGGGCGCAGGAGTTCTCCTCCGCCTGCCCGAAGTAAGTCACAACGAACCTGTGAGGGGTGGAGTTGGTTGCAGCCCGTGATCGCCACGTTCTCTATCGTTGCCCGCGATCCCGAGACCGGCGAACTCGGCATCGGGGTCCAGTCCAAGTTTCTCGCTGTCGGCTCTGCGGTTCCCTGGGCCAAGGCTAATGTGGGCGCTATTGCCACTCAGGCCTGGGCCAACGTTGCCTATGGCCCCAGCGGGCTGGCCTTGCTGGAGCAGGGGCTAAGCGCCTCCGAGGTGGTCGAGCGGCTCCTCGCGGAAGATGAGGGTCGGGAACACCGGCAGCTGGGCGTGGTGGACCAGCAGGGGAACGCTGCGGCTTACACCGGCGCCCAGTGCATGCACTGGGCCGGGCATCATGTTGGCGACGGCTACGCCTGCCAGGGGAATATTCTCGTGAGCGAGGAGACCGTTACGTCCATGGCCCGAGCCTACGAGAATTCGGCCCACCTCCCGCACCTGGCTGACCGGTTGGTGGCTGCGCTGGCTGCCGCCCAGGCGGCGGGTGGTGACAGCCGGGGGAAGCAATCGGCTGCGCTCTATGTGGTCCGAGCCGGTGGCGGCTACGGTGGCTTTAACGACCGCCTGGTCGACCTGCGGGTCGACGACCACCGCGAGCCGATTGAGGAGCTGCGCCGTCTTCTCGACCTGCACCGGCAGGTCTGGCTTGGCCCGACTCCCCCAGAGCGCTACCTGCTTGACTCCCCCGACAAGATTCGCCTGCTGCAGTCGATTCTACGGGAGTTGGGCGTATTTGACGGGGCGGTCAGCGGTGAACTTACCTACAACACACGCGGCTCACTGGCCGGCTACTGCACGGAAGCGGGCCTCGCCGGGCCTGACCCCAGCGGTGAGTGGCTTCCCGGTACGACCATGCTGGCGCTGCGCCAGGCCGTGATGCAGCGAAGGAGCGCGAAGTAGTGGCCCTACCTGATTGGATCTTGGGGGTGCTGTTCCGCCCGGGGGAAACCTTTGAGCGGGCCCGCACCGAAATGACCTACTCCTACTGGTGGATCCTGCTCTCCGTCTTTACGATTGAAGCGGTCATGATGGTGAACGACCCCGTCATACGGCGCATGGTCCCCACGCCGTCGAATGCAGATATCATCTACAATTGGGCGGTCTTCCTCCTGCTGATCTTCACCTTCCAAGGCCTATGCTTTTTCGGTGCCGGCCGCCTCTTCGGCTGGGCGATTACCTGGTCCGAGGCGCTGAAGTACACTGGCCTGACCTGGGCGCTCTTCCTCCTGGAGGATATGGTCACCTTTTACCCGTTCCTGCGTGAGCAGCGCACGCTGCTCTTCTGGGTCTCTCTCCCTTTTATCGTGTGGCGCATTGGTGTTCAGACAGCGGGTGTGCGGCGGCTGGCCGGAAGGCCAGCAGGTGTCGCACTGGCGATCGTTCTGGTTGGTACGCTGCCCTGGCAGCTGCCGCTCCTCTACCTCTCCTGGACGAGCCTCTTTCAAGGCAGTTAGCGCAGGGACCGCCGGGCCGCTGAGCCCTGGCGGTCCTTTTTCCTCTCAGCCAGCAACTCCCATGAAACGTACGGAGCCCCCCTCCCCGTCCATCTGCTAGAGACGTAGATTTCCAGAGGGGGCATTTCCGATGAACGAGAACCGCCTGCTGCTGGCCGCCATGGCCTGTATGACCGCCCTGATCCTCGGGGCCATGTTCCTCCTGCGCCCGACCCAACAGATTCAGGTTCTCAACAACCCCGACGCCGGCAACTTCATGGCCATGGCCGGCACGGGAACCGTGAGCGTAAAGCCTGACACCGCTTTGGTCACCCTCGGCTTCACCAAGCAGGCCTCCACGGCCCAGGTCGCCCAGACTGAGGCGAACCAGGCCATGAACGCCGTGATCGAGGCGCTCAAGGCCCAGGGAATCCCGCAGGAGAAGCTGCAGACCTCTTCCTTTCAGATTCACCCGGAGTACAGCTACAACAAGGAGCACGCCCCCACGCTGATCGGCTATCGGGTCAACTCCTCCATTCGGGTGACTAGCAACAAGCCAGAGAGCGTCGGCAGCCTCATCGATGCCGCCATCGCCGCCGGCGCCAACCAGGTGACATCGATCGCCTTCACGGTGCGAGATGCAGACAAGGTGAAGGAAGAGGCGCTTGGCAAGGCGGTGGAGAACGCTCGCCAAAAGGCAGAGATCGCCGCCAAGAAGCTGGGCGTGACCGTGGCCGGTGTCCGGCGGGTGCATGTGGGCGAGCCAGGCGGCCCGGCCCCCATGTACCGGGAAGAGTACGTCAAGATGGCCACCATGGATGCCGGCAGCGCCATGCAGGTCCAGCCCGGCGAGTTGGACATGAAGGTGAATGTGACGGTCGAGTTCAACCTGAAGTAACCGTCTCCTGCACTGCGAAGTCCCGCTTCCCCGAATGGGGGGAGCGGGACTTCGCGCTTTACACATAGTTGTGTATAAAGGTAAAGTAGACACAAGAAATGGGGGTATGGTCCATGCGAAAACATGTGATGGAGTTCCTGCGGTACCCCGACATTCAGATCATGGGCCTGCTCACCTTGGCGGTGGCCGGCTTCGCCTTGTCACAGGCGCCACGCCCGCAGGTCTGGTTTGCCCTGCTGGTCGGGGTCGGGCTCTTCTTTATCAGCGAGTACACCACGCACCGGTTCTTCTTCCACATGGCGCCCCCGAAAAGCCCGCTGCTCCGCAAGGCGATCTACCGGCTCCACTACCACCACCACGAGGAGCCCAACGATCTCCACCTGCTCTTTCTGCCGATCTGGTACTCCATCCCCCAGTTTTTCATCTCGGGTTCGATCGCTTGGTGGGTGACCGGCGATATCCGCCTTGCAGCCGGGTTTCTCACCGGCTCCATGGGCCTGCTCATGTACTACGAATGGCTCCACTACGTGGCGCACCGCCCCGTTACCCCCCTGACGCCCTGGGGCCGGTGGATGAAGAAGTACCATCTCTGGCATCACTTCAAGAACGAGCATTACTGGTACGGGGTCACCAACCCCAGTCTCGACATGCTCCTTGGCACTTACAAGGAGGTTGCCGACGTGGAGAAGAGCCCCACGGCACGCAAGCTCGACCCTGGGGCCGAGGTTGCAGCCAGTGTGGAACGAGGCCGCTAAATCATTCCAAGCCCACCGAAAAGCCCCGCCACCCGGTCACAGCCGGATGGCGGGGCTTCGTGCTTACTTTACAAAGGCCTTCTTGATGGCGTAGAGGGTGATCTGCCGGTTCACGTCGGCGATCGACGTGGTCAGCGGGATCTCCTTCGGGCAGGCCTTCACGCAGTTCTGGGCGTTGCCGCACTCGTTGATGCCGCCCTCGCCCATCAGCGGCTCAAGCCGCTCGTGGGCGTTCAGGGCGCCGGTCGGGTGGGCGTTGAAGAGCCGGACCTGAGAGATCGGGGCGGGGCCGACGAACTCGGTCCCGTCGTTGTAGTTGGGGCAGGCCTCCATGCAGCAGCCGCAGGTCATGCACTCAGAGAGCTTATACATCCACTCCTGATCGACCGGGGACTGCTTGGGGCCGGGGCCCAGGTCGTGGGTGCCATCGATCGGAATCCAGGCGTTCAGCCGCTTCAGGGCCTCGAACATCCGGCTCCGGTCGACCATCAGGTCACGAATGATCGGGAAGGACTTCATCGGCTCCAGGGTGATGGGCTGGGTGAAGTTATCCACCAGCGAGGAGCAAGACTGGCGAGCCTTGCCGTTGATCACCATGGTGCAGGCGCCGCAGACCTCCTCCAGGCAATTGGACTCCCAGGCGACCGGGGTGGTCTTCTTGCCCTGCGCGTTGATCGGGTTGCGCTGAATCTCCATAAGGCAGGAGATGATATTCGCACCCTGGCGATAGGGGAGCTTGAACTCCTCCCAGTAGGCGGGCTTACCCGGAGACTCCTGGCGCTTGATACGCAGTTCAATGAACTTCTGTTCAGCCATGGTTCCGCTAGCCCCCTTTACTTCTTGGTATAGTCACGCTTACGCGGCTGAATGTGGGTGACATCGACCGGAATGTACGAGATCTCCGGACCATTCGGCGTATGCGCGGCAATGGTCGTCTTCATGAAGTTCTCGTCGTCACGCTCCGGGAAGTCGGGCTTGTAGTGAGCACCGCGGGACTCGTTGCGGAGCAGGGCGCCCTTGGTGATGATCTCGGCCAGCACCAGCATGCCGTGCAGCCAGCGCACGAAGACGGCGGGCTGGTTGGAGTGGCTGCCGGTGTCGGGCACGCCGATCCGGTTGAAGCGCTCCTTCAGCTCGGCGATCTTGTTCAAGGTCGCCTCGAGCTTGCTGTTGTAGCGCACCACGGTGACGTTGTCGGTCATCCACTTGCCCAGCTCGTCGGCCAGGATATACGGGTTCTCGGGGCCGTCCATCTGCAGGATCTTGTTGTACTTCTCCTGCGCTTCCTTGATCGCCGCCTCGAAGATCGACTCGGGCAGCTCCTCGGCGTGGGTCGTGTTGAGGCCCTTGATATACTTCACAGCGGCCGGGCCGGCCACCATGCCGTCGTACACGCAGGAGACCAGCGAGTTCGCCCCCAGGCGGTTGGCGCCATGGTGCTGGAACGAGGCCTCGCCCACGGCGTACAGGCCGGGAATGTTGGTCATGAAGGTCTTCGGGCTGGAGGTGTCCATGTCGTTGTTGGCGGTCTTCTCATAGCCCGCCCAGAGGCCGCCCATGGTGTAGTGCATGCCCGGGAAGATCTTCATCGGAACCTTGGTGGCGTCATCGCCAATGAACTTCCGGTACATGTCGATCAGGTTGCCGATCTTGCGGTGCAGCGTCTCGGCAGGGATATGGCTGACGTCGAGGTAGACCTGGTTCTTGCCGTCAACGCCCAGGCCCATGTTGACGCAGACGTCGAAGATCTCGCGGGTGGCGATATCGCGCGGCACCAGGTTGCCGTACTTCGGATACTTCTCCTCGAGGAAGTACCAGGGCTTGCCGTCCTTATAGGTCCAGACACGGCCGCCCTCGCCGCGGATCGACTCGGACATGAGGCGCAGCTTGTCGTCGCCCGGAATGGCGGTCGGGTGCACCTGAATGAACTCGCCGTTGGCGTAGTGGCAGCCCTGCTCATAGACGATGGCGTGCGGCGAGCCGGTGTTGATCACCGAGTTGGTCGACTTGCCGAAGACCATGCCGATGCCGCCGACGGCCATGATCACGGCGTCGGACTTGAAGGACTTGAACTCCATGGTGTGGAGGTTCTGCGCAGTGCAGCCCACCACCCGGCCCTCGTGCATGACAAGGCCGGTGAAATCCCAGCCCTCGTACTTGGTGACCATGCCGGCCACCTCGTGGCGGCGGACCTGCTCATCGAGGGCGTAGAGCAGCTGCTGGCCGGTGGAGCCGCCGGCGAAAGCGGTCCGGTGGTGGAGCGTGCCGCCGAAGCGACGGAAGTCGATCAGACCCTCAGAGGTGCGGTTGAAGGGCACGCCCATCCGGTCGAAGAGGTAAATGATACCGGGGGCTGCCTCGCACATCGCCTTGACCGGCGGCTGGTCGGCGAGGAAGTCACCACCGTAGATCGAGTCATCGAAGTGGACCCAGGGGGAGTCGCCCTCGCCCTTGGTATTGACGGCGCCGTTGATTCCGCCCTGCGCACAGACCGAGTGGGAACGCTTCACGGGGACGAGCGAGATAAGGTCAACATGGTAACCGGCTTCGGCAGCCTTGATAACGGCCATGAGACCAGCCAGGCCGCCACCGACGACGATGATATTAGGCACGGACTGATCCCTCCTTTAGCGGAATGCGAACAGGGCGACGAGGCCCAGCGCAGAAATGCCGACAAACATGGCGTTGGTGACCACGTTGGAGACACGCTGGCTCTTGGCGCCAATCGTGATGCCCCAGGTGATCAGGAAGGTATAGATGCCATTGGCCAGGTGATAGGCCGAGGCGATAATGCCGATCGCGTAGACGGCGGCCACCAGATTGTTTGAAAGGGCGGCTGCGACCACATCATAGTCCGGCAGGCCCGGCATGGCGGTTCCCGTCTCATAGGCGCCCAGCAGCTTCTGCACGCGGAAGTGCCAGATGTGATACGTCACAAAGAACAGGGTGACCATGCCCGTAAGGCGCTGGAAGAAGAAGGCCCAGTTGCGACCATAGCTGTAGTTGCTGACGTTGTGCTTGGCGTCGGCTGCGATGTAGATGCCGTAGATCGCGTGGAAATAAAGCGGAAGGAAGATGCCGAAGATCTCGAAGGCCCAGACAAAGGGCATAGAGTTGATCCACAGAATGACCTCGTTGTAGGCCTCCGGGCCCTTCATCGCCTTAGAGTTCTCCCACAGATGGAACACCAAGAAGCCGCCGACCGGAATGATGCCGGTCAGCGAGTGGAGCCTGCGAAGCAAGAAGTGGTTGCGCCTGAGAAAGTCTCGCATGCCCGTGGTTCGCTCCTTCCCCGAGTCTCTTGTCAGATTCCGAGCGCCGATTCATACTGAACGTATGCCATGGGCCCGCGGCGTCTCCCCGTTTTCATGGGGTGAACGTACTACGGCCAACAGCCCTCATTGTAGACCTGCCTATAAGCACTGTCAACGTTCCAGAAGCTGATCACTTCCTGTAATTAGGATCATAAGGGATACTTATATACAGCTGTATCCAAGATGGTTGTAAGGTTCCCATCGTGCCATAACTGGAAATGATCGAGCGATTCTGATACCCCCTCAGGTATCTCTCGCGGTTTCGCGTGTGACGGACGATCACTCATGTTTATATCAACATAAAACGTCATTCTGTGAGGAGGAGAGCGGTTGCGACAGAGACTGAGCCTCGCCGTTCAAGGCGGGACTGCCCATATTGTTCCGATTCACCGGCTGCACCCCCTTCAGGTGTTGGTCAGCGAGTTGGGGGCTGAGGCCTACCCGCTGTTCCTGCGGCTGGGCGCCGTGCGGAATGCGGAGTTTCAGCCGGTCACCGCCCGGGCGTTGCTGGCCGAGATGGAGAAGTTCCTGCCCCAGATTCACTCCCGCAGGATTCCCGGGGTCTCCTTTCATGATGCCCAAGAGCGGGAAGTCGGCAGCATCTACGGCGGAGAAGAGGAGCGCGTGCTCCTTTCTTCCGACGAGGCGCTCCTGTCGATCTCGGCCAGGGGAATCCGGGTGCTGTTGCGGCAATTCCCGCCCCCGGTAGGGTTCCGATCGCACCCGGGCCTGGAGAACGGCTGGTTCGAGTGCCACTTTCAGTCCATCCGCTACGACCCCGATGGCGCCACCGGGCTTCGCACCCCGGCCATGGGTGGGTCCGGCGCCCCGGTTCCGCTTGGCCGTCTGCCAGACCTGCCGCCGGCCACCCGCTGGGACTTCGCCCGAGTCGCCGGGGCGGTCGAGGTCCCCCGCATGGAATTTACCGAGACCCCTGCCGAGGAGGCCTACCGGGACCTGCTGCACGCCATAACGGCCGCCTGCAACGACTCGCTGCGCCTTCGCCGGGTGCTCCGCATCGGCCGCGACGGCTGACAAACGCAGAAAACGAACCCGGGGGCTGCCCCGGGTTCGCTGCGATTCTCGTGCGACTAGGTTGTTGGTGGCTGCTTCTCTTCCGGCGTGGGCGGCTGGTTCCCCCCGGGCGGCTGGTTCGCCCCGGGCGGGACGCCGGTGCCCATGGGCTGGTAGACCACCGGCGGACGGGGTCCACTGCCCGGCCGGCCACCAAAGCGACGGTTGATCCAGCGCAGCAGCGCCCAGATGATCAGGCCGACCACCGCCAGGTAGATCAGGGCCGGAATCGAGGAGACGAAGAAGATCGCCAGTTCCGCCGTGAAGTTGACCACGCCGTTCCAGGAGGAGATAAAGCCGTGCTGCATCCGCTCCCAAACGGTGGCGGGCGGCTTAATCGGCGCGGGCACCCCCGGCTCGTACAGGCCGATGATGATCGTGCTGTAGGCGACCTGGTTGGAGAGGAAGTTGAACCGCCCCTTAATCGACTCCAGCTCCGCCGTGACCCGGGCGATCTCCGATTCCAGCTCCATCAGTTCCTTAATGGTGCCGCCCTGGGCATACAGCCTGCGGAGTTGCTCCAGGTGGGTCTCCTTGGTCCGAATACGGGCATCGAGGTCGAGGTACTCCTCGGTCACGTCGTTGATCCACTCACGCCGGTTGGTCACCTCGCCCAGCCCGGCCACCAGGTCGAGCAGCGAGCCGTAGGCCCCCGCCGGCACCCGCACGGTCATGTTGACCCGCCGGCCGTGCTGCCGGGTTCCCTCTACCCGGGTCTCCTGGACATATCCGCCGGCAGCCCGCACGTTCTGCCCGATGGTGGAGATCGCCTCGTCGGCCTCCTTCACCTTCACGTCGAGCTGCGCGTTCTGGATGATCTTACGTTCCACCGCCGGGGCCCCCGCCCCGGTGCCGCTGCCCTTGCCGTCCTGCTCGGCCTTCTTTGCCGCCTGCGGAGCGGGAGACGCAGCGGGTGCCGCCCCCGAGGCCTTGTCCATGGCAGGCTCGGCCTTCCGGGCCCCGCCCCCGGCGCCGCAACCGTACAGTGCGACTGATAACAGGAACAGAAGCGCCAACCAGAATGCTGTCCGCCTCATGTGCAACGACCCCTCTCTGTACCGTCTCTTCTCTCTGTGCAGCGGAACGCTCAGGGATTCCCTGCTTGCCTAATAGACGAGGCTCGGGGCTGATGGGATTCAGATTCGACGGAGACATAAATAATCCCGCCACGAAAGAAAAAACCCCCTCCGCCCTGGATCCCAGGGGGAGGGGTCTCGCTTCTGCCTATGTTAGCCCTTGAACACGGCGGTGGCAGCGGCGGCGCCAGCGCCACGTTCGCACCGGTAGCCCTGCTCAGCCAGCGCCATCTCCAGGTTATTCAGCAGGGTAATCACCGGCTGCGGGTGGGCGTTGACACCCATGAGCCCCACGCGCCAGGTCTTGCCCGCCAACGGACCGAAGCCGCCGGCGATCTCGATGTTCATCTCCAGCAGGCGGCGCCGCACCGCCATGTCGTTGATCCCTTCCGGGATGTTGACCACGTTCAGCATCGGGAGCTTCGGCCCCTTAGTGAAGAGCGAGAGCCCCATCGCCTCCAGGCCGGCGGCGAAGGCCTCATGGGCCTTACGGTGCCGGGCGAAGCGGGCCTCCAGCCCCTCCTCCAGCACGATCCGCAGCGATTCCCGCATGGCGTAGATCATGGAGACCGGGCCGGTATGGTGGAAGACACGGGTGTTGTCCTTGCCGGAACCCCAGTAGGCGAACAGGAGCGAGAGGTCCAGGTACCAGGACTGGCACTTGGTCTTCCGCCCGGCGACCGCCTCCATGGCCCGGGGTCCGAAGGTGACCGGCGAGAGTCCAGGGGGGGCCCCCAGGCACTTCTGGGAGCAGGAGGCGGCGGCGTCGATCCCCCACTCGTCGATCTTGACATCCATACCGCCCAGGGAGGTAACGGCGTCGATGGCGATCAGCGCCCCGTACCGGTGGGCGATCTCCGCCACCTCCTTCACGGGCTGGTGCGCACCGGTAGAGGTCTCGGCGTGAACCAGCGCCACCAGCTTGGCGGGCTTCTTCTTCAGCTCCTCCTCGAACCGCTCCGGTGCGATCACCTCGCCGAAGGGCGCCTCGAGGACCCGCACGTTCGCGCCGGTGCGGGAGGCAACCTCCGCCAGACGCTGGCCGAAGTAGCCGATGACACCGACGATCACCTCATCGCCCGGCTCCAGCAGGTTGACCATCATCGTCTCAATGCCGGCCGAGCCCGTGGCCGAGATCGGAACGGTGTGGTGATTGGTGGTCTGATAGACCTGGCGCAGCCAGCTCATGGTCTCATCCATAATCGTCAGGAAGGCCGGATCCAGGTGGCCGATAACCGGGGTGGCCATGGCTCGCAGGACCCGGGGGTCGGCGTTGGACGGTCCGGGACCCATCAGCAGGCGCACGGGTGGATTGAGTTCGGGAAGGCGCTGGTTCATCTCGACGTCCTCCTCTGCTGCATTCGAAACTTTATCTCGGAAAACTATCCTTCAACCCGGTCTTCGGCCGGGCCGGACTTCCTGACCGGTTCTACGACCTCATGCGCCAGCCGGATTAGATCCCGCATGACCGCCGAGGCAGCCACATGCGGGTTGGAGGCGCCGCCGGAGAGGGTAACCTGACCGAAGTTCGGGCTCTCCAGGGTAATCGCCTGCGCAGCCCCGGTCACCCGGGAGAGCGGGTGCTCCAGCGGCAGGATCTTCGGCTCGACCTGGGCGTACACCTTGCCGTTCTGCTTCTTCGCCCAGCCCACCAGCTTCAGCGCCCCGCCCTGGCGGCGGGCCAGGGTGAGATCCAGCGGGCTGATCTCCGCAATGCCCTTCACATGGACCTGGGCCATGGTCAGCTCGGCCCCCAGCAGGGCGTTGGCCAGAATCACCGTCTTGGCGGCGGTGTCCCAGCCCTCCACGTCGAGCCGCACATCGCGCTCCGCGATACCCAGCGCCCGCGTCAGATTGACCGACGCCTGGTAGTCGAGCCCGTCGGACTCCATGCGGCTCAGAATGTGATTCGGGGTGGCGCCGAGCACGCCTTCAAAGCCCGTGATCTCCTCCGCCTCGAAGCCCCGGGCGGTGTCGAGGACCGGGAGGCCACCACAGATGGCCGCGCTGAACAGGAGCTTCAGCCCCGCGTGCTGGGCCTGGCGGGTTAGCCCGCCATAGTCCAGGGCGAGGGGGCCCTTGTTGCCGGTCACTACGTGCCGACCCAGTGCCAGCGCCCAGCGGATGCGGTCCAGGGAGGGCTGCGCCGTCTGGAGGTTGGTCGGGCCAAGCTCCACCAGGCAGTCCGCCTGCGCCAGGAACTCCTCCAGCGACCACGCCCGGTGGGCGTCAGCCAGCTGCCCCATAGACCGCTCCGGTGTCTTCCAATCGATCAGGTTGCCCAGCATGGCCTGGTCGGTCAGGTAGACGGCTCCCGTGGAGTCGGCGATGCCGGTAACCCGTACCTCCACCCCCGTCCGTTCCGCAATGGCCTCCCCCTGCTCAAAGAGCATCCGGGCCACTTCCCGGCCGACGGCACCAAACCCGATCAACGCAATGTGTAGCTGCCGCAAGGTCGTATGCCTCCTCGGGCACCCGGCATCGGTGTAATGCGAGATGCCCCTTCCTCATAGTTGCTCCACCCCGAATCAGTGGAGGATATTCCCGTCTTCCTCGTCATCATCCACATCGTCGGTGGCGTCCAGTTCCGCGTCATCCAGAGACTCGTCTTCATCGATGCCGGCCATCTCCAGGACCTCCGGGGTGGCCAGAATCGGAGCGCCCGTACGGATCGCCAGGGCGATGGCGTCGCTGGGACGGGCATCGACCAGTACCTCCGCCCCGTCTGCCGTGCGCAGGTCGAGGTTGGCGTAGAAAGTCTTGTCGCGGAACTCGTGAATCACCACCTGGGTGAGCGTAGCGCGCAGCGCTTCCAACACCCGGTGCGTCAGCTCGTGAGTCAGCGGTCGGGGCGTCTTGACCTCTTCCGCTTCGATGGCGATGGCCCGCCCCTCCATGAGGCCGACCTCCATGACCAGCAACCGCCTCTGCTCCGGAGCACGCAGGACCAGAATGACACTTGCGGTCTCTTCCACCATCCCGACGCTTACAAGGCTCAGGCGAATCATGGCAGAGACCCCCTTTCTCCGTTTAGTATACTCTTTCACCATTCGAGAGGGAAGCGACGTTGGGCGTAGGGCCGATGGACGTGCGCGATAGGCTAGACTATAATCGAGAGGTAGGAAGCGCGAATCCCTTAGTAGGAGGTACGCACTTGGTTACGGTCAAGCTGTTTGCCGCCGCCGCCGATGCAGCCGGACGCCGCCTGATCGAGGGTGACTGGGCTGGCCTGACGCCGGCGCAACTGCTCCAGGTGCTTCAGGAGCAGTATCCGGGCCTGGGCAAGGTCGCCCCGGTCCTTGCCATCGCCGTCAATCGGGAGTATGCCACCCCCGACCAGATCCTCCAGGAAGGCGACGAGGTCGCCCTCATTCCCCCTGTCAGCGGCGGATCAGCAGACAGCCCTGCTGACCAACCTCCTCGTTTCGAGATCACCGAGGAACCCCTCTCTGCCGATGAGATTGCCGCGCGCGTCACCAATCCATACTCCGGCGCCACCCTGGTCTTCGTCGGCACCGTACGGGAGTGGACCAAGGGCAAGCGGACCACCTACCTGCACTACGAAGCCTACCCCGAAATGGCCGTCGCCCAGATGCAGGTGATCGGCCGGGAGATTGGCGAGCGCTGGCCCGGGGCTGAGGTGGCTATCGTCCACCGGGTGGGCAAGCTCGAGGTAACAGAGCCCAGCGTAATCATCGCCGTGGCCACCCCCCACCGGGCAGATGCCTTCGATGCCTGCCGCCACGCCATTGAGCGGCTGAAGCAGATCGTCCCGATCTGGAAGAAGGAGATCTGGGAAGACGGTGAGGAGTGGGTCGGCAGCCAGCTCGGCCCCGACTGGATGCACAGCAAGCCAACCGCATAAAACCAAAGCCCGCAGCCGTACGATGGTTGCGGGCTTTTTCCATCCCAGCGGGTTGACAAAACTGATACAATAGAGGGGAATTTCGCAAGCATGAATGAGGTGAGCGAGTGACCCCGGCAACCGCCTTTGCCACCGGCTTCGCCCTTGTCCGGCGGCACCCCTGGCTCCCGCTCTTCCCCCTGCTTTGGGAGGCCCTGCTCCTGGGCCTCGCCTATCTGGGCGTTCCGGCCTCCTGGGCGGTTCACCCCCTGGCGCTGCACGGGGCCCAGGAGCTGCAGGGACCTTCCGCCGGAGGGATCCGGGGCTTTCTGCCTGGTGCCCTGCCCAGCCTCTCGGACCTTCAGGTCGCCACTGGTCCGGCCACCACGGCCGGGGCGCCCTCGCTCTTCGGCGTCCTGGCGATCCCGCTGCTCAGCGCCGGCGTCACTGCCCTCTTCCTGGGGGTCATGGCGGAGGCCCTGGGGAGCGAGCGGGTCGAGGCGCGGCTTGTGATCCGCAGGGCCTGGCGGGGTCTGCCCGGCCTGTACACCCTGAACCTGCTCTTCTGGGGCCTGACCCACGCCCTGCCGGTATTGACGGGCGCCGTGTTCATGATCCTCTTCTGGCTCTTCTTCGGCCTGCTGCCCTTTGTTCTTGTCGGGCTTGACCTGCCGCTGCTGACCGCCCTCTCCCGGGCCCCCGGCCTCCTGTGGGGCCACCTGGGGGCCTGGTGGGGCCTGACCTGGCGCTGCCTGCTGACCACCTTCCTGGTCAGCCTCCCGTGGATGCTGGCCGAGAAGCCCACCTGGGTGGCCCTGGCCATCTACCCCTGGCTGGGCACCGCCCTGGTGGCAGGGGCGGTCACCCTGACCCGCTCTCTGGCGGGCCAGCCTGCAGCCGCGCCGCCCCCTCGGAACCTGCTCTGGTCCCTCCTGGCCCTCGCCGTTGCCGCCGCCATCGCCTGGCCCGCCGCAGGTTGGGTCGATGCGTGGACCGGCTGGCTCCCGACCCGGGAGCGGGCGGTTAGCGCCGACTCCTTCAACCCCCGCATCCTCCGGGTGGAGCGCATCGATGGGGGCGAGGTTGTCTTCTTCCGCGGCCGCAAGGGGCTGGAGGGAGCCGTGCTGGAGCGGGGCCGCTTCGGCTGGAAGCGCCTCCTGCCCATGCCCACGGGCGACTTCCATCCGGACCGCCTGGTCGGTCTGCTCTTCTACGACCCGACCTGGCTGTGGCACCAGGGGCAGGGGCAACTCCTCCCCCCGCTGGTGGCAGGAGAGGTGCTCGACAGCCGCGTGGCCTACCTTGAGATTGCCGGGCAGCGCTTCCCCGTGGGGGAAGATGGCCCGCTCTTCCTGATCCGCCTGCCCGATGGGCTCGCGGTGGATTTCCCCTGGGTCAAGGCTGTTGCCCTTGATGCCGAAGGCCGGCCGATCCCGCCCCCGGAGGTGAAGAAGCCATGAGACAGCGCTGGCCTGACTGGCTGATCGCATCGCTTCTCGCCCTGCTCCTGGGCATGATCCTGACCCGCCCCTTTGGTCCCCGCCCCGAGGACCTCGCCCTCGACGTCACAGTCGGGCCCGGGCCGGCACCCGACCAGGCGGAGTTGACTGTCCGCTGGCGGTGGCTGAAACCGCCCCGGCCCCTCTGGACCGATCCCTCCGCCGGCATCGGCCTGGTCTACGACCCCGCCCGCCTGGTGGTGACCGACCCCTCCAGCTGGAGCGGGTTCGAGGCCGACGCCACCCTGCTGCCGCTGGGCGAGCCCCTGCCGTCACGCAGCCAGTTCATCCGTCACGGAGAAGATGGCGAGATCCGGTTCGTGTTCCGCCGGCGGCCCGGGCTGAAGGGCGACCGCTGGCCCGACCCGGTGCGGGTTCAGTACATCCACAGGGAGCACGGCGCCGGAGCGCTCCCCGGTCAGGGCTGGGTCAAATCCGTCCCGATCACCCTTCCTATCGGCGAGTGACCGATAAAAGCAGAGGCGGACCGCCCGGTCAGGGGGTCCGCCTTGTTCTTTCTAGTCGTAGCGCCCTTCTTCGAAGTACTGGCGCACCTGGCTCGGGTCATGGGTCGCTCCCAGGGCCAGAATCAGCTTGATCCGCGCCTTCTGGCTGTTCAGGTGGTCCGCGAAGATCACGCCCGCCTGCCGCAGCCGCTTGCCGGCGCCCTCGTACCCATAGGTGTCCAGCACCCGCCCCCGGACCGCCCGCGATGTGAGCACCACCGGCAGCCCCTTCTCCAGGGCGTACTGAATGCCCGGCACCACAGCGGGCGGCACGTTTCCCCGCCCCAGCGCCTCGATCACAAGTCCCTGAGAGCCCGAGTCGACAGCGTAGCGGATAAACCGATCGTCTGCCCCGGTGTACATCTTGAACAGGTCCACCGGCTCCTCCAGCCGAACGGCTGGGATCGTCTGCCGCAGCACCGGCCGGCGGTAGAAGAGCACCTTGCCCGCATCCACAATGCCCAGCGGCCCGAAGTTAGGGCTCTGGAACGTCCCCTGCTCCTCGGTGTGCAGCTTGGTCGCCTCGGCTGCCGCCAGAATCTGCTCGTTCAGGCAGACCAGTACACCCATGGAGCGGGCCGCCGGCGAGGCAGCGACCAGAATCGCATCCCGCAGGTTGGCAGGGCCGTCGAAGCCCAGTTCCGAGGCGTTCCGCATCGCTCCCGTGAAGACCACCGGCTTCTCGGTCTCCAGCAGCAGGTCCATGAAGTAGGCGGTCTCCTCCAGGGTGTCGGTGCCGTGCGTCAGTACCACCCCGTCGACCTCCGAGTCCTCCAGGAACCGGCGGATCACACCCGCCAGGTCCCACATGGTCTGGGGGGTCACGTGAGGCCCCGGAAGCTGCCCGTAGTCGAAGGAGCGGCAGGTAATATGCTCGTCAAGGTGGGAGACCGTGGAGAGAATCTCATGGCCCGAGAGCGCTGGCACGGCGGCCCCCAATTGGGGGTCGATCAGCATCGAGATCGTACCGCCGATAAAGATCAACTGAATCGTTTTCTGGTCACCCGGTGAAGCCATGCCCCTCACCCTTTACCTAGTCTCCAACTTCCACCCATTGTTGTACCCATAGGTGAGACAGGCCACCCGATTCTCGCAGAACTCCGCCCCGTTGGTGGTCAGCTTGGCCGTCAGTTGCGAGGCCCCGCCGAAGACCACAAGGCCGCGCACCGGTCGGGTCTGTCCGGGCGTATAAAACGCCCGCGACGAGATCTGAAGGATCCTGTCAACCTTCTCAGACAGCGGATCAACCGCGACCCACTTGTCGCCATCCCACTGGTAGACCAGCAGGGCGAAGCCCTTGTCGGAACGCCCGAGAATCAGCAGCCGCTGCTCCTTCCCGCCCTGAACCACCCGGGCGCTCTCCCACTCGGCTACAACGCCGTCGTGAGCCCTGGCGACCAGCGCCTGGCCCTTGGTATGCACGACAGCGGTCCGCATGCCAGACGGGTTGGCCGGCATGGTGACAATCCGGGTCCCGCCTCCCGCATCAAGGATCTTGATCTTCAGGACCCGGTTCGGATCCAGGAGGCTGGTAAGCTGGTTGGCCGAGACCTCCGCCGGGTCGATCGACACCAGGAACTGCGCCAGTTGGCTCGCCCGCCAGAGGAGCTGGTCCTCCGGCAGCGCCTGGGTCGCCTCGGTCAACTGGGCAAAGAGGATCGCCAGAGAGTGGAGCTTCCCGCCCACCCAGGTCAGCTTATGACAGTTGCTCGGGAACTTGCAGATCGCAACCGCCGGCTCAGCCCCGCTCTCCAGTGAGACCGACATCTGCGAGAGCTTCGAGCTTTCCCATTCCACCTGAACCCCATCGGGTGTGGAGTTGGTCAGGTTCCAGTGCGGGGCATTGGGAATGGAGCCGATCCACCCGGTGGCCGGCACCCAGTCGTTGCCGGCGTTCAGCCGGAGCAGGTGCAGCCCCTTGGTGCGAATGCTGCTCTTCGGGTCCTTCGTCTGGTCCACAACCAGGAAGAGCGCCGGCAGCCCCTCGTGGCTGATCACCCGGTAGCTTTCCACCAGGCCTGGCAGGTTGACCGTGCGGGCCATGGGAATTCCCCCGCCCGCCCGGAACTGCACCGCCGTATAGGCCCTCGGGGTGATCCCCTCAGGCGCCGGAACCGTGAGCAGCCGGACAGAGAGCTCACGCCCCTGCTCCCGCAGGGAGCGGGCGCCCTCGGGCAGCTTGCCGGCGAAGTCATCGGACCAGGTCTTCTCGTTCTGAAGCAGCGTCGTCATCCGCGCCGTCGCCTGCTCCCAGGCGGACTTCGCCGCCTCCTTGGGCGACTGCTTCGACTTCTCCAGGAGAGCCTCAGGGCAGTCCTCTTTCCCCTTGCACCCGTAAGGGTTCAGGGCGATCTTGAACAGGGCGAAGGCGTCGAACTTCGAGTCGTCCACCACCACGAAGCGCTGCTTCCAGTCAAGGGTCAGGTCAGGGGCCAGCATCAGCCGCAGCGGTTGCCTCTCATCGAAAGAGGGCTTCCACTCCGTCACCGGCGTCAGACTGACCATAAGAAACCCGTCTTTCGGGGCCAGGGTAGCCCCCCCGTAGGTGCCACCAAGCCCGGAGAAGGCGCTGGCCGCCGGCACAAACTGGCCGCCGCTCCCGGACTCAAAATGCGCCACATAGCCGCCACCGCTGTTCAGGCTGAGCGCCAGGGTCAGCATCTGCTTGGACCCTTCCCGCAGCGCCCGGACCGCCTGCACCTTGCTGTCGGGCAGAACGGCCAGCTCAAACGCCTCCGGGTCGGACCCGGTCCGGCGCACCTGCACGGCCAGCCGCTCCCGGGTCTCCACCAGGGTGTTGCCCGGCAGGGAAAGGGCGTAGAGGTGGACGCCGCCGTCGAGGGCGAAGTGCCGCACCATCACCTCAACGCCGGGGCGGGGCGGCTTGGCCCAGTCGGCGTCGGCGATGGCGGTCGAGTCCGGCTGGCTCAACAAGGCCAGCAAGAGGCGCATCGCCTCATCGGCCGCGGAGCGGCGCTGGGCGCTGGAGATGGTGCCGTCAAACGCTGTGGCTGCCTCCTTGCGAACCTGTTCCAGCGTCACGGTCGTGACCACCGGCTGTTCTGACTTCTTGGCGCAGGCGGACAACGTCAGAAGCAGAGCGACAAGGAAAAGCGCCAGTGAAAGGCGTAACTTGCGCATGAAGGGACCTCCAGTCCGTCCAAGTAGATTTCTCCTGTATAGTTAGACTCCCGATAGGCCTCTCCCTCTTCGCCAATACGCATGGAACTTTTCGGAAAGCGGGTGGATGTTCAATGCACCACCGCCGCTGGCTGATCGGAGTCGCTCTGCTGACCCTCACCGCCCTGGGCCTGCTGGTCCTGGCGCCCGACAAGCCCCCCCAGCCCGTCATGCCCAAGGGCTGGATTCAGAGCGGGCCGTTCGGTGTCCGGGTCCACCGTGCCTCCCTGTTCACCCCCGAGACCTGGCACTCCGAACCGATGCCCACCCCGCTGCGCATCTGGGTGGCCCGCAACGTCCCCGCTCTGGCCCATCTGGGCCCGCGGATCAGCCAAATCAACCAGCCGTTGCCCGGAAGTGTGGCGTTAATGCACGTTACCGGCCCCGTGCGGCCCGGGGCGGACCGACACTGGCTGGAGTTGGAAGATGGAATCCTGGAGGTCTACGGGGGTGGGTGGACCCAGATGCCAGGCCAACCCCTGGAACTGCAGCTCGTCTTTGACATACCCGAAGGAGCCGAACCGCAGGCGCTGGTCGTCAACCTCCCGGGCGAGCGGATCCGCCTGCCTATCACCTATCGCTGAACGGCCCCGGCAAAGGAGGCGATCCCCATGACCCGCACCCGCTGGCTGGTCATAGGCACCGCTGTCGCTCTCCTGGCGGTGCTCGCCCTGCTCTTCCTCCCCCGCAAACCCGCCCTCACCCCCACCATTGCCCACGAATGGGTGGTCAGCGGCGAGGTGGCGGGCCGTATCGAGCACATTGAGATCGCCACCCACGATACCTATCAGTTCACAGGCCCCCCGCCGCAGTGGCTCATTCGGTACCTCCCCGCGGCGGCCCGCCTCTGGCCCCGCTACCCCGGCTACAAGCGCCCCACCCCCGGCGTCGCCGTCGTCCTGGTGAAGGCCACCCTGAAGGGCGACTGGACAGCGAGAGACAAAGCGGTGAACGAGGTGCAGCGCTTCCTGGACTTCGGCACCTACGCCATCGGCAGCCACAATCTCGCCTGGCACTACGACCCCGCACAGCCGCAGATCTCCACCTTCCAATTCCTCTTCCAGATCTCCGACTGGACCACCCCACAGGCCCTGGAGATCCACCTTCAGGGGGAGCGGCTCCGCTTCCCGATCACCTACCGCTGAAAAGGGCGCCGCCCGGTCGAAGGGTGGCGCCCTGCTGCTTATACCCGGCTAATAGGGTAGTTCTTCTCATACACACGCCGAATGCCCTCCAGCGTCAGGTGCGGATCCACCAGGTGGATCGTCCGGCTCTCCGCCGCCACCAGGTGGGCCAGGCCGCCCGTGGCCACCACCACCGGCTCAGGCCCCTCCGGGGCAATCTCCGCCGCCAGCCGCCGCACCAGCCCGTCTGCCTGGCCGGCAAAGCCGAAGATGATCCCCGACTGCAGGCTGGAGACGATGTTCCTGCCGATCACGGTGCGGGGCCGCTGCAGCTCCACCCGCTGGAGGCGGGCCGCCCGCCGGGTGAGCGCCTCCGTGGAGATGCCAATGCCCGGCGCGATGCATCCGCCCAGGTACTCCCCCGCCACGCTGACGCACTCCAGCTTGGTGGCGGTACCAAAGTCCACCACGATCACCGGCTGCTGCCGTGGCGCCCCGTAGATCTCCCAGGCCGCCACGGCATTGACCAGGCGGTCGGCGCCCAGGGCCGATGGGTTGTCGTAGAAGATCGAGGGCAGCGTCTTCAGGTCGCTGGTCAGCTCCACCAACTTCACGCTCAGGTACCGCTCCGCCGCCCTCGCCAGCACAGCGTTGATCGGCGGCACCACCGAGGCCATCGCTGCGTGGGTGATATCCCGCGGGCTGTGCCCGTCGCGCTTCAGCAGGTTGGTGAACTCAAGGCCGTACTCATCCCAGGTGCGGGAACGGTTGCAGGCCATGCGCCAGGTGGTGATCAACTCGCTGTCCAGAAAGAGCCCCATGGTGATGTTCGTGTTGCCCACGTCGAGTACCAACAGCATGGCTACCGCTCCCCCCTGGCGAGATTGCGCTCGTAGATGATGCGGAGCCCCTCCAGGGACAGGTAAGGCTCAACGTAGTGGATGTTCTGGCACTCGTTGCCCAGCAACTCCGCCTGATCGCCGGTGGCGACCACCTTGCAGCCCGCCCCGCCCGGCCCCAGTTCGGCGATCATTCGCTCCACCAGGTTATCCACCAGGCCGGCGAAGCCGAAGATCACGCCCGCCTGCATCGAGTGAATCGTATTGCGGGCCAGCACCGACTTCGGGCGCACCAACTCAATGCGCGGGAGCTTCGCCGCATACTGGAAGAGCGCCTCCACCGAGAGCGAAATGCCCGGGGCGATGGCGCCACCCAGGTACTCCCCGTCCTTGGAGACCACGTCGAAGATCATGGCCGTGCCAAAGTCGACAATGATCAGCGGCCCGCCATATTTCTCGTAGGCGGCGACCGCGCCGACAATCCGGTCCGCACCCACCTCCCGGGGGTTGTCGTACCGGATCACCATGCCCGTCTTTACACCGGGCCCGATTACCAGCGGCTTCAGGTTAAAGTACTTCTGGCACATCCACTCCAGGGTGGGAACCACCGGCGGCACCGAGGAGGATATGGCCACAGCGGTGATATCTGAGGAGGTAAAGCCCAGGTTCTCGATCAGGTTCATAAAGAGGAGCCCGTACTCATCCATCGTCTTCCCGCGGTCGGTATTGATCACCCATTCCGCCCGCAGGTCGGTCCCGTCATAGATGCCCAGGACCATAACCGTATTGCCTACGTCAACCGCCAGTAGCAAGCGTAAGACCTCCCAGGTGGCCGGCCTCTCCGTGGGTCCAACCCCTTTAAACAGGATGATTATAGCATAACGCAAGCAGCAAGGGAGCGGTGCGCCCGAAAAGGGACGCGGCCCGGATCATCGATCCGGGCCGCAACGGAGCACTATGCAGTTCGGAGTCGATAACCCCAGCACCTCCACTCGAGAAGGCTCGGTCAGTTCCTCTGCCCCTGGCAGTCGCAACTACTCGTTCCGCGGGTAAGGCCCGCCACCTGCTTGCCTGGGGTATCGGTTCCTGCCTGCAGCTTTATTATACCAAATCGTCAGACAGGTAGAATAGGGTCCGCGGTGTATTTCTTGATCCTTTAGCCGGCGTAAAAGTCTACCCCCCGGATGAGCCCGGGGGGTCTTGCTTCCAAGCGGCGCTATAGCTGAATCTCAAGGCTCAGGTCCAGCGCCTTGACCGAGTGGGTGAGCGCCCCCATGGAGATGATATCGACGCCGCTCTTGGCCACATCCACCAAGGTGGTGGCGGTGATACCGCCCGACGCCTCCAGAATCGCCTTGCCGCCGACCAGTTCTACCGCCTTCTTCATCATCTCCGGATCCATGTTGTCCAGGAGAATGATATCCGCACCGGCGTCCAGCGCATCCTGCACCTGCTCGAGGCTCTCCACCTCCACCTCGACACGGCTGGTGTGGGAGGCCACCTTGCGGGCAGCCACCACCGCCTCCCGGACTCCCCCGGCCACGGCGATGTGGTTGTCCTTGATCAGAATGGCATCATGCAGCCCATACCGGTGGTTCAGCCCGCCACCGACGCGGACCGCATACTTCTCGACCATGCGCAGCCCGGGGGTCGTCTTACGTGTCTCCACCAAGCGGGCGTGGTAATACTTGATCGAGTCGGACAGTCTCCGGGTCGTGGTAGCGATGCCGCTCATGCGCTGGAGGAAGTTCAGGGCGACCCGCTCGGCCATCAGCACAGAGCGGGCGCTGCCCGAGATGCGGGCCACCCCCTGCCCCGTGGTGATCTCACTCCCCTCGGGCACGAGCACCTCATAGGTGAGCCGGGGGTCGACCGCCCGGAAGGTCGCCTCCGCAACCTGCTGACCGCAGAGCACCCCCGTCTCCTTGGCGATGATGACCGCCGTGCAGGTCTTGTCCGCCGGAACGGTGGCTTCGGTGGTAATGTCGCCCGGTCCGATGTCCTCCAGGAGCGCTCGGCGCACCAGTTCATCGACGGCGATCGGGTTCAGCGTCATCGCTAGGACCTCCTCAAGGTAACGTGTCGGTTCCAGTGTTCATCATCACGGGTGGGATAGTCTATGCGATAGTGACCCCCGCGGCTCTCCTGGCGGATCAGCGCCGCCTGCGCCACCAGTTGGGCCACCGTGGCCAGATTGGCTACCTGAAAGCCCTCGCGGGTCTGAAGCGCCCCGGAGAGCGAGGCGTTGATCTCGGTCAGCCGCTCCACGGCGGAGAGGAGCCCCGCCTCTTCCCGGATTATGCCGACCTGGTCCCACATGAGCTGCTGGACCTCGGCCCAGAGCAGGTTGAGCGGCCGATCCGGAATCGCCGGCGCCATGCGCACGCCGAAGTTGCGAACCTCCGGCAGGGGCGCCAGCTCCCGCTTGATGGCGTTGGCAATGCGCCGCCCGAAGACCAGCCCCTCCAACAGCGAGTTGGAGGCCAGCCGGTTCGCCCCGTGAATGCCGGTACAGGCGACCTCGCCGCAGGCGTAGAGCCCCTCCACGTTGGTCCGCCCATCGTGGTCGGTCTTCACCCCGCCCATGATATAATGCGCCGCCGGCGCCACCGGAATCAAATCTTGCGTAATATCGATGGACCGCTTCAGGCAGGCCGCATAGATGGTCGGAAAGCGCTCCTTCACGTTCGGAATGGCGCGGGCATCTTCATAGACGCACGGATGATGCGTCTCCCGCATCTGCGCCACTATGGCCCGGGCCACAACATCGCGCGGCGCCAGTTCGGCCCGCGGGTGCTGCTCCAGCATGAACCGCTCGCTGTTCTTGTTGAGCAGCAGCGCCCCTTCGCCCCTCACCGCCTCCGAGATGAGAAACTTGGGGCTCCCCTCGCCGTACAGCGCCGTCGGGTGAAACTGCACAAACTCCACATCTTCAATCTCCGCCCCGGCCCGCCAGGCGATGGCGATACCGTCGCCAGTCGCCACCTCCGGGTTGGTCGAGTTGATATAGAGCTGCCCCGCCCCGCCCGTGGCCAGCACCGTTGCCCGTGCAATGTAGGCGGTCAGCCGGTCGTGGTCATCGAGCGCCAGCACGCCCATACAGCGGCCGTTGGCGGTTAGCACATCGACAATGTAGTGATTCTCGTAGACGATGATGCCCTCTTCGTAGACCCGCTGCTGCAGCGCCCGGCGAATCTCGTCGCCGGTGGCGTCGCCCCGCGCATGCAGGATCCGCCGCTCCGAATGAGCGCCCTCCCGGGTGAGCGACAACTGCCCCTCCGGGTTTTTGTCGAACTGCGTCCCGATGTCGATCAGTTCCCGTACACAGTCGGGCCCTTCCTCCACCAGCACCTCAACGGCATCCTCGCGGCAAAGCCCGGCTCCTGCCTCAAGCGTATCAAGCAGGTGGAGCCGGGGCGAATCCTGGTCGCCAATGGCCGCAGCAATGCCGCCCTGGGCGTACTCGGTATTCGACTCCTCCAGCTTCCGCTTGGTCAGCACAATCACCCGCCCGGCCTCCCGCGCCTTGAGCGCGGTGTACAGGCCGGCAATACCGGTGCCGACAATCAATACGTCGCAGAAGACCTGGGGGAGCTTGGCCAGATCGAAGTTAGCCAGGTAGCGGGTACCCAAAAGAACCGCCCCCTGAAAACAAACCAGTTTGCTTTATTCTACCCCTTGGATGCGCCGGAGGAAAGAGGCGCCATCCAGATGGGGGCGCACCCCCTGGTCCGGCAGTCCTTCCAGCATGCGGCGAAGCGCTGCCGTCTCGGGCGTCGGGCGAACCCCGGCCCCCTCCAGCAGCTCCAGCAGCGGGATCAGCACGAAGGCCCGCTCGCCCATCCGCGGATGCGGTACCGTCAGCCCCGGCAGCTTGACCGCCTGGGCCCCGTACAGGAGAATGTCCAGATCGATCGTCCGGGGACCCCAGCGCTCCGCCCGAATGCGGCCCATGCGCCGCTCCACCTTATGGATGGCCTCCAGCAGGGCCAGCGCATCCAGGTCGGTGTCGATTGCGACCACAGCGTTCAGGAACTCGGGCTGGTCGGTCTTCCCCTGCGGCGCGGTCTCATAGACCCCGCTGACCGCCACCAGCCGGACCCCCGACACCCGCTCCAGCCGCCGCACCGACTCGGCCAGCTGCCCCAGCCGGTCGCCCACGTTCGAGCCCAGGGAGAGATAGGCCCGGGCCACCCGCTTGCGCCGGATTTCCACGGTGATCCCGTCGATCGGCCCGGGAATCGGCGCCTTGGGCTTATGTACCCGCACCACCACCTCACGGGCGTTATGATGCTCCCGCAGCACCTCTTCGGCCACGTTCTCCGCCAGCGCCTCAATCAGCTTGAACGGGTCGCCCTCCACGATCGACTTCACGGTCTGATAGACCTTGCCGTAGTCGATCGTCTTGCGAATATCGTCTTTCTCCCCCGCCTCGCGCAGGTCGGCCAGGAGCTCCACGTCGACGGAGAAGGCCTGTCCCAGTTTCGCCTCTTCCGGAAAGACCCCGTGGTACCCGTAGAACCGCATCCCAGTCAAGATGATCCGATCGGTCATGCGCCACACATCCTTACGCCCCGTCGTACCCGCCGCGTCCCGGGCGTACGATGGCATCTGTCATCATCGCCACCCGCTTCATCTGAAGCACATCGTGAACCCGCACAATCTCCGCCCCGCAGGCGATGCCAAGAGCGACGGTAGCGGCCGTACCCTCCACCCGCTCCTCGGGTGGAAGCCCGCCCAGCACCTTCCCGATGGTCGACTTGCGGCTGGTACCCAGCAAGACCGGCCGGCCCAGCGCCTTGAACTCCGCCAGCCGCTGGAGCACCTCCAGGTTGTGCAGCGGCGTCTTGCCAAAGCCGATCCCCGGGTCGATAATCACCTGCTCCTCGGCCAGCCCCGCCTCCCGGGCAATCGCCAGCGACCGCCGGAAGAAGGCGAGCATGTCGCCGATCAGGTCCTGGTAGGCGGTGCCCTCCTGGTTGTGCATCACCACGATCGGCACGCCATGCCGGGCCGCCACCCGGGCCATGGCGGGGTCCCGCTGGAGGCCCCAGACATCATTCAGCAGGTCGGCGCCGGCCTCCAGCGCCGCCTCGGCCACAGCGGCCTTGTAGGAGTCGATCGAGATCAGCACATCCGGCGCCGCCGAACGCACGGCCCGAATCACCGGCAGCACCCGCTCCATCTCCTCGGCTGCATCCACCGGCCGGTGCCCGGGGCGGGTCGATTCACCGCCAATGTCGATGATATCCGCCCCTTGCTCGATCATGGCACGGGCGTGGGCCACGGCCCGGTCCAGTTCCGTGAAACGGCCGCCGTCCGAAAAGGAGTCCGGCGTGACGTTCAGAATGCCCATGATCAGCGTCCGGCTACCCAGTTCCAGGGTTTTTCGCCCGCAGGGAATCCTCCACATCTTGGGTTCACCTCATCCATTACCATGCGAAAAGGCCGGGGCTAGAATTCGCCCCGGCCTTACCACGTACCTGCTACCCTTTTAGCTCATCGAACCTGAGATGACTAGCCCAATGGCAATGGCGATGCCGAACATCACCTTGCCTGCGGCCGTGGAACCCTTGGCAATCGCGTCGCTCAGCGACCACTTCGGCGTGGCGAACTCCCAGGCGAAGTAGCCGATATAGTTCAGCACAATGCCAACGGCGCCGTAGGTAACCGCCTTGAGGAAGACCAGGTGCATGGAGAAGGCGCTTCCCAAGATGATCCCGGTGGAGATGAGGAAGCCGGCCACAAGCCAGGCGGCGCCCTCGTTGCCGTGGTGGACCTCCTCGAAGAGCTTGAACGGCACGAGAAGGTCATAGATGACCAGCCCGATGAACATCAGGACCAGGCCGGCGGCCGTGAAGGCCAGGGTCCAGCCCAGGTTGACCCATGTCAGATCCACGGTGAACCCCCCTAGTCAGTCAGAATGGAGATCTCACGCTGCAGGTCGGTGTTGACCCAGATCCCCAGGGTGGTCCCGGAGGGGTCTTCGACCTTCACAAAGATCCACTTGCCATCAACCCGCTCGACAACGCCGTGGAAGCCGGAGTCCGGCCCCTGGGCATCACGCATGATCCAAACCTTCTTACCCTGAAGCATCATCATCAGCGATTGCGCCTCCTCCTGGCGATAATCGAGCTAAGGACACCAAGCACGAACCAGAGCACAACCAGCCCCACCACGATCGAAACCCAGCTGAGCGCCCAGCCGCCCGTGGCGGTGTAGTAGGGACGGTGCCACATTCGCCAGTACCATGGCCTGCCATAGTAGTAATCATGGTAGTACCAGGGGTCAAAGACGGTGGGACCCATAACCACAACAGGGGGCATGGTGGGGTAGCGGGTCTTGCTGGTGTCGTAGGAAACCATGGGCGGTGTCGTCACGTTGGGAGCGGTAGATGTGCCGCTGGCTGCCGGCTTCTTGCTGGAGAAGGAGCCAAACGGGCTCGAGAAGCTCCGGCTCCCGCTGGAAAACGACTTGGAGTCTGGCGAGGTGTACGTCTTCGAGTCGGTTGATGTGGCAGGCGGTGGCTTGGTGGAGAAGGAGCGGGACGGAGAAGTCGAAGGCGCTGGCGTTGTCACCTTCGGCTTAGAGAAGGAGCGGGAGGGTGATGGGATCTTCGGGGCAGATTTGGGCACCGAGAAGGACCGGCTGCCCGAGCTGAAGCCCCGGCCGGCGCCGGAGAAGCCGCGCTTCGCCAATGCCGGCGAGGCCAGCACACCCAACGTGAAGACGACCATCACCACGAGGGCCAGGATGCGTCTGACCCAGGTCCAAGGACGCATGGTACCACATCCCCCGGGTTGTTTTGCCAGCCTTCCACTTCCGCGTCGGTGAGTCGTTTCCTGCTGGCTTCATGACAAAAGAGTATGACGGTGAGCCAGAAGGTTCGCGATGGGCGCGAAAAAGCCTTCCCGAATGGTGGGAAGGCTTTGGTGGTTGCGCTACCCTGTCTCCATCCACTTAGCCTGGGCCGGGGCTGGCCCGGCCCGCTTCAGCCTGTTAGGGCCGGCGCCGGGGGGCTTCCTCGCCTCCGTCCAAAATCCGGTAGTCGATGCCCGAATGGGAGGCGAAAAATTGACGCTAGCTGGCATGAGGAGGGGTCAAATGGGCCAAAACCCTGGGGACAGGGCAGATTTTCTAGCTCTCCGTCAAAAATCCGTGGGTCCGGGTCACAATCGGAGACGAAAAGTAGACGGAGACTGGAGCAGCGGGTAGTACTAGTGCCGGTCCTTGGTGCGCTCGGGCTTGGAGGCCATCTCCTGCGGCGCCGGCAGCAGTTCCTCCTGGTAGATGGTCACCCGGTTGCGCCCGGTGCGCTTGGAGTGATAGAGCGCCGCGTCGGCGGCCTTCATTACGTCCATCATCTCCATTCCTTTCTCCCACTGGGAGACTCCAACCGAGACGGTCACCCGGAACTTGGCGTCCTCCTCCGGGTCGTGCACCACCTGCTCGGAGATCTTCAGGCGGAGCCGCTCCGCGAACTCCTGGGCGCCAGCAATGCTGGTGTGGGGAAGGATGCAGGCGATCTCCTCACCGCCATAACGGCAGACCACGTCGGTGTTGCGGACCATGTCGGTCACCCACTTGGCCATGAGCTTCAGCACCAGGTCGCCGGTGGCGTGGCCGTATGTGTCGTTGACCCGCTTGAAGAAGTCGATGTCGAAGAGGACGAGGGAGGTCTGCTGGCCATAACGTTTGGACTTGGCGACCTCCTCCTCGAGCCGCTGCTTGAAGTACTTGTGATTGTAGATGCCCATCAGGCCGTCGGTTACGGCTGTCTTTTCGAAGGTGGAGGCGAACTTGTAGGAGACGATGCCGCTGAGGAGGACGATGAGAAGGATGACGGCTGTAATACCAACCGTGATGCCCTCAAGCACCTTCTGGATTTTCGCTAGATCGGTTGCAACCAGCACCATGCCGATGATTTTACCCTGGTCCTTGATCGGGACCCAGGACGCCATGTAGTAGCCGGGGCGATCTAGCCGGACGGGTGCAAATCCTGGCGAGTCCTTGGCGTAGATGAAGTTATCATAAATGCTCTGCGCTGTTCCTGGCGGAACGTGATCGGGGCTGTCTTTGGGGAGTGAGGCAATGACAGTCACCTGCTGGGTTTCATTCTGAATGGCCACAACTCGTAGAACGGCTACTGCGCTTGAGGAAACTAGCCCCTCTAACTCACTATCTAGTTCAGTTGTATCAACCTCAGTCTCAGCGTGGGCATTACGAAGGAGAGAGGGATCGACTGTGTTGGCAATAACCAGTGATGCTGTCTGGGCACCAACAGCTACGGACTCCGTCAGAACACTACGGAGCCCCGAATAGGCTACCTGTCCAAATACACTTGACCCAACCCCGACAACGAGGGTTACCAGCAGCGTGATCTTAAACCTTAATGACAGCCGCCCCCACATCCCCAGAATCACCTCACCATCTACCTTATAGCCATATAATACCACAAATACCTGGAACATGGAACATGTGTCGCCAGTTTTCGAACAAATTTCCTTTTTTATCCGTATTAGGTAGTAGAAGGGATTCTAAGGGGGAATAGAGATGAAGCTTAAGAGGAGAACCAGACAGAAGCTGTTTCTGATTGCACTCGTGCTCCTGGTCTTCTTCGTAATGGCAGTCAGCGGGGTTGGCGCATTCTCTGAGGAATCTTGGCCGCCCGGTCTCTTCCGGGTGTTCCGGGGCTGGTTCTTTGGCGGGTAACGCACCCGTTCAGCCGAGTTCTCCGGAATGAGACAAACCGAATGAGGAGGTGGGACAAACCCACCTCCCTTTCTGTGTGTCCAAGCGAGCGCTACCTCCCCAACCTGACGGTCCCGCCAGCCCCGTCGACCAAGACCTCCTGCCCGTCCCGAATACGGGAGAGCACGCCGCGCACCCCCATGACAGCGGGAATCCCATATTCCCGCGCCACAATCGCCGCATGGCTCCCCGCCCCGCCGGTCTCGGTCACCACCGCCGCAGCCGAGGCGAAGAGCGGGGTCTAGGCCGGGTTGGTGTAGCTGCAGAAGAGCACCTCGCCCGGCTGGAGCCGGTGGAACTGGCTCTCGTCCCGGATCACCCGGGCCCGGGCCCGCACCACCCCCGGGCTGGCGCCCACGCCCTTCAGCTCGCTCCCGGCGGCAGCCGGGCGGAACAGGCGGGCCTGCCAGCGGCCGTTCACCACCTGGTAGGTCGCCCGCCGGCGAGCCACCAGTTCCTGCGCCTCACGCGCCGGCGGGGCCTGCCCGGCCAGCCAGGCCCGGACCTCCTCCCAGGTCAGGTAGAGGAAGAGGCGGCGCAAGGGCGGCAGCCAGCGGAGGCGGTGCGCCACCATGTCCCGGACCTTCTCCCACTCCACCCGCCCTTCGGCGGGCTGCTCGGCCTCCACCAGACTGCGGAGCATCCGCCAGACCTGCGACGGGTCCCTTCGCCAGGAGGGCAGCGAGATATACCAGCAGGCCCCCTCTCGGTGGCCGTACGCCTTCAGGAAGCGCTGCATCTGGCCCAGGAAGGCCCTGCCGGCCTCGCTGGCCTCCAACCGCTCCGGCCTGCCCTCACGCACCGCCGCCAGTACCTCGGTCGACCGCCGGGCCTCCCGGGAGAGCGCCCAGAGCGCCTCATTCACCTCGGTGGTCCGGGTCTCGATGCCTGCCAGCAGCTCGGCGGTCAGCAGGGTCGCCCGCTTCCGACCGGCGGCCAGCCCCACCAGCCGCTCCAACCACGACTCCAGCAGCATCGTGCCGCTGGCCCGGAACCGCTCGTTCAGCAGCTCTTCCCAGGTTGCTACGATCCGCTCGGTCCGGTCGATCAGCGCCTGGTCGCTCAGGGCCTGCTCGTCTACCGGCACAAGTACAGCCAGCAGGCGCCGCATGGGCTCGCCCTGCCACCAGCCCTGCCAGTCCCGGTCCAGCACCTCCCGGGTCCCGCCCACCAGGTTCAGTAGCGCCCGCAGGGTGGGCGTGACGTTCGGGATCAGGTAGGCCAGGTGCCAGAGCCTCTGTCGCAGCTCCTCCTCGTGGGCCCGGTTCGACCGGAATCCCCCCTGCGTCAGGGCGTTGACCCGGCGGAGACCAGCCGTACGAAGAGCAAGTTGTCCAGCGGCTTTGGGGCGCAGGGGTATCGCTCATCCGCCAGCGGCATCATCACCCGCTGAAACGGGGTCAGCTTTTTTGGCAGCGACGGAACCCGATCAGGCTGGGCCGTCAGGGTGGTGATAGGGCGGGTCTGTAGTATGTACAGCCTGCCGCTGGCCAGCGCGAACTCCACATTTTGCGGGCAGCCAAAGTGAGCCTCCAGCCGGAGCGCCAGGCGGGCCAGGTCGGCCAGCTGCTCATCGCCCAAAATCGGCAGGCCCCCGGTCAGTTCCCACTCGGCCAACGCCAGGCTCTCCCGGTCGAGCCGATAGAGATCCCCGGTCACCTGCCCCGAGACCACCGCCTCACCGAGGCCCGGCGCCGCCTCCACCTACAGCCGGTCGGCCCGCTGCGCCACCGGGTCCACCGTAAAAAGCACCCCCGCCGCCTCCGCCGGGACCATCTCCTGCACCACCACCGCCATCGCTACAGCAGCGTGGTCAATGGACCGCTGGTGCCGGTAGTGGAGCGCCCGTGCGCTCCAGAGCGAGGCCCACCACTGCCGGATCGCCTGCAGCAGCTCCGCCTCGCCCTGCACGTTCAGAAAGGTCTCCTGCTGCCCGGCAAAGGAGGCATCGGCCAGGTCTTCCGCCGTGGCCGACGAGCGAACCGCCACGGCCGGGCTGCCCATCTCCCGATAGGCGGCCAGCACCTCGGCTTCCAGCCCCTTATCCAGCGGATGCGCAAGCAGCAGCCCCGCCGCCGCCTGGGACGCCTCCTCCCAGGCGGCGGCGGCCATGAACCGCTCCAGCGCGGCCTGAAGCCCCCACCCCGCCACCTGCTCGGCGTAGGCGGGGGCTGTCACAACGAGCCCGCCGGGCACCGGCAGACCCAGCCCGATCATCTCCCCCAGATTCGCTCCCTTACCGCCGGCCAGAGAAAGGTCGCCTCGTCTGAACTCACGGAGCCATCTTACCCTCACCGCGCACTCCCCCAAGGATAAACTGCCAGGTTACATCCACCATCGACTCGGCCGTTCGCCCTCCCAACACCACTGCCAGCGTGGCCACCTGCAGCATGCCGGCCACCAGGAAGCCGGTCTCCTCGGCCGGCAGGTCCCTGCGGGCTAGACCGGCCTCCTGGGCCTCCCGCACGAAGGTCGTCAGCAGTTCCAAGGCCAGAGTGGGGTTTGCCAGGTGGCTCGGATCGCCGCTGCTGTACAGGTAGACGATCCGTGCCTCCTCCCGGTGCAGCTCGGCCTCGGTCATCATCGTCTGGAGCACCGAGCGGATCCGCTCCAGCGGCCCGGTCTCTGCCCCCAGGAGAAGCAGCCCTGCCTCCACCTGCTCCCGCAGGTGCTCCCCATAGTGCCGGAGCACGCCCTCCTTGGTCTGGAAGTGGTTGAAGAAGGTCGCCCGGCTATAGCCAGCCCGCTCTGCGATCTCCTCCACCGAAACCGCTTCGAACCCGTGGTCCTGAAACAGCGCAATCGCCGCCTCAAAGAGCGCCCGCCGCACCCGGTTCCGCTTCGCCTTGCGCAGACCAGTCGCCATCGCACCGCCTCCTAAAAACGTAGACTGGAGTCTAATTTTAGACTGGAGTCTAAGTTTCTGCAACCCTCGTGGCAGCAAAAAGGCGCCCCCCCCCAAGGTGAGGGGGAGCGCCCAATGCGTTACCGTAGCCTAGAACAGCCCGTAGATGCGGCCTTCTTCGTCGATGTCGATCTTCTCGGCAGCCGGGACCTCCGGCAGGCCGGGCATGGTCATGATATCACCGGTGATCGCCACCACGAAGCCGGCGCCGGCGCTGGGCCGGACCTCACGGACCGTCAGCCGCCAGCCGGTCGGGGCGCCCAGCAGCTTCGGGTCGTCGGAGAAGGAGTACTGGGTCTTGGCGATGCAGACGGGGGCGCTGCCGAAGCCCTCCTTCTGGAGCTTCTTCAGCATGCGCTCCGCCTCCTTGGAGAAGTCGACGCCATCGGCGCCGTACACCCGGGTGGCGACCTTCTCGATCTTCGTCTTGAGGGTGTCCTCGGTCTCGTAGACGAAGCTGAAGTTGTTGGGGGCATCGCACAGCTCCACCACGTGCCTGGCGAGGGCGAGGCCGCCGTCGCCGCCCTTGGCGAAGATCTCGGTCAGAATGGCGGTGCCACCGGCCTCCTCGGCCAGCTCCTTGATCAGGGCGATCTCCGCCTCGGTGTCCGCCGGGAACCGGTTGATCGCCACGACAGCGGGCAGGCCGTAGACCTGGGTGACGTTGCGCAGGTGGCGCTGCATGTTGGCGGCGCCCTTGCGGAGGGCGTCCAGGTTCTCCTTGGTCAGCTCATCCTTCTTCAGGCCGCCGTGCATCTTCAGGGAGCGAATGGTGGCAACCAGGACCACAGCCGAGGGCTTCAGGCCGCCCAGCCGGCACTTGATATCGATGAACTTCTCAGCGCCCAGGTCGGCGCCGAAGCCCGCCTCGGTCACCACGTAGTCGGCCAGCTTGAGAGCCAGCTTGGTGGCCATGACGGTGTTGCAGCCGTGGGCGATGTTGGCGAAGGGCCCGCCGTGGACGAAGGCCGGGGTGTGCTCCAGGGTCTGGACCAGGTTCGGCTTGATCGCATCCTTCAGCACGACCGCCATGGCGCCGTGGGCGTTCAGCTGATGCGCCCGGACCACCTGGTTGTCGTAGGTGTAGCCGACGATGATCTCGCCGCAGCGCCGCTTCAGGTCCATGAGGTCGCTGGCCAGACAGAGGGTGGCCATGATCTCAGAGGCCGGGGTGATCATGAACTCTTCCTGGCGGGGCACGCCGTTGGTCTTGCCGCCCATGCCGACGAGGATATTCCGCAGCGCCCGGTCGTTCATGTCCATGACCCGCTTGAAGGTGATCTGGCGCGGGTCGAGGTTCAGCTTGTTGCCCTGCTGCAGGTGGTTGTCGATCATGGCCGACAGCAGGTTATTGGCCGAGGTGATGGCGTGGAAGTCGCCAGTAAAGTGCAGGTTGATATCGTCCATCGGGACGACCTGCGAGTAGCCGCCGCCGGCGGCGCCGCCCTTGACGCCGAACGCCGGCCCGAGGGAGGGCTCACGCAGGGCGATCATGGCCTTCTTGCCAACCTTCGGGAGCGCCTGGCCGAGGCCGATGGTGACGGTGGTCTTGCCCTCGCCGGCCGGGGTGGGGCTGATAGCGGTGACGAGGATCAGCTTGCCGTCGGGGTTGTTCTTCACACGATCCCACACGTGCGGGGCGATCTTGGCCTTGTACTTGCCGTACAGCTCCAGGTCGTCCCCTTCCAGGCCGATGCGCTTCGCTACCTCAGTAATCGGTTCCATTTTGGCCGCCTGGGCAATTTCGATATCAGAAAGCAAAACAGTTACCTCCTTGGCTCGCGGGAGAGCCTACGTAGTCGCTGCAAGGTTCATTGTCACATAGTTGTGCCAGCCGTCACATGGACCGAAGGGTTATTTCTCACCCAGAAAACGGACTACCGGATCCGGTGTCATGGCATAGATTGCCCGTTCGATCTCCGCCTTTTCTGCCCGTAGACGATTGACCTTCTCGAGAGCCTCCTGTCTGAACCCCTCATCCTTAATCGAACCCAGGTTAATGGCGACGTTCCAGAGCGCCCCCTCGAACCCGGCCGATGCAGTCAGGAAGCCGACGTAGCCGTCGGAGAGGGCGTTGGGGTTCCCCTTGGAGGCCACCGCCAGGGCGTAGCGCATGGTGGTGAGGCAGTGCTCCATGGTCTTGATCGGCGCCTGCGTGGCGGCCTTGTACCCGGCCTGCACCGCCTGGGAGCGGGCCTTCTTCTCCTCGTCGTTCGACTTCGGTAGGCCGAAGGCGGCCATGACCTGGTCAAAGGCCTCCTGGTCCTCGTCGGCACACTTCAGCAGGGCCGCCGCCTCCCGGTTGCCTGCCTCCTGGGCGTGCGCCATCTCGTCGTTGACCGCGGCAAACTTCTCCCGCCCGACGGTGAGGCCGGCGACCATCGCCACCAGCGAGGCGCCCATCGCCCCGGCCACGGCAGCGGCAGCCCCGCCACCGGGGGCGGGGGTGCCGGCCGCCAACTGCGAGCAGAAGGCTTCGATCGTCTGTTCAGCTGTGCGCATGTACTGCTACCTCCTGAGGAGCCGCCCCTCATCCACCAACAGGCGGCCTTTCTTGATCACGCTGGCGACGACGCCCTGGCCCATCCGGTACGGGATATGCCAGTGGCTGGGTGCGTCGAGAATCACGATGTCCGCCTGCTTGCCCACCTCCAGCGAGCCCACCTTGGTCTGCATCCCCATCGCCGCCGCGGCGTTGATGGTGGCTGCCGCCAGCGCCTCGGTGGGGTCGAGCCGCATGTGCATGCAGGCCAGGGTGATAATGAACGGCATGGCGTAGGTGGGGCAGGAGCCCGGGTTGAAGTCGCTGGCCAGGGCCACGGTGCAGCCCAGATCGATCATCTTCCGGGCGTTGGCGTAGGGCACGGTCATGAGGCAGAAGGCGGTGCCGGGCAGGCAGACCGCCACGGTACCCGCCTCGGCCATCGCCCTCAGGCTGGCCTCCGAGGCAAAGAGCAGGTGGTCGGCGCTTACCGCGCCCATCTGCGCGGCGAAGCCGGCCCCGCCCAGGTCGGAGAGTTCGTCGGCGTGTACCTTCACCTTGAATCCCAGCTGTTTGGCTTTCGCGAGAATCTCCCGCGATTCCTCCACCGAAAAGACGCCCTTCTCGGTGAAGACGTCGACGTACTGGGCCAGGCCCGGTTCGGCAGCCACCGCCGGCAGCATCTCGTTCACCAGCAGGTTGATGAACGAGGCCCGCCGCTCCCGGTACTCGGGGGGAATCTCGTGGGCGCCCATGAAGGTGGGCACCACATCGAGCGGGTGCCGCCGCCCCATCTCCCGAATCGCCCGGAGCTGCTTCAGCTCATCTGCCGTGGTCAGCCCGTAACCTGACTTGATCTCCACCGTGGTGGTGCCGGTGAGCGCCATCTGGTCGAGGCGGCGCAGGCCGAGGTCCACAAGGCTGGTCTGGCTGGCCTCCCGGGTGGCCCGCACCGTGGAGAGAATCCCGCCGCCCATGGCAGCGATCTCCTGGTAGGTGGCGCCCGCCAGTCGCCGGCCGAACTCCTCTGCCCGGTCGCCCGCAAAGCAGGTGTGGGTGTGCGGGTCAACAAAGCCGGGAATCACCGCCCGCCGCCGGGCGTCGATGATCCGGGTCGAGGGGCCGGTCTGCACCCGAGCCAGCACCTCTTCGGTGGGCCCGATATCGACAATGACCCCCTCGTGAGCCGCCAGGGCACCCCCTCTGATGATCCCGGCATCCTTCAGCCGGGAGCCGCGCCGGGGCCCGCCCGCCATGGTGACAAGCTCGCCCGCCCCGATAATCAGCAAGTCAACCTCGGGGTGGGTCTGCTCCGGCGGCCTCATGTCAGCCAGCGATTCGGTGTGGGAACGTGTCTCCACGGACATCACTCCATGAGTCGCTTTTCGAGCACCTGATCCGATTTGAAACCCTCCAGTCGCAGGTAGTGGCGGGCAACCCCCACCAGGGCGTCCATCGGCACCAGACCGACGATCTCGGAGCCCACCACCGGCACACCGTACCGCTCCGCCTCGATGCGGATCAGCTCAAAGGCCCGGTGCAGCGGGGTGTCCTTGTAGTTGACCATGTTCATGGAAACCTGGACCTGGTTCCGCTCCTTCAGCTCGATCCCCAGCGCCTTGCAGCCCACCAGGCCACCGCTGGAGCCACGGACCGCTTTGGCGATCTTCTTGGCGATCTCCATGTCGTTGGTGCCCAGGTTGACGTTGAAGGCGATGAGCGGCATCCGTGCGCCCACGGCAGTGGCGCCGGCGGTCGGGTGAATGGCGTTCGGCCCGAAGTCGGGGGTCTTGGCGGGATCGGTGCCGATCTTGGCCCGCAGCCCCTCGAACTCGCCCCGGCGCACATCGGCCAGGTTCCGGCGCTCGGGCCGGGTGGCGGCATCCTCGTAGAGGAAGACGGGAATGTTCAGCTGGCTGCCGAGAATCTCACCAACCTGGCGGGCCAGGGCGACGCAGTCCTTCATGTCGCAGCCGGAAATCGGAATGAAGGGGATCACGTCGACAGCGCCCATGCGGGGGTGGTTCCCCTGGTGCTGGGTCAGGTCGATCAGCTTCTGGGCCACCTCGGCGCCCCGCACCGCCGCCCGGACCACCTCTTCCGGCTTGCCGACAAAGGTGACAACGGTCCGGTTGTGGTCAGCGTCGGCGGAGACGCCCAGGAGCTTCACACCCTGAGCAGCAATGGCACCGGCAATCGCCTCGATCACCTCGGGACGACGGCCCTCGCTAAAATTCGGCACACACTCGATGATGGCATTCTGGTCCATACCCCTAGGTTCCTCCTATTACATACCAGTCTATGACGAAACGTCGCTCACAAATCCGGGGCTGGTCAAGATCGCCAAAGGTCTCCAGGGCCCAGGCCTCGGTCCGGTCAAGGGCAGCCGTTAACTGCTCGTCGGTCATGTTCCAGGTCGATGAGAAGACCCGGTTCCGCAGTTGCTCCAGGTGAGCCCGCACCACATACTCCTCGGTCCAGGCGACCGGGGTGTGCTGGGTGACCACGGTCCCCCATTGGGCCAGTAGGTCTCGGCCGACCTTTACATGCCGGTCGGCTTTCTGGTACCCCGTCGCCTCCGCCTCTACGTGAAACCGGTCCGCCACCATCTTGTGCGGGTTGGGCTCCACGGCGGAGTCGTAGCCCCAGACCAGGACCCCGCCCGGCTTCAGCACCCGGCGGACGTGGCCCAGCACCGTGACCGCATCCACCAGATGGAGAATATGTACGGCGATCACCGCATCTTGACTTTCATCGGGCAGCGGGAAGGGCTGGTGCAGGTCGTGGACCATCACCCGTGCCCGCCGCAGGTCCCCACCCACCTTCTCGGTCAGCCGGGTCAGCATCTGCTCGGAGATATCGAACCCGGTGTACCGAGCCCCCATCTCAATGAACGGCACGGCGATTCGCCCGGTGCCCACGCCCAACTCCAGCAGGGCCGGGTCGTGCGGCAGGCGGGAGAGCACCCACCGGGCGATGCGCTCGGACACGCCCGGCGGGAAGCCCCTGGTGGCATCGTACTGATCAGAGACCCGGTCAAAGTTGTAGTTTGCCATGTCGGCCTCCCCCGGCCAGATCTACTCCATCATCGGGATGCGCACGCCCCGCTCCTTCGCCACCTGGACCGCCCGGTCGTAGCCCGCATCCACGTGGCGGGCAACGCCCATGCCGGGGTCGGAGGTGAGCACCCGCTCCAGCCGGAGGCGGGCGTCCTCGGTGCCGTCGGCCACCACGACCATGCCGGCATGCTGCGAGTAGCCGATGCCCACTCCTCCACCGTGATGAATCGAGACCCAGGTGGCGCCCGCAGCGGTGTTGACCAGGGCGTTCAAGAGGGGCCAGTCGGCCACGGCGTCGGAGCCGTCGAGCATGCCCTCGGTCTCCCGGTTGGGGGAGGCGACGGAGCCGGCATCCAGGTGGTCGCGCCCGATCACGATCGGCGCCTTCAGTTCCCCGGAGGCGACCATCTCGTTGAACTTGAGGCCCGCCCGAACCCGCTCGCCGTAGCCCAGCCAGCAGATGCGGGCCGGGAGCCCCTGGAAGTGGACTTTCTGCTCGGCCATCTTCAGCCACCGGTGCAGGGCGACATCCTCCGGGAAGAGCTCCATGATTGCCTGGTCGGTCTTGCGAATATCCTCCGGGTCGCCCGAGAGCGCCGCCCAGCGGAAGGGCCCCTTGCCCTCGCAGAAGAGCGGCCGAATGAAGGCCGGCACGAATCCGGGGAAGTCAAAGGCGTTCTTCAGCCCCTGCTCAAAGGCCACCTGGCGGATATTGTTGCCGTAGTCAAAGACCACAGCCCCGGCCTTCTGCAGATCCAGCATCGCCTGCACATGGGTCACCATGGAGGCCTTCGCCAGCCGGATATACTCCTCCGGATCAGAGTCCCGGAGAGCAACCGCCGCCTCAAGGCTCAGCCCCGCCGGCACATAGCCGTTGAGCGGGTCATGGGCAGAGGTCTGGTCGGTAACGGCATCGGGAATGATCCCCCGGCGTACGAATTCAGGGAAGATCTCCGCCGCATTCCCCAGCAGGCCAATCGAGAGCGGCAGCCCCTGCGCCTGGGCCTCCTGAGCCATGGCCAGCGCCTCGTCCAGCGTCCGGGCCATGCGGTCCAGGTAGCGGTGATCAAGCCGGCGCTGAATGCGGGACTCATCGACCTCCACCACAATCGCCACGCCCTCGTTCATGGTGACAGCCAGCGGCTGGGCCCCGCCCATGCCACCCAGCCCGGCGGTGAGGGTGAGCCGCCCCTTCAGCGTGCCGCCAAACTTCTGCCGCGCCGCCTCCGCAAAGGTCTCGTATGTACCCTGCAAAATCCCCTGGGTGCCAATGTAGATCCAGGAGCCGGCCGTCATCTGGCCGTACATCATGAGCCCCTTCTTCTCCAGCTCCCAGAAGTGCTCCCAGGTCCCCCAGTGGGGCACCAGGTTCGAGTTGGCGATCAGCACCCGAGGCGAGAGCGGGTGGGTCCGAAACACAGCCACCGGCTTGCCCGACTGCACCAGCAGCGTCTCATCGTTCTCCAGCGTCCGCAGCGCCTTCACAATGGCGTCAAACGCCTCCCAGGACCGCGCCGCCTTGCCGCGACCGCCATAGACCACCAGGTCTTCAGGCCGCTCCGCCACCTCCGGATCCAGGTTGTTCATGAGCATGCGCAGGGCCGCCTCCTGCTGCCAGCCCTTGCAGGAGAGTTCGGTGCCACGTGGTGCACGTACTACCCGAGTCATCCAAAATACCCCCCGACCAAATTGTTAGAAGATCGTCATATAGGTGAGCAGGAAAATCGGGTCACTGTCAGTAATCTTTGATTACTTGGAGGGGACCTTCTTCAAGGAGGGTCCCCTTTTCCTCCCCCATGAACACGGGCAGTAGCCGGAAAGGATGTGGTCCCCATGCCACTGACCTTACGACTCGGCACCTACCTGTTGCAGACCCCGGAGGATGAGGAACGCGGGCTCCTTCAGTCCACAGTCGCGCTGCTCCGCACCGTCTTCGAGGATCACCACGTAGATCCCGACCACCAGACCGCCCTGTTCTTTCACGGCCGAACCCTGCCCGGCGGCCCCTACGACTTCTCGGTGATCCACCGGGGCGACCAGGTAATCCTCCGCGACTTCACCTTCGAGGTCAAAGGCCCAAAGACAGTGAAGCTCCCCCTCATGGTCTATGCCAATGAGGTAGCCAATTTCGCCAGGCAAGCCATGTCCGCCCGCCCCAGGCCGATCGCCAGGCCCGAGTGGCAGCAGCGCTACGTAGAAAGCCTGCGCCAGACCGCCCATGAGCTAACGGCCCTGACGGAACGCCTGGTAACCGAAGGCCAGGATTCCTTCCCGAAGGTAAAAGCCGTCTTCCTGGAGCACCACGCCGCCCAGAAGCGCCCCCTGGAACTCCAGGTGAAGCAAGTAGCGACTCCCCATACCCCCTGGAGACCGGTAGAGGTAGTAGCCAAAGCAGTCTTCGGCCCCCTACGCCTGAACGAAAGAATCCCCGTAAAGCTAAACAGCGGCGACACAATCCTGGCTACCGTAGAAGCCTTCAAACCAGAGGGCATCCACCTGACGCTAGAGGGCATAGGCAACGGCGGCATCTGCCCCGGCGACAGGCTAATCGGCTTACAGCTGTTTTACCCATAAGCGAACCCCCGGGGTCAGGCCAGTCCTGACCCCTTTGTGTTGCTGCACAGTGGGCCCACGAGACTTCCGCCGAAATCGGCGGTGCGCTGCGAGGTAACAGGGCCCAAAGACGGTTCCGATTTCGGCGCCCAATAAGGGCAGCCGTACTGCCCGTTAGCGCACGAACGCAGCCGCAAGGTCCATCCCCCGAGTGCAGCCGCCCCCAAGAGAGGGGGCCAAGACAGGGGCGGACCCAGTGCTAAGAAGCCTACCGAAGACCCCCCACCGCTGACTCCACAGCAACCACCAGTTCACCAGACCGCACCAGCAGAGCAAGCGTCTCCATATCCGGCGCCAGCACCCTGTCCTCATGCAGCGGCGCCACCCGCTCCCGCACCGCCTTGTAAGCCGCCCGGGTGCCCGCAGCGAGCCCCCGGCCATCGACAAACTCAATCGCCTGCGCAGCGCAGAGCAGTTCAATCGCCAGCACCCGCTCCACGTTGGCCAAGATCTTCCGCGCCTTCCGGGCCGCCGTAGTGCCCATTGAAACATGGTCCTCCTGGTTCGCGCTGGACGGAATCGAATCCACGCTCGCCGGGTGGGCCCAAACCTTATTCTCGCTAACAAGCGAAGCCGCCGTATACTGCGGGATCATCAACCCCGAGTTCAGCCCGCCGTGGTTGATCAGGAAGGCCGGCAGCCCCGAAAGCTGCGGGTTGACCAGCCGCTCAATCCGCCGCTCTGATATGTTAGCCAACTCCGCCAGCGCAATCCCCAGATAGTCCATCGCTAGCGCCACCGGCTGGCCATGGAAGTTCCCACCCGAGATCACCTCGCCGTCGTCCGGGAAGAGCAGCGGGTTGTCGGTCACAGCGTTCATCTCCCAGCCCAGCACATCGGCCACATGGCCAATGGCGGTCCGGCTGGCCCCGTGCACCTGCGGGATACACCGCAAGGTATAGGGATCCTGCGTGCGAATCTCCCCCGGCTCCGTGGTCAGCCCCGACCCCTCTACCAGGGTGCGCAGGTTCTCAGCGGCGGCAGCCTGTCCCGGGTGAAGGCGCAGCGCCTGAATCCGCGGGTCCCACGCCGCCGGGATCGCCCCGAGCGCCTCACCGGTAAGGGCGGCGGCGATATCGGCCACCTTCAGCAGGTTGAGCGCATCGTGCAGCGCAAGGGTGCCCATGCCGGTCATGGCCTGGGTGCCGTTGATCAGCGCCAGCCCCTCCTTGGCCATGAGGGTAACCGGCTTCAGTCCGGCCCGCTGGAGCGCCTCGGCACCGCTCATCCGCTGGCCGCGGAAAAAGGCCTCACCCAGGCCGAGCAGGGGGAGGCACATGTGGGCAAGGGGCGCCAGGTCGCCGCTGGCCCCCAGGGAGCCTTGCTCGGGCACCACAGGGGTGATTCCGGCGTTCAGCATGGCGACCAACAGCTCCAGGGTCTCCAGGGCGATGCCGGAGTGACCCCGCGACAGCGCCTGCGCCCGGAGCAGCATCATCGCGCGGGTCGCCTCAATGTCCAGTGGGGCACCGACGCCGCAGGCATGGCTCATGATCAGGTTTCGTTGAAGCAGTTCCGTCTCATCCGGCGAGATGATCACATCGCTGAACTTGCCAAAGCCTGTGGTAATCCCGTAGACGGGGCGCCGCGACGCCACCAGGTCGTCCACCATGGCGCGGGCCCGCTTCACCTGGTCCCTGGCCTCCGGCCCCAGTGCGACGGGTGCGCCGTGGCGGGCGACAGCCACCACATCGGAAAGCGTCAGAAGCCCGCCGAGTTCGATCACGTCCAAGACGCAAAACCTCCCGCATCAGCCTAATTCCATTATAGGAATGGCTGATGGCGGGAGGCAAATGACCACGGTGACACTTTAGCATGGCAAACACTGCAACACCCCCCAGATAAGGGGAGCCAGCGTCCTGTGGGGGGAGGACGCTGGCTGCGGCAAAGGGGAGGGTTGTCCTCAACCTGTGGGGGCAAGCTGAGGACCGGAACAAAGGAGGGTGAGCGGTGGGAGATCCCTGGACCGACCGAGCACTCCTGTGGGAGGTAGGAGGCTTGGTCGGTTGCTGAATCGTTGACAGCCTGATTGGGGGTTCAGACTGTCGGACTTTGGCCTCAGCCGGCCCAGGTGATCGCCTACGGTTACAGCATACTTCAAACGCTTACTAGACCGATATCCAACCTTTGTGCTCTAAAAGTCTAGTGCATAGACTAGTGTAGACTGCCGAGTTGGTTGTCTGACAATGACAGGCCTGCCCGCAAATAGCTAGCCCACTCAAAAGGGCTGGTCAACAACCAGCCCTTCACGGTCATGAGTCCAGGAGCCCCATCTCCCGCCGCAGGCGGCGCCGGACCATGGCCCGGTCGATGGCCTGACGCTTCTGCAGCCCCTCATCCACCAGGGTGAGCGACTCATCGAGCCAGGCGTAGGCGGTGAAGGGGGAGAATCCGTCGGACTCGTAGCGCATGTCCGCCCAGCGCACCTCGTAAAGCCCGTCCTTCGGCGTCACCTGAACCCGGGGTCGCCGAACCCACTCGGCGAAGGCCGAGACCACGCTCGACTTCATAGAGGCCAGCACAATCTGGTCGTGGGCGTTTTCTGCCTTCTCCGGCTCGCTCGCCTTGCCTTCCCGCACCCAGACCAGCCCGGTCCAGAACTCGCCGGGCTGTTGGATCACGTATCGCCACGCATTCCACGAGAAGAGCGTCGGGTGGATCGTGACCCGCTCGTGATTCCAGCCATGGCCACAGCCCATCGCCTCCCCGCACTCGCCGCTCAGGTCGAATCGCTCGGCCACGATGGCGCGCGCCTTGCGGTGCTGCCTGTACCGGGCCACAATGTAGACCCCCAGCGCCACCCAGACCCCGGCGAATAGCATCGCCCGATTGAACACCATGATCCAGTTGAGGAACCAGCCGAACCCGATGATCGCCAGCACCCGGAAGTCGATAATCGGGATGATGTCGAGGGCGATGCGCTTGCGGGAGAAGGGCCACAAGCCCTGGGTTCCGTAATCGTTTCCGAAGTCGAAGAGCACGTGGGAGAGGCAGCCCAGGAGAGCGAACCAGAAGACCTGCCAGAAGGGCGCCGTTGGTGACAGCAACTTTAGCCCTCCAGCGATGAGAATGGCGAGGATCGGCAACACTGCAAGGCCGTGGGTCGGTCCCCGATGCGCCTTCAAATAGGCGACAGAGCCCTTGGCGTACCGGACCACGAAGTCAATGTCGGGAGCCTCCGCCCCCAAAATGGCGCCCCAGACCACGGCCGGATGCACCCCGCCCGGGGCGAGGGCTGCGACCGCGGAGCCAATGACTGCGTGTGATAACGGATCGATCGTGCAACGCCTCCTTTGTGCAGCCGCTGCGCAGGGTGATGTGGGTGACCCGCCTGCCAGCAGGGCAGGCGGGCCAGACCATTAGCTCTTTGGGTAGATAATCGAGACCGCCGCATGGTCGGGGTCGAAGTGGGCGCGCAGCCGCTCATTGGCCGCCTCCAGCGTCAGCGCCTTGGCCGCCGGAATCAGGTCGAAGAGGCTGATCTCCTTGAAGTACCCATCGATGAAGACATAGGCTGCTCCATCGAGATCGTTCATCAGGTTAACAATCCGCCCGATGATCTTCTTGCGGGCTCGCTCGAAGTCGGCCTCGTTCAGTCCGGCGCTCCGGTACTCGGCGATACCCGCCAGGAGCCGCGCCTCCAGCTCACCGGGGTCACGGGTCGGGCCGCTGAAGTAGCTGTAGCCGAAGCTCAGCTCCGGGTTGTACTCAAAGCCGAACCGCTGGTCGATCAGCCCGCTCTCATAGAGCCGGGTGTACAGCTCAGAGCCCTTGCCCGCCATGGTGTCCAGGATCATGGCCGTGAGCAGGTCCCGCTCCAGCAACGCTCGCCCCGCCACGTGGGGCTCCGTCTCCTTGAAACCAATGCGGAAGATGGGTTGGCTGACCAGCAGCGCCTGCATGCGCCGCCGCTCCGCCACCCGGGGTGGCTCCTCGGGCATGATCCGCTGGATCTGGGGCTGGGCGGTATACTGGTGCCTGTCAAAGCTGGCCCGTGCCTGCTCTACCACGGCGGCGGGATCCACATCGCCGGCCACGAAGACCACCATGTTTGACGGGTGGTAGAAAATGCGGTGGCAAAGGTAGAGCAGATCCTTGTTGATCTGCCGGATCGACTCCACCGTGCCGGCAATGTCGATCCGGACCGGATGGTGCACATAGAGCGCCTCCATGAGGTTCGCCGACGAACGCCAGCCCGGGTCGTCGAGGTACATCCGGATCTCCTGCTCTATGATGCCCTGTTCCTTAGCAACCGACTCCTCGGTGAAGTGGGGGCTCTGGACAAAGTCCAGCAGCAGGTCGAGGCACTCTTCGAAGTTCTGCGTCGTCGTGTAGTGGTAGACGGTGTGGGTATGGGTGGTGTAGGCGTTCACATCTGCCCCTAGCTCTGAGAACCGGTCGGAAACGTTGCCCCACTCCATCTCGAAGAGCTTGTGCTCCAGGAAGTGCGCGATACCGTCGGGGACCTGAACCGCTTCGCCGGTTTTCGGGTCGACGAACCGGCTGTCGATGGAGCCGTAGTGAGCCGAGACCCGGCCGGTCACCTGCTTGAAGCCCGGCTTGACCAGCACGGCCACGGTCAGCCCGTTCTCCAGCCGCTCTGTGTAGAGCGTATCCTTCAGCAGGGGATCGTAGTGCTTCTCCATCGCTACTCTCCCCCTTCTGTCTTGTTCAGGAAATAGACCGTGTCCAGGGTGAAGCGCTGGGCCGCCGCTGCCACCTGCTCCTTGGTCACCTTGCGGTACTGAGCCACCCGCTCCTCAATTGAGAGGTCCCGCCCCGAAAAGACCTGGTCCACGGCCAGGTCAGCCATGGCGCCCGGGCTGTCGGCGGCGCTCAGCATGTCGTTGACCAGTGTCTCGATGGTGGTCTCCAGCTCCTCATCGGCAATCTGCCCTTCCTGCACCGCCTTCAGCTGCTCCAGCATGATCGCCTTGGCCTTCTCCATGTCCTCGAACTCGACCCCGGCGTACATGAAGCCCACGCCCTTGACGGTCTCGACCGCCGAGTAGGCGAAGTAGGCCAGCGAGTTCTTCTCGCGCACCTCCTGAAAGAGCTTGGAGTGCGGAAATCCGCCGAGAACCCCGTTGGCGACCAGCATGGGGAAGTAGAGCTCGTCCCGGAGGGTCGTGCCGGTTCGAAAGCCGATGACCAGCACCCCTTGGTTGACGTCGAGCCGGTCGACCACCTCCCGCACGGGGCGGCCTGGGTCCGGCTTGACCAGCGTCTCGGGGAACTTCCGCCCGCCTGGCGCCGCCGGGGGCAGAATGAGGGTGGTGCTGACCAGGTTTCGGGTCTCCTCCACGTCGAGGTCGCCGATGACGAAGATATCGACCGGGGCGGCGGTGACGACCCGGTGATGATGCTCCAGCAGCGACTGAGGGGTCACCACCGCCAGGTCTTCCACCCGCCCCAGCCGGTAAAGCGCGAAGGGCTCCCCCTCGCACATCGCCTCGGTGCATCGCACCATCGCATAGCGCCGCTTGTCGTTGATCAGCCCCTCGATAATCTGGCGCAGGTTTGCCGACTCCTGGGCGACGTACTCCGCCTTAAGCCCGTCGCCGACAATCAGCGGGCGAGTAATGATGCCCGCCAGCGTTTCCAGGCCGCGCTTCAGCAGCCCCTCTTCGCCGGGAATGTGCTGTTCGTTGGCCACTTCGAGCCGGAAGACAATGGACTGCACCTCGCCCCGGCGGTTCACATCGACACCGAACGAAGCCCCGTACAGGTCATCGAACTGCCGGGAAAGGGCGGCGGTTGTCGGCAGGTCTGCCGAGGCGCGGGCCAGCACCATCGGAAGCAGGGCGTCGTAGGTCACCGTCACCGGCTCCAACGGCATGTGGAAATAGGCATATATGGTCGTGGTCTTGAACTTCGGCGTCGCCTGAATGTACAGGTTGACCCCTTCGGCCAGGGAGAACCTGGTGAAGTGTTCGGTCAAACCGGAAACCCTCCTTTACTTCAGCAAATCCCGCGGGTACTGCGTCAGACTGCGCAGCCCGTCTGCCTCCAGCACCACGTCATCCTCGATCCGAACGCCCCCTACGCCGGGTATGTAGATGCCAGGCTCGATGGTGAAGGTTTGCCCCACCTGAAGGGGGGTATGGTTGGAGCCCACGATGTAGGGCTCCTCGTGGCCTTCCAGCCCAAGGCCGTGGCCGGTCCGGTGGGTAAAGTACGCACCGTAGCCCTTCTCGCGAATGTAAGTCCGGGCAATGGCGTCGACCTGCGCACCGGTCATGCCCGGCTTTGTCTCGGCCAGAGCCTTGGCCTGCGCCTCGAGACAGACCTGGAAGATCTCCCGCAGCTGCCCCTGCACCGTCCCGACCGGATAGGTCCGGGTGATATCCCCCACGTAGCCCCGGTGCGCGTAGACGAAGTCGACCCAGCAGAGCTCTCCGTCTTGCAGGACCCGGTCTGTCGGCCCGGCATGGGGAATCGCCGACCGGGGGCCGGAGGCGACATAGATGTGAAACGGCGGCCTCGCCCCTAGTCTCTCCAGTTCCCGACCCATATGATCAGCAACCTGCTGCTCGGTCACACCCGGGCGAATGAACCGGTGTGCCGCCTCACAGCCAGCGTCCACCATGGCCGCTGCTTCCTGCATGATCGCCAGTTCCCCAGCATCCTTGGTAGCCCGCAAATCGGCGAGAATCAGCCCTGCGTCTTCATAGCGCAGCCCGCCGGTTTGGCGCTGCCCGCCCATAACCGAAACCCCTTGCTCGACCGCCAGGGCCAGCAGCTCACGCTCCAGCACCCGCATATAGCGGTACTCCACCCCGATAACGCCGGCGCCGACGCCCGCGGTGGCCAGCGCCTTGCGCAGCGCAGGTAAGGGGCCTTCCTCCTCCCCCCACGGGAAGAGCTTGTGAATGCCTGCGCCTGCGGCCACTCGCTCCCCCTCGAAGGCCGGGCAGACCGCAAACGGCTCCCCAGATACCGGGAAGAAGAGCATGGTGGTGCGCTCAGACAGGTGCATGTTCAGCCCCGTCAGGTAGGTCAGGTTGGGCCCTGGCATGATCACAATACATTCAAGACCCTGCGCTTTGGCGCGGTCGAGCATGCGAGCGATACGTTCCTGATTCAACGTACGTTCTCCTCCTCACTTCAGGCCGGCCCACGCCAGCGCTCGTTCCACGGAATCTGTCAAGGGCAGCGCGCTGACCTCGCGGGTGGTCAGCCACCGCGCATCTTTCGCATCATCTGCCGGAGCCAGACGGCCACCCCTGACCTTGGCCTCCACATAGAGAATCACGTAGTGGTAGCGGACCCGACCCATCTCGTCCCGGTCGATCCCGTCCGCGTAGCCCAGGAGGCGCTCGACGGCCACGTCAAGCCCTGTCTCCTCCCGAACCTCACGGCAGAGGGCCTCCTCCACCGTCTCCCCCAGTTCGATCCCGCCACCCGGCAACCCCCAACAGCCCTCCAACGGTGGCCGCCCCCGCTGCACCAGCAAAATGCGGTCCCCGTCGCGAATCAGGGCGTGGCAAGAAGGGAGCGGAAAATCCATGTATGCTCGTGCCATATCCCTATCGCTCTCCCGTTTTTCGCCTGGATCGATATGCCACCGGTATAGCCCAATACTTTAGCGTTCCCCAAGTACGATCGATTTCCTTCTAAAAGGAAAACCCCGCCTCCACGTGAGAGGCGGGGCGATTGTCTAGAAGGCCGGCTGTGCCTGCGGAGCCGGGCCGTCAAGCGTCGGCTTCCTGCCATCGGGCTGGGGGCGGGGCGGCAGGAGCTGGGTGAGCAACTCCTCCAGTTCCTTGCCCTCCAAGGTCTCCTTCTCCAGGAGTACCTCCGAGAGCTTGTCGAGGGCATCCTTATGCTTCCTCAAGATGTCCAGCGCCCGCTCGTGGGCAGTGTGGACGAAGTGGCGAACCTCCTCGTCAATCATGCCCGCAACCTCTTCCGAGTAGTTGCGGAGGCGGGTCATGTCACGGGCGAGGAAGACCTCGTCCTGCTTCTGGCCAAAGGTGAGCGGGCCAAGCTTCTCGCTCATACCCCACTCAGTCACCATCCGGCGGGCCCACCCGGTGGTGCGCTCGATATCATCGTGCGCGCCGCTGGTGATCTCGCCGAAGGTCAGCTCTTCAGCCGCACGGCCGCCAAGGGCCATCGCCATACGGTCGAGGATCTCAGACTTGGAGATGTTGTACCGGTCCTCCACCGGGAGGAACATGGTGTAGCCCATGGCCCGGCCCCGGGGGATGATGGTGATTTTGTGCAGCGGGTCCATGTGGGCCAGCATGTGGCCGACCACGGCGTGACCAGCCTCATGCCAGGCGGTTACCCGCTTCTCCTTCTCGGAGATGATACGGGACTTCTTCTCGGGGCCACCGGCCATCACACGGTCGATGGCGTCCTCGAGGTCTTCCATGCTGATCTTCTTCTTGCGGCGCCGGGCGGCAAGCAGGGCCGCCTCGTTCATCAGGTTAGCGATGTCGGCGCCGGTGAAACCCGGGGTCCGCTTGGCCAGCACCTCAAGGTCGACGTCGCCGTCCAGGGGCTTGCCCTTGGCGTGGACCTTCAGGATGGCGATACGCCCCTTCAGATCCGGCCGGTCGATTACGATCTGGCGGTCGAAGCGGCCCGGACGCAGCAGGGCCGGGTCAAGCACATCGGGCCGGTTGGTGGCCGCGATGATAATGATCCCCTCGTTGGCAGAGAAGCCGTCCATCTCGACGAGCAGCTGGTTCAGGGTCTGCTCACGCTCGTCGTGGCCACCGCCGTAGCCGGCGCCGCGCTGGCGACCGACCGCGTCAATCTCGTCGATAAAGACGATGCAGGGGGAGTTCTTCTTGGCCTGTTCAAAGAGGTCGCGGACGCGGCTGGCACCAACGCCGACGAACATCTCAACAAAGTCGGAACCGGAGATGGTGAAGAACGGGACGCCTGCCTCACCGGCCACCGCCTTGGCAAGCAGGGTCTTGCCGGTGCCCGGGGAGCCGAAGAGCAGCACACCCTTGGGGATACGGGCACCCAACTCCATATACCGCTTCGGATGCTTCAGGAAGTCCACGATCTCCGAGAGCTCTTCCTTCACCTCTTCGATGCCAGCCACGTCTTCGAAGGTGACGCGCTTGCGGTCATCGGTGTGCAGACGCGCCCGGCTCTTGCCGAACTGCATGACCCGGTTACCCGAGCCCTGGGTTTGCTGCATGATAAAGAAGAAGGCCAGGAGAACAAGAATCACGGGGACCAGTGTCTGAAGCAAGATGGCCCAGATTCCCGGCGAGTTGTCTGGGCGAATATCCCATGTGATCTCCGGATGCTTCTGCAGTTCCTCAATAATCGGCTGCTGAGCGGAGCCCTCCGGGACGCGCACCGTAAAGGGCGTGTCGTCCTTGAGTTTGCCCTCGCCATGCCCGCCGGTAATGACGACCTCCTTGACCTCCTTGGCCTGAACCAGGTGGAAGAACTCTGAATAGGTCAGGTTCTTCTTTTGCTGGCTCGTACCGCCAAGTTGAACGGCGATCGCCACCGAGATCACCAGCAGAAGCAGATAGAAGGCGAGACTACGGAATAATTTGTTCAATCTGGTAGGGCCCTCCTTCCACAAGGGCTTATCGTAATGAAGCGAGATCAAATCTCATTGCTCACAGGTTAAGTCGGGTCTAAGGGCTCGAAAGATACTCGTAGAGTGTACCATATTTTATGAACCCAGACAACCGAATACGGCTGGCATCGGGCCTCAAACGGTGTCTGGATCTAAGTCTGGCGGCTTCTGCAAAATTCTCAGGCGAATCACACAGCGCGCCGTCGGACCTGCCAAAAACCGTCGATCCAGTCGTATGCCGATCAGGCAGATGACCTCATCGCCCGCGACCAGCAATGGAAGCCTGGTCCTCATAGACCGGGGAACCTTTGCATCAACTAGAATATCTTGCAGCTTTTTGGAGCCTTCCATACCTGTTGGCCAGAGTCGATCGCCAGGACGCCGGAAGCGAATGGCGAGCGGACCCGCCAAGCGATCCGCATCGAGCCACAGATCCTCCGGGGTAGACGGGGCCCAACCCTGATTGGCTACCTGAGGATCCGTGAGGGTCTCAGCCCGGATCACGAATCCCAACTCGGGAATCAGCGTCACTCCCTGCGGGGCGACCGGCCAGATGTCGTCTGCTCCAACCTCTCCCCGCTCAACGGTGGGGCCTTCAAACCTGCACCGCCCGTACTCCACCGTCAGCCGCAGACCGGCGGGTAGGTCTACGGTGTGGGTACCGTCGTTACGGGCCGCTGCATCTAAGACTCGCGTGACCGCCGGGAGGCCCAGATCAACCTCCGGACCGGCTAGCTGCCTGCCAACGATTCGGACAACCCGGCGGGCCAGCGCCAGCGGCTCAGTAAGGAGCCGGGCGCCGTCAAGCACCACAGCGGTTCCGGAGTCCTCGATTCGACAGCGACTGAACGCTTCCCGGGCCTGTTGCTCGAGAAGGTCATCCTCCTCCCGTACTACCGCAGCGAGTTGGGCCAGGTTCGCAGCAATGGCAGGGTTGTACTCCCGGGAAAGCATGGGGAGCAACTCCAGCCTGATGCGGTTCCGCAGATAATCGGCCCGAGCATTGGATGCATCGAAGCGGGGAAAAAGTTTGTGCTCAACACAATATCCTTCGATTTCATATCGAGAAATTGTGAGGAGGGGGCGAATAATAGTGAGCCCCTCCTCCTCACGCACCGGTGGAATGGAGGCCAGCCCCTTGAGGCCCGCCCCCCGTAGTAGCCGCATGAGCACCGTCTCAGCCTGGTCGTCCCGGTTGTGGCCCATGGCCACTCGGGTGGCCTGAATACGAGTCGCCAGGGCGTAGATTTCCTGGTACCTTCTCCGGCGGGCGTTGGCCTGTACAGAACCCGACTCCCGCTTCAACTCTCCGGGCGAAAGGGTCACCACCGTAACGGGGAGGCCTAACGACTTGGCCAGGTCAGTAACATAGGCTGCATCGGCCGCCGAGGCTTCGCCCCGCAGGCCGTGATCCAGGTGAAAGACATGAAGGGATAGCGCCCATTCCGGGGCCATTCGATGGAGCAGGTGAAGCAGCGCCACAGAGTCGGGCCCCCCCGACACGGCGACGATTACCCGGTCGCCGTGACGAAGCATTGCCCCACGGTGGATTGCCTCCCGTACCCGCTCCAACATCGAGCATACCCCCTTCCGGATCCACTTCATGCCGAACCCCGGCAGTGTCGAATCGATTCGACAACTGCCGGGGCGATTCCCTGCCCTTTTACGGACCCGCTGAAATAACCTCCAAGGCGTAGTATAGGGCACCACCCCCGCAGAGGATGCCCAGGCCCAGGCAGATCCAGGCCAGCCAGTCGCGGGTTGGAGCGCCTGCCGGGTTCGGGTCCACCGGTCTCCACGGGCGTGCAGCGGGCGTTCGGGATTCCAGAGAGAGGACCCGGCGCCGCTCTCCTTTTGGCGGGTCGATCGTTCCCTGTGGATTCACGTGCGACGCTCCTTTCCCTTGGCCGGAGCCACCGGCTTGATTCGGGGGGCCACCTGTGCGGGAACCCATTGGCCGGCCCGAGCGGGTTTCGCCTGGAAATCCCCTCGGCCGCTGTCGACCAGGCATACCTTCCCAACGAGAACGGTGAGGTCGTCTTCAGGGACCGGCATGAGTGTAAGTGTCCGTGCCAACAGCCGCTCCGCCAGTTCCTCCGGGCTGGTGGTCTGCTCCCGGGCCAGGAAGTCAATAATCCAGCGCTCCTTGTCGATGTCGTCCTTGGAGACGTCCCAGATGCCGTCGGTGATCATCACAATAATGTCGCCCTGCCGGAGATTGCGGAATTCCGGTTCCACCTCAACCTGGTTAATAATCCCCACGGGCACGGAGTCCATCTTCACAACGGTCACGTCGGAACCACGCTTCATGAAACTAGGGGCTGCCCCGACCTTCACGAACTCCGCCCTGCCGGTGCCGAGGTCCAGAAGGCCCAGGTCAACGGTGGCAAAGCTCTCATCGGGGGAGCGAAGGAGCAGGACGGAGTTGACCGTCTTTACGGCCACCTCAGTGGCAAAGCCCGCATCTAGCAGTTGGTGGAGAAGCCGGACACACTGCTTGGACTGTGCTGCGGCGTCACCCCCAACGCCCATGCCATCGCTCAGCGCCATGAGGTAGCGGCCCTCGCTCAGGGGAGCCGCTTCGTAGGAGTCGCCCGAGATGTGCCCACCACGCTTGGGCAGTCGGGCGACAGCCGTCACCATTTTGAAGACGGGCGTGTTGGTCGGGCGTATCCGCCCCCCAGACTGTGCGACCTCTTCGGCCATGCGGTCGAGAAGCCGGGAGACATTCTTGATGTAATCGCCAGCGATGGCCCGCCCCTCCTCCAGACGGCGGGCAAAGGCTCGGCGTGAGCGGTCAATGTCGTGCAGGTAGTTGAGCGTGAAGGTGACCTGCTCCGGATGGATGCAGAGTCTCTCCAACTCCTCCGGCGGTGGAGCGGTGGGAAGGGGACCCTCCTCCTCGATCTGCCCCCACAGGTCGGCAAAGAGCTGGTAGCTCTTGTCAAAGTCCCGGTGCCAGCACTGCGTGTACATGGAGCATGACCGGCACACCCGCTCGGTGGCCTGTTCCAGGAGCCGGCGCTGATAGGGTTCCGTGTGGGCCTGGACCGCGGCTACCTGCTCGAAGGTGCGCTGCACCTCTTTCAGCACCTGGGACATGGATTTCAGACGGTCGAGCGCCTCGGGGAGGGGCGCCTCGCGCTCCTCCGCCCCCGCAGGTTCAACGGGCTGCTGGATCACCAGCTCCACCGGCATCTGCGCCAGCCACTCCCTGGGCATCAGCCAAAAGAGCCCTACCGCCACCGCGGCGGTCAATGCCATCGATTCCGCCACGGACCCCAGCCCCTGGGTTGCCATTGTGTAGGTGATAAATGCCAGGACGTAGGAGACCCCGACCCCCGGCTTCTTCAGGTCGCGAAACGCCCCCGCCAGAAAACCGGCCACCACGTAGGCCATCGCCTGAGCCTCGGGCAGGGGCAGCCCGGCCCCCGGCCCGGTGGGTGGGGGAGTGCCGATCGCGGTAAAGAAGAAGCCGATTCCCAGCACGGCGCCAGCCGAGGCCCCCAGGGCAAGGCCCCCGGCGTAGGCGCAGGCCATAACAACCAGACCGGCAGCGGCCCCGTGGACCGACAGCCAGCCCCAGAGGGTGAGTCCCTGCAGCCCTGTAAGCGCCGCTGCCATCATGACAATCGCCGGAACGGGGAGGTCAGAAGAGCCGACCCGGCGGAAGCGACCTCGGGTCACATCGACGATCCCAAGGGAAAAGACCAGGGTCAGCACCCCGGTCAGGCCTGCCCAAAAGGCGATTTGCAGGGTTTCAGGGCGCGGGCTGAGCAGCGTGGTGGGAATAAAGGCAACGGAGGCTGCCAGCAGCGCCGCCTGGAGCGGTCGGGGGCGATCCAGGTTCGCCCGAACAGCGCCCATGGCTACATGGGCCACCACGACAGCCAGGGCAACGCCACCTGCCTGTGCCGGCCTCAGCCCGGTGAAGGCGCCTGCGATCACGGCAAGCGCCACAGGAAGGACCCCGAGACCGCTGAATCCCGCTCCCCGGACCGCCACGTAGAAGGCGATACCAAAGGGCGCCATCTTGCTGATGGGCACAGCTCGTCCCAAAAGGAACCCAAAAAGAAGGCCGGCGTAGAGCAACGGCTGCCAGGCCCAGCCGAACCGGTCTGCGATCTTCGCCTTCAGCCGGGTCCAGCGCGAGCGCCTCAGCCCCGGAGCCGAGGCGGATTCCCTTGTCACCACGAGACGCTTCACCACCCGGACAGAGTTTCCGTGAACCTCATTCTAGTGGATGGCGCATTGAAAAATCTGTCGTTGTTTGGCTATGGAATTCGGTTTTCGCTCGACAAAGATCGCCATAGAATGAATGACGAAAGGATCTCCCCTGCACAGGCGATGCGCAAAGACAAAAAGAAACCCAGTCCTGACCGTGGTCAGAACTGGGTTTCTCACTGGTGACCCCAACGGGATTCGAACCCGTGTTACCGCCTTGAAAGGGCGGTGTCCTAGGCCTCTAGACGATGGGGCCGTCACAGGTGCGCACGCTTTGTGCACGATACGATTATAAACGATTATGTCGCTGAGTCAAGCCATGACACGCCGGGAATGCTCTCCATGTCCCTCCGGCCAAAATAATCCCGATTTTTTTCGCCAGAGCGTGAAGTAATATGGCCGGTTGCCTCGTCTCATTGATTGTAACCGTGCCGAGGAGTGATTCCCCATGTCGTTGATCGAGACCGTTCTAAGTCGCAGTGGCCTGGCTAGCATGCTTTCCGGCCTGCTTGAAGGCATGGGCATTCCATGGCCGGGCGCCGTCGTGCTGACTGCTGCGGGCACCGAAGCCCCGAATCCGGCTGCGGCAGTCGTGCTGGCGCTCTGCTTCGGCCTTGTCTACACAGCCAGCTCCTGGCTTCAGTATCTGATGGGCCGCCATTTCTGGCGGTTTATCCAGGGGTATGTCTCCTCCGAGAAGCAGGAACGCCTGTACAGACTCATGCAGAAACACGGCGAACTTGCCGTCCTATGGACCCGGCCGCTTGCCGTTGGTAACTACGTTTCACTGCCCGCCGGCGTCATTCGGATGCACCAGGGCAAATTTCTGCTTTACACCTTCGTCGGTATCATGCCGTGGTGCCTGCTGATGACCTTTGCCGGAAGCCTCATCGGGGCCTACCTGTCGACTGCGACCCACTTGCTGACCCTCACTGCCGTGGGGCTGGCGCTGGTGGGCGGTCTGACGGCAGCCCACAGGGCAATCCGGCGGCGCCACGCCCAGAGGGTAAGCTCCTTCTGCGACTGAACAGCGACGCAGACGAAGAGCGGCCAGGGATCTTCCCCGGCCGCTTCTCTCATTGCCTGGCTGCCCATTGCCGTTACCCCTTCGAGCGCTTCCGGTAATTGGTCCAGCGCTCCACAATCTGCGTCAGGTGATGTCGGTCATGCTCCAGGCGCCGGAAGGCCCACCGTTGGAGCGCCTCACTGCCCACGCTATCGGGGGTCTTCAACATCGCCCCGACCCAGAGCCCCCTGGCCTCGCCGAGCTCATAGAGCACGCGGGGTACCGGGTAGTGAGCGGTCGCCTTCACATCGGCCAGGTTCGTCTCCTCCAGTTCCTCGGGGGAGACGCTCCACTGGGCAGGCTCCCCGTTGGTGACCGCCCGAATCGACGTGGCCCAGCGCCTGTCCCGCGCAGCGAGGTGCAGCAGAATCTCTTTGATCGACCATTTTCCCTCCACCCGTTCGTCAAAGGCCTCCTCGGGGAGCCGGAAGACCAGTGCCAACAGTTCATTCCGGCCAATCTCGGCGTAGTGGACCGCCGCTGCCCGGTAGTCGCCCCGGGTCCGGGCCAGCCGCTCCAGAATGCCCGGCAGGTGCTCGAAATCGTGGAGCCCTGCCGGCGAGATAAACCGGGCATACCCCGGGTTCGAGGCCCACTTTGCGTCGGGGATCGCCTCAACTCGCTCCACAAGCTTGGCCCGATGCGCCGCGAAGGCCTGGCGGATATCCGCGATCGGCTGATCCTTCCACAGGGCGGCCTGCTCGGTATTATAGAGATTCCAGTCAGAAACGCGGGTCCAGGCGGGTAGATTGCCCGCGTCCAGGTCGTCGATACCGTTGATCACATCGCGCTCAAAGACCATCAGGTGGCGCAGGACCTCCGCCACCGACCAGCGCCCGGGCGGGGCGTCATGAAGCTCCTCTTCCGTCGCGCTCTCCAGGACCGCCATCACCTGCGCACGCTCTCCCCGCAACCGCTCCAACAGTTGATCCTTCGTCACGCTCAGGCCCTCCCCTCGCCTACTCTACCAGGGAACCTTGCCCCCATCGACGTTGAACGACTGGCCGGTGATATAGGAGGCCTCGGGCCCTGCCAGAAAGGCTACCAGGCCGGCCACCTCGTCCGCTTCACCCAGGCGGCGCATGGGAATCTCCCGCATCCACCGCTCCATGATCTCCGGGTTCGCCCGGGCCGCTTCGGTCATCGGGGTGATGATCACCCCCGGGCAGACCGAGTTGACGGTAATCCCATGGGGCGCCAACTCCCGGGCTGCCTCCTTCACAAAGCCCATCACACCAGCCTTCGACGCAACGTAGTTCGCGGCGTTGGGCAGCCAGTTCTTGCCCGCAATCGAGGCGATCTGAATGATCCGCCCGCCCCCGCCCCGCTCCACCATGTGCCGCGCAGCGATCTGCGTGCAGAGGAAGACACCGGTCAGGTTCACAGCCAGGGTCCGGTCCCACTGCTCATCGGTCATCTGGAGCAGGCTCGCCTTCGGCTCGACCCCCGCGTTGTTGACCAGAATGTCGAGCTGCCCGTGCTCCCGCAGAACAGCGTCGACCATGGCCTGAACCTCCGACCGCACGGAGACATCGGCCACCACCGCATCGACCCCGATCCCCTCCGCCCGGGCCAGCCGAAGGTTCCCCTCGTCAATATCGTTCAGGACCACCCGTGCACCCGCCTCCTGCAGGCGCAGGGCGATCGCCTTGCCGATGCCCCGCCCGGCCCCCGTTACCAGCGCGACCTGTCCGTTCAGCATCTGCGACACCCGTCCTTTCCTGGCGGATAATTCCGCCCCACGGACCATGATTCCCTGCCTTCGCCCACGAAGTTCAATCAGAGAATGTGACGAAACTGGTGGGAAGGGTGGTTCGGATGAATAACATTCAGTGGGGCGCTCTTTTGTTCTCTGCACTCATTGGCTCGGTCTCGATCCTGGTCTCCATGTATGTTCTCCTCCCGAAACTGGGACTCCCGAAGCTCGACTTTGCCGCGGTTACCGGTGGATGGGTTGGGGCTACGGGACCATACGCCAGACTGATCGGCCTGACGGTCTTTCTCCTGGGCGGGATCGCCTGGGCCTTTCTCTACGCACGGTTCTGGCCGTGGCACAACATCATGGGCGGTCTTGCCTTCGGTCTGATTCCCTTCGCCGCCTCGCTGATGACAGTCCTGCCGGAGCTGAGCAAGGTGCACATCATGCTCTACCCCATGCCTGGTTTCCTCTGGATTAAGCTTGGCGGCAGGGAAGCGGTGGCTGCCAATCTGGTGCAGCATCTGATCTTCGGGCTCTGCCTGGCGAAGTTCTATCGGTAGCTACAGAGCGCCGGCCTGTGAGTACGGGCCGGCGCTGCCGCGCCCCGGAACTCATGACCGGTCGGCGCCGTCAGAGTAGGCAGGAGGGATGATCGTGCACCGTTTGCTTGCCCTACTTTTGTTTGCAGCCCTGCTGGCCGCCTGTGCCGGCAGCGGTCCTACCGCCACCACACCTCCCACTCAAGAGCCTCCGCCCGCGGCCGACAAGCCGCCACCTCCTCAACCAGAACCTTCGCCACCCCCTCCGCCCCCTCCACCTCCGCCCCCGCCGGCAGAGAAGGTCTACCCGGCGGCCGAGCAGATTGACCAGCCGCTCTGGCCAAAACCCGGAACCACCGTCTACGCCAAGGTTCCGGAAGAGGCGAATCCCCGCATTCTGACCCGCGCCTATGCGCCGCTGACATACAAGGACTTGACCCTCTACCCCGTCTTCATGGGCGAGCGGACCTATCTCTTCCTCCAAGATGGGAAGGCCGTCTATCTACATGGCCACATCAGCAACGCGGGGACCCTCCAGCTATACAGCGAGCCACGGCTTCTCTGGGAGTTCCCTCTCACCCCAGACGCCACCTTCGACCTGGAGTATGAGCACCACAACTTCGGGACACGATCGGTGCCCGCGAAGGTCACATCGGTTGAGGAGTTTGCAACGCCGAACGGTCTCGTCCGAGGCGCTCATCTGAAGGTGGAGGCCGGGCCGGAGCAGATTTGGGCCGTGGGAGCCGGGGTGATCATGTTCGGCGGCTCAGAAGCGGCCCGCATGGAGACCGTGGAGCCTGCAGTCCTCCCTGTACTCGCCCGCCTGAGCGACGGAACCACGGCCGTTCTCACCGGCGGTTTCCGCATTGTCGACCAGGAGGGGCGCGTCCTCCTGAACAAGCCAATCAACTGGATTCGCAGCAGAGTTGGCTGGTACAACGCCGGCAACCCGAACCCCATTGCCATCTACGGCACGCACTCGCAGGCAGAGCCACACATGATCTACCAGGCATACGCGTACAACCCCGAGACCCGGCTGTACGAACTGGCCCGCTGGAAGACGGCCGATGGTCAGGTGAAGGAGGCCGTAGCGGGCTCGATGGAATCGGGAGCAACGCCCGGAACGATTCGATTTCGTGACGACGAGCGCTACCCGCACACCTTCTGCACCTACGCCTGGCAAGACGGCCTGCTCACCTGTGTGAAGGCCGAGGAGATTCGGCGCGATACGGAAGAGTCCTTCGCTTGGCTTGTGACCTCTCCGCTTGATGAATTGAGTTGGGTGCGCCTCTTCGTCGATCCCGAGGTGGGCCGGGCCGCCTACCGGGCAACCCGGCAGGAATCCTCCCCCGCCAAGGGGGTCGAGGCCACCCCTCAGGAGTTAAACCGCAACAGGCTGCAGTACCGCTCCCCCAACAGGGAGACAGATGGCAGTTGGTCGCTGGGCAGACACAGCCCAAGCCTCCGCTTCACCCTGGTCCGGCAGGGCGACGACTGGCGAATTGCGACCTGGGAGTTGACCGAATAGCAGAAGGCCACATGCCCTCAAATGCGGCATGTGGCCTTTGTCCGTTATATCCTAGTGGTTCACCTGCACCCCAGCCGAGATGCGCAAATCGGCGTCATCCAGCAGCAGCACCTTCACCCGCGTTCCCGCCGGCAGCGGTCCGGAGTGCCCCGGTACCACCGCATAGGCGTTGGCGTAGCACATGGAGCTGAGCACGCCCGCCCGCTGTGCCATGTCGGTGTCAATGTGAACCGCCCCGTCGTCCCCGGTATAGACCTTCGCCCGCAGGAACCGGGTAAGGGGGGCCGTCTTGGTGACCGGTTGGTCCAGAATGCCCTCGGTCTCCCGCAGGCCAAGGCGCGGCCGCCCCAGCAGGTGGTCGAGCAGTGGCCGGACCAGCAGGTCGAAGTTGGTGATCGCCGCCGCCGGATTCCCCGAGAGGCCGATCACCAGCCGCCGCTCCAGCACGCCGGCGCAAACCGGGGTGCCCGGCTTGATATTGACCCGCCAGAAGAGCTGTTCGGCGCCCATCACCGCGAGCGCCTCGCGCACCACGTCAAAGTCGCCCACCGATACACCACCGGTGGTGATGATTAGATCGCAGTCAGTGGCATGGCCGATCGCTCCGGCGATCACATCCGCCACATCGCGGGCGGTACCCAGCGGTACGGCAACGGCTCCGGCCGCCCTGACCAGCGCAGCCATGCCCGGGCCGTTCGAGTTGCGAATCTTGCCCGGTCCCAACTCCTCCCCCGGCATGACCAGTTCGTCGCCGGTGGTGAGAATGCCCACACGGGGCGGTACATAGACCGGAACCATCTCCACGCCGATGGCGGCCAACAGGTTGATCTCCTGCGGCCGGATCAGGTGCCCCGCCTTCAAAACGGTCTGGCCCTGGGTCACATCCTCCCCGATTGGGGCGACGTTCTCCATGGGCGGCACCTCGCGGAAGATCTTCACGCCCAGAGGCGTGACCCGGGCCTCCTCCATGCGAATCACAGCATCGGCCCCGGCCGGAATCGCCCCGCCCGTCATGATTGAGGCGGCCTTGCCCGGCGGCAGCGAACCCTGGAGCGGATGCCCCGCGGGAATCACCCCCGCCAGCGGCAGGGTGACCGGCTCCTCGCGGCTTGCCCCCCGGGTATCTTCAGACCGTACGGCATAGCCGTCCATGCCCGAGCGCGGAAAGGACGGCAGCGGCTCCGGCGCCAGGAGGTCCTCCGCCAGAATCAGCCCCAGCGCCTCCTCCAGCGGGCGCCGTTCCACCCGGCGGGCCGGAGCGTGCTGCAACAGCAGGGACCGTGCTTCCTCCACCCGCAGCATGTGGCTCCCTCCTCTTACGCCTTCTTCTCTGTCTCCTTCTTGGGCTCCGACTCCTCGTCGGCGTTGATCTCATCCTTCACCGACTTCATCGACTTCTTGAATTCACGAATGGACTCGCCCACCGACTTGCCCAGCTGCGGCAGCTTGGAGGGGCCAAAGATAAGCAGTGCAACGACAACGATCAGCGCGATCTCCATAAACCCGATCTTCTGGAACATGGTGATCCCTCCTATTTAAGCAGCCGAGCCTCGACGAAGTCTGCGATCGCGGAAATATTGTTCCAATCGAAGGTGGGCCGGTCGGTCTCCACGGGAAGGTCCCCGGCGACGGCCAACAGCTGCGGATCGTTCCCGCAGAGCAGGCCCCCCTCGTTGCGCACGCTGCTGAAGATCTCAATCTTGGCAAACCGCTCACGCTTGAAGCCCTCGGTAACCACCAGGTCAACCGGCCCCAAGAGGGCGATGGCATCGTGAACCGAGAACTCACCGCGCGGGGTCGAGCGGACCAGCCCGATCTGATCGGGGCCGATGATGCATACCGCCTGGGCCCCGGCCTGTTTGTGCCGCCAGGTGTCCTTGCCCTCGTGGTCCATGTTAAACCCGTGCACGTCGTGCTTCAGGGTGCCCACAGCATAGCCGCGCCGGGTAAGCTCAGCCACCAGCCGCTCCACCATCGTCGTCTTGCCACATTTGCCACAGCCCACAATCGAAAGTACGGGCGGCATGGCCAACCTCCTACCGGTGCGAAGATAGAAAAACCCCTGTCGCAATCATACATCTTACCGCCGCTCCGGGCTATCGGTCGCGAAGCTAGTGGGCGCGTAGACCAAACGTCCCTTTTACGCCAGATGCCATCTCACAATGGAGAGTCTACCCCAGCGCCCAATTGCGCAGGCTACTGATGCAGGGAGGTGACGGGAATGTCGCGCAAGGGCGAGCGAAACCAACGGCTTCAGGCCGGCAAGGTACTTCGGGGGCACAAGGGCCCTCTTCCGAGTATGAAGGGCGCCTCGATCGTCCAGTTCGATGAACCGGAGGATGCCCGCCGTGAGACACTGCATGTCCCGCCTCCGGCGGATCGCTAACCGGACCGCATACCGAATCCATACCTGCCGGACGGGCCTTCAGCGGGCTCGTCCGCTCTGCTGTTCGCTAATGCCGCCGCACGGCCCTGCCGGGGTGAATTCTGTCACTTTCCCCTCCCCGTTCGCATTGGATGGGGGAGAGGTGAAGAGTCGATGTACATCACGGTTGTCCAGCCCAACGAGGATCTGGCCGCCGTCGCAAGCCGGACCGGCGTATCAGCCGACGCCCTTGCCGCCGCTAACGGGCTGCAGGAGGAGAGAGCGGTCACGCCCGGTCTGGCGCTGATCGTGCCATCCAATCGGTACACAGTCCAGCCCGGTGATTCCCTCTTCAGCATCGCCGAGCGATCCGGTGTCTCCCTTGAAGCGCTTCGCCGCGCCAACCCGGGCCTGGGGCAGGCCATCTATCCGGGCCGCCGCCTGCGCATACCCGACCCCGTGAAGCGTCCCGCCGAGGTGATCGGCTACCTGCCCCTGACCGACCCCGGCGTAACCGCCGAAGACATCACTCCCTGGGCCCGGCAGCTCACCTGGGTCGCCCTCTTCTCGCACCTGATCGATGAAGAGGGCAACCTCCCGCCGATCAACGATGAGCCGGCAATCCGAGCGGTCTACGCCGCCGGCGCCAAGCCGCTCATGTCGATCGCCAACATGAAGGCCGGCGGCGCCTTCGACCCTGAACTGGCCCGGCGCATTATCACCCTCCCTGAGGTCCGGGCCAGGGTCATGGACAACGTGATCCGCATTGTGAACGAAAAGGGGTACGCCGGCGTCGATTCGGACATCGAGAACATACCCAGAGAGCTCCAGGCCGGCTACGTCAACTTCCTGGCAGAGTTGAAGCAGCGGCTGGGGGAGCGTCCGCTGAATGTAGCGGTACCGCCCAAGTTCGACGAATATACCTTCGGCTACGCCCGCGGCCACGACTACGCCGGCATTGGCAGAGTGGTGGACCGGGTGTTCATCATGAACTACGAGTTCCACTGGGTGGGTGGCCCCCCCGGCCCCATCGCCCCGCTGCCCCAGTACCGGCGGGTTCTCCAGTACGCGGTGGAGAAGATGCCCAGGGACAAGATCCTGGCGGGCATCTCGACCACGGCCTACGACTGGGAGCTCCCCGACACCCCTGAAAATACCGCAAGGCCCTGGCCACACGACGAGGCGGTGCGCATCGCCATTGAGAACCAGGTGCCGATTCGCTACAGCGAGCCCCAGGAGAGCCCCTGGTTCCGCTATACCAGCAATGGCCGGCAGCGCGAGGTCTGGTTCGAGGACGCCCGGAGCCTTTTGGCCAAGTTCGACGTGATTCGCAGCCTCGGCCTGAGGGGCTACGGCATCTGGCACCTGGGCGCCCTCAACTCCCAGCTGATCACGCTCTCCAACCAGCTGTTCACCATTGCCCGATAAGAAGAGAGGGGCGCACACTCACAGTGGCGCCCCTTGCCGTTTAGTTATTGCCAGCCCCTGGCAATGTCCATAGACGTCCCATCCCGCTATGGCTCTCCGGTCAAATGCCCTTGACCGCCCGCAGACTCAAGCTGGCAAGGGCTGATCCTAGTTCGTCGGATGGGACAGGCAGGCCGTAGTAGTAACCCTGGGCCTTGTCGCAGCCGATGCCCGTCAGTTCAGCCACCTGCTCCGACGACTCGACACCCTCAGCGGTAACCCCCATGTTGAGGACACCGGCCAGGCTGATCACCGTGCGGACCAGGGCGCTGTCAACCCGGTTCAAGCCCAGGCCACTAACGAAAGAGCGGTCGATCTTCAGCACATCGATGGGGAATTGCTTCAGATAGTGTAGCGACGAGTGACCCGCTCCAAAATCGTCCATGGCCAGCCGGATTCCCAGCGACTTGAGCCGCTGCAGAATTGGCCGGGTGAACTCCGGGTTCTGCATCAAGGCGGTTTCCGTGATCTCCAGGCTCAGGTTCTCCGGCGGCAGGCCGGTGGTCTCCAGTACCTCCGCCACCTCATCGACCAGGGCCGGATCCTGCACCTGGACCGCCGACAGGTTAACGCTAACCGAGAGCGGCACATCGGCCCGGAAGCGCTGCTGCCAGCTCCGCGCCTCACGGCAGGCCTGCTCCAGCACCCAGCGACCCAAGGTGGTAATGAACCCCGACTGTTCGGCCACCGGGATAAACTCGCCCGGCGAGACCCACCCCCGCCGCGGGTGGCGCCAGCGAAGCAGCGCTTCGGCTCCCACCACGGTTCGCGACTTCAGGGCGACGATTGGCTGATAGAAGAGTTGCAGCTGGTTTTCCCGTACGGCCCTGCGCAGGTCTGCATCGAGCTCCAACCGCTCCAGGGCGTTGGCTGTCATGCTCGGGTGGTACAAGACATAGCGGGCCTTCCCTTGCCGCTTGGCGTAGTGAAGGGCCACATCGGCCTCCCGGAGCAGCTCCTTCGGCGTGGAGATGCGAGAGGTACCCATAGCGATACCGAACGAGAAGGTGACCTGGAACTCCCGACCGCCAATGTGCAGCGGCGAATCGAGGGCGGCAGCCAGCCGTTCGGTGGCGTCGATGGCTCCGTCGGCATCATTGATGCCCTCTAGCAGCACCGAAAATTCGTCGCCGCCGTGCCGGGCAACCATGGCCATCGGTTGGTAGTTCCGCAGCCGCTCACCGATCTCCATAAGGGCATCGTCGCCCGCCTGGTGTCCCAAGCTATCGTTAATGACCTTGAAGTTATCAACATCAATATAGACGACGACCACATGCCGGCGCGGCCCGTCGAGGGCCTGAGCGAGCCGCTCCTCAAAAGCAGCCCGGTTAGGCAGCCCGGTCATCTGGTCGTGGTAGGCCATATGAAGCAGGTGCTCTTCTAGCTTCTTCTGTTCGGTCACATCGCGGGAAGTGGTGACCACACCGGTGGGGCGGCCCTCTTCGTTCCGTACCGGGCGGGCGAGGGTCTCGAACCAGAGGTAGTTGCCGTCCTTTTTGCGCATCCGGTAGGTCACCCGTGTGGACTCCCCGGTCAGCGCCTGTCGCTGCGCCTCGACCAGCCGTGGCGCATCCTCCGGATGAACCAACTGGCCGGCCAGCCGCCGGAACTCCGCCTGGGAGTACCCGAGAAGTGTCTCGCAGGCAGGGCTGACATAGGCCACCGCGCCGTTCTGGTCATGGGAGGCGACCACGTCGCCGGAGTGGTCAGAGAGCAGCCGGTGCAGCCTTCCTTCCTCCAGCTGCGCCGCCTGGGCCTTGCTCACATCCGTGATGTCCAGGGAGATGCCCAGCACGCCCACGACCTCGCCACCCTGGCCCCGGAAAGGCTCGACATAGGTGCGCAGGATACGACCCCGAGCCTCCACCTCTACCTCGCAGGACTTGCCGGCCAGCGCTCGCTGGATCGACGAGGCCTCAGGCCCCAGGAAATCGGTAACGGTGACACTGGCCAGTTTATCGGCGGAGAGGCCCAGGCTCTTCAGGCCAGCACCCATCATGTGAAGGATGCGTGCCCCCTTGTCCGCCACCCACAGAGCAGCAGGAACCTGGTTCATGGTGGCCCAGAGGCGAGTCTCCCGCTCCTGGAGCACCTCCTGCGCCCGTTTGTAATCGGTGATGTCATGGGCTTGAAGCAGGAAGCCGCCCACGTTCGGGTCGTTCAGCAGATTGGTGGCGCTGACCTCCATCCACCGAACGGAACCGCTGGCCTGAGCGAAGCGCAGCTCCCGCTGCACCTCGAGCCCGGGGGTAGTCACCAGCATCCGCAGGAGCGCCTCATAGGCGTCTAAATCGGCGGGATGAATCAGCCCGCGGCAGATGGACCCGCGCAGTTCGGTCGCCGGCTGGCCCAGGAGCCGGACCGCTCCCATGGAGACCTCCTGAATCCGCCCATCGGGGCCCACCAAGATGAGGGCGCCCGTAACGTTCTCCAGGATCGCCTGCATGTGCCGGTCCCGGTCCCGCAGCGCCCTGCGCTCTGCGTCCAGTCGCTCCATCTTTGCCCGCGTCATATGAAGGAGCCAAGCAAGAACCAGGATCGAGACGGTGCCCAGCGTAAGGAGCACGTATCCGATCATGCTGCTCGCTCCTTTCCCCCGGTTTCAGGGCAGATTAGGGCATGGTACAGTCCACTCTCGAACAGTTTACCACAGAAATAGTTCGGAGTTATACCCGTCTTAGATAATTTATAGAAAAAAAGGGGCGATACCGCCATTGAATGCCCCTTATTGTGTCGAATGCCGTCGGATGGAAATACTAACTACCCGTGCTGGAGTAGGCGCGGGTGCCCAGAGTCCAGAAGGCGTAGGAGGCGGTGATTGTCAGCACGCCCACCACCGGCGTGGCCCAGGCCATTAGCGGGTAGGAGAGTTGGGCGGTACGCTCCAGCAGAAAATGCGCCGGGAAGTAGTTGACGAAGGCAAAGGGCACGACAAAGGTAAGGACGATCTGAAGCGCCCGGTGGTAGACGGAGACCGGGTAGTTGATCAGCTGCCGGGCCGGGTAGACCAGGCTCCAGTAGAAGACGTAGGTCCGGGTCGTCCAGAAGGCGATGGTCGCCACGCAGATGATCGCGGCCCCCAGGATCAGACCGCCACCTACCGCTGTCAGGAGCAGGTAGATCAGCTTTGCCAGGGTCAGCTTGATATCGGCGGCCCGGACCGCAAAGAGGAAGGCGGCGATGGAGAAGACAAACTGCCCCATGCCGGCGATAGGCGACTGGCTGCCCAGAACGGTAAGGAGCGGGTTAATCGGGCGCAGCAACGCCCGGTCAAAGGTGCCCTGCCGGATCTGGTCTTCAAAGCCGTGGAGGCTGAAGAAGAAGGAGACGGCAAACCCCCAGGCCAAAATGGCCAGGGCGTACAGGAGGACGATCTCCTCAAGATGCCAGCCGTCGATGGTCTCGAATCGCTGGGTCAACCAGAACAGGGAGATGAACTGCCCCCCGTAGGTGAGCACCATCGAGATGATGCTGGCCGCAAAGTTGAACCGGTACTGCATCTGCGACCGGGCCTGGGCCAGCGCCATGCGAGCATAGCAGGAGAGATTATGGCTGAGCGCATTCATGCGTTAACCCCCCTGCATGGTCAGCTTGCGCTGCCCGGCGTACCACATGGTGTAGAGCACGCCGCACCCAAAGACCGCCCAGAAGAGCTGAAGGCCCAGCGCCTGCCACAGCTGAGCGCCGGAGAGCGTCCCCGCCATAATGGCCGATGGCACAAAGTAGATGCCGGCAAAGGGCAGGAAGGTCGCGACGGAGGCCACCCAGGCCGGGAGGTAGTAGAGCGGAATAAAGACACCCGAGAAGAGGGAACTGGCGATGCCCCAGAGCTGTTCTGCCTCGTCGAACTGGACCGTCCAGAGCGCGATCAGGGTGAGCGCTAACTGGAACGTAGAGGTGATCACCCACCCCAGCAGGCCGCTGACCACAAAGAGCAGCAGCATTCCGGCCGAGGGCAGGGGCAGGCCGAACAGCGCCCAGATTAGCACGTAGATCGGCAGGGAGCGCAGCAGCCGGAAGAAGGAGCGCCCGAGGAAGTCGGCAAGAATCCGAAGCGGCAGGGCAACCGGCTTGATCAGCTCCAGCCCTACATCGCCCATGCGAAACTTCATGCTGACCTCCCAGGTGGGCAGGAAGTTGAGTTCCGAGAGGAATCGGGCTGCAATCACGTAGCCCATCTGCCGCTGAAGCGCCTCCGGGTCATCCCGGAGCAGCGCCGTCCAAATGCCGGCATACAGCACGAACCAGATAAGGCTGGAGGCGATACCAAGCCAGCCCTCTACCTTATAAGCCGCTTGCTGGCGAAAGCCCTGAGTCATGAAAGCATAAAATGCGCGCATTGCGTTGCGTGAACCTCCCCCACGGAAAGCGGCCCCAACACACTTAGACGTTGTGTTGGGGCATTTCGTTCCGGAAATCGGACCTTATACGGTGAGGGGCCGGGCCTCTACCCAGGTGGACTGGTAGGTCGCCCCCTCGCCCAGGTCGCTGAGCCGGCTCGAGGTGAGCACGTTCACCGACCCGCCCTTGAGGTACCGCTGGCGGCTCCGCTGCCCCTCTACCACCACCAGGCCGGGCGGCACGTCGGTGGTGACCCGGGCGATGAGACCGACCAGCCCCCGCTGGTTGTGGAGTTCGACGCCCGCTCCGTCCGTAATCTGCCGGGCTGCCGCATCGCTGGGATGAATCAGGCAGCAGGGGGCCCCTTCGCGCTCCTGGAGCCAGGCCACCCCGGCAAAGGCAGAGTGATGCTGGTAGTGGCCCGGGGCGGTGAGCAGGCGCAGCCCGTAGATGGCGCCCTCCTCGGCCTCCACCGGGTCCGGCTGCCACTCGGGCAGGGCCGGCAGCCCCATGGCCATGAGGTCGGGGTTCAGGAAGGCGGTGTGCACCGGGGCCTCCGGGCGCTCCACCCGAACAGGACCGGCGGTCATCACCTGATCGGCTGTGACCCCCATGGGCGCCAGCAGGGCCTGCAGATGCTCCTCGGTGGACCGGGAGAAGACAGGATTGGTTACGCCCATGAGCCGTGCCAGTTCGCTTACCACCCAGCGGTTCGGCCGCGACTCGCCCAGGGGCTCGATTAGCTGGGGCCCGAACTGGTAGTACAGGGAGCCGTAGCTCCGGTACAGGTCGTCGGTCTCCATGGGGGTGCAGGCAGGGAGCAGAATATCGGCATACCGGGCAGTGTCGGTCAACAAGATGTCGTGGACCACCGTGAACAGGTCTTCCCGGCTGAGTCCGGCGATTACCGCCCCCTGGTCGGGGCAGGTGGTGGCCGGGTTGTTGGACATGACCAGGAACGCCTTCAGGCTCGGGTCCTGAAGCGCCTCCCCCAGTCGGGCATGGTTGACCGGAGCCTCGTCGGGCCTGGGGTGCCGCTCGTTCAGCCGCACCGCCTCTGTGTTGAAGGAGTAGGCCCCCGCCACATCGATCAGCGCTCCGCCGCCCTTCTTCTCCCAGGCGCCCACCAGGGCGGGGAGGCAGGTGACCGTGCGAATCGCCATGCCCCCGCCGGAGTTGCGGGACATGCCCATTCCAATGCGGATAAAGGGCGCCTGCGCCTCGCCGTACATGCGGGCCAACCGCTCGATCTCGGCGGCTTCCAGGCCGGTAATCGCCGCCACCCGCTCTGGGCTATACCGGGGCAGCACCTCGGTGCGCAGCTCCTCAAACCCGGTGGTGTGAGCGGCCAGGTAGAGGTGATCCAGCAGGTTATCCCGTTCAAGCACGTGCATGATGCCCAGGGCGAGGGCAGCGTCTGTGCCGACCCTGATCGGGAGATGCCAGTCTGCCCGGGCCGCCGTGCGCGTGCGGTAGGGGTCGATCACCACCAGCTTCGCTCCCCTGGAACGGGCCTCATCGACGAAGGGGATGCTGTGCACGTTGGTGGTGACCAGGTTGGCGCCCCAGGCGATAATCAGGTCGCTCGCGGCCATGGACTCCGGGTCCGAACCCACTGCTTCGCCCAGGGAGGCTGCCCAGCCGGCATCACAGGCGGTGTCGCACACGGTGCCGGTCTGCATGCGCCGGGTACCGAGGGCATTGAACAGCGCCGTGGGCAGGTTCCGGTTGATCATGCCCATGGTGCCGCTGTAAGCGTAGCCCAGAATCGCCTCCGGTCCCACCTGCCGCCAACGCTCTGCAATGCTCTCCAGCGCCTCTTCCCAGGAGATGCGCTCAAAGCGCCCCTCGCCCTTGGGGCCAACCCGGCGCATGGGATGGAGCAGACGCTCAGGCGAGTGGACCCGCTCGGGATACCGGTTCACCTTGGCACACAGAAAGCCGCGGGTGAACGGGTGGTCGGGGTCACCGGCTACCCGGACAACCTGACCATCTTCAACCGTGGCCAGAATCGAACACTGGTCGGGACAGTCGTGAGGACATACGGTGCGTACAACATGCTTCATTATGGCCTTCCCCTTCTCCGCACTTTCCGGGATTTCTACGAAGCACCGGCCTTTTCGTACCTTTCAGCCTATAGCCATATCTTCTTCGAAGTATAACACCTCGTTTGCCATGTGGGGATTTCAACGTGTTCGTTCAACTACAAAAAAATGCACGGAAAGAGCTAGACACGGGCCAAAACCATTGGTTACACGATAACCATTGGTTACACGATAACCATTGGTTAGTAACCAGTGGTTATAATGCAGAAGTGGATCGGGAGGCATTGGCGTGACCCCGGGCATGAAGGGTTCTGGGGGCAATGACAGCCCTGCCCCTGTATATCGCGCATATCAAAACTAACATAATATCCAGCCACATACATCCACACGAGGAGGAGTCTTCTCGCTTTTGGTCGAATGATAGAGTACTCCTACACGATAGAGGGTTATTAAATGAAAGCAGAAATCCTGAACGCCTTTCTGGCTGCGGCGTCCAACAGCATGTCCAAGGAGATTCAATCCCCTACTAAACGCACGGGCCTGAGAATGGACGCTTCCGAACACGTAACTGATGAGGTGACCGTCTACCTGTCCATGGTCGGCTCCGTGCGCGGCATGGTCCTGGTCGGCATGACCCTCGCCACGGCCCGGTCAATGGCCGCCTCCATGGTCGGTGAGCCGCAGGAGGAACTGACCGAAATGGGCCTCTCCGCCCTGGCCGAGATGGGTAATCTCATCGCTGGCGGAGCCTGTATCGAGCTGGAGAAACTCGATCTGGAAGCCGACATCACCCCGCCGACGATCATGATCGGTAGCCGCTCAAAGATCTCCACCCTGGGTGTCGACCGGTTTGTGCTCCCCCTCGCCACCAAGCACGGCCCGGTCAATCTGCATGTGGCGGTGGACCTGCAGGCCGAAGTCTCCTGAGCCCAAGCGACAAAAAGCCCCTCCCCGGCGTCGTGAACGGGGAGGGGTTTCTTTACATTTCGGCGACGGCAGATGGGCGCTCCCGCAACTGCACGGCCACCGCGCCGATGACCACCACAACAATACCGGTCATCTGAAGCGGGGTGAGTCTTTCGGCCAGAATGACGGCCGCCAGCATGGCGGTGAAGACAGGCTCGAGGGTGCTGATAATGGCCGCCCGTGTCGGCCCGACCTTGACCAGCCCGGCGAAGAGCGTGATCAGGGCCAGAATGGTGGAGCAGAGGGCCAGACCGGCGCCGGCGGCAATCGCCGGAAGCGGGGGTACCTGCTGGCCGGTCAGCAGGGAAATCACCAGGTAAACGGTGGCGGCGCCCAGCGTAACATGGGCGCTGGTGGTGACCGGGGGAACACCCTGTGACCAGCGGTCTCCGACAATAATGTACGCACTGTAGAGGGCAGCCGCGCCCAGGATCATCAGCAACCCCTGCCAGGAGAACCCGGTCGGGCCGCTTCCGAGGAGCAGCCAGGTACCGGCGCCCGTCAGCAGGAGCCCCGCAAGGCCCAGGCGGCCCAGCCGCTCTCCCTGGAGCATTCCCACCAGGGCGATCATGGCCGGGTGCAGGTAGAAGATTCCGGTGGCCAGACTGGCCTCGATGAATTCGAGGGCCGTGAAATAGAGGAGCGCCACCATGGCCATGCCCATGCCCCCCAGGGCGATAAGCTGCACCCGTTTGAGCGCGGGCAGGCCGCCCGTCTGCCGGCGCCAGATCAGGTAGAGCCAGAGCGCCACGGTGGCCAGGGTAAAGCGCATCGCGCCCAGGGTGATCGCGTTGGCTCCGGCCTGGTACGCCAGTTTCCCAAAGATCGGATTCGTCGCAAACCCAAGGGCCGAAACCGCCACAAGGGCAGCCCCGGCCGTCATTCCAGTCGGTGTATGCTTGACCATAATGGCCTTATTCTAGATCCAGTCCCGCGAAAAAGATAGAGGGTATTTTGCGGAGTCAGATGCGCCGGGGGAGCCATACCCGAAAGGTGGACCCCTGCCCCGGTTGGGACTCCACGGAGACCTGCCCGCCATGGGCCTCCACAACGATCTTGACGATCGCCAGCCCCAGGCCTGTCCCGCCGGACCGCCCCCGGGCCGGATCAGCCCGGTAGAAGGGCTCAAACAGATGGGGCAGGTCGCCCGGGGCGATTCCATGCCCCCGATCTTCCACGGCGATGGTCACCCCCTTCTCGTCTGCCCGGGCGCGTACCGCCACGGGCGAACCCCCGGCCTGCACACCGTTGCGGGCCAGGTTCGAGACCATGCGCTCCAGGCTGATCGGGTCACCGTTGACCAGGAGGCCCGGCGGGCTGTCCACCCGCACCTCGCCACCGGTCGAGCGCATGACCTCCCTGGCAGCGCTGTGCAAGAGAGCGGTCAGGTCGACCCCTTGCTCCATGGCCAGGCCCGCCCCGCGCTCATAGCGGGCCAGCGTAAGCAGGTGCTCAGAGAGCGCCGAGAGGCGGCTCGTCTCGACCAGCGCCCCCTCCAGGGCGGCGCGGTACTCCTGTGGGTTTCGCTCCCGGCGGAGCGCGACCTCCAGCTCGGCCCGCATGGCGGCGAGCGGGCCCCGCAGCTCATGGGCGGCGGCGGCCACAAACCGCCCCTGGGCTTCAAACGCCTCCTGAAGCCGGGCGATCATGGCATTGAGCACCGCTACCAGCCGCCTCATCGTCTGGTCGGGCCAGAGGTTGGGGATGCGGAGCGACGGGGTCTGGGCGGAGATATCATCGGCTGTGGCGATAATCGCCCGCAGGGGCCGGTAGGTTTGGGCCGACATGCGCCAGGCGATGAGCCCGGCGAGCAGCGTCCCCACAGCCCCCATGAGGGCCAGCCGTACCACCAGCCCGGAGAGCACCTCGCCCACCATCTCCAGCGGGGCGGCCATCTGGACCACCACCGGCTCCGAGCCGTTCTCCACCAGGGCGTACATCACCCGGAGTTCACCCGTGCGGGGGGTACTGGCCACCCACCAGTCCGGGCCCCGGCGGACGGCCAGGCGCCCCTGCTCCTGTGTCACCGTGGCGTAAAGCACCCGCTCCCGGAGCACCTGCCGCAGCAGCTCCCGATCCACCGGCAGCGACGGCGACTGCGCTCCCAGGACCGCCACACCCGGCGGATCTACCACCTCAAAGCGGCCGCTCCCGTGATCGTCATCATCATCATTCTCCTCCTGGCGGGAGTGCCGGATCGCCTCCTCCAGCTCCTCCATCGACCCAACCTGGGTGGGCAGCGCTGCGTAGAGGGCGCTGTCGACCCCCTCCCGGAGCAGCATCGCCGTTGTGGTGTAGGCCACCCCGATAGTCAGCAGCATGACGAGGAAGAGGAGCGCTGTGGTGGCCAGCGCCACCCGGGCGGGGAGACTGTTGCGCCAGATCATGCGGGGTTCGCCTCCAGGATATAGCCGAGTCCGCGCCGGGTCTGAATCCAGGGGCGGGGCGAAACAGCGGCAAGGCGCTTGCGGAGGTTCTTCACCTGGGCCTCCACGGCGTTGTCGGTGATCTGCTCCGGCTCCTGCCAGCAGGCGTCGGCAATGGCAGCCCGGCTGAGGATCTGGCCGGGGTGGCGCATGAAGAAGAGCATGATCTGCAACTCCCGGAACGAGAGTTCAACCTGCCGCTCCCCCGCCCGCAGCAAGCCGTTCTGGGGGTCGAGCACCAGGTCGCCCACCTGCACCAGCGGACCCTGCCCGCCCGCTCCGACCCGCCGGATCAGCGCCTCAATGCGGGCCAGAAGTTCGGCAAAGGCAAAGGGTTTGACCAGGTAATCATCGGCCCCGGCCCGCAGCCCTGTGACCCGGTCGGCCACGGCGTCCAGCGCGGTCAGCATGAGAATCGGCGTGGCGCCTCCCTGGCGGCGCCACCCGGCCAGAAGGTGGTCGCCGGAAACCTCGGGGAGCATGCGGTCGAGAATGATCAGGTCGTAGTGGCGGGTGTTGGCAAAGAGGCGCGCCTCCCCGCCCGTAGCGGCATGGTCCACAGCGTACCCCTCCTCACGGAGCCCCTTGCAGAGCGCCGCCGCCAGACGGCGATCATCTTCGGCCAGCAAGATTCGCATACCAGGTTCGCACCCCCTTGAGCATCCGAAGGGCAACCAGAAGCCCCGCCGAGATCGCGGTAAAGCGGTACACATAGGCCACGAACGGGTGGTCTGCATCGGTGCCGAGCAACACGCCATGGACGATGGCAAAGAGGAAGGCGGGCAGGCTGAGCAGATGGATCGCCCGCCAGACCCGGGGTGTCAGCCGGGAGCGCAGGTAGGTGGTCACGGTGACCAGCACGGTGAGGTAGAAGGCGCCGATTCCCAAGGCCACCGAGGCCGGCTCGTAGTCCGACAGAAAAGGGATCGTCAGCTCATACCAATCGAAGGAGACGTACCGGTCCCAGTGCAGGATCACGGCGTGAAAGGTGGTGGCATAAATCGCCCAGAGGGAGAGGTGCTCGTGCACATCGAGGTTGGCGCCGGGCCCTGTGACCCCCTTGAGCATGCCGAGGGACTGGAGCAGCCCCACGGTAGCGGCGGCCCAGAGCATCAGGTAGGCGATCAGGCCGGCCGCCCGGGTCAGGTACCAGGGGTGAAGCACCGCCTGAAGGTCCAGCCGGGCGAGCAGGAGCCCGGTTAGGGCGGTGGCCAGGAGCAGGGCAGCGACCCCTGCCCACGGTCGTTTTGTCTGCCTATTCTGCGCTTGCACAGAGGAACTCCTCCAGACCGGGGGATTGGATTACCCTGCCCGCCCTGGTGACCATGAGCCCGTGACACCGCCGGGCGGACAGCAGGGGCAGCGCCCGTTCCGGTCCCAGCAGAATGCAGGCCTTCGCCAGCACGTCGGCCATGGCGGCGGAGGGGGCGAAGACGGTCGCGCTGACCAGCGATGACTCGCTGGGCCGGCCGGTCCATGGGTCGATAAGATGGTGAAGCCCCTCCCCCCAGCGGCGGCCCAGGGTCGACGACGTGGCCGCCGCTTCGCTCCGGAGCGCGACAACGGCCAGCGTCCGGGCCGGGTCGAAGGGGTCCTCCACCTCCACCAGCCAGGGTGGCATGGTTTCGGGAGCCCACAGGGCTATGTCGCCACCCACGTCGACCAGCAGGGGCGGCCCGCCATCCCGCCAGGCCCGGCGCAGGGCCAGGTCTGCCGCCAGCCCCTTGCCGATGCCGCCCAGGTCGATCTGCACACCGGGCGGCAGCCAGACCGCGCCCGGCCCCACCTGCACCTCTCGCCAGCGCCCGGCGGGCTGGGCCGGGCCCGTCTCGGTCGGCCCCTGCTCAAAGGACCGTCCGTACCCGGCGGCGACCAGGGCGGGCAGAATGGTGGGGTCAAAGGCCCCACCGGTAAGCCGCGCTGCCCGAAGCGCCCGGCGAATGGCCAGGTGCAGGAGGGGCGGCACCACCACCCAGCGCCCGTCCATTCGGTTCAGCCGGCTGAGGGGACTCTCCGGGTCGAAGCGGGTAAGGGTAGCTTCCACCCGCCGGAAGAACGGCTCCAGGTCCCGCCCAGCCCCCTCCACCCGGACGGTGGTGTTCATCGCCCGGAATTGCTGGGCGGGCACGGGGGGCTCAGGAGCGGCGGGTGCGGGCGGGTTGTCTTGACGAATCGGGCGGTGGCACCTGCGCCTTGTTAATGTGGGGCGGAATCTCCGTCCGGGGCCGGGAGAAGATGAAGGGCCGGTCTTCATCATCGTCGTCATCGTCATCCCATTCGTCGTCATCCCATTCGTCGTCATCGCTGTCGTCCCCGTCATCGTCGTCCTCATCCTCCTTGTGGATCGGGCGCCAGGGAGCCCTTTGGAAAGCCTCAGGGATGGCGCTGTCCGGGGCGGTGGGAACCGGCGGACTCTCCTGCCCGGAGAGCCTACCGGCCACCCCTGCAAGGGCCGCGACGCTGACGACCGATATGGCCAACTTCAGAAGTTGGGTGTTGCCATTGGCGGGCATGGTTTTCAACCTCCTCGGGCCTACTCTACCCACAGAGTCTGAAATCAGCCTGAAAGGCGCGAAAAGCCCTCTGGCCATCCAGCCAGAAGGGCCATTCAAATTACTTATAGCAGAAGGCAGAATCGTCTGTCATAGCGAACTTCTCTCCGACCTCATGAGAGGGGAGATGGGGCGATGAGCCCATCCATCCGTATCGGAATCGTTGGATTCGGGAGCATTGGGAAGGTCCATGCCGAGGCGCTCGCTCACTGCGATGGGGTGGAGTTGGCTGCCGTGGCTGGACGGAGCGCTGCCCGCCCCGAAGGGGTCGCGGCAGACTGGCACGCCGACTACCGGGAACTGCTCCAACGGACAGATATCGACCTGGTGGTCATCTGCACCCCCAGCGGTCTGCATGGCCAGCAGGCACTGGAGGCGCTGGAGGCCGGCAAGCATGTGGTGATCGAAAAACCGATGGCGCTCCGGCTCGATGAGGCACAGGCCATTGTTACCGCCTCCAGGGAGCGAGGGCGCTTCCTCTCGGTCATCTCCCAGCGGCGCACAGAGCCACAGCACCGCTACCTGAAGGAATTGATCGACTCCGGCAGACTGGGGCGCCCCGTTCTGGGGGAGGCGCTGGTCCGGTGGTACCGGCCCCAGAGTTACTACGACTCAGCCGACTGGCGGGGGACCGAGGCGATGGATGGCGGGGCGCTTATGAACCAGGGAATCCACCTGGTCGACCTGCTTCTCTGGTTGATGGGGCCGGTCGCCGCCGTCTCCGCCATGACCGCCACCCGAACACACCAAATGGAGGCGGAGGACACCGCTTCCGCCGCTCTTCGCTTCACGAGCGGAGCGCTGGGGGTGATTGCCGCCACCACTGCCGCCTACCCCGGCCTGCCGGCTGAGCTGAACCTCTTCTTTGAGCAAGGGGCGGTCAGCATTCACGGCAGCGAAGTGGCCCGTTGGGAGGTGGCCAATGTGGCCCCGCCGCCTGATTCGGCCGCGCCCTCCGGTGGCGCCGCGGACCCCAAGGCGGTCGGCATGGTCGGACATCTGGCCCAGTGGCAGGAAATCCTGGACGCCCTTCGCACCGGGCGGGAGCCGCTGGTCACAGGAGAGGATGGGGTCGCCGCCCTGGCGCTGGTCCTCGCGGTCTACGAGTCAAGCCAGAGCGGGCGCACGGTGCGGATTGGGCTGCAGCCGACATGAGGGAGGGGTAATCGATGCGTTGGGCGCTCATCGGTGGCGGTGACGTTGCCGGCAAGCGGCTGTTCGCCGCTCTGCGCCAGGCGCAGGGCAGTGAGTTGGTCTGTCTGATAGGCCGGGACCCGGAGCGCACCCGGGAGGCCGAGGCGATGGTGGAGGCCTGCGAAGCGGCGGGCGTCACCCTTCAGGTCGCCTACTACCGCCGATTTTACCCGAAACTGAAGCGAATCGCCGAGTTGATTCAGTCGGGCGCGATCGGGACGCCGGTCTCGGTCCACGCCCAGTTCAGCGAGTAGTCCACAGCCTGGTGATCAACGGCACAGCCGGACGGATTCTCAGCCCACGGGTCGACCAGCCCGAACTGCTCTGGACCAACCGGGATGGCGAGGAGCATGTTGAGATGCTCCCCCGGCATGAGAATGTCAGCATTCCGCTGATTGAGAACTTCATCGCAGCGGTGGAGGGGAAGGCGGAACTGCTGGTGCCCGGCAGGGTTGGGGCCTACACTTCCCGGGTGATCGATGCGGCCTACCGCTCCGCCCAGGTGCACAAGTGGGTGGACGTGTAAGAAAGGCGGGGTGAAAAAACGGAGGGACTCGCGAACCATGCGCGAGTCCCTCCGTCGGTTCTTTCTTACCAGCGCTCCAGCACCTCGGGGTTGACCGGGGCGGGCGGTCGCCTGCCGGTTACCGCCGCCACCAGGTTTTCCGCCGCCAGGGTGGCCATGCGGGTGCGTGTGGCAATGCTGGCCGAGCCGATATGCGGCACCGCCGTCACGTTGGGTAGGCTCAGCAGCGGGTGGTCGGAGCTGATCGGCTCCTTGTCGAAGACGTCGAGCCCGGCCGCCCAGATCTTCTTCTGCACCAGCGCCTCGTAGAGCGCCTGCTCGTCCACAATGGGGCCGCGGGCGGCGTTGACCAGAATCGCGGTGGGCTTCATTAGCCCCAACTCCCGCGCCCCGATCAGCCCGCGGGTCTCGGGGGTCAGGGGGACCAGCACCACCACGAAATCGGAGCGCCTGAGAAGGTCATCGAGCCCGCAGTATTCCGCCCCCACCTCCGCCTCCAACTCCTGGCTGGGCTGGCGGTTGTGGTAGAGAATCTTCATGTCAAATCCCTTGGCCCGGCGGGCCACGGCGCTGCCGATGCGGCCGGCGCCGATGATCCCGAGCGTCGCCCCGTAGATGTCCTGCCCGGTCATGAACATGGGGGACCAGGTCTTCCAGCGGTCCTCCACGATCAGCCGCTGCCCCTCGTAGAGCCGCCGGGCGGAGGCCATGACCAGGGCGAAGGCCAGGTCGGCGGTGGTCTCGGTCAGAACCCCCGGGGTGTTGGTGATCAGGACTCCCCGTTTGGTCGCCTCGGGCACCTGGACGTTGTCGTAGCCCACGGCCATGTTAGCGTAGACCTTGCAGCGCGGGGCTGCGTCCATCAGTTCGGGATCGATCCGATCGGTCAGCAGCACCAGGGCGCCGTCGGCCTCCTGTAGTTCCCGAATCAGCACATCGCGCGGGACGGGCTGCTCCTCGCTCTCCCACATCCGGTAATCACAGGCCGCGGCCACGATATCCACCGCCGCCTGGGGTAGTTTCCGAGAAAGATATACCTTTGGTCTGGACAAAACGCTAAACCCTCCGTTGCTAGAATATCGGTCGCTAGAGCGCAGCCCAGGCCTGCACCAGCGTCCGCTTGGCGCTGGCGATGACCGCCTGGCTCGTCTCGCCCGGTGCAGGCTTTACCTCAAAGGCCAGGGTGCGCAGGTTTCCCTGCTGCAAGTAGCCGATCTCCAGCAGCACCCGGAGGTATTCCCGGAGCTCATCTACCCCGTTCTCACCATCGGGGTGGCCGAAGCGCGGGTGCTGGTCCCCATAGAGCGGATGCGCCTTGTCCTGCATGATGGCGTTGCCGCAGTGGGCGTGCACCAGCACGTCGGCCGTGGCGGTGAGCGCATCCTGGGGCGTCTCATACTGGAGCGGCAGGTGGCTCAGGTCGAGCATCAGCCCGAAGGAGGGCACGTCGCGCCGGACGATGCGGGCGATCTCCGCCGCCTCCTTGTTGGGTCCCACCAGCGCCCGCTTGTCGATGTCGAAGTCGAAGGTCTCCAGGGCGAGCTGAATGCCCTCGATCTCGCAGCGCCTGCCCAGGTCGAGCAGCGAGCGGATCAGCGCCTCTTTGGCCGCCTCCCGCTTCTCGGGGCCAGGGTCGGGGCCGGAGAGAATGCCCAGCTTGCGGGCGCCCAACTCCCTGGCCTGGGCCAGCGCCTCATAGCAGGTAGCCAGCGCCGCCGCCCGGACCGGTTCGTCGAGGCTGTTCAGGTCGTGCTTGCCGCCCAGAATCATCGGCTGGGCGCCGAAGCCGACCTCGAGTCCGGCGCTGGCGAGTAAGGCCGCCGCCTCCCGCCGCACCTTCGGGTCGTTGATCCGGGTCACCTCCACCGAGCCGAAGAACTCGTCCGCCGCTACGGCGGCCAGGCTCTCCAGAATCGGGCCGTCGCCCTTGCCGGTCTCGGGGAAGGCCATAAAGTGGACGAGTCCTACCTTCATGTACGCATGGAGATTCGCCTGCAATCCGTCTCCTCCTTGTGGTGAAGTGTGGCCCCCGCGGCCTTAGAACAGGTGCCGGCGCTGCAAGATTGCCGGCCGGTGCCAGGTGCGACCCCCCGCTTCCACGGCAACCACGGGCCAGTCGCTAGTGGCGGTGAGGATCTCCGGGCCACCCTCCACCGCCAGAATCGTGTCTTCTGACTTCACCCCGGCGATCGATGGGTTCCAGGCAAAGAGCTGATTCGCCCCAATGATCTGGGGGGAATCGGGCATCGCCCGGTACTCCCGGGAGAGGTAGCCGGCCAGCCCACCCTGGTGGTGCCGCTCCCACTCGCCGGGGTAGCCGGCGGCGGTGTAGGCGCCAACCGCCTGGTCCCAGACCGTGGCGACCCGATTGCCGGGTTGGGTGGCGGCGATCATGGCGGCGTCGACCCGGGCCACCGCCTCCAGCCTGGGGCCGAGGTGGTCCGGCAGCGGGCCGAAATGAACCAGCCGGGTCGCCGAGATCACCAGCCCCCGGTGCCGGGCGCCGATCACCAGCATGGCGTAGCGCTCCAGCCGCCGGTCGGTCGGGAGCGGGTGCCGGTACTGGTAGACCCGCTCGTCGGTGGCGACCAGGTTGACCACCGGCTCCATGCCCAGAGCGATGATATGCCGGGCCAGGCCGGCGGCGATCTCAAACTCGCTCTGCCCGGGGGAGATCTCCCTGGCGGCGGCCTCCAGCGCCTCCGCAGCAGCCCGGGCCGCCGGGCGGAGGCGCTCGATCTCGTAGCTGGAGAGAGTCCAGCGGAGCGGGGCCAGATTGACCGGCGTGGCGCCGGGCAGGGGCAGGTCCGAGGCGAGCGGCTGCCCGCCTGTGATCGCCTGCACCCGGGCGAGCCGGGCCGCATCGTCATGCCAGGGGTGGGCCAACACCTTGAGCGGCAGGCCCAACTCCTCATCCTCCATGCGGGGCGCCTCAATGGCGTTGGTCACCACCGCGGCCTGGTCTTCTGTCACCACGATCCAGGCGACGCTCGCCTCGCTGGCCATGTTCACAAAACCCCTGGCGCCCCCGGTCAGCCAGGCGAAGTTCTCCTGCCGCCCCAGCACCAGCGCCCCGAGCCCCTGCTCACGCATGAAGGCCCGCAGCCGCCCCACCTTCCCCTGAAACTCCATGGTCATGTACCTATGCCCCTTTCACCCAGGCATGGGCGGGATCATCGTTGGGCCGCATCTGCCGGTGGGTGGTCCCGGCGATCGCCCACAGATAGTAGACCTGGTAGCCCGGTGCCGCCGCCACCGGGTGGTACCCCTTTGGCAGCAGCGTCACATCGCCATCCAAGATGCGGTAGGCCTGATCGATCTCGCCGTCGGCGGTGTAGATCACCTGAACGGCAAAGCCCTGCTGGGGCTGGATCTTGAAGAGATAGATCTCCTGCATCTCGGACTCCACCGGCAGGTTCTCCACATCGTGCTTGTGAGGCGGATAGCTGGACCAGTTCCCAGCAAGATTAAATGTTTCGCCCACCACAATATGATCAGCTTCGACGTTGTCAGCTACAATATCCTCCACCCGCCGCTGGAAGAGGTCCTTCCCGCGCTGGTTGACCACCACATCGGCGGGCCGTACCACCTGGACCCGCCCCGGCCTTTCACTGGGCGCCCGGCAGAGGGCGATCTCGACGCTGGTGGCGGCGGTCACCTGGTAGCTGGTGTAGCAGGGGAGGTAGACAGCATGGGCGCTCCCCTCGAAGACGGAAGCCCGTTCGCCCAGCAGCCCCAGGTCCTGGCTGGCCGAGGTAATGCGGGCCTTCCCGCCCAGAATCACCAGCGCCACCTCCTCGGCCCCCGTGTTCCCCGCGTAGCTCTCCTGCTCGTCGAGCCGGAGCAGCGAGAGCCCCACCAACTTCAGTTCCTCTCCCGGATTGGCAATGTCAATCCGCCCCTTGCTCCTGGGCGGACGGCGAAACAGATCTAACATGGTCTAAACCTCCTTCTCGGCGCCCTCGACCGGTTCGAGGTCGGGCGCGGTCGCCGCCAGTCCATCTAGCCTGCGGTAGAGCCCCTCCACCGACTGGTACAGCTCGTTGTACAGACCCGCCCATTGGTCGTAGAAGGCGGCAACGCCCGGGCGGGGGTGCGGTGGATCCGGTCTGCGCCCAGCCGCTCGCCCAGCTCCCGAGCCTCGGCCAGCGCCCGCCGGTCCATCCACATGATCGCGCTGCGCAGCACCTCGCCGTCGGGTCCGACGGGCACCACCGTCTCCCGCTGCGTCGAGAGACCAATTCCCTGCACCATGACCTTGGGGGCGGCAGCCAGTACGGCGCGGGTGGTCGCGACCACCGCCTGCCACCAATGATCCGGATCCTGCTCCACCCAAGAGGGCTGGGGGCGCTGCACGGGAATCTCCTGCTCTGCCAGCGCCAGCAGCCGCCCGTCGGTCGGGTCAAAGAGCGCCGTCTTCAGCCCGGTGGAGCCCAGGTCGTAGGTGAGAATCGCCATATCAGCCGAACAGGGCGGTCATGGCGTCGAGGTCCCGGCCGGCAGCGGCCTTCATCGACTCCACCGCCTCCTTTACCGTGGCGCCCCGCACCACCCGGGCGACGCCCACCGCCACCGCCTGCGGGTCCAGGTCGCCGGGCCAGATCACGTTGCGGCCCACGAGGGCGCCCCGAACGTTAGGCCCCGCCTTCATCGCCTGGTGGATTTGCTCCAGGGTCAGTACGGGCTTGCCGTGGCTCTCCCCGCCGAGGATCAGGATCGGCAGGGTGGTCGCCAGGGCGACCCGCTCAAACTCCCGGGTGTGAGGCAGCTTCAGCCAGACCCTGGCCGACAGGTCGCCCAGACCGCTGGCTACCCCCACCACCCGAATCAGGTCATCGGGTTCCCGGCTCATGCGCCAGGCGGTGCCATCGTGCTCCACCAGCAGCGCCTCCAGAAACGATGGCACACCGAGGCCGTTCAACTCCGTGATCCACTGGGCGCAGTACGCGATCGCCCGGGCTGCGTCGCGCTCCTCCAGGTTCAACCGGAACATCATCTTGGCCGCATCGAGCCCCAACGAGGCGATGCGGGCGGGCGTGTAGCCCGTGAGGAAATCATCCAGTTCCCAGGCGGCGCCGGCGAGACCGCCCCGGTTGAGGCAGCCCATCAGCACCTTCTCATCTAGAAAGCCAGGCCCGCCGGCCTCCTTCACCTGGTAGTTGATCAGAAACAGGTCGTCGATGATGTCGGGTGTCGCCATGACGCCATCGACCTCCGGGTGGGCGATTACCCGCACAATCCGCTCCAGATAGGCACGGCGGTTGGCCATGCCCAGCGGGTCGCTCCCCGCCCGCACCACGTGCCGGGCCGGGTGGTCCGCCGCCAGAATCACCAGCCGCCCGTCTCGGGTCAGTTTGGACCGGCGGCGGCGGTTGGCAGCCTCCTGCTCCACCAGTTCCGGGCGCTCCACCCGCAAGTCTGTCACCCGGTCAAAGACTCGGTCAGGCAGATAGCGCCCCGTTTCGAATCCGGACTTACCCACAAGAACACCTTCTCTACATTAGTAGCCAAGCATCAGTCGGGGCACCCACATGAAGGTCGCTGGGAAATAGGTAATGATCATGAGCACCGTAAGCATGGTGACATAGAAGGGGATCATCGCCTTGGCCGACCGCTCGATCGAGATATTCCCAATGGCCCACCCGACGAAGAGCGTCGACCCGACAGGCGGTGTGAGCAGGCCGATCGAGAGGTTAAGCATCATCACAATGCCGAAGTGAACCGGGTCCATGCCGATGCCTGTGGCTATGGGCAACAGAATCGGCGTGGTGATCAGGATCAGCGGCGCCATGTCCATGATCATGCCAAGCACGAGCAGGACCACATTGATGATCAGCATCACCACGATCGGGCTGTGCGAGATGGTCAGGAGCGCATCGGTCACCAGGGCCGGTACCTTCAGCAGGGCCAGCAGCCAGCCAAAGGCGCTGGAGGCGGAGATCAGCGCCACCACAATCGCCAGGGTGCGCAGGCTGTTGAACAGCGCCTGCAAGAGCCGAGGGAGGGGCAGCTCCCGGTAGACGAAGGCGGCGATCACGAGCGCATAGACCACGGCCACCGCCGAGGACTCCGTTGCCGTGAAGATGCCTGTCAGCACGCCCACCATAATGATCACGGCGGTCATGAGACCCAGCACCGCCTCCCGGATCGTCCGCCGGGCCTGGTGCCAGGGAACCCCAGCCTCGCGGGGGTAGTTCCGCCGCACAGCGATCACATAGCTGCTGACCATGAGGGCCAGCCCCAGGAAGATCCCCGGCAGGAGCCCCCCGGCGAACATGGCCGCAACCGAGACCGTGGACCCGGCGGCCAGCGAGTAGATGATCATGTTGTGGCTCGGGGGCACGAGAATCCCCTGCGCCGAACTGGAGATGGTGACCGCCACCGAGTAGTCGGCGTCATAGCCCTTCTCCTTCATCATGGGAATCAGCACCGACCCGATTGAGGAGGTGTCCGCCACCGAAGAGCCTGAGATGCCACCGAAGAACATTGAAGCGGCTACGTTGACGATGGCCAGGCCGCCCCGAACCCGGCCAACCAGCACGTTGGAGAGATCGATCAGCCGCTTTGAGATGCCGCCGGCCCCCATGATCTCGCCCGCCAAAATGAAGAACGGGATCGCCAGCAGCGAAAAGGAGTTGATACCGCTCACCATGCGCTGAGCAAGAACGGCGATGGGCAGGTCCAGGTACCAGGCCGTCGCCACCGAGGCGGCGATCATGGCAAAGGCAACGGGCACCCGCAGCACGAGCAGCAGCAGAAAGCCGCCGATCAGAATCCAGATCGCTGCGCCGGTATCCATCACTCCACCCCCTCCTTTGCCGGGTCGGTCTCAACGCCCAACGCCTGCAACAGCGTGTGAAGAACAATCAGCAGCCCAGCGATCGGGATCACCACATAGAGCACGCTGGAGGGCAGCTTGGTGCCCGCCATGGTCGACTCGTGGGTCACCTGGACCAGTTTCCAGCCCTCCCAGACCATGAAGACCCCCACCAGCAGGACCAGGACCCGGGAGAGCCGGTTGAGAAAGGTCTTGAACCAGGGAGGGAGCGCCTCGGTCAGCACGTCGATGCGCAGGTGGAGGCGCTCGGCCACGCCAATGGCGATGCCGAGAAAACCGAACCAGACCATGAGAAGCAGCGCCACCTCCTCCGCCCAGGGCGCGGTGTACTTGAAGAAGTAGCGGGTGATCACCGTGACAAAGACGATCACCACCATCGCTGAGAGGAAGAGCGTACCCAGCCACTCGGTGATGTGGCGCAGGGTCAGATAGGCACGTTTCAACCCGCAACCCTCCTTCAGACAAGCGATGAAGCGGGGGCAGAGGCTGGTAGACCACAGCCCCTGCCCCCTGAACGGCTGTTACTTCGCAGCCTTGATCTTGGCGATCAGATCCTTGAAAGCGGCACCATGGGTGTCGTACAGCGGGGCCACGGCATCCTGCCAGGCCTTGAGATCGGTGACCTCGGTGATCGTGTTGCCCGCTGCCTTCACCTTGTCGATTGACTTCTGCTCGTAATCCTTCCAGGATTTCCGCTGGGTTTCGGTGGAGGCCTTCGCCGCCTCAAGAATGATCTGGCGGTCTTCGGCGTCGAGCTTGTCCCAGAGCGCCTTGGAGGCAATGATCACCTCGGGGCTGCGGGTGTGGTGGTCCAGGGTAATGAACTTGGCCACCTCGTAGTGGCTGGTGGAGAAGTACGAGGGCCAGTTGTTCTCGGCGCCGTCGATCACGCCGGACTTCAGGCCGTTGTAGACCTCACCGTACGCCATGGGGGTGGCCGAGGCGCCCAGAGAATTGACCAGGTCGACCATGAGGCTCGACTGCTGGACCCGGATCTTCAGGCCCTTCAGGTCGGCCGGAACTTTGGCTTCACGCTTGGAGTTATAAAAGCTGCGGGAGCCGGAGTCGTAGAAGGTGAGTCCGACCATTTTCGCGCCGGAGAGGCTGTCCAGAATCTCCTGGCCGATGGGCCCGTTCAGGACCTTCCACAGATGCTCCTCGCTATCAAAGAGGTAGGGCAAGTTCAGAACACCGATCTTCTTGGAGAATTCACCGAGCGGCTGCACATTCACGCGGGCGAAGTCGATGGCGCCGAGCTGGATCTGCTCGATCACCGTCTTCTCGTCGCCCAACTGGGCGCCATGGTACACGTCGATCTTGATGCGGCCGTTCGTCTTCTGGGAGACCCGCTTGGCGAAGTCCAGGTCGCCGATGGTGGTCGGGTAGTCTGCCGCCTGGTTCTCAGCCAGGCGCAGGGTGTAGGAGGGCTTCTCCTTCTTGGTCTCCTGCGCAGGCTTCGCCTCATCGGTCTTGGCAGTTGGGTCGGTGGATGCAGGCTTGGAGCCGCCGCAGCCGGCCAGAGCCGACAGCGCAAAGAGAAGCGCAAAAGACAGGGTCAGAAACACGGAAAGACGGGACCGTTTCACGTAACTCTCCCCCTTTTAATCTGGGTCAACATGTACCACCGGACTCCATCGCAACCAGGACCTCGACCCCCACCGCCCGGATCGCCTCTGCCTCTCCGGCAGAGACGCTGCCGTCGGTGACAATGGTGTTCACGCCGGTAACGGGGGCAAACAGAGCCAGGTGGGTACAACCAAACTTGGAGTGATCGGCCACCAGCACCGCCTGGCGGGCCGCCCGGAGCATCGCGGCCTTAGTCTCGGCCTCGAACATGTCCGACGCCGTCAGGCCCCGTTCCAGCGTGATTCCGCTGGTGCCCAGGAAGACGATGTCCGCATGGTAGCGCTGCAGGAAAGAGACCGCCTCCGGCCCGATCAGTGAACGGCTCCGGGGCTTCAGGTACCCCCCGGTGACCAGCACCCGGACCTCCTCCGCGGAGCGAAGCTCATCGGCGATGGCGAGGTCATTCGTGATCACCGTCAGCCGGGGGACTGCCGCCAGGTGCCTCGCTACCTGTCGGGTGGTGGAACCGGCATCGAGTATCACCACCTGGCCAGGCCTCACCAGGGAGGCCGCCAGCTGACCGATTCGCTCCTTCTCAGCCTGAAGGGTGGACTGCCGCTCCTCCAGCGGGGGAAGAACAACCCCCACGCCGTTGCGGCTCCGCAGGACCGCCCCGCCGTAGTTGCGCTCTACAAGTCCCTGCGTCTCCAGATCCGCCAGGTCCCGGCGGATCGTCTCATCGGATACCTGGAAGCGTTCGGCCAGATCGGCTACCCGAACCTGGCCCTCCTGGGCGATGATGTGGCTAATCTGCAGACGGCGTGCCGCAGCGATTACGTTGCTCAACGTAGTTCCTCCCAGTTTGAACCTTCTCCCAATCGTAACAATCGCACGATTCCACAACAACTCACAAAAACCCTCTTAATCCCGCACCAAAATCCACAACATTTTTCTAACATCCCACGAAAATAAACAAAACTCCAAGGTATAAGAAGAGACCGCTCTACCTTGCAATCGGGTAGAGCAGTCCCTGTTTATCCAATCTGTTTTCCGGACTGCAAGAATGCTCGCAGCGATGCCCTGGGCCTGCTTCCCCGCCGGTGATACCAGGTGAGCTCACGGTAGGTCCGATCGCACAACCGATCCACCACATGCACCTCATCGCGGGGAACCCATCGGAACTGTACCTCGCAGCCCCGTGTCCGCAGTTGCCGCACCGCCCGTCGGAGCGTCGTGTCGAGGGTGACACAGCCGGGCTTCCGCCTGACGCCCCGCTCCTTGCGGAGGCGACCGAGCAGCGCCCGGCAATCAGACCAGATCGTGATCTTTGCCCCTGGCGGCGGGCAGGCGGACAACAGCCACCTGAGGGCCATCAAAACCGCGCCGTACTCGGCCATGAGGCTGCCGGCCAGGGGACCGCAGCTTACCACCCGGGCATCCTCGTAGATGATCTCCCCACCGGCGTCGACATGCAGGCCTGCAACAGCAATGCCGTGCCGCCCCTCCTTGCGACGGTAGAGCCCATCACACCTGATCACGACTTTCTGCAGGGCGAGGTTCCGCAGGTCGTGCTCAAGGGCGGGCAGGCCCCTGGCGGCTGAATAGGTGACGTTTCCGCCCTCGATCACGAACCTGCCGCCCAGGGACTCGATCAAAGCACGGTAAGCCTCCTCGGTTCCCTCGGGGCAGTCTGATACGGCAATGCTGCGCCCCCGCAGCAGCTTCCACCCGCGCCCGGGCGTGATCTCGGCCAACTCCCGCAGGTACTGCTCGCGGGCTCCTGCCAACCGGATGTGCTCCACCTTGATCTCCTGCTCGAAGCGCCGGGCCTGGGCGGCCAACTCCTGCTCATGGGCCGTTCGCCGCTCCTTCAGCGCCCGGCGCGCTGCGGCCACCTCGCCCCGGGCCTGGCTCAGGATCTCCTTCGCTCGCTGCTCGGCCCGGTGAGCCTTGGCCCGCAACTGTTTGCGATCCTGCTCCAGCCGGCGAAGGTCTTGCCGGAGCGCCCCAGTCTGCTGGTTCCTGGCCCGCAACTCCTCCGCATCTACCTGCACAGCCGCTGCCACGCTGTTGTTGGGCACCTCTTGTGGGTAGACAATCCGGCGCAGGGTGAGGCGAGAGACGTTGAGCCAGAACCAGTACACCCGCTCCGCGTCGGGGGCTACCGAGTTCAGCCATTCGCTCAGGTCACCTATCTCGCCCAGATGACGTCGCACTTGGACCAGCCATACGATATTCACCTGCTCATCGAAGGCCTTTTGGAACATCTCGTCCGTCCAGACCTTCGGGTTCATAGCCGGATCGGGCCACTTTGGGAACCCACAGTTGGGAATCAGCCGAAGGAGCAGTTGTCGCAGCTTCGGCTCTTTCCACTTCCGTAGAATGGCGATAACCCCCATGCGGATCGCCTTTGGCCCGCTGCCCGATACCTTGACGCCAAATGCCCGCCACATCCGCGCCCGCATTTCGGGCGCCATAAACCGCAGGAGGTAGGTGACGGCGAAAAAACCCTCTGCCTCCTCGTCGGAGATGGCAGTCGCAGCCGGGTCGGCCGCAAATCGTTCAGCAATCCAGGCCTCCTGCTCTGCCCAGGTCGCCCTCGGAAGACCCAATAGCCAATCGTGCTGCATATCATCACCCCCGTGGCGCCGGCAGCCAGGTGCGGCGTACGGCCAGCGCCTGCTCATAGCCCCGCTCAGCCGCAGCCACATCGGCCCGGAGGCGGGCCAGCACTTCCCGGTACCGGTTCGCCTGCGCCTCTATCGCTGCCGCATGCTGGCGGTCCTCCTCGGCCCGCTGGGCCCGCAACTCCGCCAGCTCGGCGGCCAGGGCGTCCAGCTCTCGCCGGTCGACGCGGCCAAGGTCCCGCAGTCGATCCAACAGGTGGCTGCGCTCCCGCCCCAGTTTGCGCAGGCTCCCCCGCATCGAGCGGAGCTGTACCTCGCGGAGCTGGAGCCGGCGAGCCAGCTTTCGCTGCTCCCAGGGTGACAAAGCCTTGGCGGGCTCCGGCTCGGTGAGAAAGCGATGCAGCGTCAGCTTGCCATACAGGAGCAGCGCCCGGTGCCGGTTGAGCAACGCCTCGGTGAAGCTCTCTAAGACGGCCGGGATCAGGTCGGCCATGTCGTGGCGTCGCAAGAGCCAGAGGGTGGCCGGAGAGCCCCATTCCTCAAGCATGTCGTACAGGTAGGAGACCTGGCGGGTTCGCCGGAGTTTGGCCAAGCCGCGCGTCTCGATAGAGATCCCGCGTTCGAGGAATCCCTGCCGCACCGCGGGGTCATCCCAACGGCGGAAGAGGTGGCGCCCCAGGCGGTATGCATCGAAAGAAATGTCCGGGGGATAGGTGACCCGGGCCCACCGCAGACTCCGTCCGACGTCTGCGGGCCTGATCCAGTCGATATAGCGGGCCGCGACCCAGAACTCCTCGGCCTCCTCATCGGTAAAACGGGCAGCCTCCGGGCAGGCAGCGAAAGCCGCCTCCTGAGCGGCCGGAAAGCCCGCCCGCCGTGACTCTGCGATTGCGTGGGTCACCAGAAACCGCCTGTGCTTGGCCATCTTTCTTCCCTCCCGTACTCCCTTGCAAATGAATACGGGTGGTTTAGGTATAAAGGTTCGAAGGTATGGGAAGAACTAATACATTGTGGTTTCTGCGGAGCAGCGCGTCCAGCCCGGGTCGCCGTACTTTACGGCCATGGCAGCGATCCGGAAGATGGGCCTGCACCGAATCTACCTGGCGCCGGAGAGCGGCGTATGGTGCGGGAGTTCTAGATGTAGCCTGCCACGAGCAAGGGCTCCAGGGTTTTCCCCTGGAGCCCCTGTTTGTTTGGTTCTGCCTAGTAGTAGGGACGAATCATCAGGTAAACAAGCACGCCGGTCACGCTCACATAAAGCCAGACGGGCATCGTCCACCGTGCGATGCGCCGGTGCCTCGCCACCTGCATGTCCAGCCCGTAGGCCGCGCTGGCGAGGGCAAAGGGCACAATCAGCGCCGCCAGGACGATGTGGGTCAGCAGAATGAAGAAGTAGATGGCCCGAATAGCGCCCGTCCCGCCGAAGGGTGTGGAGGCCGTCAGCGAGTGGTAGATGATATAGGTGACCAGGAAGAGCGCCGTGGTGCCGAAAGCTGCGAGGATCAGCCGCTTATGCTTTTCGACCTGCTTCTTCCGAATCGCCACCCAGGCCGCCACCAGGAAGACGGTGGTAAAGGTGTTCAAGATCGCGTTGATCATCGGCAGGAAGGTCAAGTCGGTCCCCGCCAGGCCCTCGTAAGGAGGCACGTAGGCCAGCAGGGCAATTACGCCGTAGATCACAACGGAGAGCCCGATGATTGCCGGCATTACTTTCCGATTCCCAGTCGGATTGGTCATACTCGTCCCCTCTTTTCCCCATTAGCCAAACGGAACACTCCACAGTGTACCGTTTGGCTCATTTCTTGTCCATCCACCCGGAACCTGAATCCGTTTCCATGCGCGCCCTCGCCCCCGGCCTCTCCTTTAACTCGGCCGACCGGACAGCTACGGTACAGTGGTTTGAGTAAGGGTCTGGAATATGTCAAAGGGGCCGTCCCAAAAGCAGATCAATCCGCTCTTGAGACGGCCCCTTTTTGCTGCTCGTATCGCTCACCCCGCAGCGGGCGTTCCCCGCGGGGCGCCCCGCCGGCCCAGCGCCGCCGAGGCGGCAAGCAGGCCGCCGCTGATCCAGAAGACCGGCGCCAGGCCCAGGCCGGTGGCCAGGAAACCGAAGAGCACCGGGCTGACCGCCTGTCCCAGTCGGTTGCCCATCAGCCGGAGCCCCAGCGCCATGCCGCGCTGCTCCTCGGAGGCGGCGTCGGTCACCATGACGATGGTCAGGGGCTGAGCAAGGCCCAGGGCCAGGCCGGCCAGCGCCGAGACCGCCAGCACCACCCACAGGTTGGTCCAGATGCCGTACAGCATGATGCTGCCGCCGCCTGCAATCAGGCTGCCGATCACCACCGCCTGCCGCCCGAACCGCCCCAGAATCCGTCCCATGAACGGACGGACCGCCATGGTCGCGGCCCCGCGGACCGTAAGCGCCAGCCCGATAGCCCCCGCCGACAGTCCGGCCTGCTGGGCATAGAGCGGGAAGTAGGTGGTCAGCACATCCATGGCAAACAGGACGGCCACCCCTACGTAAACCGCCTTGGCGATGTCCCGGTCCTTCAACAGGCTCCAGGTACTGCCGGCGTGCCGGGGTTTCGCTGTGCCCCCCGCACGCCGGGGCAGGAACCAGGCCAGGCCCAGGCCAACAGCGGAGACGGCTGTGGCCGCCCACATGCCGCCGGCGTTCCCCAGGAACTCGGCAGCCCAGCCGCCGATCAGCGGTCCGGCGGACTGGCCCGCCGAGACCAGGAAGGTGAGCAGCCCCACGTTATACTCACGCTGGGCGCCCGACGCCTCGCCGGTGACGATGCTCTGGTAACCCAGCTGCACATAGAGGTGGGCCAGGCCAGCCAGCATCTGGAGCAGCAGGAGCAGTGCCCAGTGCCACGCCAGGGTCAGGCCCGCTACGCCGACCAGGAGCAGCAGGGAGCCCCCCAGGGCGGGAAGGCGTGCCCCGACCCGGTCCACCAGCTTACCGGCGCCAATGGCAAACAGCAGCTGCACCGTGCTGTACGCCCCGGCGATCAGCCCGACCTCCATGCTGCCGGCGCCCAGGTCGGTGGCCAGCAGGGGGATCAGGGGGCGGGAGGCATACTGGGCCACCTGGTGGACAAAGGCCAGAGCCAGGCAGGCCCTGAGGGCGGGGGTCACCGCTTCTCACCCCTTGACAGGCGCAGGTCCAGATTCTCGAACTCCTTGTATCCGACCAGCCGGTAAAGCTCCTTGCGGTCCAGCATCTTGTCAAGGAAGCCCACCTGGGTATCCGTCTCCTTCAGCTCCACCAGGGCGTCCCGCACCGCCTTCATCATCACCCGGAAGGTGGTCACCGGGTAGATCACCATGGCGTAACCCATGCGGAAGAACTCAGCAGAGGGCATGTAGGGGGTCTGACCAAACTCGGTCATATTGGCCATGCAGGGCGCCCTTCCGCCAATGCCGCGGGCGTAGGCCGCGAACTCCTCCGCCGAGGTCAGGGCATCCGGGAAGACCATGTCCGCACCGGCCTCGACATAGGCCAGGCTCCGCTCAATCGCATCCTCCAGGCCATTAACCGCCCGGGCGTCCGTGCGGGCGATGATCATGAAGTCCGGGTCCTGCCGGGCGTCCACAGCCGCCCGTATCTTGGCGCACATCTCCTCCACCGGGACGACGCTCTTGCCCGGCAGGTGGCCGCAGCGCTTGGGAAAGATCTGGTCCTCCATGTGAACGGCGGCAAGGCCCGCCTTCTCGTATTCCCGGATCGTCCGGGCCGCATTGAAGAGCCCGCCGAAGCCCGTATCGACATCGGCGATCACAGGCAGGTCGGGCACGGCAGCCGCCACATAGCCGGCGGTCTGCACCATCTCGGTCATGCTCAGCATCCCGATATCAGGGAGGCCCGCCACCCCGTTGTTCGTCGTAGCTCCAGATACGTAGACGGCGCTGTAGCCCACATCTCGGGCGATCAAAGCCGTGATGGCGTTGAACGCTCCCGGGACCACCAGGGAACCCGCCGAAATCAGTTGCCGCAGCCTGGTCGTGGTACGCATGGCAGAGCTTCCTTTCCCAAAGACCAGGCTAGGCCGCAGCCCGGCGGGCCTGGTTTCGCTTCTTGTAAGAACGGTACAGATCCCAGGCCACAGCAGCCAGGCCGGCGGCCAGGGTAATGGCGGCGATGGGCTTGGTCACGAAGACGGTAGCGTCTCCGCCGCTGAGCTGCAGCGCCTGCCGGAAGGACTGCTCCAGCCGGTCGCCCAGCACCAGGGCCAGCACCAGCGCCGCAGGGGGGAAGCCCCCGAGCCGCATGAAGTACCCCACGATGCCGAAGAGAATCACCAGGCCGATGTCGATCAGGCTGTTGTTGGCGGAGTAGGCGCCCACCACGGCCAGGCAAAGGACCATGGGGATCAGGTACCGCGCGGGGATATCCAGGATCTTCACAAAGAGCCCAACGAAGGGCAGATTCAGGATCAACAGGATGATGTTGCTGATATAGAGCGAGGCAATGATGGTCCAGACCAGGTCCGCTTGCTGGGTAAACAGCATGGGCCCCGGGCGGATGCCGTACATCATCAAGGCGCCCATCATCACAGCCGTGGTGCCTGAGCCGGGCACGCCCAGCGTCAGCATCGGGATCAGCGCCCCGCCGGTGGCTGAGTTGTTGGCTGTTTCAGCCGCCGCCACCGCTTCGATCGCTCCGTTGCCGAACTTCTCGGGCCGTTTGCTGACCCGCTTTTCCAGAACATAGGCCAGGATCGATCCCAGCGAGCTCCCGGACCCCGGCAGCACCCCGGCAATAAAACCGACGACCGAACCGCGGGCAACGGGGCCAACGGAGGCACGCGCCTCCTCCTTGTTGGGCCAGAGGCCGCCCACAATCGACTGCCGTTCGCTCATTGACTTGTCCTCGCGGGCTTCGCGGAAATACCAAAAGATCTCGCCAACGCCGAAGACGCCGATCAGCACGGTCAGCAGCTCCACGCCGTCGAGCAGCTCCGTGATGCCCAGGGTGAACCGGGGCACGCCGACCTGCAGGTCGGTGCCGACCAGGGAGAGCATCAGCCCCAACCCGATGGCGACCAGCCCCTTGACCAGGTCCTTGCTCATCAGGGAGACGGACAGGAGCAGGGCCGCGACCATCACGCCGAAATACTCGGCAGGTCCGAACTTGAGGGCGAACTCGGCAAGGGGTGGAGCGAGAAACATCAGGCCCACCACCGAAAGGGTTCCGCCCACCCAGGACCCGATGGCCGAGATCGACAGAGCAGAGCCCGCCCTGCCCTGCTTGGCCAACTCGTAGCCGTCAATGGAGGTCATCACCGAGGACGCCTCACCGGGCACCTTCAGCAGGATTGAGGTCAGCGACCCGCCATACATGGCGCCGCAATACACGGCGGTCATCATGATCAGGGCGGTCTCCGGCCGCATCGTGAAGGCGATCGGGATCAGCAAGGCAACGGTGGTCGAAGGGCCGATTCCCGGTAGGACTCCGACCACGGTGCCCAGGAACGCGCCAATCAAGGCAGAAAGCAGATTAGCCAGGGTCAGGGCGGTACCAAAGCCCTGCATCAGTAAGTTGAAGTTCTCCATGATGCCCCCCTCCAGCCGGTAGCGGCATAGTCAGCTTCGCTCTACATGAAACCCAGCAGGCTGGTCGGCAACGTGACACCCAGGAACAGGTCAAAGAGCGCCCAACTGGCCACGGCTGTCCCAACCGCCACTGCTGCTGTCGGGCCCCAGCGCCGCTCCCCCATCAGCCGGGTGCCCCCAGCCACAAAGAGGGCCGTCGCCACGAGGTAGCCGACTACGGGCAGCAGCAGCCAGTACACCAGACCCATGCCTGCGAAGATGGCCTCCTCCCGACCGATGCCGGCGGAGGCCTCCCCCTCCTGCGCCCGAGAGCGCAGGAGGAGGACGCCGCATAGGACGGCGGTGACCAGGGAGACCGCCATGGGGAAGGCCCGGGGGCCCACCACATCATCCAGGGCGACCGTAATCTGAAAGGCCAGGCCGAAGTATCCCAGGCTGATGGCCATCATGACCAGACTGATCCACTGTTCCGCTCGCCGCACCGCCACCGCCTCACTTTTTGGCGAACTTCTCAACCAGGGGCCGGTTGGTCTCGCGCTCCTTGAGCAGCGACTCCCTGAAGGCCTTGGAGTTCATGTAGGCGTCCTCCTGGCCGAGCTTGGTGAGCCACGCCTTCCAGGTCTTGGTCTTGACCGCCTTGGCGAAGTAGTTGTCCCAGTACTTCACGGCCTCTTCGGACATTCCGGGCGGGCCGAACACGCCGCGCCAGTGGGCGATTTCCACGTCAATGCCCTGCTCCTTCCAGGTGGGCACGTCCTTGGCGTCGCCGGCCACGCGCTTGGGCGCCGAGACCGCCAGCACCCGGACCTTGCCGGCCTTGGCCTGCTCCATCATCTCGGAGAGGCCCGAGGAGATCACGTCCACGTGGCCGCCCAGCAGGTTAGTCATCAGGTCGCCGCCGCTGCGGAACGCCGTGATCTTCACCTGGTCGATGTTGACGCCCTGGGCCTGCAGCGGGCGCAGGATGTTAAACTGGTCATTGCTGGGGATGGTGCCGACGCCGAACCGGATCCCGGACGGGTTCTTCTTGGCAGCCTCAATGACGTCCTTGGCAGACTTGAAGGGCGAGTCGACCTTCACGGCCCAGGCGATATACTCGGTGGTCAGCCGGGCGATCGGGGTGGTCTGCTCAATGGAGTGCTCGGTGGTGCCCATCAGGTTGTTGAGCCAGACCCGGTTGGACTCGTAGACCATGACGTAGTCGTTGCCCTTCTTCTCCACCAGTTGGGCGCGGGCCACGTTGCCGCCGCCGCCGCCCTGGTTGGCGATCAGGAAGGTGGGGCCCAGCTTCTCCTGTTTGTTGACATCCTCGAGCATGCGGGCGCCGGTGTCCAGGCCGCCGCCGGGGCTGCCGGCTGCAATCAGTTCGATGGGCTTTGCCGGGTAGCCGCCGCTCTTGCCGCCGGTGGCGCAGCCGACCAGGGACAGGGCCAGAACCGTAGCCAAGAGACTGCGGGCGATCCAGGAAGACTTGTTCACAGAAACTCCCCCTCCTCCATATTTAACCGATCCGGGGCTATCGGGCCTGCGGGTGCAGCAACTCCGCCAGAGCGGAGATGTCGCTGATTTCTTCCAGGCGGAGCACCGCCTGTTCGAGCGCCAAGACCTGGCCGGTATCCAGGACCTTTCCGGCCAGCTGAGTGAATTTGGCCCGAACCTGTTCGGGGCGCAGAGGGAAGTGGGAACTGCCCTTTGCGTGGATGACGACCCGCTCCCCCCGGCGGCCGTCTTTCAGCCGGACCGAGACCCGGACGCCGTGGCGCCCGGCAGAGCCCAGGTGGTTGAACTCGTCGGTCTCCACCACCCGGATGCGCCCGGCCAGAGCGACGGTGTCGGGCCGGCGAATCCGCTCGGCGGTGTACTGGTCCACGAAGGCCTGTCCGTCCTGAAGCTGAACCGCGGCCGCGTACGGCAGGTTCATCTGGGCGGAGGTGATCGACTCCGGTTTGTAGGGCCAGCCCACGTGCAGCAGGCTGGTGCGGGTGCACTGGACGGTCACCTGCTCGACAGTCTCGCCGTTCAGGCCCGGCAGTTCCGCCTGCAGTTGCTCCAGAGCATCGATGGTGGTGTGGTTGGAGCCGCAGCAGGAGTATGGCTTGAACCCGACAGCCAGGATCTCCCACACCGTGCCGAGGTCCTGAATGACCCGCATGGGGTCGGAGCCCTCGGCCATGGTCGTGCAGAAGCCCCCGTACGGCGCTTCCAGCAGGTCCTGAATTCCCGTAAGGCCCCGGCGGGCCAGCAGAGCGCCGTAGACCCCGCTTTCCGCCGAGCGGCCCGAGTGCATGCGCTTGACGTAAGAGTTGTACTGAGCGGCCATCAGGCCGGAGGCCTGGGTCCCCGCAATGCCCACAGCATGCAGGTAAGTCTCGCCTGTCAACCGAGCGACCCGGGCGGCGCCCGCCCCGGCGGCCACGGCCCCCGAGGTGGCCGAGGGGTGGAACCCCTTCTTGAGCTGAATCGCCCCGGTGGCGGCGCCCACCCGGCACCCCGCCTCATAGCCGGCGGCCACCGCGGCCAGGAACTCCTTGCCGGACACGCCGCCCATCCGCTCGGCCAGCGCCAGCACCGCCGGAATCACGTTGGAGCCGGGGTGAATCACGCCCTGTTTGTGCAGGTCGTCCATCTCGAAGCTGTGGCTCAGAGTGCCGTTGGCCAGGGCGGCAGCGTGTGCAGGCACCTTCCGGCCGTCGCCGATCAGCGTGGCCTCTGCGCCGGAGCCGCCGTCGCCGCCGGCGGCGAACTCCAGCAGGGTCCGGCCCCAGGGCACGGTTGAGCCATGGAGGGCGCAGCCCAGGGTGTCCAGGATACAGAGCTTAATGTGCGCCTGCACCGCGGACGGCAGGCTCTCCCAGGTGATCCCCTCGCAGAACGCAGCCAGGTCTCTGGTGACCGGGTGCTGCGGAGCGTGCGCCGTCATAGCACAAACCTCCCGTGCTTCTTGAGGTAGGGCACCAGCCCACCCTCCTGGCAGATCTCCATCATGAATCGGGGCAGGGGCTTGGCATGCCAGGTCCGGCCGCTGGCCAAATCCTTCACCTCGCCGGTGGCGAAGTTGACATGCAGATCAGCCCCGTCGGGCACCTGGCTGGTGTCAAACTCAAGCACGGGCAGGCCAACGTTGGCGGCGTTGCGGTAGAAGATCCGGGCAAACGAGGTTGCCAGGATCCCGGCGACCCCCGCTGCCTTGATCACGGCGGGCGCCGCCTCCCGGGAGCTGCCGCAGCCGAAGTTCCGGCCGGCCACCAGGAAGTCCCCGCCCGCCAGCTGCCTGGCGAACCCGGGCCGGATATCCTCCATCAGAAACTGGGCCATGTCCCGGATCGCTACCTTGGATTCCTTGTGCTTGGCCGAGATGATGTAATCCGTGTTGATGTTGTCGCCGAAGCGGTGTGCCTTACCCCTGGCCTGCATCTGCGCTCACCCCCAGGTAGTTTCGGCAGTCCACGATCTTCCCGGCAACGGCGGCTGCAGCCACCACGGCCGGTGAGGCCAGGTAGGTGCTGGCGAACGGGTTGCCCAGCCGGCCGATGAAGTTCCGGTTGGCGGTGCTGATCACGTTCTCGCCGTCCGAGGGGATTGCCACGTGCGAACCGCCCGTGCACCCGCTGCAGCCGGGTGTGGCCATGACCGCCCCCGCCTCCAGCAACACCTCAATGGCGCCCGACCGGACGGCGGCCAGGTACACCTCCCGGGAGGCCGGCGTCACGAAAAGCCGCACCTCCGGGTGGACCCGGCGACCCCGCAGCACGCGAGCCGCCTCCTCAATGTCCTCCAGGCGCCCGTTCACACAGGTCCCAATCACCGCCTGGTGAATCGGTGTGCCGGCCACTTCCGAGACCGGCCGCACGTTGTCGACGTTGTGGGGGCAGGCAATCTGGGGCTCCAGGTCGGTCAGGTTCAGTGTAAGCTCGCTCTGGTAGGTGGCGCCGGGGTCGGCGGCAACCGGGGCGGGCGCCCTCCGGAGCCGGCGGCCGGCCAGCCAGTCAGCCAGCACCCGGTCGTACGGGAACAGGCCGGCCTTGGCGCCCATTTCCACGGCCATGTTGGCCATGGTCATCCGGCTGCCCACGGACAGGTGCTCCAGACCGGGCCCGTCAAACTCCAGGGCGGCATATGTGGCGCCGTCGGCGGTCATCACCCGGGTCAGGTGCAGGATCGCATCCTTGGCGTAGACGCCGGGCCTCAGCCGCCCCTCCACATGGATCCGGATCGACTCGGGCACCTTCAGCCAGAGCGTCCCGGTAAGCATGGCGGCCGCCAGGTCGCTGGAGCCCACCCCGGAACCGAACATGTTATAGGCGCCGTAGGTGCAGGTGTGTGAGTCGGTTCCCAGGACCAGATCGCCGGGGGAGACGTAGCCGCGCTCCGGAATGATCTGGTGGCAGATGCCCTCACCTGGCCCGAGCACCTCCACCCCGAACTCCCGGCCGAACTGGCGCATGCCGGCGTGGATGGCGGCGGCGGCCTGGTTGGGCTGGGTCGGGGCGTGGTCGATCACCAGCTTCACCCGCTCCGGGTCCCACGGGCCGTTTCCGCCCAGCTCCCGGAGGATGTCGATCGACTGTGGTCGATTGCCGTCGTGGGCGACCGTCAGATCAACTGCGCAGACGGCCAGTTCGCCGGCCCCCACCGGGCGCCCGGCCTTCCGGGAGAGCAGTTTCTCAGCCATCGTCTGGGGCACGGGGCTACACCTCCTTGGCCAGTTGACGGATCTCTTCGTCGGTGATCTGGCGCTTATGCTCCACCGAGATCCGCTCCACGGCCGTCTTCAGCTGCGGCAGCCGGTCGTCGGAAACATTCAGCCCCAACTGCTGCAGGCGGGCCTTCAGCACCGCAGGGCCGGCGTACTTGCCAAGCGGAAAGTGGCGCCGGTTGCCGACCATCTCCGGGGGGATGGGTTCGTAGACCACGGGGTTGGCCAGCACGCCCATCACATGGGCGTCCAGCTTGTGGGCAAAGGCGTCCCTGCCCAGGAGCGGCTTGGAGGGGTGGATCGGAACCTGTGCCACCCGCTCGACGTACCGGGCTGTTTCAGCCAGCTTGGGCAGATCAACCCCCAGGTCCATGCCGTAGAAAATGGTGAGGGCAGCGGCGACCTCCTCCAGGCAGGCGTTGCCCGAGCGCTCCCCAAGCCCGAACAGGGTGCCGTCAATGATCGTCGCGCCCGCCTCCGCCGCGGCCAGGGCGTTGGCCAGCCCCTGCCCCAGGTCGTTGTGGGTGTGGACCTGCACGGGAATCCCCGGCCCTGCGAAGGCAACGATTTCGCCGACCAGGTAGCGCAGGCCCGCCGGGCCGATGGCCCCCGCCGTATCGGCAACGCTGATGCGCTGAACGCCGGCGTCGAGGGCGGTCGCATACACCTGCTTGAGGAACTCCAGCTCAGTGCGGGTGCTGTCGGTCGGGGCATACCGGATGATCGCCCCGCGCCCCACTGCATAGCGGACCGCCTCAGCCACCCGGGAAAGCATCTCCTTGCGGTCGACCTTCTGCACGTACTTCAGCCGCACATTAGAGCTGGGGTACATCAGGTCGACGATGTCGGCGCCCGAGGCAATAGCGGCGTCGATCTGCTCCTTCCAGTCAGGGGTGAAGATCTGAGTGATCGCCTCGACCATGATCGGCAGGTTCTCTTCCTTCATCCGGCGGATCGCTTCCATGTCCAGCGGCGAGCGGCCCGGGTAGCCCCCCTGGACCTGTCTGATCCCGGCGGCGGCCAGCATGCGGGCGATCTCCAGCTTCTCTTCCACGCTGAAGTTGACCTCGGCCGCCTGCTCGCCCTCCCGCAGGGTACAGTCGTTCAGAATTAGGCCCGGCTGCAGCTGGAACTGGTCCAGCACCAGCTTGTTGAAGGGACTCAGATGTTCCGGGGTGATCACTGGGTCTCGCCTCCTTGGTGTCCGTCAGGGCTGAGGACCGTGCGGAGCCCGGCTAGGACCACCTTTCCGCCGTTCATGATGTGGGTCCGCATCGCCAGTTCTGCCGCATCCGGATCACGGGCCACCAGCGCCTTGGAGATCTCCTCGTGCTCGGAAAAGGCCTCCTGCATGCGTCCGGGGTGGGCGATAGAGAGCGGGCGGTACCGGTGAATATGATCCTGCATCTGATGGAGCAGATCGATCGTCCGGGAGGCGCCGCTCGCCTCGTGGATGATCCGGTGAAACTCCCGGCCAAACCGCTCGATCGCCCGCTCGTCGCCCATGGCCGTGAAATGGGCGATCTGCTCGGTCACCTTGTCCATCTGAGCGAGCTGCTCCGTGGTGATGCGGACGCTGGCCAGCCGGCAGGCCAGGCCCTCCAGCATGCCGCGAATCAGGTAGAGCTCCTCAATCTCGGCAAGGCTCAGCCCTTCCACCTCGACGATTCCGTTAGGCAGCCGGCGAACCAGGCCCTCCTGTTCTAAGAGCTGGAAGGCTTCCCGCAAGGGCGTGCGGCTGATGCCAAAGGTCTCGGTCAGGTGCTTGGCGGCCAGCCTCTGCCCTGGCTTCAGCTTCCCGTCCAGGATCGCCTGGCGCAGGACCTGATAGGCCTGCTGGCTGTACGTGGAACTGGTCAGACGGATGCCACGAAACAGATCTTCCATAGGCACCTCCTTGAAGGGAGAGGGTACACGAATTCGTGCATGCACGAATTTCCGTATGCTTATACGTCACGCTAATACACATTTCCTTCCGCTAACATGTATTTTTTTGAACAGTCAATGGGAAATCTGTTTTCACTGGAGTCAGACGCACAAAAAAGAGCCCCTGGAACCGGCTTTTCTGCCGGGCCCGGGGGTGATCGCTAGAAGCCTTTATTAGTGCACGTTTGCAGGATTTGATATAGCCTGTCTCTTCCCATCATGGTCGTGTATCTTCACGGGTTGTCCGTCAGTTTGTCCGTCACACCGTCCGTCAGTCCGCACTTGATCAGGCCGTTCCGTGGCTGATGTGTACAAAGATCCTCCTCCTACCGCAGGTCACACGGCTAACCTTGAACCCGATCAACCCCTTACCGTAGTTATCCGCAGCCAATGTGAACAAAACCAGCCCTTACCACCGATGCAATGAGACAATGACTACTTCTTCTAGACCGCAATGCAATGACCATCCTGTTGGATACGCTCGCCTTCCTGTGAGAACGACGTACAGACGGCGGCGCCGGCGAGCGCAGCCGCTTTCCCCGAAGCTGCGAGCCTATCGGATTCTGCTCGTTCTCGTTGTCGGCCCGGAATCGCACAAACACCCCACCCGGGGAAACGTCCAGGTCTTCAGGCCGCATCCCAAGCAACTCGCCAATCCGGAAACCGGCCGGGTCATCTCCCGCCCGCGGCCCTGCGTGGATACTCTCCACGGCCGACCGGAAGTCGCCCTGCGAGACGGTCTTGAGTTCCTTCCTGGGCTCTTTCAGCTTCAGTTCCATCCGCTTCACGGTCTGAGCATCGCCCGCCCTCGCCCAAACTGGACGTGCGGATTTCCCGCATCCAGCTTTCTCTTCTGTTGCTCCATCTCAGAGAGTACGCACTTCGCTCGTGGGCCTACGCATCGTCCACGAAATCGGCACCCCAGGAAGTCAAAGCCGTCTCGGAAGTGCACAACACGGGTCTTCTCCGGGTGGATTTTGAGCTTGAGTTGCCCTTCGAGGATCTGTTTGGCAACCTCCAGCGCTCGTTCTGCCTTGCGCTCCAGTTTGCAGAGAATGTCGAAGTCGTCCGCGTAGCGGACGAGCCCGTGTGTGTGCTCCGCCCTGGTCGGTATCCGCAGTTGCAATCGCAGAAGTCGGCTTCAAAGATTCGACCAAGCACCTGCACAACGGTGCTGTCCCAGCCGGGATATGCGTCGCGAAACCAGACCTGCACCGCCTGCCGGACTACGTCGGGGTCGGCCTCCTTCCGGAGGACCAGCCAGACGGCGTTGGTCAGCCATGCCCTGCGCAGCAGCAAGGCCAGTGGCAGCTCCTTCACCATGGAGAAGGGGGAGACGCTGGGCATTCTGGGTCCAAGCGGGAGCGGCAAGAGCACCCTGCTCCGGCTGATCGCCGGGCTGGAGACCCCACGGGGTGGATCGGTCAGGATCGCCGGCCAGATCATGGTCGATCCGCGCACCTTCGTGCTGCCAGAACGACTGGGCGTGGGCATGGTCTTCCAGGACTACGGCCTCTTCCCCCACCTGACCGGCTACGATCGCCGCAATCTGCCACCGCACGCTGGTCATGGGCGAGGCGCCGATGCCGGCAGAGGCGAAGGCCTCGCCCGCCAAGGCGGCGTGTCTGTAGTTCCCGGCGTGAATAGACAGGGCCCGGGATCGACCCAGAGCCCTTGCTTGCGCCTCGCTTCGGGACCCGCGGGGCCCTACCGCAGCCCTTTCAGCTCAATCAGCCGGCTGCCGCCAATGCGCACATACGAGATCGTCCGCCGGTCTTCATAGTCTCGCAGGATCCGGGTCACGGTTGCCCGCGTGGAGTCGATCGCGCAGGCCAACTGCTCATGGGTCAACGGGAGCGGGATCACCCCCATGCCCTCCCCCGCGGGATTGCCAAACCACTTCAACAGGAACCGGAGATAGGCCGCCAGGCGCCAATCGACAAACTTCTGGCGCATGATCGCGGCCAACTCCTGCCGCCTGACGGCGTTCTCCCGCAGCTTGCTCAACACCTCGTACATGAGCATGGTGTCGTGCTTGACCTCATGCCAGCGCATGATATGCAGCGCGGTGACCTGCAGGACCCGCAGTTCATACCAGGCGGACAGCCCGCTGTCCGCCACCTCAAAGGCAGAGTCAGGCTGAATGATATCCGTCAGCAGTTCCCGTCCGTCCGGGTGAACCTCCCAGAGTTGTACAAGCCCGTCCCGAACGTAATAGACCCTGCCATGGTCAAGGGCCACAATCTGACCGGGCCGGTACCGGCGGACCTCGGTAACCGTTGAGTGGCCCCGCGTGCGCAGAAGGCCCTCCGCTTCGCCGAGACTAAACGCTGCGGACTCCTGCCTCACCATGCTGACCCCCTCTTCCTGCATGCTGATCGGCCCAGACAGGCTGGGCCTCGGCCGCCAATTCCGTAACCCACTGCTGCACGATGGGCAGCAGCCTGGGCCGAATCTCCGGGGATGCCCACGCAAACTGAAGCACCGTGCTGATATATCCCGGCAGGTCACCCGTATCGTAGCGCACGCCATCGAAGCGGTGAGCGATGATGGGCGCATGCCGGTTCAGCATCCGCAGCGCATCGGTCAGTTGGATCTCCCCGTCGGCACTGGGCTCCTGCTGCTGCAGCCAGTCGAACACCGCCGGTGTCAGCACGTACCGGCCCATGATCGCCAGCCGCCCCGGCGCCTCGTGCCGCTTCGGTTTCTCCACCAGGTCGGTAACCCGCAGCGTTCGGGGCCCGATCGAGGTCCCGGCGATAATGCCGTAGCGTTCCACCTCGTGGAGTGGAACGGGTTGGACACCTACCACGGCAGACCCGTATTCGTGGTAGACATCGATCAACTGGCGCGTGCAGGCCGTCTCCGCTACGACCAGATCGTCCGGCAGGAGCACCGCGAAGGGCTCGTCGCCCACAAATGCCCGGGCGCAGGCGATTGCGTCCCCCAGGCCAAGCGGCCGCTTCTGGCGGACATAATGGAGGGAGTATGATCCCGAGGCCCTGACTTGAGCGAGCTGCGCGTCCTTCCCGCGCCGGAGCAGTTCGCCTTCCAGCTCCACGGCGTGGTCAAAGTAGTCTTCGATCGCTCGCTTGGTCCGCCCAGTGACCAGGAGGATCTCCTCGATCCCCGAAGCCACCGCCTCTTCCACCACGTACTGGATCGCCGGCCTGTCAAGAATGGGCAGCATCTCTTTCGGCACCGTTTTCGTAATGGGCAGCAGCCGTGTGCCCAAGCCCCCCACCGGAATCACCGCTTTACGGACCCGCATTGGGCACCTCCTGTCTGTCGCAAGGCGCACTTTTTGTACTTTTAACTATACAAACGAAGGTGTCCCAGCACCCGCTTAAGGACCAAAAAGGTCATTTAGCCCCTATTTATCGCCCCTGCTGGGCGCGGTTCGGGGAGCGAAAACAGAGGAGCCACGGGTCTCTCCCGTGGCTTGCCGGATTGGGCTGCGAATCTAAAGCTGTTTGCAGAAACGGAGCGAGGTCAGCTGTTCCGACGGATCGCTCGCGTAGCTCACCTGTTCGCCCCGGACCGAAAACCCTCTCGCCGTGTAGAAGGAGATCCCCTTCTCATTCCCCTTCGCCACTGACGCCCAGAGTTCACGGGCACCCATTTGGCGCAGCGAGCCGATCACCCGGTCGAGGATCAGGCTGCCAATCCCCTGATTGCGCCGCTCCGGGTCTACATAGAGGACGAACAGTTCGCCCACATGGGGCGCCGTCATGCCGCCGGCCCCCGCCCCCACCAGGGTGTCGTTGTCCGCTACGACAATCCAGCCCGTCTCCTGTTCGCCCCGCTGGGCGATCTCCTGGCGCACCCGCTCCTCGTTATAGAAAGAGGCGATCACCCGCTCAATGTAACCCTCCGGAAGCAACCCCCGATAGGTCGCCCGCCAACCCGCGGAGCAGACACGGCAGATGCCAGCTACGTCTTCCAGGACCGCATCTCTGACGATCATCGTTCTCCTCCAATCGCCTGGGCTTCGATCTTCTGCTGGATCTGGTCGCTGATCCGCTCGACCTGCTCCAGCTCTTCCCGCGTCCGTGTCTTGCGAAAGAACTCCCGGCTGATCTCGAACAGCTCGCGGGCACGGATCAGGTTGTTGCGGGCCAGGTAGATCTCGCCGAGAATGCGGTACAGCCGGCCGCGTTGTACCGTGGAGTCCTGCTTGTCTAGCTCGGCGAGACCTTCCCGGCAGGTCGCTTCCGCCTTGTTCAGGTCCTTCTTGTGCCGCCAGTAGTTCGCCATCTCCTCGAGGATCGAGGCCGTGTTCTGGTGGCGCCCGGTGTCGCGGTACACGGCCAGGCACCGGCGCATCATGACATAGGCCGTCTCCCAGTTCCCGCGCCGGGCCTCAATGACCGCGACGTTGTGTTCGGCGAGCACAAGGGCGCTGCTGCCGGTGTTCTGACAGACCGTGACCGCCTTCCGCGCCCAGCCTAACGCCTCCTCCAGCTTCCCCTTCCGATAGAGAGCGGCACTTAAGCCCAGCGCCGCCTCCACCCAAATGCTGGGGTGCGCCCCGGGGTCACAGGACTGGATCAGCTCCCGGGAGACCTCTGCGCTCCCTTCGATATCGCCGAGCCTCCCCAGGCAACTGGCGAGGTAGCACTGCGCCCGCATGGCGACATCGGCTCGGGTTTTCAGGCCTGCGGTCATGCGCAGCACGCGGGTGTAGGTCCGCTTGGCGCCGGCGAAGTCCTCCGCCAGAAACTGGGTGCTCCCCAGCTGAAATAGCGCCTCAATCAGGTCGGAGAGATTCTCCTTGCCGGACAGTTGGATCAGGTCAATGGCGGTCTCGCACCGCTCCATCGCCTCTTCGAACTGCCCCATACCCGACAGACCGGATGCGATATCCAGGTGAATCCGCGCCTGCAGCCCGATATTCTGCGTCTGCTCCGCCACCCGCAGGGCCTGGAGCAGGCGCCGCTGCGCTTTGGGGAGGTCCCCGTTTCGCTGGTCTTGCCGGGCGCCCTCCAGCAAGAGGTATGCTGTCTCCTCCACGTCGGAAAAGTCAGCGGTAAAGTACTCGACAGGCTTCTGCAGCCGTTTGGCAATGAGCTGCAGCTTGGCGGGGGAAGGGGTCGCACGGCCATTTTCGATCATGCTAATGAAGGCGGCGGACATTGCCGAGCCAGCCAAACGTTGCTGCGAAAGCCCTAGAAGCAGACGCGCCTGCTTGATCCGCTCCCCAATATCCGGCCTCACACCCCTCACCTCCGCGATGATAAGTGTACATTAAATCCGGTTTAACCGCAATTACGAATTAACACTCACATGAGTTATGTGATTATTATATATCAGAATCATACTCAATGCGCGGGAGGGCGACTCGCATGCTGAAGCGGAGAATGGGCTGGATTCTGATCGTGGCGCTGGTGACCCTGCTCCTTTCGGTGACAACCGCCAGCGCCGACATTGTGTGGCCGGGACCGGGCACCGGCGGCCGCACTACCCACGAGCCAATCAGCGAGTAAGCGCGCACGAACATGCACCCCTGGGCCCGACCACAGCTGGTCGGGCCCGCTCGGTCCAAGGTGTGCCGGAACACAACATTCCGGGCCAAAAATGCCTACACTCCTGCTATGGAGGGATGATTGTGACGGAGCCAGTGATTGACGTACAGCACCTGCATAAAGCGTTCCAGATCGCAAAGCCGAAGGAGGGGCCGCTCGCGGCACTCCGGACCCTGTTCTCCCGGGAGCACGTCACCAAAGTGGCGGTGGATGACGTCTCCTTCCGGATTCACCGCGGCGAGCTTGTGGGCTATATCGGTCCCAACGGTGCCGGCAAGTCGACCACGATCAAGGCGCTGACCGGGATCCTGGTCCCCACGTTCGGCTCGGTGCGGGTCAACGGCATCGTCCCCTACGAGCGCCGCACGGAGAATGCACAGCGCATCGGTGTCGTATTCGGCCAGCGGACGCAGCTGTGGTGGGACCTGCCCACGGTCGAGTCGTTCCGGCTGCTGCGCGCGATCTATCGCGTGCCCGAGGCTACCTATCGGCGAAACATGGAGCGGTTCGATCAACTGCTGGGGCTGGGCGAGTTCCTGAACACGCCGGTCCGGCAGCTGTCACTCGGACAGCGGATGCGGGCAGACCTGGCGGCAGCGCTGCTCCACGACCCCGAAATCATCTACCTGGACGAACCGACCATCGGGCTCGATGTCGTGGCCAAGGAGAAGATCCGCACCTTTATCCGGGAGATCAACCAGGAGCGGCAGGTCACGGTCATCCTGACCACCCATGACATGCAGGATATCGAGAAAATCTGTCAGCGAATGATCCTGATCGACCACGGCCGCGTGGTCTACGACGGGGGAATCGACGCGATCCGCAAGCGCTTCGGCACGCATCGCACGCTGGTGGTCGACCTGGAGCCGGCACCGCAGGAGTTCGCGGTGGATGGCGCCACGGTGACCAGACGGGAGCAGAACCGGGTCTGGCTGCGCTTCAACCGGGAGAACGTGACTCCGTCCCAACTGCTGGCCCGTATCGGCACCCACTACGACGTGACCGACTTCACCCTGGAGGAGCCCGACATTGAGAGCATAATCAGCCGAATCTACCAGGAGGGCCTGCCCGCCGCGAAGAGCAGTGCCACCGGGCGCCGGACCGACACCCACGGCAGCCTGGCCCTGAAAGCCTAGCCACCGGAGGGAGCAACAATGCTGCGCAACATGGTGGCTTTCGCCCGCCAGGGATTCCATCACATGTTTGCCTACCGGGTCGATGCGCTGCTCAGCCTGGTCGGCAACTTCGCCATGATGCTCCTCCACCTGGCGATCTGGTCCTCCGTGCTCCAGGAGAGCCCGGCAGCCCGCGCCGAGATGCTGGAGTACGCCTTCCTCAACCAGTTGCTGATGCTGTGGTACTTCCTGCCTACCTGGGAGCTCGGCGGCCGCTTCCGCCAGGGCGATGTCGCCCTGGAGCTCGTGAAGCCTGTGCCCATGCCGCTCCGGTACATGGGCGATTTCCTCGGGCGGGATATCCACCGGGTCATGCTGGCGCTGCCGGCCTACGCGCTGGCCGTGCCCCTGGTCGGGGTGCTGCGTTGGCCGGGGTGGGACGTGCTGCTCCTCTTCCTGCTGAGCGCGCTGCTCGGCTGGCTGATCAACGCCACCGTGCGTTTCTGCGTCTCCTTCACCGCCCTCTGGACGGTCCAGTTCACGCACGGCGATCACCTGCTGCAGGTCCTGGTCTACCTGCTCTCCGGCTACTTCCTCCCCCTGTGGTACCTGCCGGAGTCGGTGGCGGCGCTTGCACGCTGGCTGCCTTTCCAGGGCATCTTCTTTATCCCGACCGCCATTTATACGGGAGCGCTCTCGGGCACGGCCGCCCTGGTGGCAATTCTGTTCCAGATCGGCTGGGCGCTGGCTGGCAGCCTGCTGCTGGCCTGGGTCTGGCGCACCGGAACGCGGAAGCTCTCGGTAATGGGAGGGTAGTGGGCATGCTGCACGCGCTGAGGGTCTACTGGCTCCTGACGGTCGCCCTGGGGAAAGGCCAGCTCCAGTACCGCGCGAGCTTCTTCTCCCAAATGGTCGCCATGGCCATTTCCTACGGCAGTCAGTTCGTGGCGCTGCGCTGGCTGACAGACCGTTTCCCCAGGGTTGCGGGCTGGGACCTCCAGGAACTGATTCTGCTCTACGGGCTGACGGTGCTCGCCTGGGGGATCGCCGAGAGCCTCTTTATCCACTTTGAGCGTTTTGAGCAGGAGGTGAGCCAGGGCGCCTTCGACCGGGCGCTGGCCCGGCCCGTCCACCCGTTTGTCACCGCCCTGGCGGGCAGCTCGCCGATCACGGGCGTGGGCCAGCTCCTCTTTGCTGTGGCCGCGATTGCGTGGGCGATCTGGGCCTCCGGCATGACCATTACCGCCGGGAAGCTGCTCTACCTGGTGCTGGCGGGCATCAGCGGGGGCCTGATCTTTGGCGCCTCCCTCGTGGCCGTCGGGGCCATGGCCTTTTACACACGAAGGACCGAGTCCCTCTTCTGGACGATCATCGTGCCCGGCCGCCAGCTGGTCTACTACCCGATCAACCTCTACCACCGCAGCCTCCAGATCCTGCTCATGGCGGTCATGCCCTTCGCCTTCGTCAACTACTTCCCGGCGCACGCCCTCCTGGACAAGGCGGACCAGTTGCGCATCCCCATGCTTGCCTGGCTCTCCCCTCTGGTCGCCGTCGGGTTCTTCTACCTGGCATACCGCTTCTGGAACCACGGGCTGAACCGCTATGTCGGGGCTGGCTCCTGAGCCCGACAGCAAAGGTAACAGCAAAGGCGCAGGCCGTGGGGGACGCTCCCCACGGCCTTCTTAGCGCGCTCGCCTACCTGACCAGTCTAGCCGGCCTCGGCCAGTCCGGGGGGGCTCCAGCTCTCGCTCCGCCTTCGCCACCCCCGCCCCCACGCCCAGGTAGGTCAGCCCGGCCGCAGCGGCGGCGCCGGGGCTGTAGATTCGGCGCCCGTCCAGCAGGACCGGCGTGGCCAGGCGCCGGGCGACTTCGCGCAGGTCGGCTGGCTCAAACTGTGGCCAGTCGGTTGCGACCACCAGCGCCGCCTGGCCGTCTACCGCCTCCCACATGTCGTGCGCTGCCCGAATTGGCAGGGTGCCCCCCTCCTCGCCGCCGCTCGGGTCAAAGGCGGTGACGGCGGCTCCCGCCTCCGCCAGGGCCAGCGCCATGGTGACGGCGGGCGAGTCGCGCATGTCGCTCGTTCCGGGTTTGAAGGTGAGGCCCCAGAGCCCGATCCGCTTCCCCTCCAGTGTTCCCAGGGTCGTGCGGAGCCGCTCGACGGCACGGGGCACCATTTCGCTGTTAATGCGGGCGCATTCCGCCAGGAGGCCCATGTTGACACCGTGCTCCGCTCCGGTCCAGATCAGCGCCTGCAGATCCTTCGGCAGGCACGGCCCGCCATACCCAATGCCGGCGCTCAGGTAGTGCGGCCCCACGCCCCGGTCCAGGCCCACGCCAACCCCGACATCCCTGACGTCGGCACCGGCCGCCTCGCACAGCTGGGCCATCATGTTCATGAAGCTGATCCGCACGCTCAGCATGCAGTTGGCCCCGTACTTGATCAGTTGGGCGCTCCGGAGGTCGGTGGTGAGGGTCGGGGCCTCTATGCCCCGGTAGAGCGCCAGCAGCCGCTCGGCATCGCCGGCGGTCCGGGCGCCGACCACGATCCGGTCAGGGTCCAGGAAGTCCTCCAGGGCAGAGCCCTCCCGCAGAAACTCCGGGTTGTGAACCAGGGCGGGTTTCGGTAGCTTCCCCGCCCCAAACTCTTCCTCCAGCCACTCCAGCGCGCCGACCGGCACAGTGCTCTTCACCACGACCAGCGCTCCCGGCATGGTGATCGGAGCCACCTCCTGACAGACCCGCTCCAGGCCGGCCAAGCTGGTTCTTCCGTCCGGATCGGCCGGCGTCCCCACGCACAGGAAGAGCACCTCCCGCCCGGCAATGGCGGCCTGGGGGTCGGTCGTCGCCATCAGGCGGCCTGCGCGCACATCCTCCACCAGCGCCGCCGACAGCGCCTCATCATGCACCAGGGGCCGCCCGGCGTTGAAGGTGGCCACGCGCGCCGCATCCACCTCGAGCACCGTCACCTCATGCCCCAGCCGGGTCAGGCCCGCCGCCGACGCCAGCCCCACGTACCCCGCACCGACCACCGCAATCCTAGCCACGATACGCCACCTCTCCTCTCTCGGAAGCCAGCCTGCACCCGTAGAACTCCGCGAGCTGTCCGGCTACCGTCTCCACCGCCTCCGTGCTGAGCCCCGGGTAGCAGGGGAGGGATACCAGCGCCGAGTTGAGCGCCTCCGCCACCCGGAACTGGCCGGAGCGGTACCCCAGCCGCTGAAGGGGCGGGAGCAGGTGCAGCGGCCGCCGGTAGTGGATCATGGTCTCTACGCCCCGCTCGCTCAGGTAGCGGCGCAGATCGTCCCGGTCGGGGGCCAGCGCCACGCAGAGGTGGTAGGCGTGGGTCCGGTCGTCCGGCACCGCCTGCCACCGCAGCGGCGTATTGGCCAGCAGCCGCCGGTACCGGGCGGCAATCGCCTGGCGTTCCGCAATGTGGCGCTCTAGGCGGCGCATGCGCACCAGGAGGAAGGCGGCTTGAAGCGTGTCCAGCCGCTCGTTGTAGCCGAAATCCAGGTGGTCCTCCCGCTCGTCCTTGCAGTGCTCCCGCCACAGCCGGACAGCCTTGGCAACCGCCGGATCCGCCGTGGTCACAACCCCCGCCTCGCCCAGCGCCCCCAGGTTCTTGGTGGGGTAGAGGCTGAAGCAGGCCGCCCGGGAGAGGCTGCCCACCTTGCGGCCACGGTAGGTGGCGCCGTGCGCCTGACTGGCATCTTCGAGCAGCGCCAGGCCGTGTTCCCCGGCGAGGGCCGACAGGGTATCCATCTCCGCCGGCAGGCCGTAGAGGTGGACCGGCAGGATCGTCCGGGTCCGGGGGCCGATCGCCGCCCGAACGGCCTCCGGGTCCATGAGAAATGTGGCCGGGTCCACCTCCACCAGCACCGGCCGGGCGCCCAGGTGGGCCACCGCACTGGCGGTCGCCACGAACGTCAGCACCGGCACGATCACCTCGTCGCCCGGTCCCACACCGCACGCCTGGAGCGCAAGCCGCAGAGCCGACGTGCCATTGGCGACACCGACGGCGTAGGGCGCCTCGCAGTATCGCGCAAAGGCCGCTTCAAACTCCTGGTTCTGCGGCCCGTTGACACAGCGCCCGCTGTTCGCCACATCGGTCAGCGCTTGGATCAGCTCCGGCAACTCCTCCTGGTACTGCGTGCTCAGGTTCAGGAAGGGAATCTGAACTCCTAGCGCCATGAATGAGCCCGTCCTCTCCGTGTAAGCTTGGTGTCGGGGCGATCCAGCCCGTCAGCGGGGGCGGTCCACAGGGTGGAGGGGCTCTCCCCGACCGCCACCGGCTCACCGCCCTGCTCCAGCGACGCCTGTGCGGCGACCAGCATCTGCACGACCGTCAGATCCAGCCCGGACGGGTCAGACCCGCTGGCACCGGCCTGGTCGATCGCCCGGCCGAAGCGCTCCAGCTGGGCCCTGAGCGGCTCCACCTGCGGGAGCGCCACCGCAGTGCCGCCATCATCTGCCACCGCGACCGCCCCGGTCCGCGGGTCCACCTCCACCCGCTTGGCGTGGAGCGTGAGGCGGGGGGTGCGCAGGTCGTCCCAGACCAGCATCCCCTTGGTGCCAACCAGGGTGATCCGCCGCTCCTTCTCGGGCGCCACCCAGCTCAGGTCCACGGTGGCTACCAGGTTCTCCGCGTACGCAAAGCGGAGGTGGGCCACCTCGGCCTGGTTGCCGCTGAGCCACCCCCACCCCGAGGCGGCCACCCGAGTGGGCGGGCTGTCCAGCCAGGCCGTCAGAATCGACGCATCGTGCGGCCCCAGGTCCCAGATCACGTTGGTATCCCGCCGCACCAGGCCGAGGTTTCGCCGGGCGCTGTGAATGTAGCGCAGCTCCCCCAGCCAACCGAGCCGGAGGATCTCCCGCACGCGCAGCACGGCCGGGTCGTGCAGGTAGGTGTGCCCAGTCCTCAGGATTCGCCCAGTCGCCCGCGCCAGGTCGAACAGGGCGAGGGCTTCCCCGTGGCTCTGGACCAGCGGCTTCTCCACCAGCGCATGCTTGCCGGCGAGCAGTGCCGCCTGGGCCAGCGCATAGTGGGTCTGCGTCGGTGTCGCGATCACGACCGCATCGATTTCGGGCCGGCTCCACAGGGCCGACACGTCCGGGAGGCACTCTGCATCCGGATGGGCCCTGCCAGCGGCGGCGAGCCGCTCCGGGCTGTAGTCACAGATCGCGGCCAGCCTCCATTCGGGCAGTCCGGCAGCTGCCCGGGCGATCTTGGGCCCCCAATAGCCGTAGCCGACGAGCGCCAGGTTTCGCATGGCTCTTGCACCACCTTCCGGTCAGACAGGTTGGGCGGCCGGCCCCGCAGAGAGCGCCGCGATCACGGTCCGGCAGAGCTCCTCGGTGCCGTTGCGCCCCAGCCGGTCGAGAAAGCCTGACTGGAAGGCCGTCAGGGCAGCCAGCCCGGGCTGGTCCGCGACCAGGCCCGCCACCTGGCTCCGGAGCAGCTCCACCCTCGCCTCGTCGGCGAAGAAGGAATCGACCAGGGCGGCGATCTGCCGGGTGGCCACCGCCCCGGGCACGGCGGGGTCGATCCGGAAGTCCGGGTAGAAGCGGTCCCAGTTCAGGAGGGGGATGGGGTAGGGTTCATCGGCCAGGTGCTGCAAGATCCGGTACGAGCTGTTGCTGGGAGGCGGCAGCAAGAGCGCGGGCACCTGTAAGGCAAAGGCCTCCAGCATGGAGGTGAGGCCCGGTGTGGTGACCAGGAGCTGTGACTGCGCGACCAGGCGGACGAACTCTGCATGGGGCAGGCTGACGAACCGCCACGGCAGGTGGCCGTTCTCCGCCTTCAGCCGGCCGACAGCCTTCTCGCCGGCGGCAACCACCACCTCATCAAACCGGTCCCAGACTGCCGATGAGGCCAGCGCCTTCACCATGGCGAAGGGGAAGGCGATCCGCTCCATGGGCACGAAGGGGTTCTCCACCCCACCGAAGTGGATCACGGCGCGGTTCTGGCGGATGGGGGACGCTTCCGGCAAATCGGTGATACTGCCAATGAAGACCGGATTGCGGATGCCGAAGTGCGCCGTCCTCTGCTTGACATCGAAGTGCGGGGCCGCTATGCCTCCGAAGGGGAGTGGCTGCCCTACAAAACGGAAGCGAGCGATGGCCATGACACGGTCCGCTGGCTCCGCGATCAGCCGTGGTGCAACGGCAAGATCGCACTGCTGGGCGGCTCCTACGGGGCGTTTGCCGCCTTCGCCGCAGCCCAGGCGGATCATGCGGAGCAGATCGCGGGCCTCGTCACGCTCGTCCCGGCCATGGGGCTTGAGCAGACAGCCTTTCACTCCAGCGGGGTCTTTCACCTGTCCGACCAACTCTGGTGGCACGCCTCCTTCGGCAGTTCCCGGTTCAGCCGGGAGGAGGAGTTGCGCCAGACCCTGCGGCGAGAGCCCCGCCTCTACGCCCACCTGCCAGTCCGCGACCTGAACCGGGTCTTCGCCATGCCGCTGGCCAGCTGGGAGCGCATCTTCGCGCACGGTCAGGCCGCTGTGGAGAGGGTAGACCTGGGGCGCATCCGTCAGCCGGTCCTGCATATCGGGGGATGGCACGACCCGTTTGTGGCATCAACCCTGGAAAATTACCGGTTCTTGCGGGCGCATGCCGCCGGCCAGCAGGCGCTGGTCGTGGGCCCGTGGGGGCATAACGTCAACACCGAGACCCGGTGTGGCGACCGCGACTACGGACCCGCAGCCCTGATTCCGCTCGGGGCCCTGGAGCGCTCCTGGCTGGAGAGCTGCATGGACGGGGCGCCGTTTCGCTTTCCCGCCGTGCTGGTCTTTGTCATGGGCGCCAACGTGTGGACCGCCCCACCCTCCTGGCCCGTCCCGGATCAGTGGCGGGAGGACTGGTACCTGCATGCGGGCGGGGCGCTCTCCCAGTCCCCACCGGACCCGGAGCCAGCTGACCAGTACCTGTACAACCCGCTGCGGCCCGCACCGTCGCTGGAGGAGCCCCTCGACCGCAGCCGGCTGGCCTCCCGCTCCGATCTCCTCACCTACACCAGCCCGCCACTTGCCGAGGACCTGCTGGTGGCGGGAAGCCCGACCCTCACCCTTTCCGTCAGCTCCTCCGCTCCGGTCACCGACTTCTTTGGGTACCTGTCGGAGGTCACGCCGGACGGGGCGTTCTACGTCAGCCACGGACTGATCCGGCTGCAGGCCGCCGACGGCCGATCGATCGATCGGGTGGAGGCGTCCTTTCCGCTGCGGCCCGTCTGCCAGCTCTTCCGCCGGGGACACCGCCTGCGGATCGAGATCACCAGCTCGTCCTTTCCGCGCTATGCCCGCAGCCTGAACGTACCCGGGGACTCGCACACGGCCACGGACGTCCAGACAGCGCTCCAGACGGTCTGGCACGAGCCCGGTCTCGTCTCGCGCGTGACGCTGCCGATCCAGAACGACATGGTCAGGAGGTGGCGCTATGAGTTCGGTACCTGATTATGCCATGCTGGTGGATGAACGAACGGGACTGATCTCCGCTCTGGAGGAGGTTCCGCTGGATCCCAGACTGCCTCGTGCCGTGGTCAGCTGGCAGGCCCGGGCCGCAGACGGGTATATCCTGGCCGATATCCCCTCGGACAAGATCGCCGGCGGCACGTACTTCGACCGGGAGCGTGCCCGCCTGGCCGCCATTGGCGAAGTGGCAGAGCGGTACGCCGGCAACTATATCGGCAGACCGTTGCTGCGCGGCTCCTACGAGGAGCTGACCCGCCAGGGCTACACCCTCCTTGACCCGGCGGAGGTGCCGCTCTACTCGGAGAGCCAGTATGCCACCAGGGGCTTTCCCTTCGTGGCGCTGACGCGGGACCTCCGCATCAACTGGGTGGAGGGGTACTCCAAGACCCGGAAGCGGCCTGTCTGGGTGCCGGCCTCCCTGGTCTATGTCAACTACTTCTGCGGGGAGTATGCCCAGGAGCCGCCGACGAACTTTGTCATGTTCGCCGGGATCGCCGGCGGGTCGAGTCTGGAGGCAGCGGTCCTGTCGGGCCTGCTCGAGGTGATTGAGCGGGATGCCACCACGATCTGGTGGGCCTCGAACGTGGCGCTCCCGGCGATCAGCCTGGCGAATCAGCCCCGGATTCGCGCCGCCCTGACCCCCAGCGATCTGACAAGCCCGATCACCTACAAGATCTTCAACCTGACGGTCGATATCCCCGTGCCCGTCATGGGAGCGCTCCTGTACGATCCGGAACGCCAGATCCCCTGCATGGGGTTCGCCTGCCGCTTTGACCCGCACGATGCCGTGCTGAAGGCGGTGGGCGAAACCGCTCAGCTCTACACCGGGTATTCGTACTTCCTCGATCCCAACAGCGGGGTCTGGTCGGCGGTAGACCAGGGGATCTACCATGCCAGGGCGATCAAGCCATACCGCGCAGACCGCAGCTACCGGGGGGCGTTCCGCCCGGACTACCACGACATGATCGACCTGCTGCACAACGGGCAGTACTACCTGGATCCCAGCACCCACAGCGGCATTGGGCGCCTCTTGAATGCCGCGGAGAGCGCGCCCATGCCGGTGGCGGAGCCGGGTGCATCCTCCCTGGATCACCTGGTGGCGATCCTGGCGGAGCGGAATCTGGAGTGCATCTATGTCGATCTGACGACGCCTGACATGAAGGATGCCGGGCTGAGCGTGGTGCGGGTGCTCGTGCCGGGCATGGTGCCGAATGCGCCCACGGCGTTCCCCTTCCTGGGGCCGAGGCGGCTGTACGAGGTTCCCGTGACGATGGGCTGGGCCGGGCGGCCGCTTACGGAGGCTGAACTGAACCTGGCTCCGCTTCCGCACAGCTAGAGGAAGAGGGCAGGGGTTGCCCACAGGTTGAGCATCGGTTTCCCTCGCGCAAAACCTGGTCCCGTCGCGAACCATCATCTGCTTCGACTCGTATATCCACATAGATGGGTTATGAGGAAGTGTGGATGATGCAACCAGAGGACCGACTGCTTGCCGCCATCGATCGTTTGGCCACCGACGGGAGCACCCAGGAGATCTGCCTCCTGGCAGCCCTGCTGGCGTGCCGGGGAGGGGTCGAAATGCGCACGACAGGCTGGCAGAACCCGTTCCGTGAGTATGCCGACCTGGCCAGGGAGGGGTTTGCCCAAGCCTTGCGCGGCCTGATTGACCGTGGAATTGTTGTGCAGTACCGCGATGGCACAATTGGCCTGAACAGCGACATCATGCGCTGGAACAGGGGTCTCATCTCCTCCCGGTGCGCCAACCGGCTCTTTGTGGGGGCCCACGCCAGGTTCGCCCACGTGCTCCGCGAGATCCCCTATGAGGTCCTGCGCCGCCTCTGTCGCCTCCAGAGTGCGGCTGCAATTAACCGCGCTCACCGCGAGATGGGCGACCGGCCCTACTGGGCCCTCAAGCGTGCCGGTCTGCTGGTATGGAATGGCCGGGCGGCTCCGCGCCTCTTTCCGAGCCTGCACTGGGTCACCGAGGTGCCCCGGATCACGGCGGAGGCGCTGACCCTGGATCAAGGGAACGCCCTCACCTGGGCGAACATGGTCAACTCCGGCATCACCTTCCACATGGCGCTGGCAACGGGGCATATCGTGTACGATTCCGAGACGAAGGATCTCACCCTGCCGGCCCACGGCCAGGAACTGGCCCTTGGCTACCGTGACACGGCCATCCGCCGGCGACTCCGCTGGCTGTCTGACATTCGTACCGAGACCATGCATGCATTGATCGATGAGTTAGCCGTGCCGTTGCCGGCGGTGTGGGTGAAGGGCAGGGCCAGCCAGGTCAATCGGGCCTGGATCCTGCAGCCCGACGCGCCGTTGCGCGTTCTGTTCAAGGATCCCACGCTGCGTCAGTACCTGCGCCGGTTAGTCCGCACCCTGGCAAAGATGGGGCTCGCCCAGTTGATCGTTCGCCGAGACAAGAGCGAGTGGTATCACTTCGCACCGGGGATCCCGCCGGTCGCCAAGCAGCGGCTGGAACTCCCTGCCGAGCGATTCTCGCTGCCGGAGGAGCTGCAGGCGAAAGCGATGGCTGGCTACCATCTTCTCCGGATTGCCCAGGACCAGGGCGGTACCTGGCGGCTCCGGCCAGCGTTGGACAATCCGGACATGCCTCCCGGGGCCGCAGAGCGCATGACAGCTGCCCTGGGCCGGCTCAAGTTTCAACACCGGGTCGCAGGCCCGGCCGATGATGGGTCTTACCGGATCGCCGATCCCGAGGCATACCGGTGGGCGGTCCTGGAACTGCTCATCAACCCGGTGGCGGAGTTCCTGACCGCCCAGCCGGAGGAAGAAGAGGTGGGGTAAGACAGAAGGGCTCCAGCGAAAATCGCTGGAGCCCTTCTGCTACGTGGTGCCCGAGGCCGGACTCGAACCGGCACGAGGGTTTCCCCTCGCAGGATTTTAAGTCCCGTGCGTCTGCCATTCCGCCACTCGGGCATGTTGATCGCTAACCTATCTTAGCATGGGTCACCGCTACTTTCAACAAACCGAAAACTCCATTGCAACCATTGTATCGCCCACCAACAAAACCGGGCGCCCGCAGGCGCCCGTATCAGGCGTACTAAGAGCCGCTGCGACCACCACGACCGCCGCGCTTCCCTTCCAGCCGGCGGAGATCCAATTGCCGGTCCTCGCTCTCCTTCAGGAACTTGGATAGCTTGTCTTCAAACGATGCTCCTGAGCGTCGCGGGCGCGGGGTGTCCGGTCGGTAGCTGGGATCGGCTTGCTTGATCGACAGGGCAATGCGGCCACGTTCATCGAAGGACATGACCTTCACCCTGACCACGTCTTGCTCCTTCAGGTAGTCGTTGACGTCCCGCACGAACTCGTCAGCCACCTCGGAAATGTGGACCAGGCCCGTCTTGCCGTTCGGGAGGCTCACAAAGGCCCCAAAGTTGGTAATACCCGAAACGGTGCCTTCCACGATGCACCCGATCTCCAACTCGGACATCGCGCTCACGCGATCTGCCGCCCCTTTACAGATATTTGCACGCGATATTGTACTAAGAGGACGGCGGCGCGGTCAAGAGAAAATTGCCAAATTTAATTACCCTTAGGCGACCCGGTCTGATATACCTTCTCGTTTTGGTTAGTAAAGCCCATTTCCTTCGCTTTTAGTTCCATGTACTCGTCGCTGGTCACCTTCTCCAGGGTCTCCTTCAGTCGGGTGTTTTTCTGGCGGATCTCCTTCAGCTCCAACTCTACCTGGGCGCGGGTTTCGTTTACTTGCTGGAGGCGTTGTTCCGCGTGGTAGACCTGCAGCCCGGTGAAGGAGATCACCCCCATGAGCCCAACAACAAACGCGCCCGTGAGCCAGTGCCGGCGAAGGGGGTTTCCCTTCGGTCGACGCACTGGAACGGGCGCGCTCACTGCCGCCTCATCCCCTCGCCTTTGGGGCGCACTCATTCTTCTTCCTCCCTCTCGGCGCTGTCGAAGAGTCCGAGGGTGTCTCCCGGCAAGATAATGACAACCTGATAGCCCTTGGATTTGGCCCGGTTGTACAAGGTCGCGACGGTGCCTGGTGCAAGCGCTAGCCGCTTGGCCACCTGGTCATTGCTCCAGCCCATCTCCTTTAGAACGACTACCTGTCGCTCCCGGAAGCTTAGCCGTTCGGCACCGCGAATTTCGATGTTCACTGCGTTGTCCGCCCTCGGTCATTGTGCACAGCCTGTGGATATTCTGTGTACAACCTGAGTACAAAACATCTACAACCTGTGTACAGATTTTATACGTGGGCAACGCCGAAAATCCTTCTCGCGCGCAGAAAAATTCTTGCCATACTGCGCGTGTGAAGGATTGCGTCCGATTTTGCTTTCACCGACGGCGGTGCCGGGGCGGCCCCAGCAGCCACCCCCGGAGGGTCCGCTTCACCTTCCGCTTGGCCAGCAGGTAGCGGAGCTTCGCACACCGGTAGGGGCGAATCAGGGGGCGCATCAGCCAGCCGCCCAGCCCCTCAGCCGCCCGCCAGACCCCGCCCAGGAGCGCGCTCGCCCAGCCCCAGAGAATTCGCCCGGCGCCCAGCAGCAGGGCAGCCAGAGCGAGCAGTGGGGCCCAGAGGAGTTTGACCACCAGCATCCAGAGCAGGTCCAGAAACCAGGTAATCAGCCGCAGGAAAGACCGGGTGAGCACAAGGACAACGGGACTTGCTAACCAGTAATACAGGCCGAGCCCCAGCAGCATACCGACCAGCACGTAGAACCGGAACTCGCCCCAGTTGCCGAAGAAGAGGCCCCCGGCCAGAACCAGCGTCGCCGCTCCCCAGAAGAACAGGTCCCCGGCAGCGCCGACCCAGCGGTCGGGACGGTAATACCCGCGAAGCGCCCGCAACAGGTCAAAGAGAAAGCCCAGAGCCATGCCGCTCAGCACGATCATGAAGAAGGCGTAAAACTGGAGTTCCAACCGCTGCACTGGTCTGCCCCCCCACCCAAGGCTATGCGCGAGGGAGTAAGGACAGACCCGACGCCTATCTCTTCGCGGTGACGGCGGTATTTCCTGCTCGCTTGCCTGCTAATTGCGCGCAAAATCAAGACGCCATCCCTTCAAGTGGATGGCGCCTTCACGTTACTCGGCCGCTCCCGGGCGGTAGCGCTGCCGGTATTCGCTGGGCGCAGCGCCGGTGTGGCGCCGGAACACGTCCACGAAGTGGCGGCGGTCGTTATACCCCAGGGCATCGCAGATGGAGGCGATCTTCTCGTCGGTGGTGGCCAGCAGTTGGCGGGCCTGCTCCATCTTTCGCTCTGTCACATACTCCAGCACGGTCTGGCCGGTCTGGCGCTTGAACAGCTGGGCCAGGTAGGTCGGGCTCAGGTGGACGTGGTCGGCCAGCGCCTGAAGGGAGCAGTCGCCGCCCAGGTGCTCCTGCACGTACCGCTTCACCCGGGCAACTGCATCGTGCTGGCGGGACTGCCGCTGCTCCACCACCTGCTGTGCCGCTTCCATAAGCCATCGGCCCAGCCATTCCTGGCAGTCGGCCGCCGACGTGGCCAGGCGCAGGTCGGGCGGCTCCAGGCCATCTACCTCGATCTCCCGGAGGGTGCGGGAGGCTGCAAAGGTCAGCTCCTGGCAGAGCAGGTAGAGCTGATCCCGGTCCCCGCCAACGGCGCCCGCCCGGAAGAACTCGGTGAGCGACGCCCTTAGTTGAGCTGTATTGCCGGACCGGAGCGCCAGCAGCATCTCCTCTTCGGCCCAGTCCGGATACGGCGCCGGCGGTCGCTCAGCAACGTACAGATCGCCGGCGTGGATCGCCAAGCCAGTCCCCAGGAAGAACCGCTGGTGGAGCGCCGCGTGTGCCTCGCGATAGGCGCGGGGCAGGTCGCGCACCCCCGTCGCGATTCGCCCGATCCCCGCCGAGGCGGGAACCCCGTGGGACAGAGCCGCCTCCAACGAGGCCTCTGCCAGGGCGATTGCCTCCTGCCGGACCTGGTCCTCCCCCCAGCCGGGGGGTGCGGCGCCAATGGCCACAGGGCTGGAGTCGAGCCCCCGGATCAGTACCCATCCGGCCACCTCGACCCCGGGGCGAATGGCGACATCTAGCGAAAGGCGCCGGACCTCTGCTTCCGCTGGGTCGGGCGTGCCGGGCATGTCCAGGCCAAAGACGATCACCTGGAGCCGCTCCAGGCCAAATGGCACGCCGGCAAAGGCGAACAGCCCCGGCAGTTCGGCCTCGGGAACCGGCAGGTCTCCCCGGAGCAGCCGGCCGATGTACTCCTGCCGGAGCAGGGGCAGCGACTCCTGCACGCGCTGCCGCAGGCCGGCCAGCTCGTCGTGCCGGGCCCGCTCCTGGTTGAGCAGATCGACCGCACGGCGCACAGCGGCGCGGATCTCGCCCAGGGTGGAGGGCTTCAGCAGAAACTCCACCGCCCCCAGCTTCAGCGCCGCCCGGGCGTACTCGAACTCATCATGACCGGTCAGCACGATCACCTTGGTCGCGGGCCTGCGGTCCAGGAGCCGTCGGGCGAGTTCCAGCCCATCCATGATCGGCATGCGGATGTCCGTGATCACCAGGTCGGGCTGCTGCGCCTCCGCTACCCGCAGGGCCTGCTCGCCGTTGAACGCCTCCCCGACCAGGGTCACGCCCATCTCTTCCCAGTTCCCGAGCTGTTTGAGGCCGGCGATCACGCCTGGCTTGTCGTCAACCAACATCAGCCGGTACATCAGGAACACCTCCTGTCCTGGCGGGTAGCGTGACGGTCACCTGAGTACCGCCGCCCGGTCCGTTCGCGAAGGTCACCCCATACTCCGGCCCGAAGTGCAGGCGGAGCCGCTCCTGCACATTTCTCAGGCCAAACCCGGTCTCCAGGGGCGATGTGTCTTCGGGCAGCCCCCTGCCGTTGTCGGTGAGGGTGATCAGCACCCGGTCTCCGTCGCGCTCAGCGGAGACCCGAATCTGCCCGCCGTCGCTCATGCCCGAGAAGCCATGCAGCAGGCTGTTCTCCACGATGGGCTGGAGGATCAGCTTCGGGCAGGGAACATCGATCACGCCCGGGCTGGCCTCCACCGTGTACGCAAAGAGGTGCTCGTAATTGCGCTTCTGAAGCTGCAGGTAGATGTCGGTGTGCTCCAGTTCCAACCCCAGCGTGGTGATCTCCTCCCCCTTGTTCAGTCCCAACCGGAGAAGGCGTGAAAGCGAGACCACCATCTCCGCCACACTCTGGTGATCCTTCAGCTGTGCCTTCCAGTAGATCGAATCCAGGGTGTTGTAGAGGAAGTGCGGGTTCATCTGCGCCTGGAGCGCCTTCAGTTCGGCATACCGCTTCTGCTGCTGCTCATGCTCCACCTGTCTCACCAGCTCGTTGAGCCGGCTGGTCATGTGGTTGAAGGAGCGCCCCAGGTCGCCGACCTCGTCGTCGTACCGGGCGTTGAACGAGGTGGCAAAGTCGGCCTTCTCTACCTGCCGCATGAGGCTGCGCAGCCGCTCGAGCGGCTTGGCGATCGAGTTGGCCAGCACCATGGAGAGCAGGCCTGAGATGACCAGCGCCACCGCCATAATGGCGCCTGTCGCCACCCGAATCGGGTTCGCTCCCGCGAGCAGTGCGGCCTTGGGTTGGATCGAGATAATCTGCCAGCCCGCCGCGTTGATCGGGGCATGGTTGACCACATAGGGTTCCCCCCAGTCAACCTCGCGGGTGCCCCTGGCTGCGGGCAGGCTCCTGAGGAACGCCACATCTGCCTCTGGGTGTAGCTCCATGGGCAGAACCAACCGCCCGTTGCCATCTACCAGAAAGACCTGGCTCTGCTCGCCTGCATCGACCCCGGAAAGGTACTCATAGAACCAATCGGCCGAGAGGTTGACGATGATGTACGTATCGTCGATATCCTCCGGAACCGTGACCGGCAGCACCAGGGTGATCAACTGACGCCCGCCCCGGAACAGCGGATCCGGGTGAGCGTTGAACCAGGTGAACCCCTGGTGCTGCGAGGCCACCTTGTACAGGTGGGTCTCCCGGAACGACTGCCCGGATCTTATGTTTACCGTTTCGAAGTAGTCAGCGTGCGGGGTCGAGACCATGACGGAGTGAACGGCCCGGTCCCGCACACGCAAGTTCGTGAGGGGATTTTGAATCGCTGTCCATTCCGAGGCGAAGGATTCACCCGGTTCGTAGGTCATCGCCCGCTGCACGGCGCTGTTCGTCTGCAGGAAGAAGGAGTGCCAAAGCAAACCGCGCAACTTCTCGTCCAGGAAGTTGGCCGCCTGGACCACGGTCTCGTGGGACTGGGCGAAGGCTTGCTCTGTCACCATGCGGGCCGTCACCCGATACGAGTACCAGCCGGTCAAGATGGTGGAGAAGAGCACCAGCGAGACCGTGAGAAAGAGGATTTTGTACCACAACCGAAGGTTGTTCAGCCAATGGAGCACGGCTGAGAGGGTCTGCTTCACCTGCCTCATCGCGTAAGAATCCCTCCCCATACCGTAAGATTCCCACATTGGCCGTTTACCTATGATCATATACCATGACGATAGAGTTGGTGGAAGAGGGGGTTTTCCTTTTGAGTCGGAAAGTACCTGCCATTCTGGTTCTTATTATGTTCTCCCTGGTTGCGATCCTGTCCGGCTGCGGTGGCGCCAAGACGGTCGAACCCGCAAAGCCCAAGACCGACGCCCCTGCGGCTCCGGAACAGCCCGTCAAGAAGACCAAGTTGACCTGGTGGACCTACAACCGGCACGACATGGACTTCATGAAGGCCGAGATCGACAAGTTCAATAAGGAGAACAAGTTCGGGATCGAGATCGACTACGTGATCCACTCCGAGAACTTCCCGCAGATGGTCGACCTGGCCTATCAGTCGAAGCAGGCGCCGGACCTCTTCATTCTGCACGCCACCCATGCCGCCCAGTTCCTGAACAGCGGCCGCCTCGAGCCGCTGGAGAAGTACTTCAGCGACCAGAAGAAGAAGGAATGGGCCTCGGTTCCCCGCATCGACGGCGCCATCTCCCACAAGGGCGTGCTTCATGCCCTGCCCATGTACACCTCCACCTCCCGGCTGGTCTACAACGAGGAGCTGTTCAAGAAGGCCGGCCTGACCCGTCCGCCGCAGACCCTCGACGAACTGGTCGCCTACGCCAAGAAGATCACCGAGGTCGGCAAGGCTGAGGGTGCGTACGGCTTCGCCATGAACATGAAGAACCCGACCAGCGCCATTAACCGCTCACTGCTCCAGCAGGCCCGCCTCGACGGCGTCAACTACTACGACTTCAGCACCGGCAAGTACGACTTCTCCGGTTACAAGCCCTATGTGCTGGCCTGGAAGCAGATGTGGGACGACGGCTCCTGGTTCCCGGGCAGCCAGGCGCTCGACATCGACCCGCTCCGCAGCCAGTTTGCGGAAGGCAAGATCGGCATGTACATCTCCATCTCGGCTGAGGCCGGCGTCTACGCCAACCAGTTTAAGCCGAAGATGGGCTGGAAGGCCGCCCCCATGCCCACCGTTACCGCCGATCCGAAGGGCACCAACAGCCTGAACCTGTCGGCCCGCTTGGCGGTCAACGCCGAGTCGCCGCACAAGGACCTGGCCTGGAAGGTCGTCGATTACTTCACCAACCCCACGTTCCTGGGTCGCTATATGGGCGAGGGCCTTGGAATCGCCCTGCTGCCCGACGCCAAGGCTGACAACTTCAAGGTCAAGGAGCTCTCCATGTTCACGGTGCGGCCGACCGACTCGATCTGGCCGAACGAGCCGGCTGTAAAGCTGGAGGGCAAGCCGTACTCCGACGTCTTCGCTGCCGTCATCTACGGCCAGGTGGGCATTGACGAAGCGATTGCCGACCTGAACAAGCGCTACAACGCCGCCCTGGACAAGCTCCCCGCGAAGCCCATGATTCAGGGCTGGAGCCCGCTCCGCAAGTAAACAGATCCAGCGCGATAACAGGCAGGGAGCCTCCCCTCCCTGCCTGTCTCATCCTCCTGAGTCGGAGGCGAACGATTATGCGCAGCCTGAAACGCCACGCTCCGGTCTACCTGATGCTTGCGCCCACCGTCTTCCTCTTTCTCGTCGCCTTTATCTACCCCGTCTTCTGGACGCTCCGCTACATGTTCTACGACTTCGACGGCATGTCCCCGTCGGTCTACGTGGGCTTCGAGAACTTCGTCCGCGCCTTCACCCGGGACACGCTCTTCTGGAAGTCGGTGCTGAACACCTTCGTCTACGCCGGCGGCAAGCTGGCGATCACCCTGCCCGCCGCCCTCCTGCTGGCCGTTGCGCTCAACAGCAAGCTGAAGGGCCGGAACCTGTTTCGCGGCGTGATCTTCATGCCGACGGTCATCTCCTCAGCGGTGGCCAGCGTGATCTTCTTCTACATGTTTAACTCCTACAACGGCGTAGTCAACAAGCTCATGCTCGCCCTGGGAATGATCAACTCCCCCATCGACTGGTTCGGCTTTTCACTGGCCATGCTGACCGCCATTCTGGTGGCCGCCTGGGGGGCTATCGGCAACTACATGGTCCTCTTCCTCGCCGGCCTCCAGTCAATCCCGGACGAGCTGTACGAGGCCGCATCGATCGATGGGGCCACCCCGGCAGAGCAGTTCCGGCATGTGACGATTCCCATGCTCGGGCCGGTGCTCCAGGTGGTGATCATGCTGGCGATTGTGATCTCCCTGAAGGGCTACGAATCGCTCATGGTCCTGACCGGCGGCGGCCCGGTAGATGCCACCATGGTGATGTTCCTCTATATCTACAAGCTCTTCTTCCCCTCCATCGACGGCGACGCCATGGTTCAGCAGTACGGCTACGGCTCCTCGCTGAGTTTCATCGCCTCGCTGATCATCACCGGGATCACACTGGTTTACCTGCGCCTCTCCCGGCGGCTGCAGGACGCGTACTAGGAGGGGATGCGACATGGGACACCTCAAGAAGATCCTGCTCTACGCCGTGCTGGTCAGCGTGGCCCTGCTGCTCCTCTTCCCGGTGGTCTACGTGCTCCTGGGCGCCTTCAAGTCCAATCGGGAGCTCATGGTCGGCAACACCATCCTGCCTACCACCTGGCACATTGAGAACTTCAGCCAGGCGTGGCAGCTGGCCAACTTCGCCCAGTACACCTGGAACTCCATCTTCCTGGCCACCAGCGTCACCGCCCTCAAGGTGCTCATGGCCTCCATGACCGCCTACGCCCTGGTCCGGCGGAACTTCCCGGGCCGGGCGCTGATCTTGGCCGGGCTGGCCGGGGCGCTCTTCCTCGATGTGGGGCCCGTCACCTTCCGCCCGCTCTACCAGCTTGCGGTTACCCTGAAGCTGCACAACTCGCTCTGGGGAGCGATCTTGATTCTCTCGGCCCACCAGGCGACCACCATTTTCCCGCTGGTCGGCTTCTTCCGGTCGATCCCCAAGGAGCTCGATGAAGCGGCGACGGTGGACGGCTGCTCCTTCTTCCGGATTTACTGGAGCATCATTCTCCCGGTCTCTCGGCCGGCCCTGGCGGTGGTGGCGCTGCTCGCCTTCCGGCAGGCCTGGAATGAGTTCTTGCTGCCCGGCGTCTTCACCATGGCCCGGCCCGACCTCCGGCCCCTTACCGTAGGCGTTGCAGCGCTGCGCTACGCCGAGTCGGCAGCGGCTCAGTGGAACATCATGATGGCCGGCGCCGCCATGTCGATCCTTCCGATTCTGGTGATCTACCTCTTCGCCAACAAGTCCATGATCAGCGGGCTGACATCTGGGAGCGTCAAGGGGTGATAGAGCCGGTGCTACTGCGCGACGAACGGCGGCTGCGCTGCCGCCTGAGCGACCCGGCGTTCGCACCGGCTGTGGCAGCCCTTCAGACGATGGCTGCCCGGGTGGCAGACCGCCCTGTGACGGTGCCGCCCGGCGGGATTGCCGGCTGGAATCACCAGTACATCTGCCCGGAGCACGCCGTCATGCTGGAGTTTGACTGGGACCGACCCCACGAGCACCGCTGCCCGGTGGACGGACGGCTGCACCGCAGCCCCCTGCTCGATGCCGCCTGGTGGCGCCAGGTCAACGGCCACTGGTCTGAGGGCGCCTTCGCCATGGCTGCGCTCTGGCGGCTGACGGGGGAGGATCGCTACCTGGCGCAGGTCCGGGCGATCTTGCTGGCCTACGCCGAGCGCTACCCGAGCTACGAGGTCCACGGGGGAATCCCCTTCAACGGGCCGGGCAAGGCCAACGTGCAGACGCTCTGCGAGGCTACCTGGAGCCTCAGCCTCGCCTGGGCCTACCACCTGGTGCAGCCCGCGCTGGAGCCCGCTGACGACGGGTTGATCCGGGAGGATCTGCTGGCCTGTTCCGCCCGCTTTCTGATCGACCACCACGAACGCCAGCTGCACAACCACCAGTGTTGGATCGCCGCTGCGATCGCCACCATCGGCCTGGTGCTGGGCCACGATCCATGGGTCGAGTATGGGGTCAACGGGCCGTATGGCCTGGCCCAGCAGCTTGACCAGGGCGTTATGGGCGACGGTTTCTGGCTGGAGGGCTCGGTCGGCTACCACATGCACGCATTGCGGCCGCTCTGCCGGTTCGCCCAGCTAGCCAGGGGGACCCCGTGGGCGATGGACCAGCACCCGAAGCTGCGGGCGATGTTCCGCCCACTCCGGCACATGCTCCAGCCCGACGGCTCTTACCCGCACATCAACGATGTGGTCGGGGTCAACACGCCCAAGGCGCTGCTTCCCATGCTGGAGATGGCCTACGGCTGGGACCAGGACCCCGAGCTGGGGGCGCTGCTCAGGGAGGCCCTGGGGGGAGCAGACCGCTCCACGCCGGAGGCGCTCCTCTTCGGGGCAGACCGCATCGACAGCGAACACGAACTCCCGCCGCTCGGACACTACAGCAGCGAAGCCAACGGGCTATCGGTGATCCGCCATGGACCGTCCCGCTTCTTCCTCATGGTCAAGCACGGCGACGGCGGGAACGAGCACGACCACTTCGACCGGCTGGGGCTGGCCTTCCTGGCGCACGGCGAGCGTATAGCCCCCGATATTGGCACCGTCTACTACGGCCATCCGCTTCACTGGGCCTGGTACAAGACCACCCTGTCGCACAACACCGTAAGCCTGGGTGGCATGCCGCACCCACCGGCCCGGGCGGGGGTGTACCGCTTTGCGGCGGCGGGGGCGGAGCAGGTGACCCTCGACACCTGGGCTGCATGGCCCAAGGGGCCGGACTACTACAGCAACGCCCGCTTCCGGCGACTGATTATCTGGACGCCTGACTACTTCGTCGACCACTTCATCGTCCGGACAGAGGCGCCCACCCGGGTGGAGTACCTCTTCCATACGCCCGGGCGGCTTTCGGTGTCGCCAGAGGGGCGCCCCTATGCCGAGTGGAACCCGCTCCCGGCCTACCAGCACCTCGAGGAACTTCGGGTCCGCCCGCTGGCACCTGAAGGCGCGGCCCTGGGCTGGTCCTTCCCCGGAACCCATCTTTGGGCCCGGCTTGCGGCGGGCGCCCCCACCCTGCTGGTGGACGGGCTCAGCCCCGACAGCCCGCCCAGCCGCCGGCGCTCCAGCTTGCTGCTCCGACAGGAGGAGCAGACCCGGACCTTTTTCACCGCCGCCTTCGAGATCAACAGCACGCCGCGGATCAGCGGGCTCCGAGCCATTCAGACAGGGGAATCCGCCTGGGAGATTCACCTGGCGTATGGCTCCCGGACCGACCAGTGGACCGTCTCGCAGGTCCATGATACGGCGCCGGCTGACATTACCCTGATCAAGGGATAGGAGGCTACCACCATGACACAGCACTTCGTGACGATCGGCCAGCAGGAAGGCCTGAACCAACTGCCCGAGAACACGTGCAAGCTCCTGAATTTCGAGAAGCTGATCCTCCCCGACGGCAAGGCCCACGAGGCCAACAGCGGCGACCGGGAGTACGTTCTGGTGATCCTCGGCGGGCTCTGCCGCATTGAGGCCGGGGGCGAGCGGTTCGACAAGGTGGGCGGCCGCCCGAACGTCTGGTCCGGCAAGGCGCATGCGGTCTACATTCCCTGCCAGACCGGCTTCACCGTGACCGCCCTGGGCCGGGTGGAGATCGCCGTGGTCTCCGCCCCTGCCGACCAGCCGGGCAAGCCCTTTGTGATCACCCCCGACCAGGTGGCTGTTGGGACCTGGGGGGCTGCCAACTTCAGCCGCACCTTCAACCAGATCCTCGTGACGACGCCCAACTCCGTTCAGCGGCTGATCGTCGGGGAAACCTTCACCCCCAGCGGCAACTGGTCGACCTACCCGCCCCACAAGCATGAGGTCGATGACCTGCCCCGTGAGGTCTTCGCTGAGGAGATGTACTACTTCAAGGTCCACTCCCCCGAGGGCTGGGGCATGGTGCGCCACTACGGCTCCAACGGATCGTTTGACAATGTGCACGTGGTGCGCGACGAGACGCTGCTCTCGATTCCGTACGGGTATCACACCTACGTCTCGGCCCCGGGCTACAACAGCTACTACCTCTGGGTGCTGGCCGGCAATATCCGGACCCAGGCGACGACCAACGACCCGGATGTGGGCTGGGTCCAGAAGACGCTGCCGATACTCCAGAACATGAAGTAGGGGGAGAGCGAACATGACAACGCTTGACCGGTTTCAACTCGATGGCAAGACCGCCCTGGTAACCGGTGGCGGCACCGGGCTGGGCCAGGGAATGGCCCTGGCGCTCGCCGAAGCGGGGGCCGATGTGGCGGTTGCGGGCATCGGCGGGGGCCTGGAGGAGACGGCGGAGATGATTCGGGCGATGGGGCGCAAGGCCGCAGCCTACGAGCTGGACCTCTCCCAGGCAGATCTGCTGCCCGGCCTGGTGGAGCAGGTGCAAACCGACCTGGGCGGTCTGGACATTCTGGTCAACAACGCGGGAATCATCCGGCGGGCGTCGGTCCTGGAGTTCTCGGCCTCCGACTGGGACGACGTGATCAACATCAACCAGCGGACGGTCTTCTTTCTCAGCCAGGCCGCAGCCAGGGTGATGGCCGAGCGGGGGGGCGGGAAGATCGTGAACATCGCCTCCATGCTCTCGTACCAGGGCGGAATCCGTGTGGTCTCCTACACCGCGGCCAAGCACGCCGTGGCGGGGATCACCAAGGCGATGGCCAACGAGCTGGCCAGCCGGGGCATTCAGGTCAACGCCATCGCCCCGGGCTATATGGCGACGGCCAACACCGCCCCCCTGCGGGCCGACCCCGTTCGCTCGAAGGAGATTCTGGACCGTATTCCGGCCGGGCGGTGGGGTGAGCCCTCCGACCTGGGCGGCGCCGTGGTCTTCCTCGCCTCCAAGGCCTCCGACTATGTGACCGGGCATGTGCTGGCCGTCGACGGCGGCTGGCTGACCCGCTGATCAAACCGGGAGGTGCCTATGGCCGTGTTCGTGTACGACAAGACCGCAACGCCGCTGCCGGTGGGCGAGGGGCTGACCCGGAAGATGATGTCCTACGGCGGCTCCCTCATGATGACGAAGGTGCAGTTCGCCCCCGGCGCCATCGGAGCGGCGCACAGCCACCCGCATGAGCAGGTAAGCTACGTGGCGCGGGGACGCTTTCAGGTCACCATTGCCGGCGAGACCCAGGTGCTGGTGGCGGGGGACTCGTTCTATGTCCCCTCCGACGCCGTTCACGGGGTGGTGGCCCTGGAGGAAGGGGAGCTGATCGATATCTTCACGCCGCAGCGGGAGGACTTCCTGAAGTAAAAAGGCGGGATTTCGTTTGATCGATGTGCTGACGTTCGGCGAGTCAATGGTGGTTTTCAATCCGCAGACCACCGGCCCGTTCCGCCATGTGCCCACCTTCGCCAGATCGATCGGCGGGGCGGAGTCCAACGTGGCCATCGGCCTGATGCGCCTGGGGCGCACGGCGGGCTGGGTGAGCAAGGTCAGCCCCGACGCCATGGGCATGTACGTGCTGAGCGCGATTCGGGGCGAGGGGGTCGACGTGAGCCGGTGCGTACGGGCCGAAAGCGGGTTCACCGGCCTGATCGTCAAGGAGCGGCCTGGCTTGGGCGACCCCAACGTCTACTTCTACCGCAGGGGCTCGGCCGCTTCCACCATGAGCCCTGCTGAGTTTCCGGTCGACCTGGTGCGCCAGGCGCGCTTCCTGCACGCCACAGGCATCTTCCCTGCCCTCTCCCCAAACTGCCTGGAGACCACCCGGACAGCCTTGCGGGCCGCCCGGGAGGCGGGCGTCCCCATTCTCTTCGACCCGAACATGCGGCGCAAGCTCTGGGCCGAGGAGGAGGCGCGGCCGGTCATGCTGGAGATGGCCGCTCAGGCCACGGTTCTGCTGCCCGGCCTCGATGAGGCGGAGTTGCTGGTGGGTCCGGGCGAGCCCGAGGCGCTGGTCCGGCGCCTCCTGGCGCTGGGACCCGCCGTCGTCGCTCTGAAGCTTGGCCCGGAGGGGGCGCTGTTGGGCGCCAGCGACTCGGGGAAGGTGGCCCGGGTTCGGGGGCGGCCCCTGGACCCGGTGGACACGGTGGGGGCAGGAGACGCCTTCGCCGCCGCCTTCCTGACCGGTCTGCTGGAGGGCGCCTCCCCTGAAGAGGCCGCCGCCATGGGCTGTGCCGCAGGCGCCCTGGCCACACAGGTGGCGGGTGACATTGAGGGCCTTCCCTTCCGCGACCAGGTGGAACGCTTCCTGGGCCGCGCCATGCACTTTACCCGGTAGGTGAATCACCATGTACAGATGGAACTTGGTTAACCAGATCGCAGACGCCGGGCTGGTACCCGTAATCCGGGCCACCGGCGCGGAGCAGGCGACGATGCTGGTGAAGGCGGTGGCAGAGGGCGGAGCAGAGACCGTGGAGATCACCATGACGGTGCCCGGTGCCCTGGAATCTCTGCGGGCAGCGTCTGGCACGGGCCTGCTGGTGGGCGCCGGCACCGTGCTCGATGCTGAGACCGCCCGCCTCTGCCTGCTTCATGGGGCCCAGTACCTGGTGACGCCAGGGCTCTGCCCGGAGGTGATCAAGGTGGCGCACCGTTACGGAAAGCCCGCTCTGGTCGGGGCGCAAACCGTGAGCGAGGCGATTTGGGCGCTGGAGGAGGGGGCTGACATCATTAAGCTCTTCCCCGGCAGCCACCTGGGCCCTGCGTTCCTCAAGGCGCTGCGGGGGCCACTGCCCCAGGCGCCCTGCATGCCCACCGGGGGTGTCAGCCTTCAGACCCTTGGCGCCTGGCTGGACGCAGGAGCCATCGCCGTAGGCGTGGGGAGTGAACTGACCGCCCCAGCCGCCCGGGGCGACCATGCCGGCGTCACCGCCCTGGCTCGTCAGTACGTGACCGCCATCCGGGAGGCGCGGGCCTCCATGCGTTAAGACCAGACACAAACAAGGCAGCGGGAGAACCCGCTGCCTTTTCTCGTTGGTAAGCAAGCGCTTGCTTACCGCAGTAACCGCTCCAGGAACCCCCGGCTCTTGCTGGGCCGTCCGGAGCGCTGACGGGGCGTCGAGTACTGTAAGGAGTTCACATACCCCTCGACCTGAAAGCGCCCCGACTCCAGGTCCAACTGGCGGATGTGCAGCTCCTCACCCCGAATCGTCAGGGTGCCCAGTTCGGTCTCCAGCGTGACCTCTTCATCATCGAAGTTATCAACGGCAAGTACCCCGGTCACCTGGACCTGCTCCCGGTTGGTGATCGAGAGTCCATGGCCCGACCCGCCGGTCTCACGCTCCGGCATATCGGGGTGGCGGACCTCCCCGCGATACAACTTGTCATCCATGTGGGCCGACCTCCTCTGCGTCCCCTGGCGTAAGGGACCTGTCCTATCCCTATGTGCCATAAAATCGGTCTATGCAGCAGACGTCGGATTATCACAAAGAGGAACACATTTCCAAACACGATATTGGGATTACAGCAGGGATAACATCAGAATGAGTCGAATCTAAAGGCAAAAGGAATTGATGCTTTATATTGGCATCGATACATATAAAAGGGTGGTGATCGTCCTAAGCCGCTAGGTACTTGGCATTGAACCTTTTCGCTAAAAACATTTAGTGTCAATGGTCGAACAAAATCTTCGCTCGCAACGTAAGAGAGTATAGAAGAAGGTGGCTGACCATCATGCCGGTGAGCCATTTCTCGAACTCGGCGGCCAGGTGGGGTTAACACATCCGGGAGGAGGTAGGTCGTATGAGCAGCCTGATCAAGCGTCTCGAAGAGTACCGGTTGTCTGAGAGTACGCTCCACTGGGAGGGGACCTTTGCCGACTACCTGGAGCTCGTGGCAAAGAATCCCGCCATCACGCAGTTCTCTCACGCTCGCATCTATAACATGGTCATCTCAGCTGGAGTTGAGGAGATTAACGGCGTCCGGCGGTACAAGTTCTTTGGCAAGGAGCTCTTCGGGCTCGACAAGGCCCTGGAACGTCTGGTGGAGGAGTATCTGCATCCGGCGGCCCGCCGGTTGGATGTGCGCAAGCGCATCCTGCTCCTGATGGGTCCGGTCAGCGGCGGTAAGTCTACCCTGGTCACCATGCTCAAGCGTGGCCTGGAGGAGTACAGCCGCACACCCGATGGAGCGTTGTACGGCATTAAGGGCTGCCCCATGCACGAGGAGCCCCTGCACCTGATTCCCAAGGAGCTGCGGGCCGACGTGGAAAAGGAGTTGGGCGTTGTCATCGAGGGCGAGCTTTGCCCGCACTGCCGTCTCATGCTCAAGGAGCAGTACGACGGTCGGGTGGAGAAGGTCCCGGTGGAGCGGGTCATCCTTTCCGAGTCGGATCGCACCGGTATCGGCACCTTTAGCCCCTCGGATCCGAAGTCTCAGGATATCGCAGACCTGACTGGCTCCATTGACTTCTCGACCATCGGTGAGTTCGGCTCTGAGTCGGATCCGCGGGCGTACCGCTTCGACGGCGAGCTCAACAAGGCGAACCGGGGGATGATGGAGTTCCAGGAGATGCTGAAGCTCGATGAGAAGTTCCTCTGGAACCTCCTCAGCCTCAGCCAGGAAGGCAACTTCAAGGCGGGTCGTTTCGCCCTGATCTCAGCGGACGAGCTAATCGTGGCCCACACTAACGAAACCGAATACCGTGCCTTTATTGCTAACAAAAAGAACGAAGCACTCCAGAGCCGGATCATCGTGATGCCGGTTCCCTACAACCTCAAGGTCTCCGATGAGGTGCGTATTTACGAGAAGCTGGTTCAGCAGGCCGACACCCGCCACGTCCACATCGCTCCGCACTCGCTCTATGCGGCCTCGGTCTTCTCAGTCCTGAGCCGCATGAAGGAGTCCAAGAAGGCCGGTATGGACCTGGTCAAGAAGATGCGCCTGTATGACGGTGTCGAAGTCGACGGCTTCAAGCTGTCGGATGTGGCGGAACTGGAGCGGGAGTTTGAAGGCGTCGAAGGCATGAGCGGCGTCGATCCCCGGTACGTCATCAACCGCATCTCGTCGGCGATCATCAAGAAGGGCGAGCTGAACCAGAAGGCCTGCATCACGGCGCTGGATGTGCTCCGCTCGCTCAAGGACGGCCTGGACCAGCATCCGTCGATCACCCCGCAGGAGCGGGAACGGCTCATGGCCTTTATTGCCATCGCCCGTCAGGAGTACGACGAGATGGCCAAGAAGGAGGTCCAGAAGGCCTTCGTCTACTCCTACGAGGAGTCGGCCAAGAACCTGCTCAACAACTATCTCGACAACATCGAGGCGTACTGCAACGCCACGAAGATCAAGGACCCGCTGACCGACGAGTACCACGAGCCCGACGAGAAGCTGATGCGCTCGATCGAGGAGCAGATCGGCATCTCGGAGAACGCCAAGAAGGCCTTCCGCGAGGAGATCATGATTCGGCTCTCCTCCTACGCCCGGCGGGGTGTCGCCTTCGATTACAGCTCGCATGAGCGGCTGAAGGAAGCGATCGAGAAGAAGCTCTTCGCCGATCTGAAGGATGTGGTCAAGATCACCACATCCAGCAAGACGCCCGATGCCGAGCAGCTGAAGAAGATCAACGAGGTGGTCGCCCGCCTCATGAAGGAGCACAACTACTGTGTCTCCTGCGCCAACGAGTTGCTCAAGTACGTCGGCTCCCTGCTTAACCGATAATCAACCACGACGACAAGGGCGGGCGGGCTTTGGGGAAGCCCCCCCGCCCTGCGCCCATCTGAGGAGGGTAGTCGTATGACGTCGTCCCGATACTTGATCTCACGGGAGGACTGGTCGCTCCACCGCCAGGGGCAGATGGATCAGGAGCGCCACCTTGAAAAGGTCCGTGAGGCGATTAAGAAGAACCTGCCCGATATCATCAGCGACGAGTCGATTATCACCAGCGACGGTGGTCGCATGGTGAAGGTGCCGATTCGCTCGCTCAACGAGTACCGGTTCCGGTACAACTGGGAGAAGCAGCAGCGGGCGGGTCAGGGCCAGGGCGACAGCCAGGAGGGCCAGGTCATCGCCAAGGACGGCCGTGCCCAGCAGAAGGGAAAGGGCAAGGGGAAGGGCGCCGGCGAGGATGCCGGGGAGGACTACTTCGAGGCGATGCTCTCGGTTGACGAGCTAGGCGAACTGCTCTTCGAGGACCTTGGCCTGCCGCATCTCGACCCGAAGAAACAGCCCGACCTGACGGCCCGGAAGTACCAGTGGGAAGACGTGCGCAAGCAGGGGCTGCAGGCCAATATTGACAAGAAGCGCACGATCATGGAGGCGATGAAGCGGAATCTGCTGGCGGGGCGGCCGCCGCTGACCGGCTTCACCAAGAACGACCTGCGGTACAAGACCTGGGAGGAAAAGTTCCTGCCGCAGACCAGCGCCGTGGTAATCGCCATGATGGACACCTCGGGCTCCATGGGCGAGTTCGAGAAGTACATCGCCCGCAGCTTCTTCTTCTGGATGGTCCGCTTCCTGCGAACCAAGTACGACAACGTGCTGATCCACTTCCTGGCCCACTCCACTGAGGCGAAGGAGGTCACGGAGGAGGAGTTCTTCACCAAGGGTGAGAGCGGCGGCACCCGCTGCTCCTCGGTCTACGAGCTGGCCCTGAAGCTGATTCAGGAGAAGTACCCGCCCGATCTGTACAACCTCTACCCCTTCCACTTCTCCGACGGCGACAACCTCAGCTCGGACAACCCGAAGGCGGTCGAATGCGTACACAAGCTGCTCGATATCTGCAACCTCTTCGGATACGGCGAGATCGATTCCACAGCCGGCGGCACCGCCTACTACCGGACATCGACGCTCCTGACGCTCTTCAAGCGGGAGGTTGCACACCCGCGGTTCATGAGCGCCTTAATCAAGGACAAGTCGGAGGTCTACCAGGCGCTGCGGTCCTTCTTCGGGCCGGAGATGCCTGAACAGCAGCAGGGGGTGAGCTAGCATGTCCTCCTTGAAGCTGACACCGCCCAGCGCGGGGCCGACCATGTCGGAGTCCGACGTGGCCAAACTGGGCGAGGCGATCGACACGATCGTGGAGAAGGCCCAGGGGTTCAACCTGGACTTCTTCGAGATGCGCTACGAGATTTGCCCGGCCGATATTGTCTACACCTTCGGCGCCTATGCCATGCCGACCCGGTTCTCCCATTGGTCCTTCGGCAAAGCCTTTCACCAGATGAAGACCCAGTACGACTTCGGCATGTCGAAGATCTACGAGCTGGTGATCAACTCGGACCCGTGCTACGCCTTCCTGCTGGAAAATAACACGCTGCTACAGAACAAGCTGATCGCCGCCCACGTGCTGGCCCACTCGGATTTCTTCAAGAACAACTGGCGCTTCCGGGAGACGAACCGGCAGATGGTCCACGCCATGGCGGCCTTCGCCAACCGGGTGCAGCAGTACGAGCACGACCTGGGTCGGGCGAAGGTGGAGCGGTTTATCGATGCGGTCATGGCGATCAACGAGCACGTGGACCCGTTCCCGGCCAGGAAGAGCCCTTCGGCGGAGAAGCCGGGGTCGAAGAAGCCGGCGGTGGGGGAATTCGACGACCTCTGGGCGCTGGACAAGCTGGGCAAGGAAAAGGCTGAGCCAGAGGAGACACCTGCTCCGAAGAAGAGCGAGCCTACCCGTGACCTGCTCCTGTTCATCATGGAGCGGGCGCTGGACCTGGAGCCCTGGCAGCGGGACATCTTGTCGAGCCTGCGGCAGGAGATGCTCTACTTCCGCCCGCAGATGGAGACGAAGATCATGAACGAGGGCTGGGCCTCAATCTGGCACGCCCGGATCATGCGGGAGCTGGACCTGACCCCCGACGAGTCGCTGGAGTTCGCCCGCATGCATGCCGGGGTCCTGGCGCCCAGCCGGTTCCAGCTAAACCCTTACCACGTGGGCTACCACATCTTCGAGGATATCGAGAAGCGGTTCGGGACGGAGAAGATCTTCGAGGTGCGGGAGGTGGAGACCGACGTCTCCTTCATTCGCAACTACCTGACCAAGGAGATCTGCGACAACCTGGATCTCTACCTGTTCGCCAAGCAGGGCGACGAGTGGAAGATCACCGCCAAGGGTTGGGAGAAGGTGCGCGATGGGATCGTCGCACAGATCTCCAACTGCGGCTTCCCCTATATCTACGCCGAGGATCACGACTACCAGCGGCGGGGGGAACTCTATCTGCGCCATGCCTTTGAGGGTGTCGAGCTGGATATCAGCTACCTGAAGAAGACCCTGCCGCACGTGTACCACATCTGGCAGCGCCCGGTCCACATGGAGACGGTGGAGGACGGGAACCGGGTTGTGTACATGTACAGTGGCGGCGAAACCGAACGCCGGGTGCTTTGATGCACCCGGCGTTTCCGCGTGTTATGGGATATGGAATCCCCGGAGCGCCATGAACCGGGCCAGCAGCTCCAACAGCTTCTTCATGGTTGCGCCCTCCTGATCACTCAGCGTTGCGTTGAGCTTATCAGGATTGGGGCGATCTTCCATCGGGGAGAACCCTCAATTCGCTGTGGGCGCGGTCTAAGGGTTTTTCCTTAGTTCCCGGGGGGTTGGCTTACTGGATCAGCCCGTGGCGGGCGGCATAGGCGGTGAGGGCCGCCCGGTTGGAGACCCCGGCCTTGTTGAAGATGTTCCGCAGGTGTGCCTGCACCGTCTTCACGGCGATGAAGAGTCGCTGGCCGATCTCTTTGTCCTTGAATCCCTGTGCCACCAGGCGGGTAATCTCGGCTTCCCGCTCGGTCAGTCCGTCGGGCAGGGTTTGTTCTCCGCTGCCGGCGGCCAGGGCCTGCAGGGCTTGTTGGGCAAGCGCCTCCTCGTGGGGAAAGCGGCAGAGCCGGGCCAGGTCGAGCGCCGCCCCCAGGTGCTCGATTGCCTGCCCCGGGGTCGGGGCGAGCGCGCTCAGGAGCCGACGGGCCTCCATGGCGTGCCAGCTGTCCCCCTGGGCCAGCGCCTCTTCAAGGGAGAGGGCCGCAGCAACTCGGGCCGCCTCGTTCCTGCCCTCCGACTGGTGGAGCAACCCCCAGCAGACCTCCACCTCGGGAACCATGGAGCGAAGCTGCCGCTCCGCCAAATGGCGGCTGGCCGACTCCAGCCAGGGGCGGGCCAGGTCTGCCCTGCCCTGGGCCAGGCAGATGCGGGCCCGCATGGTGTGGCTCATCACCGAAATACGCTCGAACCCCAGCGTGGCCTCGGGCGACAGTGGCCGGACCGGTGCCATCACCCGCTCGGCCTCGGCGGGCTCCTCCATGGCGAGGAGCATCCGGGCGGCAAAGTAGCGCCACCAGGTGCGATCCTCCACGGTGGGGTGGGCCCGCAGGTAGCCGAGCAGGTTGTGCCGGGCTGCCTCCCAGTCCCCCCGGACGAACTGGTAGAAGCCGAGGGAGGAGTAGCCCTCGGGCATCCACCGGTAGCCGGAGCGCTGGCTGGCCTCGGCCTCCAGCCGCTCGGTCTCCGCGGCGACCAGGTCCATCTCGGCGGGCTGATCGGCCATGGCCCAGAGCATGGCGTGAAGCTGGTTCCACTTGTAGAGAAAGCTGAAGCGGTAGTTTTTCTGGTCCTGTGCCTCCTGGCTGGCCAGCCGGTACAACTCCACCGCCTCCCGGGCCCGGCCGGTGTACATGGCGATGCCGGCCTCTACATCGAGCAGGGCGGTGTGCTGCTGCTCGGGGGGGAGACGGTGGCGAATCTCCTCGCAGACCCGCTGCGCCTCTCCGAGTTGGCCGGCGAGGGTCAGGGCCCCGGCGCGGAGGCGGGCGATGGGCGGGTACGCGGAGCGCCGCCGCCTGAGCAGCATCTCCAGCGCCTGGTACGAGGGCTGGTCGAGCAGGCGCTCCTCCTCGGCCTGCACCTGTGCCATCAGGGCCGGGGTGTTCGGGTCGTGCTGCCAGTAGTGCCAGATGGCCAGCATGTGCCGGGCCCAGGTGGCCACTGCTGCATCGCCCCGGGCCGCCGCCTCGGTCCAGCAGGCCCGGGCCTGGTCATGATCGCCCAACTGCACGGCGACGCCCTGCTTCAGGAGAAGCTCGGGCCGGCGGGGGTCAGCCTCCGGCATGCGGGCCAGCGCCTCTTCGCCCAGCCGGGCGGCCTGGGCCAGTGCCCCCAGCGAGAGCGCCCGGTCCACGGCGGCCAGCAGGTAGTCCAGAGCGCGAGGGTCGCCGGCCCGGCTGAGGTGGTAGGCCAGGCTCTCGGGGTCCGGTGCCGGCCCGGCCAGGAGCGCCTCGGCTACCGCCTGGTGGAGCCGTCGGCGGCGCAGGCCGATCAGGCGGACCAGCACCGCCTCCCGCACCAGGGCGTGGTCGAAGGCAAAGCGGTCGCCCTCGCGCCCTTCGGGCAGGAGGATGCGCTGCGCCAGCGCTTCCTCCAGGCCGGCGTCAAGCTCCGGGTCCGCTGCCGCCCGTGCCAGCAGATCATACGAGAACCGCTCACCAATCACAGCGGCCGCCGCAATGGCCCGCTCCCCCGCCGGCGAGAGCCGGGCGAGGCGCTCCTGAATCGCCTGCTGAACGGTCTCGGGCAGGGGATCATGGTCGGTTGGGATTGCCCCGGCCTTCACCGCCGCTGCCAGCAGTTCGCGGACAAACATGGCATGCCCGCCGGTCCGCTCAAAGAGACGACGGGCGAGCGGGGCGGCGGCAGCTGAACCCGGCAGGGCCGCCTCGGTCAGGGCCCGCACCGCAGGCAGGTCCAGGCGGCTCAGGTCGATGCGAACCGCCCCGGCCCGCTGCACGTCACGGAGCACCCGCCCCAGAAGTTCACCAGGGCGCGGCCCGCCGGAGCGGCACGTGGCCACCACCAGCAGGGGAACCTGGCGCAAGCGGGGAGCAATGTAGCTCAGAAGCTCCAGAGAGGCCGGGTCTGCCCAATGAATATCCTCGAGCAGGAGCAGGACAGGCCTGCCAAGGGCGCTCAGCCAGCCGTACAGCGCCTCGGCCTGACCGTCAGCACCCTCCCCTCCTGCCGTCCGCCCAAAGGGCTCTGGAAGGGCTGTCAGGGATTTGGCGGTCTGCCCCGACAGATCCCGTAGGAGATCCAGCCACGGGCCGTAGGGAGCGGTCTCCACAGTACCGCGGCACCATCCGCGGGCTGCCAGGAACAGACCGCGGTTCTGCTGGGCCAGGGATTCCACCAGGGCAGTCTTACCAATGCCGGCCTCACCGGCCAGCAGGACCAGGCTCCCCCTGCCTCCCGCCGCATCACAAGCCAGCCGCTCCAGTTCGGCCAGTTCGGCGTCGCGTCCAACCAGCGGCCACAACATGCTGTCTGCCCCCCAACAGGCGCTACTTCCGTCCAGCCTCTTTATTCCGGATCGTCTTCCAGATGAGCCAGCAGGCTCTCGGTCTTGAAGTGCTCCGAGACGACCTCATACAGCTCCTTCGCCTCGGCCGCCCGTACATTCTCCCGAACCTCGAGAATCCGTACGGTTAGCTGCCGCCGGCCAAAGTCGATGAAGATCGTATCGCCCGGCTTGACCTCGGTACCGGCCTTGGCCTTCCGGCCGTTGATCTGCACCCGATCGCCATCGCAGACCTCTTTGGCCAGCGTCCGGCGCTTGATAATCCGTGACACCTTGAGGAACTTATCGATTCGCATACCATCCGCTCCTTACGCAACCAACCTATTGACTGGAAAATGAAGACCGGACCCCGCTAAGCGGAGTCCGGTCGTGGCGTGCAGAGGCTACACGCTCTCCTTCAGCTCCTTGCCAGGACGGAAGGCAGGGACCTTGCCGGCGGGGATCTTAATGGGAGCGCCGGTCTGGGGGTTGCGGCCAGAACG
>JBMONB010000149.1:0-5187 GCA_049325315.1 Bacillota bacterium | reverse complement strand
CGACTACAACCACCACCGCTACCAATGGGAAAGAAAAAAGATGGCCCCTGTGGAATACAGGAGCCACCTTTTGGCTGGATAGAATGCGGACTATTTAAGGTGTCCACAAAGAGGGGCTCAGTTCAAGACGGCGCCCGGGGGCTCTTTGCGTTTGTGGGGCTAGATGAGGCCCAGTGAGTACCGCAGGGCCGGGTAGACAAACCCCATGAGGAACAGGAGCAACTGCATCCACCGGATGAACGGTGAAGCCCAGGGTCTCCGCCGCGCTGCCCACGGTCGAATCTCAGTCAGCAGCCAAATGGCGATGAGGGCGATGTGGTAGAACTCCTGCCACGGTGGTGGGAATCGGTCAATGACGGGCGGCAGAACGTAAGCCACCAGAACGATGCCTGTGAGTCCACCCACAATGCCAGCGGTCACGTTTTGCCACGTCTGGCCGCGGACTAAGTTGCGAATCCATTCGACCAAGACCGAGTCCTCCTTTGGTCCGCACTCACCTCACCAGCGGGTAGGCCATACCGCCCAGGATCAAGGCGATGATGCCGGTGTGCCAGGCGGTCTCATCGTTACGGGAAGTTAACGGTGGTCTCGACAAACACGTCGGCGAACTTGAACCAGGCGAAGAAGATGGGGGACCACAGTTCCAACTGTACCCCGGAGTAGGCGAACCCGGAGTAGGCATCATGTAGCCCGGAGTGCTTGGTCACGTGTACGACTCGCACGGCTGAAGGTGTGTGCCCGATTGTGACCGTGGGCGGGTTCTGGTACCAGTGGATTTCGGCCTCGTTATTGTCGCTCCATGACACGCAGGTCTCGACTTCATACGAGTACCAGAAGTCACTGTCGCCCCGGATCTCGCACTTGGTGAACGAATCGCCGACCGTCTGGGTCTCGACAGTGCGGGACACGGTACCGCAACCTTCGACCTTGCGAGAGCCGGTGGCGTTCTCACGCACCATCTCGGCATAGGCCTCCTGGGCGGCCATCAGGCAGCGCTTCATCTTCTCGACCGTTTTCTTGTCCGGTGTGGCGGGTGCGGCATATGCCGTGCCCGTCACCAGGAGCACAAACAACATCACCAGGCCCAGAGTCTTGCGCACGGTAACCCTCCTCTTCAAAAAATGACGGTCGCGGTCTGGGTTCGCAGCCAGAGGATGTACAGGAGGTTGGCTAGACCGACGATCAGCACGGCCCCCGCCATCCTGCGAACCCGTCCGCGCCCCCAGATCACCACGCCGGCGGAGATCAGAACCAACCCCCAGTTAGTCGCCTCCGCCATCCTTGCCATCCACCACAAGCGAGCATCACCCCCCCGTCACTGGTAATATTCGCCACACGATCCAGGTTTCCTGTTATTGGAATCCCTGGCCATGAGATCAAGCGAACAGATGTCCTGATGCTCTAAGCCTATGTTTCAGGCGGAAGCCAACGTGTGAAACCCATCCCGGTAGCGGGCAGCCTTGTCGATAACTCCATTCGTTCGCCCATGTTCTCCTCGCGGCGTCATACCATAAAATGGGAATCAACCGACAGGATTGGAGGAGGGTTTGCTGGTGGAGTTGATCGAGCTGTTACGATCCGGAGCGTTTCAGCAGGTGAGAGAGCGGGCTGAGGAGATGATCAGGGCCGGCGGGATGACACTGACGGAGGAGGGGCAGGTGCTCCGGCTGGCTTGCCGGGCCAGCACCGGCATGGCGGCCTACTACGACGCCGTCAAACTGGGGGAGCGGGCAATCGAGCGGGCCACGCAGGCAGGGGACACCCCGACGGTGGCAAAGGCGCACTTCGACTTGGGCTGTTCCTACCTGTACATCGGGGATACCGTGGCGGTCCGGCGGCACCTGGGGGAGTTTCTGCGGCTGCTGCCGGCGGTGCCGGAGCTGAAGGTTTGGGAGGGTATCGCCTACTACAACCTGGCCCATGCCCACGCCCAGCGCAAGGAATGGCAGACGGCGATCGAGACCCTGAACCGGGCGGCAACCCTGTTTGACCAGGCCGGCCAGTCACGGGAGCGGGCCAGTTGCGCCCTCGACACCGCATGGTACTATCTGCAGCTGGGCGCGCCCCATCTGGCGGCCGATCACATCCGGCAGCTGGAGGTGTACTTGGAGGGTCACCACGATGACCACGTCACGGCCAACAACCTGGTGTGCGTGCGTGCCCTGCATGCCCGGGTGGCCGGCGACCTGGCGGCATCCAGCCGGTTCGCCCGGGAGCTTCTCGTACCGGGCCGCCCTGGGGTCGACGACCGCCACCGGGGCGAGGCGTGCTGGATCCTGGGTGAGAACGCCCTTGACCTCGGCCGTCTCGAAGAGTGCGGAGCGATGGTCGATCTGGCGGCCGAGCACGCCGCCCGGGACAACTACCCGACCCTGATGAACCTGACCAGCGATCTCCGGCGCCGGTACAGCCAGCGACTGGCGGCTGGGGCCTAGCCTGCAGAAAGGAGAGATACCCATGCGGAAACTGGTGATCACGCTGACGGTGGTGGCGCTCCTGGCGATCATGGCGACTGCGGCCCTGGCCGAGGGGCGGCCGATGCTTCCCGGGCCCGGGCTGACTTCGACAGGTCGGACTGTGGAGTAACATGAAGAACCCCCTGCCGGTGACTGGCAGGGGGTTCGATGTCTCCGAAGAGGGAAAAAATCATTGTCTGACGAATACCTGCGCGGCGAGGTGATGACGTTGAGGGATTTGATCGTGGGTGCTTTGTTGGGTGGATTGATGAGTTGGTTGATCACACATTTGTACCACCTTCGACAAGTACAGCACGAAAGGGACGCCCGACAAGCGATCGAACAGCGTCACAACGAGTTATGCGGCCTGATCCAGACGGCAATTCATAAGCAAACCGATACAAAGACCGCTAGATTTGCTGGAGATTCTCGCTATCCTGGCCTCGCCGAAATGGAACCCGGCGTATTGTTGGACCTAATGCGGCTGACTCGACCCCCACAAGGTGGTCAAGAGTTCTGAGGGCAGGACCGAGAAGCGCCAAGAAGGAGTAGAACGTCAATATGTCCCGCCTAATCAACCAGCCTGTCGTCATGACCAGCCGCCCCGGCACCTGGCCGGGCGCCCGCGGGCCTGAGCCTGTCTCGTGGGTCTACCGCGGCGCCCGGTGCCGGGTGGTCGAAATCCTCGATTGCTGGGAGGAGGCCGGGCGCTGGTAGGAAGAGGAGCCACCGGTCACGGCCTGGCGAGTGCGGGTCCAGCAGGGCGGGGTGGCCGAACTGGTCATGCTGCACACACAGCCGCCCACAAGGGTGTGGTATAAGAGCTACGACTGAAAGGGGGTTCCATCATGAAGGGGCTTCGGGTCGAAATGGTCCACCTGACTAACGCAGGGCCCAATGGCAGCCAACTTGCAAACGGATTTACGAATGGGGCCAACAAGTGGCTTGAGGAACATCCGAATTATGAAGTGGTAAGCATTCAGCCGGTTCTGGCATATGGCGATGTCTATATGTTGGTGACCTACATTCCCCACCAGCGGTAATGGCTGAAGCCCCGCACTCCTATCACGGAGGCGGGGCTTTATTTCAGCTATTCGGCTTGGTCCAGCAGCGCCTCGATGAGCTGATCCGCCTGCTCGTCGTCGGTCATGGCCACCGCCAGCTGGAGGGCGTTCTGACCGGATAGGGCCATCATCGCCAGCCGGATCCCCAGCCGGAGGCCGGACCGCTGGCCGGCGAGGTAAGAGAGGACGGTGTGAGCGGATTCCCGCTCGATCTCCAGGCTTTCTACCGCTGCTTCTGCCTCTCGATCGGCCAGGGGGGAGGGGGCCGCGTCTGACGGCTTCCGGTAGAAGCTCCGCACCTCGTCGTACACGTCATGGAACAGGGCATCCCATTCAGCATTGGTCAGCCGGCGGTGCGGGATCCGGACCTGGTCGTTGGTGATCTGGTTCTGGTCCATACAGTTCTGCCTCCTCTGTTGGAGGCCCGTGCGACTAACGTTCGGGGACAATATGTGTTATCATTGTACCCGCGATGGTGGTCATCGCACGGGCGGCTTCCTCTCGTGGTAGTCGTCCAGCCCGGCCGGGGAGGTGGAGCTCCCCGGCCTTTGGCTTGGCGGGACGGTGCTGATCTCCATCTTAGCAGGGGGGCGGTTCACCGCCAGTGCCCGTGCCAGGACCGCAACTACCGACTGGCTCGCTAGGCAACGCCAGTACTGAAGCAGCCGAGATGATGCAGATCAGCAGAGCCACGAGAAGACGCCGCAGGTTCATTGGGGAGTTCACCTCCCCCAGCCCGTTCACTCAGCAGAAGGCGCACTACGGCGTCCCACCGCTGCAGGGCGCAAAGCTCTGCGGCAGTCCTTATGTAAGCGGAGGCCTCGCTGTTCTCACCCAGGGAGCGCAGGGCGCGGGCAACAACAAGAGCGACCTCTGCCGCTTCGGCGAAATCACAAGAACGGCGGGACAAGGCTGAGAGGCCTAGCCGGCCAAGCTCGACAGCGACCTGATACTGACCGCCTGCAGCCAGGATTGCTGCCTGGGCGCCATCGTGGGTGTAGGCCAGATCGGCCGGGAATAGATCACGGCTGGGCAGGATCGCCTGGGCAGCTGCTGGGCGACCCATACGAATCAGGGTCCAGGCCAGATTAACGCTTGTTACCTGCACCTTCCCCGTGTAGCCCAGCCGGGCAAACTCCACCAGGGCCCGGTTGAACCAGTGGAAGGATGCAGGCCATCGCCCAACCTGGTAGTAAGCGCTACCCATGGCATGAAGAACGAAGGGGGTGAAGCGCTCCAAGCTGGGGTGATCGCTCACCTGAGCCAGGTATGCACGGGCGTACCGCTGGGCCCGGCCGGAACGGCCAGCATCAGCATAGATGCATGCCAGGGCATGCAGCGCCCACACCGAAAGGCTACTGCCTGCAAGAGCGAGATCGCGGCAGGCATGGGCATGTTCCAGCGCAGCGGACCACTGGCCCTCATCGGCCAGCTGCACCGCCAGTTTGGCATGGTATCGTGCCTGCTCCTGCACACAGATCACCTCCTGCCGTTCTGAGTATACCAGAACATATGTTCTGTGGAAATATCGGTACCCGTAGTGAACTGAAACCCTCTCAATGGACACCCAAAAAATGTCCTTTGAGAGGGTTCTTCGTGTTTGCGAGGTATTTAGATGACTAACAAGTGAAGGCGGGTGGCGTTGCTTGAAGAAAAGGGTGTACAGC
>JBMONB010000148.1:0-61183 GCA_049325315.1 Bacillota bacterium | reverse complement strand
GCTCCACCTTGCAGCCGGTCAGCACCTGAAGCGAGTTCGGGTTCAGGTTGGCCATCGGGTCGCCGCCCTGCGCCGGATTCTCCGTCAGGAAGAGGTTCTCGTAAATCCGCACCGTGGCATCGATGGCATGAGCGGCCGAGACCCAGTGAATCGTCGACTTCACCTTCCGCCCATCCGGCGACTCGCCGCCCCGGCTCTCCGGGTCGTAGGTGCAGTGCAGCTCCACCACCTCGCCGGTCTCGGGGTCCTTCACCACACCCTCGCACTTAATGAAGTAGGCGCCCTTCAGGCGGACCTCCCGCCCCGGCGTGAGCCGGAAGTACTTGGGCGGAGGCACCTCCATGAAGTCCTCCTGCTCCATGTAGATCACGCGGGAGAACGGCACCAGCCGGCTCCCCGCCTCCGGATCCTCGGGGTTGTTCTCCACCGTGAACTCCTCGACCTGATCCTCCGGGTAGTTGGTGATGACCACCTTGAGCGGCTTCAGCACCGCCATCACCCGGGGGGCGGTCCGGTTCAGGTCCTCCCGGACGAAGTACTCCAACTGGGCCAGGCTGACCACGCTATTGGTCTTGGCCACGCCCACATCGTTCATGAACTTGCGAATCGCCTCCGGGGTATAGCCCCGCCGGCGAATGCCCGCGATGGTCGGCATGCGGGGGTCGTCCCAGCCGGTCACATGCCCCTCCTCCACCAGCCGGCGCAGGTTCCGCTTGCTGGTGATCGTGTGGGTCAGGTTGAGGCGGGCGAACTCGATCTGCTTCGGGGGCTCCGGCAGCCGCAGCTGCTCCAGGAGCCAGTTGTAGAGGGGACGGTGATCCTCGAACTCCAGGGTGCAGAGGGAGTGGGTGATCCCCTCAATGGCGTCCGAGAGCGGGTGGGCGTAGTCATAGGTCGGGTAGATGCACCAGGCGTCGCCGGTCTGGTGGTGGTGGGCATGGAGGATGCGGTAGAGCACCGGATCCCGCATGTTCATGTTGCCCGAGGCCATGTCGATCTTGGCCCGCAGCGTCCGGGCGCCGTTGGGGAACTCCCCCGCCTTCATCCGCGCGAACAGGTCCAGGTTCTCCTCCACCGACCGGTTCCGGAAGGGGCTCTCCCGCCCGGGCTCGGTCAGGGTGCCCCGGTACTCCCGGGTCTGCTCCTGGCTCAGGTCGCAGACGTAGGCCTTCCCATCCTTGATCAGCTGGACCGCCCATTCGTATAGCTGATCGAAGTAGCTGGAGGCATAGAAGCAGCGGTCATCCCAGTCGAAGCCAAGCCAGCGGATATCCGCCTGGATCGAATCGACGTACTCCACATCTTCCGCCGTGGGGTTGGTGTCGTCGAAGCGCAGGTTGCAGAGACCGCCGTTGGCCGCCGCAATGCCGAAGTCCAGGCAGATCGCCTTGGCGTGGCCGATGTGCAGGTACCCGTTCGGCTCCGGTGGGAAACGGGTGTGGACCCGCCCGCCGTAACGGCCGGCCTTCTTGTCCTCATTGATGATGTCCTGAATGAAATTGTCGGCGTTATACTCCGGGGAAGCCAAAAGAAACCACCTCTGTGCTCCTAGTTTCACGATGCCTGCCTGCATTGATGCAGATAACACTCTAAGCATACTCATTCGGGGACCATGTTGAAAGGGGATGACCGCACTTTCCGGGGGTTTGCTTAACGGCGAGTACCCCCGGCCACAAAAGCAACCGAACGCACGACACCCTGGTCATGTGCCCGTGCGTTCGGAATGATTGCGATGGTGGACGCGCTTACCCCTTCACCTCTGTGGTGATCTGCCACGGCACGCCAAACCTGTCGGTCACCTGCCCATAGGCCGGGCTCCAGAAGGTCTCCTGCATGGGCATGGTCACCTGGCCGCCCTCCGCGAGGGCATCAAAGATCTGTTTGGACCGGCCGGCGTCGTCGGTCACAATGGTGATGGTCACATGGTTACCCGTTTGATAGGGCATGCCAGGGAAGGTATCAGAAAGCATCAGATCCGTCTCGCCAACCTTCAACAGGGCGTGCAGAATGCGGTCCTTTACGCCGTCCGGGATGGGGTGATTCGGGTCGGGCGGCATCTCGCCAAAGGTTTGAACACCGATGACTCTGGCGTCCAATGCCTTCTCGTAGAAGGCAACGGCTTCCCTCCCGTTCCCGTCCATGACCAGGTAGGGATTCATGCGCACGGCCATAGCGCAACAACTCCTTGGACCCAGATTTGAGGACCTGCTTATTCTGCTCCTCCGCGCCCCCGTCCTATCGGTTCGCCCGCCAGCCGATGTCCCGGCGGTAGGACTTGCCCTCGAACTGAATGACCTCCACCCCGTGGTAGGCGTGGGCCAGCGCCTGCTCCAGCGTCTCGCCCACCGCCATTACCCCCAGCACCCGGCCGCCGGCGGTGACCAGCTCGCCATCTTCCGTAAAGGCGGTGCCGGCGTGGAAGACGGTAACCCCCCGCTGGTCGGCCTCGTCGAGGCCGTCGATCGGCAGCCCCTTGGCGTAGGGGCCGGGGTAGCCGCCGGAGGCGATGACGATGTTGGCCGCCGACGCCTCGTGGAAGCTAAGCTCCACCTCGTTCAGCCGCCCCTCGGCGCAGGCGTTCATCACCGCCAGCAGGTCGTTCTTTAGGAGCGGGAGGACCACCTGGGTCTCGGGGTCGCCGAAGCGGCAGTTGAACTCCACCACCTTGGGCCCCTCGGCGGTCAGCATCAGGCCGGCGAAGAGGCAGCCCACGAAGGGGGTGCCGCGCCGGGCCATCTCCCGGATCACCGGCTCGAGAATCTGCTTCTGCACCGTGCGGGCGATCTCGGGGGTGTAGAAGGGGACCGGGGCATAGGTGCCCATGCCGCCGGTGTTGGGGCCGGTGTCACCCTCGCCGATCCGCTTGTGGTCCTGGGCGGAGACCATCTGCCTTATCGTGCGCCCGTCGGAGAGGGCGAGGACCGAGACCTCCTCCCCCTCCATGTACTCCTCGATCACCACCCGGCTGCCGGCCCCGGCGAAGGCGTCATCCTGCATGATCTCCTTGAGCGCCTGGCGGGCTTCATCGAGCGTCATGCAGACCGACACGCCCTTGCCGGCGGCGAGGCCGTCGGCCTTGATCACGATCGGCGCCCCCTGCATTTCTACATAGGCCAGCGCCGTCTCGTAGTCGGTGAAGGCGCCGTAGGCGGCGGTGGGGACGCCCGCCCGGGTCATGACCTCCTTGGCGAACTCCTTGGAGGCCTCGATCATGGCCGCCGCCTTGGTGGGGCCGAAGGCCTTGATGCCGGCCTCCTTCAGCGCATCGACCAGGCCACCCGCCAGCGGGTCCTCCGGCCCGACGATCACCAGGTCGGCCTTCAGCTTCTTCGCCAGCTCCACCTGGGCCGCAATATCGGTCGCCTTTACGTGCGGATGGCACCAGGCGAAGCGCCCGATGCCCGGGTTGCCGGGGGCCACGTGCAGCTCCTCGATCTCCCGGCTCTGGATCACCTTCCACGCCAGGGCGTGCTCCCGCCCGCCGCTGCCGACGATCAATACCTTCATATGTGTGTTAGCCCTCCTGCTGTAAGACGGCCTGGCCGTAGATCCAGGTCCGCCCGTCGCCCTCCTGCCGGACCGCCACCATGCCCGGCCTCCCCATGGCGTGCCCCTGCTCGATCTTGATCGACCCGCACCCCGGCGCCGCCCCATGGTGCCAGAGGTACCAGGCCAACGCCACCGCGGCCACCCCGGTCACCGGGTCCTCCAGCATGCCGGCCCCCGCCGGGAAGTGGCGGGCGTCGGCCACCGCCCCAAAAGAGCGGGCCTGGAGCGTGAAGGGGTAGATCCCCGTGGCGCCGGTGGCGGCGCAGGCCTCCTCCACCGCCGTCGGGTCGGGGGTGAGCGCATCCAGCGCGGCGGTGGAGCGGAGCGGGACCATCAGCTTGGGCCGCCCGGCGGAGGCCACCTGCACCGGGCCGTCGATCTCGCCGGGCTCGATTCCCAGCGCCCTGGCCGCAACCGCCGGCTCCACCGGGTCAGCGAAGGTGACCGGCGGCATCGCCATGCCCAGCAGGTAGGGCTCGATCGAGACCGGCAGATCCCCTGCCGGGGTCGATATGGTGAACCGGCCGGTCTTGCCCTGCTGGCGGAGCACCGCCAGCGCCGCCAGCGTCCCGTGGCCGCAGAGCGTCATGGCCACGCCCGAGGGCTGGTAGTAGCGCAGCGTGGTTCCATCGACAAAGGTGGTCTCCAGCTTGAACTCGGCCGCCAGCCCGCCCATGGCTGCCCCGCTCAGGTCGGCCCCGCCGAGAACCACCGCGGCGGGGTTGCCCTTGCCGGGCTCGGCGGTGAAGACATCGACCAGGTAGCGCTGCATCTGGATCCCCCTGACTTAGTGGCGGAAGTGACGGACCCCGGTGAAGAGCATCGCCAGCCCCAGTTGGTCGGCCTTGGAGATCGAATCCTGGTCCCGAATGGAGCCGCCCGGCTGGGCAATGGCGGCGACCCCGGCCTCACCGGCGGCCTCCACCACATCGGGGAAGGGGAAGAAGGCATCGGAGGCCAGCACGGCGCCCTTGACCGCATCGCCCGCCTGCCGCAGGGCGTGCCGGGCGGCGTCGATCCGGTTCATCTGACCGGCGCCCACCCCGAGGGTCTGGCCGTTCTTCGCCACCACGATGGCGTTGGACTTCACGTACTTGCAGACCTTCCAGGCAAAGGCCAGGTCGGCCATCTGCTGCGGGGTCACCTTGGTCTCGGTGACCACCTTCCAGGTGGACGGGTCCTCGGCGATGGCGTCCCAGTCCTGCACCAGGTAGCCGCCGCCCACCCGCTTGATATCGTAGCCCGCCGGAGCGGTCCGCTCGATCGGCCCCATCTCCAGGAGGCGGATATCCTTCTTCTTGGTCAGGACCTTGAGCGCTTCGGGCTCGAAGGACGGGGCGAGCACGATCTCCACGAAGATCTTGCTGATCTCCCGGGCGGTCGCCTCGTCGCAGGGCCGGTTCAGGGCGATGATGCCGCCGAAGATCGAGACGGTGTCCGCCTCGTAGCACTTGTGGTAAGCCTCGGCGATGGTCGGGGCGACCGCCACGCCGCAGGGGTTGGCATGCTTGATCGCCACGGCGGCGGGCTCCTCGAACTCCTTGACCAGCTCAAGGGCCGCATGGGCGTCGTTGATGTTGTTGAAGGAGAGCTCCTTGCCGTGCAGCTGCTTGGCCCGGGCGATTACGGTGCCGCCGGTGGTCCCGTCGCTGTAGAAGGCGGCCTGCTGGTGGGCGTTCTCGCCGTAGCGCAGGTCCTGGATCTTGGTCAGGTGCAGCGTCATGGCGTAGGAGAAGGCGGAGCCGGCGGCCACCTCGGGCGGGGCCTCGCCCGCCTCACGGGCGGCGATAATCGCCCGGCCCCGGTTGGCCAGCCAGCCGGCCACGGCGGTATCGTACGACGAGGTGTGCTCGAAGGCCTCGACCATCAGCTCGAACTTGGTGGTGAGCGAGAGGTCGCCGCCCTGACGCAGCTGGTCGAGCACCTGGGTATAGCGGGCCGGGTTGACGAGCACGGCTACATCTTGATAGTTCTTGGCCGCCGCCCGGACCATGGTGGGCCCGCCGATATCGATCTTCTCCACCGCATCCTCCAGGGAGACGCTGGGGTCAGCCACGGTCTCGCGGAAGGGGTAGAGGTTGACCACCACCATGTCGATGGGGGTGACGCCATGCTGCTTCAGCTGCGCCATGTGCTCCGGGTTGGAGCGAATGGCGAGAATGCCCGCATGGATCTGCGGCTGGAGCGTCTTGACCCGCCCGTCGAGAATCTCGGGGAAGCCCGCCACCTGGGCGACCTCCATCACCGGGACCCCGGCGGCCTGAAGCGCCTTGTAGGTACCGCCGGTGGAGATGATCTCCACCCCCAGCTTGACCAACTCCTGCGCAAACTCGACGATCCCGTTCTTGTCGTAGACACTGATCAGCGCCCGCTTGACCGCCATCTGCGATTCCTCCTGCCCTTAAAATCCGTCAGGTTATTGCTCACCCACGGCTTGTCCACTGGATTTCGCCGGATTCCTACATCTTTCACCGCATTCTAATGGTCTCCACCACTCTCCAATGGTCTCCGCCACTCTCCAATGGTCTCCGCCACTCTCCAATGGTCTCCGCCACTCTCTAATGGGCTTCCGTGAAAATCTAAACGCCCTCTACCAACCTCTAATGCTCTCTACCAAATTACACCAGATTCTAATGGCCTCTACCAGTCTCCAGCGTTCTCGCTAATGCCCTCTAATGCTCTCTATTGCATTCCAGAACTCTCTACCAACCTCTACGCCTATCCCGCCCCGCCATCCGGCGGAAGGCCAGGTCCCTTCCCCTCCTCGGGCCGGTAGCCGTCCCGGTCGAGCCAGTACTTCTTCTCGTGGCCCGCAAGATAGGCCAGGAGCGGGTCCCGATATGTAGACCAGGTGATGTACCGGGCCACATCGTCCCGCTTCACCCAGAGAGCATCCACCACATACTCGTCGCCCTCGGGCACCGTGAGGGTGCCGGCCACGAGCCGGCACGAGAAGACATGGACCAGGAAGTGTTGGTCGTAGACCTGATTATGGGCATCTACCACATAAGCCAGCTCCACGGGCGCGACCAGCAGCCCGGTCTCCTCCTGCACCTCGCGCACGACGCAGTCGGTAAGGGACTCGCCGACCTCCAGTTGCCCGCCCGGCAGCGACCAGACATCGCCAATGGACCAGCGGTTCAGCACCACCACCAGCTGGTCTTCGTCTTCAATTAACCCCAGGGCGAGCGTAAACTGCTTTGCCAAAACCCACGCCTCCCGGCTAGAACAGGTGATACCGCGGGCGCCGCTCGTCCAGCCATTTGAAGAGCGGCTCCGCCCAGGGCCGGTAGTTCATATACTGGCGAATCTCCCTCGGCTCCACCCACTTGACCTGGGTGACATCCTCGTCGTTCGCCTGGACGCCCAGCACACCACCTGTGATGCGGGCGTGGAAGTAGAACTGGAGAAACCACTCCTGGCGGCTGGTGACGTACCACTCGGTGACGAAGGCCATCTCCTCGACCTCCACCTCGAGCCCGGTCTCCTCCCGGACCTCCCGCTTGAGGGTCTCTACCAGGGGTTCGCCATCTTCGCAGGATCCCTTGGGCAAGGACCAGTGAGACCGCCCATGGCCCCGGTTGAGCACGAGGAGCACCTTTCCCTCATTGCTGAGCAGTACCGCTCCTACGGCCATCCGTCTCACACATGCCACGTGCGGTCTCACCTCCTGGGTTTCGGGTTTCGGGGTTCGAACCATCCTACCCGGCGGGCGGGCTGGGGGTGATTCTTACCCTGCGGCCCTCCACCTTCAGCCTGCCCTGGGCGTAAAGCTGAATCGCCTCCGGGTAGATGCGGTGCTCCTCCTTCAGAATCCGGTCCCGCAGGGACTCTACGGTGTCCTGCTCCTCCACGGGCACGGCGGCCTGCAAGATAATCGGCCCCTCATCCATACCGGCTGTGACGAAGTGTACGGTGCAGCCGGTGACCTTGACGCCGTGCTCCAGCGCCTGCTGCTGGGCGTTGAGGCCCGGGAAGGCGGGGAGCAGGCTGGGGTGAATGTTCAGCATACGCCCTTCGAAGGGCTCCAAGAGGGGCTTTCTTACGATGCGCATATAGCCGGCCAGGCAGACCAGGTCGACCCCTCTTGCCTTCAGGGTCTCCGCCAGCGCCTGGTTGTAAGCGCTCTTGCTTTCATATGTGGCAGGGTCGAGGAAGATCGCTTCGACCCCTGCCTTTCTTGCACGCTCCAGGCCGAAGGCATCGGCCTTGTCGGAGATCACCACCGCCACCTGGCCGTCGATCTTGCCTTCCCGGCAGCCATCCAGAATCGCCTGGAGGTTGGTGCCGCTGCCCGAGATCAGCACGCCGATCTTGATCATCGCCGTACCTCCACCCCTACCTCGCCGGCCTCCACCCGGCCAATCGGCCAGGCCTTCTCGCCCAACTCCCTGGCGGCGGCAACCACCGTTTCGGCCTGCTCAGCAGGCACGGCGAGCACCATGCCGATGCCCAGGTTAAAGGTCGACTCCATCTCGGTGGGATCCACGGGGCCCAGGCGCTCGATCAGCCCGAAGATGGGGGGAACCTCCCAGGTGCCGTAGTCGATGACCGCCCGGGCGCCCTCGGGGAGCATCCGCGGGATGTTCTCATGGAAGCCGCCGCCGGTAATGTTGGCGGCGCCGTGAATCTCAAAGCGCTCGTAGAGGCTCAGGAACTGCCGGGCGTAGATGCGGGTGGGGGTCAGCATCGCATCGATCACGCTCTGGCCGCCCAACTCTTCGGGGGTATCGTTCAGGTCGAAGGCGCCGCCATCGACCTTCAGGAGGACCCGGCGGGCCAGGGAGTAGCCGTTGGAGTGCAGGCCGCTGGCGGCCAGGCCGATCAGCACATCGCCCGCGGCCACCTTCTCGCCGGTCAGAATTCGGTCCCGGTTGACGATCCCTACGGCGAAGCCGGCCAGATCGTACTCGCCCTTGGCGTACATCGCCGGCAGCTCGGCGGTCTCGCCGCCGACCAGGGCGCAGTTCGCCTGAATGCAGCCGTCGGCGATGCCCCGCACCACCTGCTCCAGGACCTCCAGGTCCTTCTCGGCGGTGCCGATGTAGTCCAGGAAGAAGAGCGGCTCGGCGCCCTGGCAGAGGATATCGTTGACCGACATCGCCACCAGGTCGATGCCCACCGTGTCGTGCTTGCCGCTCAGGAAGGCCAGCTTCAGCTTGGTGCCCACCCCGTCGGTGCCGCTCACCAGCACCGGGTCGGGGTACTTCTTCAGGTCGGGGGCGAAGAGACCGCCGAAGGCGCCAATATTGGTCACCACCCCGGGCCGGTTCAGGGTCCGGCCCGTGTGCTCGGCGATGCGCTTGACCAACTGGTAGTGTCGCTCCCGGTTGACCCCTGTATCCGCATAGGTGAGAGGCTTCTTAGTCATCGCCCTTACCGCCTTCCAGCGAGTACTTGTCCACTTCCAGCACCGGGACCGGGTAGTCCGCCGTGAAGCAGGCGAGGCAGAAGCCGCGGCCGCCGTCGGTCGGGATTCCCGTCGCCTTGATCATCCCCTCGGTGGAGAGGTAGTGCAGCGAGTCGGCGCCGATATGGTCCCGAATCTCCTTTAGCTCCCGGCCCCGGGCGATCAGATCCCTCGCCGCCGAGGTGTCGATGCCGTAGTGGCAGGCGTTCTGGTAGGGGGGCGAGGAGATGCGCATGTGGACCTCCCGTGCCCCCGCCTCCCGCAGGAGCGAGACCAGGCGGCGGGAGGTGGTCCCCCGGACAATCGAGTCGTCCACCAGGACCACCCGCTTGCCCTCAATCACCTTGCGCAGCGGGTTCAGCTTCAGCTTCAGCGCCTCCTCCCGGCGCAGCTGCGACGGGAGAATGAAGGTGCGGGCGATGTAGCGGTTCTTGATCAGCCCCACCTCGTAGGGAATCCCCGACTCCTCGGCGTAGCCGGTGGCCGCTGAGATCGAGCTGTCGGGCACGCCAATGACGATATCCGCCTCGGCGGGCGCCTCCCGGGCCAGCTCACGGCCCATCTCCTTGCGGACGGCGTGCATGTTAACGCCCTCCAGCTGGGAGTCGGGGCGGGCGAAGTAGATGAACTCGAACATGCAGGGGCGGGCCTGCTCCGCCGCCTTCACCGCGGTCTGGGAGCGCAGCTTGTTCCCCTCGGCGATGGTGATCATCTCACCCGGGGCGACCTCCCGCACGTACTCGGCGCCCACGGTGTCGAAGGCGCACGACTCCGAGGCCAGCGCCCAGTGGCCGTCGAGCCGGCCCAGCTGAAGCGGGCGGATGCCGTGCGGGTCGCGGATCCCGATCAGCTTGTCGTTGGACAAGATCAGCAGGGCGTAGCCGCCGTGGACCTGGTTCATCGCCCAGGCGACCGACTCCTCGAGGGTCTCCTTCTTGGCCCGCACGATCAGGTGGGCCAGCACCTCGGTGTCGACGGTGGTGGAGAAGATCGCCCCCTCCTCCTCCAGCTCCTCCCGGATCGGGGTCGCGTCGACCAGGTTGCCGTTGTGGGCCAGGGCGAGGCCGCCCCGGCGGGTCTGGACCAGGATCGGCTGGGCGTTGCCCAGCTTGGAGGAGCCGGTGGTGGAGTAGCGAACGTGGCCGATCGCCATGTGACCCTTCAGCTTTTCCACGGTGGCGGGCTGGTCGAAGACGTCGTTGACCAACCCCATCCCCTTGTGGACCGTCATGTTCTTACCGTCGGCGGAGACGATGCCCGCCGACTCCTGGCCCCGGTGCTGCAGGGCGATCAGGGCGTGGTGGGTCACCCGGGCCGCCTCGGGGTGGCCGAAGATGCCGAAGACGCCGCACTCGTCGACAGGGCCCTTGGCGGGGTTGGTCGCGAAGGAGTTCCGGTAGGGAAACAAGGCCAGGTCGAGGCTCTTGTCGGGGCTTAGGCGCCCATCCACTGCGGAATCGCCTCCTTGTGTGCCTTCTCAAGCTCATCGACGGAGAGGTGAATGATCTCCTGGCGGCGGAAGACGAACTCGGACTCGACCCCCGGCTGGAGCACCGCCATGCGGAAGAGGCCGTCATCGGTCACGTCGCCCACCAGGCGGTGGGGGATCCCGTTCTCGATGAGAATCGACCGGAGCCGCATCATGTTGTCGCGGCTGGCGGTGAGCAGAATGCGGGACTGCGTCTCGCCGAAGAGGTTGGCGTCGATCCGCCCGGCGGTGGCGAAGATGTTGGTCTGGCAGCCGCGCGCCCCGGGCACCGCAGCGATCGCCATCTCGGCCAGGGCCACGGCGACGCCGCCCTCGGCCACATCGTGGGCCGCGGTGACGATCCCCTCATGAATGGCGGCCAGGACCGCCTTCTGGAGCCGGGCCTCGAACTCCAGGTTCAGCTCCGGCGCATCGCCGGCCACGACGCCGTGGATCACCTTGGCGTACTCGGAGCCGCCCAGCTCATCTTTTGTCTCGCCCAGCAGCACGATCACATCGCCGGCGTTCTTGAAGCCGGGGCTGGTCAGGTGCTTCAGGTTCTCGTGCACGGCGATCATGCCGATGGTCGGGGTCGGGTAGATCGGCTCGCCGTTGGTCTCGTTGTAGAAGGAGACGTTGCCGCCGGTGACCGGCGTGCCGAGGGCGCTGCAGGCCTCGGCCATCCCCTCGATCGACTGGTCGAAGGTCCAGAAGATCTCCGGCTTCTCGGGGTTGCCGAAGTTGCAGTTGTTGGTGATCGCCACCGGGGTGGCGCCGGTCACCACGCAGTTGCGGGCCGCCTCGGCCACAGCGATGGCGGTGCCCCGCCGCGGGTTGAGGTAGACGTAGCGGCCGTTGCAGTCGATCTTGGCCGCGATCCCCTTGGGGGCGTCGATCGGGCAGGCCCGGGCCGACTCGTCGCGGCTGGTGACCCGGTGCATCTCGGGCTCGGCGGCGGAGCGAAGGCGTATCACCGAGGCGTCGCCGCCGGGGGCGAGCACGGTGCCCAGCAGGACCATGTGGTCGTACTGCCGGTAGATCCACTCCCGGGAGCCGATGTTGGGCGAGTTGAGCAGCTTCAGCAGCGTGCCGTTCCAGTCGGTGGGCTCGGGCAGGCTGGCGAAATCGAACTCCCGCAGCTTGGCGAGGTAGGCCGGCTCCCGCTTCTCGGGGTAGTAGATGGGCGCCTCGTCGGCCAGGGCATGGGCCGGCACGTTGGCCACCACCTCGCCGTTGTCGAGCACCCGGACCATGCCGTCGTCGGTCACCTGGCCGATCACGGCGGAGAGCAGCCCCCACTTCTGGAAGATCGCCTCCACCTCGGCCTCGCGCCCCTTCTGGACGCAGACCAGCATGCGCTCCTGCGACTCGGAGAGCAGGAACTCCCAGGCCTTCATGCCCTCCTCGCGGGCGGGCACCTTGCGCACATCGATCTCGATGCCGCAGTCGCCGCGGGCGGCCATCTCCGAAGAGGAGGAGATCAGACCGGCGGCGCCCATGTCCTGAATGCCGACCACCGCATCGGTCTCGAACAGCTCGAGGCAGGCTTCAAGAAGCAGCTTCTCCATGAAGGGGTCGCCTACCTGAACCGAGGGACGCTTATCCTCTGCGCCCTCGCTGAACTCGGCGGAGGCCAGCAGCGAGGCGCCGTGAATCCCGTCGCGCCCCGTGCGGGCGCCGACGACCATGATCGGGTTGCCGGGCCCCCGGGCGATGCCCTTGCGGATCTTGTCGGGCCGCACGATGCCCACGCACATGGCGTTGACGAGGCAGTTGCCCTTGTAGGACTCCTCGAAGTAGACCTCGCCACCGATGGTCGGGATCCCCATGCAGTTGCCGTAGTGGCCAATGCCCTCCACAGCGCCGGCGAAGAGGTGGCGCTGCTTGGGGTCATCCAGCGGGCCGAAGCGGAGCGAATTGAGCAGGGCGACCGGCCGGGCGCCCATGGTGAAGACGTCGCGCAGGATCCCGCCCACCCCCGTGGCCGCCCCCTGGAAGGGCTCCACGAAGGAGGGATGATTGTGCGACTCGATCTTGAAGGCGACCGCCAGGTCGTCCATGACCTTGATCACGCCAGCGTTCTCGCCGGGGCCCTGCAGCACCCGGTCGCTCTTGGTGGGCAGCTTGCGCAGGGTGGAGCGGGAGTGCTTATAGGAGCAGTGCTCGGACCACATGACGCCGAACATCTGCAGCTCTACGTCGTTCGGTTCACGCCCCAGGATCTCGATCACCTTGCGGTACTCGCTCTCCTTGAGCCCGACCATATTCCAGACCTGAACGCCACTAGACACGGCTGGCCCTCCCAGTCAAGTGATTCACCATCGCGACAAAGAGGAAGCGGCCATCCTCCGAGCCGAGCGACGACTCGCAGGCCCGCTCAGGGTGCGGCATCATGCCCGCCACGTTCCCCGCCTTGTTGATGATGCCGGCAATGTTCTCCACAGAGCCGTTGGGCGAGGCCTCCGGGACCACATCGCCCGCCGCCGTGCAGTAGCGGAAGAGCACCTGGTTGTTGGCGTTCAGCTCCGCCACGGTCTCGGGGTCGGCGAAGTAGTTCCCCTCGCCGTGGTTAACCGGGATCTTCAGCACCTGCCCCTGCGTGGTGGTGGAGGTAAAGGCGGTACCTTCGTTCTCCACCCGCAGGTGGGTCCAGCCGCAGCGGAACTGAAGATGGGCGTTCCGCTGGAGGGCGCCGGGCAGCAGCCCCGCCTCGGTCAGAATCTGAAAGCCGTTGCAGATGCCGAAGACAAGCCCGCCCTTGGCGGCGAACTCGGCGACAGCGTCCATGACCGGCGAGTACCGGGCAATCGCCCCGGTCCGCAGGTAGTCGCCGTACGAGAAGCCCCCCGGCAGCACGATGGCGTCATAGCGGGCAAGGTCCCGCTCCTGGTGCCAGACATAATCCGCCTGCTCCCCGATTACCTCGCGGATGGCATGGTAGGTGTCCATCTCGCAGTTGGTGCCGGGAAAAACAACCACGCCGAAGCGCACGCTACTCCACCCCCGTCCGGGTCGCCGTCTCGGTCGCCCCGATAGCGGGCACCATCCGGTCGTTGGAAGGAGCAACGGTAAAGGTGAAGGTCTCCATGATCGGGTTGGTCAGAATCCGCTTGCCCAGCTCCGAGACCTCGGCCGCAGCCGCCTCCTGCGACTCCGCCTCCACCCAGACCTCGATATACTTGCCGATCCGCACCTGCGGGATATTGGTGTAGCCCAGGGACTTGACAGCCCCCTCCACAGCAGACCCCTGCGGATCAAGCACACCCTTCTTTAAGGAAACCTTGACCTCAGCCTTGAACAGCATGCAGCTCTCCCTTTCCCTACCCGGTTTAGACCTGACTTCTAGACCCCACAAACCCTCAAACAAAGAGAGACCTGATCGGCGGCGCTTGGTTGGCCCGAAAAGCCAAGCCGGTTGCGGCCCCCACAAGGCCGGTTGGGGGTACCTTTGAGCCGCATTAGACGGGTCGCCGTACGGGCAGTTGGCCGCTTCCCGACTTATCAGGCAGATTTCGGGGGTGCGTAACCCGACTCCTTACCCACAGACGGTTTCGAAATTTGCCGCTGAAAGCAGGCCTACTGCCCGTAGGAGGCACGTTGTAGCGGCGACGGGGTGCCCCCAATCGGCCCCTCTGCCAAAAGAACCGCAACCGGCGACGAAGCTACCCCAACACAGCCCTCAGCCGCTCCAACACCGACGAGTACCGCTGCGCAGTCTCCGCAATCAGCTCATCGGACAGCATCGGGGCCGGGGGCTGCTTGTTCCAGCCGATCTGCTCCACGTAATCCCGCACGGGCTGTTTGTCCAGGCTGTCTACCGCAACGCCTACCTGGTACCGGTCCTTCGGCCAATACCTTGACGAGTCCGGCGTGAAGATCTCGTCGATCAGGATGATATCGTCGCCTACACGGCCGAACTCGAACTTGGTGTCGGCCAGGATCACCCCGGCCTCGCTGGCCTTGCAGGCGGCGTAAGTGTATAGCTCCAGGCTGCGGTTCTTCACGAAGTCGGTGATCTCATCGCCCAGGAGGCCCCGCACCTTCAGCTCGGAGACGTTCTCGTCGTGGCCCACATCGTTCTTCAGGGCCGGGGTGAAGATCGGCTCGGGGAGCTGGCTGCTTAGCTTCAGGCCTTCGGGCAGCGGGATCCCGCAGACCGAGCGGTCCTTCTGATACTCCTTCCAGCCCGAGCCGGCCAGGTAGCCCCGCACGACGCACTCCACGTCGATCCGCTTGGTCCGGCGGACCACCATGGAGCGGCCCTGGAGGACATCCAGCGCCTCGAAGGGCAACCCCAGCTCCGAGATGTCGGTGGTGATCAGGTGGTTCTCCACGATCCGCTGCGTGGCGTGGAACCAGAGGACGCTCATCTGGGTCAGGACCCGGCCCTTGCCGGGAATCCCCTGCGGAAAGACCACGTCGAAGGCGGAGAGCCGGTCGGTGGCCACCATGAGCAGCCGGTCGCCCGGCAGCTCAAAGACCTCCCGCACCTTCCCCTTGTGCAGCCGCCGCAAGCCGATATCCGGAACCTCCAGCAGGACACTCATGCTCGGCTACCCTCCCAGTAGGTTCGCCAGCCGCTCCATGTCGGTCGTCCCCAGCTCGCAGTTCAGGGGGTTGACCACCTGGGGCAGGCAGGTGCCGTCTTCTGCCACGCCAAACCGGACCGTCAGCCGCAGGCGCTCCACCCCGTGGGGGGTCAGGTGCGCCCGGAGCGAACGGGCAGCGTGTGTCGCCACGTCTTCCATCATCTCCAGCCGCTTGGCGGAGACGCCCTCGACCGCCTTCGCCTCCTCGGGCGATAAGGGCTGACCATCTGTCCCCTGGTAGGTCAACCTGGTCTCCCCGGGCGAACTCTCCACCACCGCCTGAAGGCCCAGCGGCGCCACCCGGCGGATCAGCAGGGAGCGGCGGTCCAGCCGCTCCAGGAAGCTGGAGTTCAGGGCATGCCGCTTCAGCAGCGCCTGAATCCCGCAGGCGGCCTCGCAGACCGCCTCGTCATCGAATTCCAGAATCAACCGTCCGGCCTGGTCGGTCGCCCAGATGGCGATCCCCTCGCCGGCCCACAGTTGTTCGACCCTCTGAACCGGAACCTCCACCACCCAATCCCCCTACAGCTCCACCCGGGTCATCAGAACGTAGGCCACTAGAAAGCCCAGCAGCGCCCCCACGATCGCGCCCGCGTGGCGGTTCTTGTTCCGGGGCCACAGGTAGGTGACCAACACGGTCACCACCAGCCCCCCGAGCCCTCCCACAATAATGTTCGCGGTGCTCATTCAATCAACCCCAAACGCTGAAAAATGGTGTCCACGTGCTTCAGGTGATGGGTGACATCGAAGGCGTCATCCATCTCACCCGGCGTCAGCATCGACTGGATCGTCGGATCCTGCTCCAGCAGCTTCCGCAGGTGGATCCCGTCCGACCAGGCCTCCATCGCCTTCTCCTGGACGATGGCGTAGGCCTGCTCCCGGGTCAGCCCCTTCTCCACCAGCGCCAGCAGCACCGAGCCGGAGGAGGTGAGGCCCAGCGACATATCCATGGAGCGCTTCATGTTCGCCGGGTAGACGTGCATGTTCTCGACGACCCAGGTCATCTTGGCGATCAGGTAGTCCGCCAAGATGGTGGAGTCCGGCAGAATCACCCGCTCCACCGAGGAGTGGGAGATATCGCGCTCGTGCCAGAGCGGCACGTTCTCCAGCGCCGCCAGGGCGTTGGACCGGAGCAGCCGGCTCAGGCCCGAGATCTGCTCCAGGGTAACCGGATTCCGCTTGTGCGGCATGGCCGACGAGCCCTTCTGCCCCTTGGAGAACGGCTCCTCGACCTCCCGGGTCTCGGTCTTCTGGAGCAGCCGGAGCTCAACAGCCAGGCTGTCCAGGGTGGAGCCGAGAATCGCCAGGGTGGTCATCAGGTGGGCGTGCCGGTCACGCTGAAGCACCTGGGTGGAGATCTCCGCGACCCCGAGCCCCATCTGCTCGCAGACATAACTTTCGACGAAAGGATCGATGTTTCCGTAATTGCCCACCGCCCCCGAAAGCTTGCCCACAGCAACCGACTGCCGGGCCTGCTCCAGCCGTACGGCGTCCCGCTTGAGCTGGGCGTAGAAGAGCGCCAGCTTCAGCCCGAAGGATGTCGGCTCCGCATGCACCCCATGGGTCCGGCCCATGGCCGGGGTGTCCTTGAACTCCACAGCCCGCTTGCCAATGGCGGCAATCAGCCCATCGAGCCCCCTCTGAATCTCCCGGACCGCCTCGTTCAGCACCGCCGAAAGGGCGGTGTCCACCACATCGGTGGAGGTGAGCCCGTAGTGGATATAGCGGGCCGAGGGGTGCTGAATCCGCTCGGCGCAGGCGGTGGTGAAGGCGATCACGTCATGGCGGGTGGTCCGCTCAATCTCCTCCACCCGCTGAACGAAAGCAGCATCCACCGTGAAGGTGCGGGCCTTCAGCTCCGCGACCTCCTCCTTGGGAATCGCCCCCAGGTGCGCCCACGCCTCGCAGGCCAGAATCTCCACCTCGAGCCACTTCTGAAACCGGTTCTCCGAGGCCCAGAGCCGGGCCATATTGGAGCGGGTGTAGCGATCAATCATCTCGTCGTCCTCACTTTTCCAGGGAACTGTTTAAGACTTGACTTCACGATTTGTAGAGCGATTCCTTCCCCTGTAGCTTGCCCGTAAGGAAGCCAGATAGGTCGTGTTGCCTCTTCGGGTTGGCATTAGGAAAGGGCTCGGGGTTCACCCGAGCCCCGCTGTTCTTGCGCCTTGGCGGAGGGTCCCTATCTAGGCGTGCGTGTAGAAGTAGTAGAGGAAGAAGAGGGTTAGCACGTACATCATCCAGTGTACCTGCTTCGCCTTGCCCACCAGGACATTCAGGACCACGTAGGCGATGAAGCCGAGGGCCAGGCCGGTGGCGATGGAGAAGGAGAAGGGCATCATCAGGGCGGTGATCACGGCGGGCAGCGCCTCGGTGAAGTCGTGCAGGTTGATCTCGAGGAGCGGGGCGGCCATGAAGATGCCGACGATGATCAGGGCCGGAGCGGTGGCCGCAGCCGGGACCGCCAGGGCGATCGGGGCGAAGAAGGCGGCCAGCAGGAAGAAGACAGCGACGGTGACAGCGGTGAGGCCGGTCCGACCGCCGGCGGAGACGCCCGCAGCCGACTCGACGTAGGTGGTGGTGTTGGAGGTGCCGAACAGGGCGCCGATAATCGTGCCGGCAGAGTCGGCCACCAGGGCCTTGGAGCCGCCCTTCAGGTTGCCCTCCTTGTCCATGAGGCCCGCCTTGCCGGCGACGCCGACGAAGGTGCCGATGGTGTCAAAGAGGTCGGCGAAGAAGAGGGAGAAGATCACGGTGATCAGCGCCGGGGTGAGGGCGCCCATCAGGTCGAGCTGGAAGAGGGTCGGGGCGAGCGAGGGCGGGGCGGAGATCCACTCGGTGGGCAGGTTGGTGACACCCATGGGAATGCCGATCAGGGTGGTCACGGCGATACCGATCAGAATGCCGCCGGTCACGTTCCGGGCCACCAGGGCGGCGGTGATGATCAGGCCGACGATCGCCAGCAGAGCGGCCGGCTCCTTCAGGCTGGAGAGGGAGATGATCGTCGCCTGGTTGGCGATGACGATCCCGGCGTTCTTGAGGCCGATCAGCATGATGAAGAAGCCGATACCGGCGGAGACAGCGTGCTTGAGGGCGGTGGGGATCGCCTTGATCATGATCTCACGCAGGCCGGTCATGGTGACGATCAGCGCCAGGACACCGGAGATCATGACGGCGCCGAGAGCGGTCTGCCAGGGAAGCCCCATGGCGCCCACCAGCACGAAGGCGAAGAAAGCGTTAAGGCCCATACCGGGAGCGAGAGCCATGGGCCAGTTGGCCACCAGGCCCATCACCAGGGTCGACACGGCGGCGGCGATGATGGTCGCCATGAAGAGAGCGCCCTCATCCATACCGGTGGTCTTCAGGATCGACGGGTTAACAATAATGATGTAAGCCATGGTCACGAAGGTGGTCAGGCCGGCAACGATCTCGGTCCGAACATTGGTGCCATGCTCAGTCAACCCGAAAAAGCGATCCAGGAACCCTTGCGGCGCCGGAGACGAACCATGTGCTTCCTTAGCAGCCACGATGTGAGCCTCCCCTGTCGAAAAGAGATAAGTGCGTAACGGGAGCATAGCCGGAGAGAGATGAAAGCATGCATGAACCTCCGGCCAAAAAAACCGGACGGGTAGAATCCACTCCTCGTTGGAGTGAAACCTACCCGCCCGGGTTTTTATCCCATCGGTGTAGCCAGCCCCATGGGCCGGCCTGTGCCGCTCGGTCGCAGTCCGACGCCTCGCTGGGAAGGCGCCGCGGAACCCTAGGCACACTTTCCTCCGTGACCCGGAAATCTCCTGATCACATTTCCCAATGTAAGCTTTTCGTCGCCGGATGTCAACTTAGAATCCGAACTTTTTCTGTCTCTGGATCAAAATCGTTCGGGTTTCTGCGGCGTGAGAGGATGTCCGGAACAGGGGCCGAACTTGACCCAGACAGAACAGAGGAGGAACACGCGCATGACTACACCGCACGAATCAACCTACTGGCAGGAGATGCGTCGCCTCTTCCCCATCTTTGCGCACAAGCGCTACTTCGCATCCTGCTCCCAGGGCGCCCTCTGCCCTCGGGTGGAGGAGGCGATGGGCCGCTTTATGACCTCGTGGCGGGAGGAGGGCGTTCCCTGGAACACCCACTGGTTCGCCCGCATCGGCGGGGCGCAGGCCGCCTTCGCCCGGTTGATCAACGCCCCGGCTGCGGCCATCGGCCTCACCGCCACCGTCTCCAGCGGCGTGAGCGCCATCTTGAGCGCCATCGACTTCCGTGAGCGGCGCAAGGTGGTGGTCAGCGAGCTGGAGTTCCCCACGGTGCTCGATATTTTGCTGGCCTACCGCCAGAGGGGGTTGATCGACCTGGTCGTCCTGCCGGGCGCCGAGGGCGATGTGCCGCTGGAGCGCTACGCCGAGGCGATCGACGAGCGCACGGCGCTGGTCTGTGTCTCCACGGTCTCGTACTCGTCCGGCGCCAGGCTGCCCGTGGCCGGGGTGGTGGAGCTGGCCCACCGGGCGGGGGCGCTGGTATTGGTCGACGCCTTCCAGGGCGCCGGCGTGGTGCCCATCGACGTGGAGCGCCTGGGCTGCGACTTCCTGGTGACCGGGGCGCACAAGTACCTGCTGGGCACCTATGGTCTGTGCTTCGTCTATGCCAACCCGGCCGTCGCTGCCAGGCTGGAGCCCACCGCCACCGGCTGGATGTCCCAGGAGCAGCCCTTCGCCGTCGACCTGGACCGGCTGCACTACGCCCCCGGCGGCGGTCGCTTCCAGGGCGGCACCTTCACGGTTCCGGCGTGCTATGCGGGCGAGGCCGCCATCAACCTCCTGCTGGAGATTGGCCCGGAGCGCATTCACCAGCGGGTGATGGGCCTGACCAGGCTCATGGCCGGCGGCCTGGCCGAACTGGGGATCCGCCCGGTGGGCCCGGTGGACGATGGGCGGCGTGGGCCATTCGTGGCCGTTCCCACCGACCGCCCGGAGGCGCTGGAGGCCGCCCTGGCCGCCGAAGGGCTGATCACCGCCCCGCGAGGGCAGGCGATCCGGTTCGCCTTCCACTTCTACAACGACGAATCCGACGTGGCCGCGGCCCTGGAGGCGATCCGCCGCCACCGCTGACGGATACGCTGCCGGGGAGAAACGGCCACTCCAACAGCCCACCCCCACCCCCTGAGCGTCTGCATTCAATGAGACACCAGGGGGAGGGAGTTCTATGGTTCAAACCAGCCGATTTATCGACTATGTAGGCATTGCGACGGTTTGGGGCCAACCGGGCTATCGTGCGCCGGTCTACCCTCAGCCGCGCCCCCGCGGAAATCCGATCGGGTACCTCGATGCCGGCCAGTACGCCCCTCACTTCACGGCGCTGATCGATCGGAGCTGGCTCGAGGTGACCCTGATGGACGGGGAGCGGGGCTGGCTGAAGAATGACCCGTTCCACGTCTTCGTCACCGAGCCCGACCCGTCGCGGCTGCGGCTCTGCATTGACCCCGGCCACGGCGGCAGCGATACCGGCGCCGTAGGCAACGGGCTGGTGGAGAAGGACCTCAACCTCGACATCGGGTACTGGCACCTGCGCCCCCGATTGGAGAGCGACGGGCGAATCGACCGGGTCTGGATGACCCGAACAGGCGACTACGACGTCAGCCTGGCCTACCGGGCCGACCTGGCCAGCGCCTCGGGCGCCAATCTCTTCGTGAGCCTGCACAACAACGCCCACCTGATCTCCTCCCGGGGAACCGAGACCTACTACAAATGCGGCAGCGAAGCGACCGAGGCGGTTCGCATCCAGTCGAAGCGGGCGGCCTGCCTGGTCCACAGCCGGGTTCAGGAGGCGATCATGCAGTTTGGCAGCCCCAGCTGCCCGTGGTTCGACCGGGGGGTCATCTGCCGGATGATCAGTCTGTCAGACCCCCGCAGCTACTACTATGTGATCCGGAACTCGACGGTCCCGACCCTGCTTGTCGAGTTCCTCTTTGTCAGCAACCCCAACGAGGCCCTGTGCCTGGGCAACCATACCTTCCGGGACATGATGGCGGAGGCGGTCTACAGCGGCATAACCGACGCCCTCTTCACCGACCTGCCAGGGGATAGCTGTAACTTCAAGACCTACTACGGCCTGTGACCCCCACCTGGCAGGCGACATAAGATGACGTGGAAACCACAATGGAGGAGAAGAGAGATGGGTCCTTACTCCGACATGGGTCCGTACGCGTCATCCCCGTACCCAGCCTGGCAGGCCCCGACGGGCGGTATGCCCCTCGCTGCCATGGAGCGCTTCCTGCTGGAGTCTCTCCCCGTGGCGGCTGTGGCCCACAGCTACCATGTGGAGGCCCTGCGGAACCCCATTCTGCAGCGCGACCCCGCCTACCAGCGGTTCAGCCTGATCGAGCTGAACGAACTGCACCACCAGATCGCAGCCTATGGCGACCTGATCCGGATGCAGCAGGGCGACCCCACCGCCGCCGATAACCTGGCCTTCAATCTGGCTGGCTTCCTCCAGAACCGGCAGGCGGCGATGCGGATGCTCCCGCAGCTCTCCCCTGCCGCCCGGAGCCACCCCGCCATGCAGCGGGTAATGGGCCTGATGCAGGTCTCCAACCAGCAGGTGGCCGGCAACAACCAGCTCCTGAACCAGACCTTCGCCATGACCGACGCCCCCGTTCCGGGACCGCTCCTGGTCCGCCCCCGATAGACGAGCGAAGCGCCGCCGGCGGGAAACCCCTGCCTGGCGGCGCTGCTTCGTTTTAGATACGGCCCCGGTACCGCTCCTCCAGCCGGGCGTTGTGCTGGTCGGCGCCGTCCACGTTAGCCGAGACGTAGACCGGCGGCTCCATACCCCCGGCACGGATCAGCCGGACCGTCTCTGCCGTCAGCGCCTGGGCGATCAGCGCCCCGGTCACCGAGGAGATGGCGCAGATCCGCTCCTGCATCCCGGGTACTTCCAATAGGGCGTCACCAGGGGGGGCGCCGTTGTCGATCACCACATCGGCGATCTCAAAGACCCGCTTCCCCGACGGATGCCGGGAGGCGAAGGCGGAGGCGTGAGCCAGCGAGGTAACGGTGATCACCGGGTGCCCCCACCGCTTGACCTCCAGCGCCAACTCCACCGGGCAGCCGTTGCGGCCCGAGTTCGAGGCGATGATAAAGCAGTCGCTCCGCTCCTTCTTAAAGAGGGCGAGCAGCCGGTGGGCCGTCTCCGGGCTCCGCTCCAGGTCCAGGAGCTCCAGCCCCTTCTTCCCGGGCGGGGCTACCTCCTCCAGGCCGAAGACGTGCATCGGCACCAGCCCGCCGGCCCGGCCCGACAGCTCCATACCAAAGGCCCGAGAATGACCGGCGCCGAAGATGTGGACGACACCGCCTGCCATGATCGACTGCGCACAGATCGCCGCCGCCTGCCGGATATTCTCCCCCTGGCTCTCCTCGACCCGGGTGATCACCTCGGCCGCCGCCGCCCAGTACCGCTCCGCCGAGGGCTCCTTCGCAGAATTGGTCATGGTATGCCTCCTCCCCAACTGGTCTAGACAACCAGAGGATTCGGCCTTCCCCTCTTAACTTCCTGCTCAGTTTACCACCCGTTCCCGGCGGGCCATCCAGTCATAGAGCACCAGCGAACCGTAGTTCAGGGTGTAGAGCTTGTCGGAGATCGAGTAGCGATGAGAGTGCGACTCCTCCCGAATCCGCTCCATCATCTCCTCCACAAAGTTCGGGTCACTGTCGCCGAACATCACCATGTAATCACGGTGGGGAACGGCGATGATCGGATTCCCCTCCACATGTGCCGCCATCTCGCAGAGTGAGCGGGTCAGCAGAATCCGGCTGGCGTCGTAACCGTCGAACGCCTCCCAGACCAGCGTCAGCCGCTTCCCTTTCCCAATGCGCAGTGGCGGCGGCAGATTCCGGCTTATCTGCTGCAGATTCCGCACAGCCAGGGCGAGCAGGTCCGTCTCCTTCACCTGCCAGCGCTCCATGAGGCGGCGGTGAATGTACGAGTAGCGCTCGTCCTCATCGATGACGAAGGAGATGGCCAGGTTCCCCACGTAGTGGATCGCTGCAAGCTCGCGCCCGTCCATGCGAGTCTGCTCCACCAGGCTGATTGGCAGCAGCTGCGGCAGCACCTGCTCCCGCACCTCCAGCAGGGTCCGCCCCCGCTTCCGCTGGCGCTGCGCTGTTTGCTGCAAAAAGGTGTCGATCAGGTCGTCGCACCGCTCCGGCGCCTGCCGATAGCGCCGGTAATAGGCGGCCAGGGAGAGCACCCGCCGGTGCCCCTCCTCAAAGAGCATCAGAAACGATTGGCCCAGCAGCTGCACCCGCGCCTCCGGGCGCTCGTGCTGTAGGCGGTCCGCCACGATGCGGCTGAACTCGTCGGGACGTAATACGGGCTTCTCCATCTTTTCCTCACTCCAGTCTAATGGGCCGATTGCTCACACCTTGTTGATGTAGGTTTCTATCATCTAATACGTAATTGAGCCTCACTTGTTCGAACGTAGGCGAAAAAAAAGTCGGGCACACCGTTCACGACGTGCCCGACTTCCCATGTGGGACAAAGACTAGCGGTCATTCGCTTACATGGCTCAAGAAGATCTCTTCCAGGCTCTGATCATAGACCTGCACCGCCTGGACGCCATCCACCTGAAGGAGCCGTTTCCGCAGCGCCTCGCCCTCGCCGGTGGCAAAGAGGAGCCAACCCGTGGTCTCCCGCACGGCCCGGCGCACCCCCGGAACAGCCAACAGGGCAGCTTCGGTCAGCTCCCCGGCAACCCGGACCCGCTTCTCACTGCTCTTCAGGTCGTCGATGGCTCCGGTCAGGGCCACCGCACCCTGCCGCAGAATCGCCACCCGGTCGGCCAGCCGCTCGATCTGGTGCAGGTCATGGCTGGCCAGGAGCACCGTGCGCCCCGCCTCCAGGCTGTCGGCGAGCAGCACCTGCAGGTACTGGTGCCGGTGCAGCGGGTCCAGCCCCAGGGTGGGCTCATCGAGCACCAGCAGCTCCGGGTTCCCGCCCATCACCAGGGTGAGCGCCAGCTGAGCCCTCGTGCCCGCCGACATCTGCCGGACCCGCACCCCGGTGGGAATGGAGAAGAGGTCCAGGTAGCGGCGCTCGGTCTGCTGATCCCAGCGGGGGTGGAGCCCCCGGGCAAAGGCGAGCAGTTCGCCGGCGGTCATGGACTCGTACAGGGTCGGCTGCTGGGCCACGTAACCCACCCGCTCCTTCAGGGCGAGCGGCGGGTAGTTCGGCCCCAGCGGATACCCCAGCACCGTGCCCTCGCCCCCGTCCGGCCGGATCAGGCCGAGCAGGCAGCGGGCCAGGGTCGTCTTGCCTGCGCCGTTGGGGCCCAGCAGGGCGAAGATTGAGCCCGCCGGCACCGCCAGGTCCACCTGGCGCAGCGCCTCCCGCCTGCCGTACCGCTTGCTGACACCCGTCAGGGAGATCGCCATCTCACTCACCGGAGCGCCTCCTCTCCGCCTCGCGCATCTTGGCACGCAGCATGTCGATCACCCGGTCGGACCCGATCCGCAACCTGTAAGCTTCGGCCACCAGCCTGTCCACCGCCTCGGCAAAGAGGCGGAGCCGCTCCGCTTCATCGAGCCCGTGGTCCCGGTCGGCCACGAAGGAGCCCCGGCCCCGCGGGGTGACGATCACCCCGTCCCGCTCCAGCTCCTGGTACGCCTTGGCGATGGTGTTGGGGTTGACCGCCAGCTCCACAGCCATGTCGCGCACAGAGGGCAGCCTGTCGCCTGCCCTGAGCACGCCGGAGGCCACCGCCTGCCGGACCTGGTCCACAATCTGCCGGTAGATGGGCGTCCCGCTAGATGGATCAATATGCAGCCACATTCGGTCGCCCTCCTCCCCTCCCCTGATCTTACACGCTGATTTGCTTGCGCTGGAAGAGGTAGACGGAGAGCAGCAGGGCGGCAAGGGTCATGACCGCCAGGTAGAGCAGCGCCCCATAGGGCACCGCCCCGTCGGTGATCGCCACGTCCGGCCGGAACTGGGCGAAGGGAAGGAGGCCCCGCACCCTCTCCGCCGCCCCGCTCTGCCCCTCCGTCCCAATGTGGGCGAAGAAGAAGGCGAATCCGATGCCGAGGGTGACACCCACCGCCCGGCCATAGTCATCGATAAAGACGGAGATCAGGAGGAAGAGCGTCCCCATGGCCAGCAGCAGCAGCCAGAGGTTGAGTTCGGCCACCAGGTAGTTGCCGACCGCCGCCGTCTCGCCGATCAGCCAGATTCCCGCAAGGGTTCCCAGCAGGTGGAGCGCCAGAAGCACAGCCAGTCCAATCGCCATGCCGGCCCAGCGGAAGAGGATGATCTCGGCGCGCGAGGTGGGCAGGGAGAGCAGAAACTCCATGGTCCGGCGGTCCATCTCCCGGGAGATGATCGAGGTGGCGAACAGCCCGGTAAAGACCAGGTAGGGGATCATGAGCCACTGACCGAAGGAGTAGGCCGTTACCCATCCATCGATGGTAAGGAGCGATCCGCCGCCGCCGATGATCGCCTGCATGGCGGGGGGCATCGCCTCCAGCATGGAGACGATCGCCTCCATGCCGTCGGAGTCGATCAGCATCTTCCACATGGTCGTGGTGTAGAGCAGAAGGCCACCCAGGATCAGGCCCCAGACGAGAAGAGTGAGCCCTTCGGCCTTGGCCTGCTGTCGAAGCAGGGTCATGTGAGTCACCTCCTATGCACGCCTCAGGCAGAGATCTGCTTCCGGTTAAAGACCGGGACGCTGGCGGCAAGCGTTGCTGCGGTGACACCGAGCATGATCAGGAGATCGCTTACGGGCAGCGCCTTCTCCAGGAGGACCGTCACCGGGTCCCCGTAGCTGAAGGGGCTCAGGAGCCGGCCGACCCGACCGACCCCCGCTCCCTTCAGGGCCAGGTCGAGGAAGTATAGCGCCGAGACGAGGCCGAGGAAGAGCTTGAGCGCCAGGCTGTAATCATCGATCCAGAGCGAGGCGAGCAGGGTGATCGAGCCGGTCATGACCGCCAGCAGCCAATGCCCCGCGAAGATCGCCCAGTAAACCGGCCAGTCGGCCTCCAGGTTCTGTGCCTTCAGACCGGCGATGGTGGCCCCCCAGAGAATCGCCCCGGAGAGGCCGGTGTTCAGGATCATCACACCCGCCCGGGCCAGCAGCACCTCCTGCCGGCTGACCGGCAGCGACAGCAGGAAGTCGATGGTCCGGCGATCCACCTCCCGGGTGACCACCGAGAGCGCCAGCACGATGGCGTAGAGCACCATGATCAGCGCCAGCGAGACGGCAATCTTGCCGGCCACGAAGTTGTCCAGGGCGGAGAGCCCCTCCTGAACCCCCAGAATCCGCTTGAACTGTTCGGGGAGTTTCTCCATCATCTCCGTGCCGCTGGCGATGGTCGCCGGGGCGGTGCTGGTCAGACTCAGCACCAGGAGCAGCCCCGCACCGGTCCAGGCCAGAAGGCCCATCAACTGGGCCCGAAACTGCTGCCACAGGAGCGTCATCGCCCCCCACCTCCGCTCTCGTAAAACCGCCGGAAAACCTCCTCCAGCGGGGGATCGCTCAGCGTCAGATCCACCAGCGAACGCTTCCCAAGTTCGGCGACAAGCGTATCAAGATTGCCCGCCATGGTGAAGGTGGCCTTCTGCCCTTCCACACGCCAGCCATCGACGCCAGCCATGGCCGAAAGGTCGGGCACCTCGCCGGCGAACTCCACCTCGACGTACTTGACCCGCTGCTTCTTCATCCGATCCACCGTGTCGACGGCGACGATCTCCCCGTCGCGTATGATGCCGACCTGGCTGCAGACCGCCTCCACCTCGCTCATGATGTGCGAGGACATGAAGACCGTCTTGCCCCGCCGCTGCTCCTCCCGGATCAGCTGCAGGAAGGTCTCCTGCACGAGCGGGTCCAGCCCCGAGGTGGGCTCGTCGAGGATCAGCAGCTCCGGGTCGTGGGCCAGGGCGGCCACGATCGCCACCTTCTGCTTGTTGCCCCGGGAGAGCGTCTTGAGGCGGCGGCCCAAATCGATCTCCAGCCGGTCGGAAAGTTCGCTGACCCTGGCACGGCCCTTCACCCCACGCACCAGAAGGGCGAACTCAATGTTCTCCCGCCCGGTAAGGAAGTCGTAGAGGGCAGGGTCCGAGGGCAGGTAGCCTACCTTGCGCCGGACCTCCCGCGAGCGAGCAATGGCGTCGATGCCCAGCACGCTCGCCCGCCCGGCCTGGGGCTTCATGTAGCCCAGCACCGTACGGATCAGCGTGGTCTTGCCGGCGCCGTTGGGGCCGAGGAAGCCGAAGATGGAGCCAGGCTCCACCGACAGGTTGACATTCCGGACACCACGGCCGTTGCGGTAGAGGCGGGTGAGGCCCTGAACCTGAATCGCCTGCATGATCGGTCACCTCCGGGGGTGTGTCATTCTGTTATGGTGTACTAACTCAGTAATACACTTAGGCGAGTCCGGTGTCAAGATGGCGCCAACGAAAAAGGACCGGAATCTCTCCGGTCCCAGCTTTCGTATCAGGCCTGGTCGGGCGCCTGGGCTTACATCGCCACCTGAAGCCGTAGCCGCCGGATCACATCGGGCACCTCGCTCCAGTCCCGGATGCGGCAGACATTCCGGGGCAGTTCCACATCTGCATGCCGACCTTCGGGGTCCATCAGCATCGCCGGCATCCCCTGGGCCAGTGCCTGAATGTGGCCCAGGTCATCATCGATCGCCATGTTCAGGCCGAGGGAGCGGGCCACGGTGAGCTTATCGTCACAGTTGAACTGAATCGCATCGTATGATACCCCATGCAGCGCCAGCCAGTCCCGGGTGACCGCCTCCGCCGGGCTGCGGCGGGCGGTAACCACCGCGATGTGCGCCCCGGCGGACTTCAAGCCGGCCAGCGTCTCCAGAGCGCCCGGCAGCGGAACCGCCCGGGCATAGATCTCGTCTTGATTGGCATGCCATACCGCCCAGAACCGCTCCATGCGGATTCCCATCTCTTCGAGGATCCCCCCGGAGAGCCAGGCGCCCGAGTTGCCCTGCGGCAGCGGCAGGTTCAGCTCCCGGGCCATCACCTCGCGTCCGGCATTCTTCAGCGTCGTGCCGTCGAGATCGAGCAGCAGCCGCAGCGTCGAAAACCCCTTGTCCAACCCTTCGCCTCCTACGAAATGCACCGGTACCGTAGGAATTCGGGGTCACCTGGCGTTGCCCTCCTGCCCCGGAACACCAAGTTCCGGCGTGTAGGCCACAGGACCTACTCTGGTGGCAGGCGCAGGGATGAGAGCAAGCCCTTCTCCTGTTGGGCATCGCCCCCGGCCAGCACGACCTGCTTCCCCACGTACAGCAGGTGACACCGGATCGCAGCGGTTGCAGGGTGGCGCGGTGGCCGGTGAGCAGCGCCTCTAGGTCCGGCCTCAGCCGGCCGTGTTACCCGCCGAGGGAGAACTGGCTCATGGCATTCGTTCCTTTCATCTCATGGGGGTACGATGGATGCCGGACCGCATCCCAGCAGCAGGCGGCGGCCTGATCCACCACCTCGGCGGTCAGATCGATCTCCCCCCGCCTGGCCGATTGAATCAGGTCGCGGAGCGCCCCGCCGATCAAGGCAGCGAGGACCGAATCGGGCAGGGGCTTGAGCGTGCAAGCCTTCCGGCCCTGCTGAAAGAGCAGCCGATCCGTCTCGGTGCTCTTGGCGAGCATGGCCCGGCTCTCCTCATCGAGGTAGGGGAGGTGGTGGTGCAGCTCCAGAAAGGCAAAGGCCAGGGGATGCGCCGTGGCATACCCGACCATCCGGTGCCAGAAGACCCGGAAGATATCGGTGGGAGCAGCGTTGACCGGAAAGGAGTCCTGCAGCGCCTCTCTGACCTCCCGCTTCAGCTTCCGGTACAGGGTGTTGACGATGGCCTCCTTGCTCGCGAAGCAGTGGTAGAGCGTTCCTACCGAGACCCCGGCCCGCCGGGCAATCTCGGGGACGTTGTTCCCGCGAAACCCTTGCTCGGCGAACAGTTCCAGAGCCGCCTCCAGGATCGCTTCCTGTTTGCCGCTACCCCTGGACTTCTCGGCCATCATCATCCCCCCTTCCGGACTAGAAGGAACGTTCATTCGAATCCTGTACCTGGAAATTGAGGTGTCAAGAGGGCGGACTCCGCCGCTCACCGCCCACCACCTCGCGCGCAATGGCGGTGAAGAGGCTGACCGCCCCCGACCGGAGCCCCGCCCGCCGGCGCAGGAGGGTCACGGTCCGGCCGGCGTCGGGCCAGTCGGGCAGCCGGGTCATGGTCAGCCTGGCGGCGGCCACCTCCTCCCGCACCGCCGAGAGCGGCAGCAGGGCGAGGCCGAGGCCCAGCCCGGCCATGGTCTTGATCGCTTCGATCGAGTCGAACTCCATCACCACGTCGGGGCGGGCGCCGTGGCTCTCCAGCACCTGGTCCACGTACTGCCGCAGCCCCGACCCCCGCCGGAAGGAGATCAGCGCCGCCCCGCCCAGCTCCGGAATCTCCCGGGGGAGCACCGTGCCGGGGGCCGCCACCACCACCAGCGGGTCGACAAAGAGCGGCACCGCCTGGACCTCGGGGTGGGGCACCGGCGAGGTGACCAGGGCCACGTCGACCTCGAAGGCCAGGAGCCTGGCCAGCGACTCCCGGCTGTCGCCGGTCAGCAGCTCCAGCCGCACATCGGGCACCCGCTCCCGGAAGGTCTGGATCACCGGGGGCAGGGTGAAGAGGGTGAGCGTCAGGCCGGCCCCGATGGTCAGCCGCCCCGACCAGGGGTCCCGCCAGGCAGCCGCCGCCCGACGGCACCCCGCCTCCACCGCCAGCGCCCGCCGGGCCAGCCGGTAGACCCGCCGCCCCACCGGGGTCAGCTCCACCCCTCGGCTCGACCGGACCAGCAGCTGCACCCCCAACTCCGCCTCCAGCGCCCGAATCTGCTTGGAGAGGGCGGGCTGGGAGAGGTGCAGCCGCTCCGCCGCATAGTTGATCGAACCCGAGTCCACCACGGCGCAGAAGGCCTCCACGTACTGCAGCATCCGACTCGCCCCCTCGTTCAAACCACAGGTTATAACTCTGGCAACCTTCGCTATTACTTGGTTATATCCTGCATTCACCGACTCCGGCCCGGTGATGCTGTAAGGGAGAGGCAGTTCGACGCACTATGTAGCGTGGTCAACTCTGGAGTACCAGCCGTCACATGAGCAGGCATCGTCGATCCTGCTCCTCCGTCTGTTTTTTCCATTCCAGTCGGGCGTGGAGACACATATTTTGGACGGAGGAGGCGGGAACCCACCCGAAACTAGGTGGGCACAACACGTCACCCCCTCCAGCTTGCCTCCCCCGTCCCGGCATCCCGCATATGCACCGCCCTGCATTAGGTCCAGCCGTGTAGAGGGCCGCCGTGCAGAACGCACGGCGGCCCATTTTCGTTCTCCAGGTTTGCAGACCGGCTAGCAGTCGTGGTCCTTCTGCTTCTTCCAGTCGTCGTCGAAGTCGCGCTCCTTCTGCTTCTTCAAGTGATCGTCGAAGTCGCGGTCCTTGCGCTTCTTCCGGTCATCGCGCATCGGTTTGCCCTGCAGAATCTGCGTCTGGTGAAAGTGCATAGGAGGCTTGAAATCCTTGCAGCGACTACAGAAGCGGTGATTCATGACTGCCCCCCCATTGTGAGAAGCATAGCGGCTGGATAGAGCCAGCCATTTCACGAGTATGCACCGCCGATCCATAACGTTCGTGGATGATCCGATTGACAATGCGCCGCCACCCTCCTCGTTCAAACCACAGGTTATAACCTGGGCAAACTTCGCTATTACTTGGTTATATCTTGCCTATGGTTAGATGGAACCGAGGAGGGATTCGCCATGTCTGTGACCGCAGTGATCGGCGCCCAGTGGGGCGATGAGGGCAAGGGGAAGATGGTCGACTACCTGGCTGGGGAGGCCGATCTGGTGATTCGCTACCAGGGTGGGGCCAACGCCGGCCACACCATCGTCAACCCGCAGGGCACCTTCAAGTTCCGGCTGGTTCCCAGCGGCGTCTGCTACCCGCAGGTGACCAACCTGATCGGCCCCGGCGTCGCCTGTGACCCCGAGACGCTGATCACCGAGCTGACCGCCCTGGAGCAGCGTGGCGTCTCCACCGCCCGCCTCTTCGTCGATGAGCGGGCCACCCTGGTCATGCCCTGGCACCGGCTGCTAGACCGGCTGGAGGAGGATGCCCGGGGCGCCCAGAAGATCGGCACCACCCTGAAGGGCGTCGGCCCGGCCTTCACCGACAAGGCGGGGCGCCGCGGCCTGAAGGTGGGCGACCTGCTGGAGAAGGACTGGCTGGTCCAGCAGGTCGGCTGGGCGCTGGAGGCGATCAACCCGCTGCTGACGAGGCGCTACGGCGTCTCCGCCATGAGCGCCGAGGCAATCATCGAGGAGTACTGGGCCTTTGGCCAGGCGCTGCGCCCCCGGATCATCGACTCGCTGCCTCTGGTGCGCCGGAGCCTTGCCAGCGGCCGGATTCTCGTGGAGGGGCAGCTGGGCGTGCTGCGCGACCCCGACTGGGGCACCTACCCCTACGTGACCTCATCTTCCCCGTTGGCCGGGGCAGCCTCCGTGGGGGCCGGAATTCCGCCCTGGGCCATCACCCGGATCGTCGGGGTGGCCAAGGCCTACACCACCAGCGTGGGCGAGGGCCCCTTCCCGGTGGAGCGGGAGGCGGCGATCGGCGACTACCTGCGGGAGAAGGGCGGCGAGTTCGGCGTGGTCACCGGCCGCCCCCGCCGCTGCGGCTGGTTTGATGGGGTGGCCACCCGTTTCGCCGCAGAGGCGGCGGGCATTACCGAGCTGGCGCTGACCAAGCTCGACGTGCTCGACGGCCTGCCCGAAGTGAAGCTCTGCACGGGCTACCTGATCGACGGCAAGCTAGTGCAGACCGTGCCGCCCCTGCGCCTCTTCCGCCGGGCGGAGCCGGTCTTCGAGTCCCTGCCCGGCTGGGCCGAGCCCACCGCCGGGGCCCGCTCGGCTGCCGACCTGCCCGAGAACGCCCGCCGGTACATCCGCCGCATCGAGGAGGTCGTCGGGGTGCCCGTGCGGCTGCTCTCCATCGGGCCGGAGCGGAGCGAGACCCTGGCGCTGCCGGGGGCCCCTGATCCGGAGCCGATGCCGGTCGGGAGCGGGAGCCCGGCGCTGCCCGAGCCCACCATCTACTAAGCGAAACAGGCGAGCCCTTGCGGTGAACACGCGCAAGGGCTCGCTCTTATGCATCGACCTGAAGCTGCTTCGCCACCGCCTGGTCGGACCGGACCCGCCAGATCTTCGAGTCCAGGTAGTAGTGCTGCATTGCCCAGCCCACCAGGAAGCCCCCGAAGAGCTGCTGGCCCAGGTTCAGCGTGGTCGGGTCGGCCAGACCGGCCATCATCCCCACGCCCATGAAGATCGACTGGTCCAGGTTCATGCCCACCGTGGTCTTCAGCCAGTCAATCCACGGCCCCCGGTAGAGGGCGAACGTGAAGAGCAGCCCCACCCCGAAGTAGACCCAGAAGCGGCTGAAGAGCGCCGAGGCGATCCGAAACTTCGGCCGGGCCTCGGGCGCCTGGTACTTGTTCTGCCCGTACATCCAGACGATGCGGTGGTACTGGATATTGTGGCCGGCGGTGACGATAGGCACCATCAGCGCCGCCAGGTAGGGGTGGCTGAAGGCGGCCAGGTGCAGGGGGATCAGCGAGGAGAGGAAGAGCAGCTTGGGACCGTTCAGCGCCTGCCCGCGCCGCCACAGGTAGACCTGGTAGCCCAGGTAGAGGAGAATCGCCCCGGCGAAGACCGCCCAGGCCAGGGGGTAGATCACCCCCGCCACCCGGATTCCCCCCACGGTGAAGGAGTCGAAGGGGATCTTGGGCAGCCCCGGCGTCTTCGAGAACAGGGGGCCGAAGAGGAAGATGATCAGCGGGGCGTAGAGCGACAGGTTGAAGAACCAGGTGTCCACCAGGGAGGACTGCGCCTCCATGTCGCCGTTCTTCCGCTTGTAGAGGATCAGGAAGCCCCAGTGCTGGCGCACCACGTGGTAGTAGGCCCAGAGCCGGAAGAAGACCGTGAAGAGCAGCGCCCCCAGCCCCAGGGTGAAGGGCGGGAGGGTGATGCCGAAGGGGGCTAACGCCCAGCCCACCAGGTATGGGGTGAGAATCGCCGTGGGCGCCACCAGGAACCAGCCCAGGGAGATCAGCATCTCCCGCCGCCGCACCCGCCACTCGTCGGGGTCGAAGAAGGTGCGGGCCAGGGTCGACCAGACGTGGGGGGCGTCCAGCAGAAAGGCCCAGGAGCTGAAGACCAAGAGCTGAAGCGTCAGCGGAATGTGGATCCCGCCGAGCTTGATCACAGCAAAGGCGTCACGCATTGGGTCATCCAGAAGGGCCACGGCCAGCAGCGCTACACCGGCGTAAAGCCAGCCCACCAGGGCGGAGCCGATGTAGTAGAGCAGGTCGCTTCGCTTGTCGATAATCCACCGGAACGAGATGGCCGGGGTCGAGACCCGGTCCTGCGCATGCACGGCCATGTTTACTTCGCCCCTTTCGTTCAGGCTGGCTGGTTGATACGGTCTCCCTCTGCCCCGCCCCGGGCGGTGACGCCCCGGTACAGGAAGAAGAGGGCGACGGTCTGCACCAGGTGGTAAACCCCGTTGTGATCAAAGGTCCAGACCAGCGTGAAGGAGAGCTTGGCGGCCTGGAGCACGGCGGCCAGAATGGAGAGCGCCATGCCCAGGGCCATCCAGCCGGCCCCCGCCTCGCGGCGCCCCAGCCACCGGTAGAGTTCCAGCGTGAGGGTGGCGACCAGGGCTGTCCCCGAGTAGAGAATGAAGACCAGGAAGCTGCCGCCGGCCAGGGTTGCTCCATAGTACGCCACAAAGGCCAGGAGGAACAGCCACCGCCAGCGCCGGGCCGCCGCCGGGCTGACCAGGCTCTCCACCACCGCTGTCAGCATCGCCAGCACGGCAATGCCGACGCTCAGCCGGGAGACATAGTAGAAGAGCGGTTCGAGCCCGGTTCGAAAGCCCAGGGTGAGAAAGCCCAGAAAGGCCCCCAGCCCCAGCAGGCCGTACCCCAGGCTCCACCAGCGGGTCCGGCGGGAGCCGGTCCGGACGGAGTGCCGGAGGGCGCCCCAGGCCATGGCAAAAGCGGTCAGGGCCAGGAGCAGGTCGGTCAGTGCAGCGGTCGGCTGCAGCAATGTCACAGCAGGGTCAGCCTCCCCCACGCTAAAAATAATTGTTATTTACTATAATGAAGTGAATAATCCTGCATGCCGGGCGATTGTCCGACCAGTCTACTTCCCCTCCAAGGAGGAGCTCTTCCGGGCGGCGGTGACCGAGCCGCTGGCCCCCTCGCTTCAGTTGGTCGAGCAGCTTCTGGCCTCACCCGCCAGCCCGCGGGAGCGGGTCGAACTGCTGGCCCGGCTGATGCTCACCTCCTTGGCCCGCGAGGAGGCCTACCTCCGCCTGGTCCAGTACGTGGGCGGGCTGCGGACTGATCTACCAGAAACCACCCGGCAACCCCATCTGGGAGGATGCGGTCCACGCCGTCCTCCGTCTCATCGGCATCCACCCCTCTGTGCAGTAGGAGGCGCACCCTCATAACCCTGTCCGTCGTTGCCCTGGTCATCCTCACCATTCTGACCGCCCTTCCCGTCGCCCTCGCCCTGCTGCTGGCCTGGCGCTTCTGGCAGGCCGGGTGGACCGTAACGGCCGGCTTTTCCCTCGCTCTCGCCGGCGGAGGTACAGCCAGCGGCGTGGCCCTCCTCTTCTTCCACGGCACCGCCCGGCACGTCAGGGACAAGGGCGTGGGCACTGACCCGTTCTTTCGCCACCTGGCTTCCCAGGGCCACGCCGTGCTCGACGTCGCCTACGGCCACGGCCACCCGGGGTTCGAGACCGCCGACCTGGCCGGTCAGGAGACCTCGGTCCATGGGGTGATCTCGCTGTACGGCCCCACCGATGTGAGAGCCTACCTGGAGCACCAGCGCCTGCTGGTCGGCATGCCCGTCCCACTGCACCCCGCCGACGACGGCGACCCTCTACGACATGGAGCGCTTCCTGGCCTATCCGGCCGCCTGACGCAGAGAAGGGGCCGGCGGACATACCCGCCGGCTCCCTTTCGTTTTAGTCGTCATCACCGGTTTCGTCACCAGTTTCGTCACCGGTTTCGTCACCCGTGGCGTCGCCGAAGTCCACCCCGATGGCCCGGAAGGCCTGAGCCACCGCCCGGGTGAACGCCACCGGATCCATAATCGCCTCCCAGTGCAGATACATGAGCCGGGGCTCCTCGAAGAGCCAGTGGTTGTGCAGGGCGGTTACGATGATCCCGTTGTCCTGCAGAACCCGGATGAAGGTGTTAACCTCCTCCTGGAGGAGCACCGACTCACCCAGGCTGAGCGCCCGGCCCTTTTGGTCGAAGTTCTCGAAGGAGAGCAGCACCGGAAGGACCAGGGGCGACTGGGTCTCCCGACCCAGAATCGTCACGTCGAGGTCGGTCCGGAGCTGCGAGACGACACAGACGCCATTCTGGATCGAAGCGGTTCCGTTCAAAATGGCGGCCAGCTTGCCGCAGAGTCGCTGAATCGGCTTGGTCTTGTGATGCTTACGGGACTTCCCCACGATGCACCCTCCCTGGTTCATAACATGGGGGCCGGCCCCCCCTCAGCGTATGAACGGAAGGTGCATAAGGTTACATAACAAAGCGGACCGGGGAAGTGCCCCGGTCCGTGCTTGTCTATTCCCACTCAATGGTCCCCGGCGGCTTCGACGTCATGTCGTAGACCACCCGGTTCACATGGCGCACCTCGTTGATGATCCGGTTGGAGATGCGCTCCAGCACATCCCACGGGAAGCGGAAGAAGTCGGCGGTCATGCCGTCTTCCGAGGTCACCGCCCGGAGGATGACCGGGTAGTTGTAGGTCCGCTCGTCGCCCATGACCCCCACGCTGCGGATATTCGGAAGGGCGGCGAAGGCCTGCCAGATCTGGTCGTAGAGGCCCGCCTTGCGGATCTCCTCCAGGTAGATGGCGTCGGCGTCCCGCAGGATGTCAAGCTTCTCCCGGGTGATCTCGCCCAGCACCCGAATCGCCAGGCCCGGCCCCGGGAACGGGTGCCGCCCGACGATCTCCTCGGGCACGCCCAGCGCCCGGCCAACCGCCCGGACCTCATCTTTGAACAGCTCCCGGAAGGGCTCGATCAACTGGAACTCCATATCCTCCGGAAGGCCGCCCACGTTGTGGTGCGACTTGATCACCGCAGCGGTGGCAGTGCCCGACTCGATCACGTCGGGGTAGAGGGTGCCCTGCACCAGGTAGTCGATCTGGCCCAGCTTGCGGGCCTCATCCTGGAAAAGGTAGATGAACTCGTTGCCGATGATCTTCCGCTTCTGCTCGGGGTCGGTCACCCCCGCCAGCTTGGCGAGGAACCGCTCCGAGGCATCCACGTGAACCAGGTTAATGTGGAACCGGTCACGGAAGGTGCGGACCACCTGTTCCGCCTCGCCCTTGCGCATCAGCCCGTGGTCTACGAACATGCAGGTCAGTTGGTCGCCGACCGCCTTGTGAACCAGCACAGCAGCCACCGACGAATCGACGCCGCCGGAGAGAGCGCAGAGCACCTTGCCGCTGCCCACCTGGGCCCGAATCTTGGCCGCCTGCTCTTCAATGAAGGACTCGGTGGTCCAGTCACCGGCGCAGCCGACCACGTTGAAGAGGAAGTTCTGGAGCATCTCCTTGCCCTGGTGGGTGTGAACCACCTCCGGATGGAACTGCACGCCGTAGAACTTCTTCTCGTCGTTGCCGATGGCAGCGGTGGGGGTGTTCTCGGTCTCGCCGAGAATCCGAAACCCCGGCGGGGCGGTCAGCACCGAATCGAAGTGGCTCATCCAGACCTGGGTCTGCGCCCCAAGCCCCTGGAATAGCGGGTGACCGGCCTCCCGCACATGAAGCATCGCCTTGCCATACTCGCCCCTGTCGGGGCGGCGCACATCGCCGCCGAGCTGGAGGCTCATCAACTGCATGCCGTAGCAGATGCCGAAGATGGGCAGGCCCAGCTCATAGATGCCCGAATCGATGCGGGGCGCCCCCTCACCGTAGACCGAGGCGGGGCCGCCCGAGAAGATGATCCCCTTGACCCCTTCGTCAATGAACCGCTGGGCGGGGGTGTTGTACGGCCAGATCTCGCAGTAGACATGCTGCTCCCGGACACGGCGGGCGATCAACTGCCCGTACTGCGCCCCAAAATCCACAACCACGATCAAATCGCTGCGATGAGCCATGACTCCTCCTAGATACGGGTGGTGGCCTCACAGGGACCACTTCCACCCGGCGTTGCTAGCCCCCGTAAACCTCCGGTTTCAGGACACAGATATCCCGCAGGTTGCGATACTTCTCGCCGAAGTCCAGGCCGTTGCCGACCACGAAGAAATCGGGCACCTCGAAGCCGCGGTAATCGATCGCTACATCGACCTTGCGGCGGGTCGGCTTGTCCAGCAGGCTGGCTACCTTAAGTGAAGCGGGCCCGCGCTGGGCCAGGTACTCCTTGAGGAACTTAATGGTCAGGCCCGTGTCGACGATGTCCTCCACGATCAGGACATGCCGCCCCTCCAGGGTGTAGTCGAGGTCCAGTAGGACGCGATGCACACCCGTTGACTTGGTGGCAGCCCCGTACGAGGAGATGCGCATGAAGTCCAACTCCGCCGGAATGGTAATGGCGCGGAAGAGGTCGGAGGTAAACAACGCCGCCCCCTTGAGGATTCCGACCACAACCAGGTCCTTGCCGGCGTAATCCTGCGAGATCTGAGCGCCCAGTTCCTTAATCTTGGCCTGCATCTCCGCTTCGGATACCAGGACCCGTTCTACATCCTGCAGCACCACACAGACTCCTCTCGGGTGACCTGAATTCCACTTGGTATGGAAATCAGTCTACCCATCCTTCCAAAGGGCGTCAAGCGGTTCCAAGAAAGGGAGAAGAGCGGGCCGGACGGGGGAGAATAGCTCTACCTGACAGGCGCGGTTCTCCGCCAGAACAGCCGGGCGCTGGCACGGTTGAAGCGTCTTGTGGAATCTATGAGATTTTTCTGCTATTCTTGCATTGAGAGTCTGAGAAGGCGGTGATGCGCATGGCCAAGAAGATCAGCCTCTTCAAAACCCCAGCGGGCGAGGCCGAATACCTCGCCGCCTACGAGGCAACCATGAAGCACTGGCCACTGCCGTACCTAGAGCGGCAACTGGAGACCCGCTTCGGGACGGTTCATGCGATTCTCAGCGGCGAATCCGATGCACCCCCCCTCCTCCTGCTGCACGGTACCCATACCAGTTCCACCGTCTGGCTCCCCAATGTGCGAAGCCTGGGCAGGCGTTTTCGGCTGGTGGCCCTCGACCTGCTCGGGCACGCCGGCAAGAGCCGCCCCGCCAGGGGGATCAACAACGCCGACGAGGCCGCCGCCTGGATTGTGGAGGCGCTGGATCAACTTCAGATCGCACAGGCCCACGTGCTGGGTTTCTCCATGGGCACCTGCTTCGCCCTCAACCTGGCGCTTCGGGCCCCCGACCGGGTCAGCCGGGTGGCTATCTGCGGCCCGGCAGGGGCCTTCGGGCTGATCGGCACCGGGCTACTCCTGCGGCTGATCACCATGGCCCTCTTCCCCAGCCGGTGGGTGACCCGTCGCTTCCTCCGCTGGGCATCGCGCCACCCCGCTGCGATCGACCCATCCTGGCAGGAACAGTACATACAGGCGATTCGGCACGTCTGCTTCACCAACCCGGCCTTCTACCTGCCCTGGCCCCTCACCGATCTGGAACTGGCGCAGATAAGCGTACCGGTGCTGATCCTCCTGGGCGAGGAGGAGGTCATGTTCAACCAGAGGCGCCAGGTGAAACGTGCCCTGACGCACCTGCGAGATGTAGAGGTCGATGTGATCCCCAAGGCCGGCCACTTTTTCATCGCCGAGCAGCCCGACCAGGCGAACCGCCGCCTCCTCTCCTTCCTCGACTGGCCCCTGCCCGCTGTGCGGGCCCGATAAAGAAGCAGCGACGGCCTACACTGCCGTCGCTGCTTTGCTCAAACGCTATACCTGCGAGGCCAGGCGCCAGAGCGTCTCCGCAAGCAGGCGGCCGCCCGCGGCGATGTCCTCCGGCGAGGTGAACTCCAGCGGGGTATGGCTGAGCCCGTCGCGGCTGCGCAGGAAGATCATGCCCACCGGGCAGATTGAGGCGATGTTGGCGCCGTCGTGCACCGCCCCGCTGGGCAGCTGAAAGGGGTCCAGCCCGATGGAGCGGGCCGCCTCGTCCATGGTGGCAATGATCTGGGCGTCGCAGCGGGTCGGGGGCGAGGTGTGCTGCACTTCAAACTCGCCGGCCAGCCCCCGCTTCCGGCACGTCTCCAGGAAGAACCAGCGCACCCGCTCCACGCAGGCGTCCCGCCGGTCGCCGTCAAGATCCCGAATGTCGAAGGTGAGTTCCACCGAAGCGGGAATCACGTTGGTCGCCCCGGGCCGCGCCTGGACAAACCCGACGGTCCCCCGGGTGGTCGGACCGGACTCCCGTGCCGCCCGCTCCACCTCAAGAATCACCTCGGCAGCGGCGGGCATCGGGTCCCTGCGGAGCTCCATCGGGCAGGCGCCCGCATGCTCAGCCCGGCCCCGAATCACGCCCCGGGCCTGGACCATGCCGGCGATGCCGGCGACGATTCCCACCGGCAGCCCCTTCGACTCCAGCAGGCCCGACTGCTCGATGTGGACCTCTACGTAGGCCTTGTAGGCCCCGGGCGCCAGGACCGCCTCCCCGGCCCGGGCCGGGTCCGCGCCATACGCCCGGAGGGCGTCGGCCAGACGCACCCCCTGCCGGTCGGTCATCGTCTCAATGTCGTCGTGGGGAAAGTGGCCGGTTGCAAAGCTGGAGCCCATCAGCCCATGGGGAAAGCGGCTCCCCTCCTCCCCGATGAAGGAGACCACCTCAATGGGCAGCTCCGGAGTCAGGCCCTGCTCCCGGAGGGATTCCACCACCTCCAGGGCAGTGAGCACCCCGGCGGGGCCATCGTAATCGCCGCCGTTGGGCACGCTGTCCAGGTGAGAGCCGGTGAGCACCGCCGGTCCGGGGCGCCTGCCCTCCAGCCGGCCGAAGAGGTTTCCGACCGCGTCCCGCCGAACCTGAAGTCCAGCCTGCTGCATCCAGCCGGCCACCGTGTCGGTCGCCGCTTTCTCCTCGGGCGAAAGGGCGTAGCGTGTCACACCACCGTCCGGGGTGCGGCCGAAACGGCCCAGTTGGGCGAGTCGCTCGTTCAGTCGCTTGGCGTTGATCTCAATCACAGGTTACACCCCCGGAGGGTGATTCTCTTCCTCCCAGGTGAAATCCTGTGCGCGGCGAGGCCCCGCTGCCATGCGGAGCCCATAGGGTTGTGCAAGCCGCTACGCGGAACCGGTCTGAGCCGTTTTCTCCGGCTCGAAGATCCGACCCGATTCGTACTCCTTCCAGAAGCCAATCAGCCCGTCGGCGATCGCTTCGGCCATGGCGACGGTCTGATCAAGGCCGGCGAACCAGATCATGAAGGGGAAGTGAGCCGTTCCGCCCATGATGTGGATCGACCCGACCTGGGGCAGCGTCTTACCCATACCGGCGCCGGGCTTGAGCGGCCCGCGGTTGACGGTGATTCGCCCCGGCCTCCCCACAGCGGCATCGACGGCGATGACATAGGGGAACTTGTTCCGCTGCATGGCAAGTTGCCAGGCTTCGTTCAGCTTGTCCTTGATGTTGGTGGCATGAACCGGCTCGTTCAGGTCGCCGACATACTCGCCGGTAAACCCCTTTCGGCTCAGAAACCAGCCGATGAACGGGCCCAGGGAGTCGCCGGTGGAACTTGTTGCCCCGACCATAAAGAAGACCGGCAGGTACTTGTCGGACTTCCCTTCCGCTCGGAACTGCTCAATCAGCGCGGAGGCAACCACACTGGAGGCCGCCGGATCCTGGTAGTGCACGTCGGCCAGGAGGGCCGGGGTGATATCCGGGCTCGCCAGGTCGTGGGACACAAGCACTCCCCCTCGTTCCGGTTCTCCAGCTCACACCCATCCAGAACTGGTAATTATTACTATATCTGGCGCGGGCCTTCTTGTCAATCATTGGATGTGAGGGATTGCATATGGAATTGCCGTTTCGTCTCCTCCAGCCGTTCCTGGGCGCCCGAATCATCAAGACGGGCATCGCCGTCTTTTTGAGTCTGGCCGTCTTCACCTGGTTCGGCTCCTCCTATGCCACCTTTGCAGCGGTTGCAGCGATCCTCGCCATCCAGCCGTCGGTGAACAAGGCCCGGGAGGTCCTGCGTCAGCAGCTCCTGGGCAATCTGGTGGCCGGCGGCATCGCCACGGCGATCGGGCTCTGGCTGCCAATCAACCCGGGCACCATGGCGCTGGGCGCCATTCTCGTGCTGGGGCTGCTCAACCAGTTCAAGCTGTCCGAGGCGGCCGGTCTGGCGGTGGTTGTTATCCTCTTTATCATGGAGCGGCCGGAGCACGACTTTCTGCTCTACACTGTCGCCCGGATGGGCGTCATCGCCGGCGGCATGGCGATCGGGTTCCTGGTAAACCGGTATATCCGGCCGCCAGATGTAAGCTCGCGGGCCCGTGACGAGATCAAGGAGGGCGCGAAGGAGATCGATCGGTTCCTCCAGCGGCTGATCGCCTCGATCTCTTCCCCGGAGCACTACAGCAAGGAACAGATCAAGCAGGATGCCGGCGCCGCCCAGAAGCACCTGACCACCGCCCGGACCTTCCTGGACCTCTCCTCTGGGGAGAGCCAGCCACGCCGGCTGCTGGTGCTGCGGAAGGCCTATGCCTCCATGTGGGTCTTCACGGAGGCGATCATGGACATTCACAAACTGCTCCTGGAGATCGGCGGGCTGGAGTATGGCCCGGAGCGTGACGCCGTGGTGAGCGCCCTCCAGGCGGCAGGCGCCTATAAGACGGGGATCATGCAGGCGGCGCTCGATGGGGCCCAGCCTGATCCGGCTGCCAACCAGCGGTTCGAAGCCGCCATGGCAGCCCTCCAGGAGCGGGTGGAGCGGCTGGTCGACAGGCGGGAGACCCGGCTGCGGGGCCTGGCGCTGCACGGCGTGCTGGCCCATATTCGGCACATGGGATGGCGGATGTCATCGCTTTACCGTCTTCTCACTTCCCCCCGTGACTGAATTGTGATACCATAGGGAACGAACATTTCGGATGCAGAACAAATGCCGGAGGCCCTGCCTCCGGCTTCCAGCTTAGGTAGAAAGTTGTGGGAAGCGTATGGTCGATTTTCTGCTCATGGTCCTGATGGCGATACTGTGGTCGGGCTCCTGGGTCTCGGGGAAGATCTCGGTGGCGACTGTGCCCCCGGAGATCGTTGCCTTTCTGCGGTTTCTGGTCGCCGGAATCGGCCTGCTGGGAATCATGGCGGTGCGGAACTGGAAGGAACTCGGCATCGCCTGGCGGGATCTCCCGCTGGTGGTGGGCCTGGGGATCAGCGGGATCGCCGGGTACAACCTGCTCTTCTTCCGCGGGCTGCAGCTGGCGCCCGCCTCGGACGGGGCCATGATCGTGCCAACCCTCAACCCGCTGCTGACGCTCTTCGTGGCGGCGGCTCTGCTGGGGGAACCGCTCACCCGGCGAAAGCTGACCGGCGCTTCGATCTCGCTGGTGGGCCAGGTTCTGATCTTCTGGACGCTGATCGAGGCGGCTGCACATGACCCGGCCAGGCTTGCAGGGGACCTGTACTACGTGGTGGCCGCCGTCTGCTGGTCGGCCTACACCATTCTCGGACGTATCGCCGCCCGCCGCTTCACCCCCATGGCCGCCACCACGCTGGCCAGCCTTTCGGGCATGCTGATGCTCCTGCCCTTTGCCCTCTGGAAGCTCCCGGGGGCGACGGGATTCACCCTGCCCTTCTGGGGCCATATCTTCTACCTGTCTTGGGGCGCAACCGTGGCCGGCTTCTTCCTCTTCGTCCGGGGGGTCACCCGCCTCGGGGCGAGCATGGCCGCCATCTTCATTAACCTGGTGCCGGTCTTCTCCGTCGCTCTGGCTTCGGTGGTGCTGGGCGAGGAGCTGAGCCTTGTACAGATTCTGGGCATGCTGGTGGTACTGGGCGGTGTCTACATGGCGGGAACCCAACCGCCCGCCGCCACTGCGGCCAGGGCATAAATGCGAGGCAGAGACCGCAGCGCGGCCTCTGCCTCTTGCCAATCACCGGTTCGGCCTATTGAACCAGGCCGTACTCGGGGTGCCATGCATAGGGGATTCCAGCCATGCCAGGCGGATACTGTTTAGCGAACCCGCCACCGCCCGTCGGGGCCCAATACGGGGTCTTGCCGTAGTACGGCTGGACACCGGGCTTGCCGTAGAACGGCTGGGCACCGGGCTTGCCGTAGAACGGCTGGGCACCGGGCTTGCCATAGAACGGCTGGGCACCGGGCTTGCCATAGAACGGCTGGGCACCGGGCTTGCCGTAGAACGGCTGGGCACCAGGCTTGCCGTAGAACGGCTGGGCACCAGGCTTGCCGTGGAACGGCTGGGCAGCGCCGAGCGCGGTGACATCAGCAGCGAACGGCGCGATGGTTCCGGGTGCACGAAATGCCATGTTCCTCTCACCCCCCGTTGATCAGGGTATGAGCGTCGGCACAGGAAGGTTCAAGGGTGGTCGACCGACCACCCGTCTACCTGCCCCCTCAGCCACCCCGCCGCGGCGCTTGCAGCTGAACCGGCACCGGGTAGGGCGTCGCTTTGACGCTCATGCGAAACGGGAAGGTTCCCGTCTTCGGTACCGGCTGCCTGGAACTCAGGTTGGCGTACCCCCGGAAGACCCCCGGGCGCTGTGGGTTGATCATGGGTTTTCTCACCTCACCCTCTCAGTTTATGTCACATTCCCGTAAATTGCGCCCCGCAGGGTTTCCGCCCGCCTGTCTCGAAGCCTTCAGAATCGAGTTGCCTGTCTCAGGGAGGATGAACAGCCAGATGCTCCGCATTGCCGTAGGATCGGCCAATCCGGTCAAGGTGAACGCCGCCAGGCGCATCTTTGACCAGCTATACCCCGCGTGTGAGGTGCTCGGCATCGATGTGGCGAGCGGCGTTCCCGCACAGCCCGTGGGGGAAGAAGAGACGGTAGCCGGTGCTGCCAACCGGGCCCGTGCTGCCCTCGCTGCTCTGGGAGCCGACTTTGGCGTCGGGCTGGAGGGCGGTGTCGTCTTCGAAGGCGACGAGTGCTGGATGATCAACTGCTGCACCGTCGTACACCGCGACGGACAGATGGGAATCGGCAAGGGCCAGTCCTTCCTCCTGCCGCCCGTGGTGGCGGAAGGGGTGCGGGCTGGTCACGAGGTCGGTCCGCTCGTCGACCGCCTCTCAGGCGAGAGCGAAACCCGGAAGAAGGGCGGCGCCATCGGCTTCCTGACTAATGGGACCGTGCTGCGCGAGGACCTCTTCGCCGCCACCGTGGGGGCGGCGCTGGTTCAATTTCTACATCCGGAGTTGTACAAGCGATGACTGAAATGACCCGTGATTTTACCGTTGCCACCTTTGTGATTCACCAGGGCAAGGTGCTTCTGCTCTGGCATAAGAAGCTACAGATGTGGCTGCCCCCGGGTGGTCACATTGACCCGAATGAACTGCCCGACGAGGCGGCGGTTCGGGAGGTGCTGGAGGAGGCTGGCCTTGAGGTGGTGCTCATCTCCGAGCCGGCCCTGCCCCCGATTCCGGGTCCCCGGCAGTTGGCGCGGCCGGAGGGGATTCAGTTGGAGGATATCGGCCCGGGGCATCAGCACATCGACCTGATCTACTTCGCCCGGCCTGCGAACCCAGCTCTGGTGAAGCCCGTGGCGAACCACGAGGTGGAGCGGGTTGGCTGGTACGGCCGGGAGGATCTTGACCGGATCCCGCTGACCGCGGAGGTCCGCGCCTGGGTCGAGAAAGCCCTGGCAACGGGGCTGTAAGGTGAGGGGGGAGCGCATGCGTCACCGGATCTCCCTGGCCCTCTTCCTGGCTGTGCTCCTGACCCTGCTCCCCGGCTGCAGAGCCATCCCGGCCACCCCGGAGGCGGCCGCCGAGGCTGCCCGGGCCTTCATGGAGGCCCGGGTCGGCGGGGATGCTGCGGCGGTGGAATCGATGCTGACGGCACGGGCGCGGAAGGAGATCACCCGCAGCCAGATCAGCCTTTACCTGAACGAGGCAAGCACCGGCTATGGTGGCCTGGGCAGCCCCAGCCCCATGGAGCCCGGGGTGGTGCGCATTCCGGTGCGGGACCTCACCCTGACGGGCCGGGAGCGGTCAACCCGCTGGCCGGAGAGCTGGCTTACCTTGCGTTATGAGGGAGACCGCTGGCGGGTCGCCTGGGCGGAGCCGCTGTTCAACCTGGCCGCTCAGGCATATCAGAACGACCGGCTGGTAGACGAACTCCGCTACGGCCACGCCATTGCGGCCATTGACCCCTACCACTACCGGGGCTATCTGGAGCAGCACTTCGCCCTTCGGGATCTGAAGCGTTACCGCCTGGCAGAGGTGGCGATCAACAACGCCCTGGAGCGGGCGATGCCGGCGCAAAGACCCGACGTGCACGATGCCATGGCCCGTTTCATGCTCCAGGTCAACGCCCCGGCCCAGGCGCTCACCCATGCCCGCCAGGCGCTGGATCTGGCAGCCCCCCATACTCCGGACACCTATTCGACACGCTGGCAGGCCGATACCCTGGTGGTGGCGGCCCGGGCTGCGCTTGGCCTGGGCGATCGGACGACCGCCGAGGCTTTGGCCAGCCAGGCTGCGGCACTGGACCCGCAAAACGCCGAACTCGCCATCTTCCGCCACCAATTGGTCGCCACGCCCCCACCGCCCCCGGGTGGGCGCTGAGGCTTGCTGTGCAGATTGGGAGGGTACTCCTTTGCCCCATCCACCCAAACGACCAGGCGCCAGCCGCCCCAACTACGGTCTGCGCCGGCTGACGGTTCTGCTCATCCTCCTGACGCCCATTGTGCTGTGGTACGGGTATGGATGGGCCCAGAAGGGCCTGACCGTGACCCCCGAGGTCGCCGCCCCGCGCATTGAGAAGGCCAAACCCGTCTACGTGCTTCTTCTGGGGGTCGACGAGCGAAAGGAAGATATCGGCCGCTCTGATACGGTCGTGCTTGTGCGGCTGGGACGGGAGCCGGAGCGGGTCGACCTGGTCTCGATCCCACGGGACACCCGCATCTCGCTCAAGGGGAGCCCGGCGAAGCTGAACGCCGCCTATCCCTCCGGGGGCGCCGAACAGGTCACCCGGGCTGTCTCCGACCTGCTGGGGATCCCACGGCCCTACTATGTGAAGGTGAACCTGGAGGCCTTTGAGCAGATCATTGATCAACTGGGTGGCGTGGAGATCACCGTAGACCGGGACTACTATTATGAAGACCCGTACCAGGACCTGGTGATCGATATCCCTGCGGGCACGCAGGTGATGAGCGGCGAGACCGCCCTGAAGTTTGTGCGCCTCCGCTACGACGGGGTAACCAACGGCGACATCGCCCGCATCGGACGGCAGCAGCAGTTCATGCAGGCGGTGAAGGCGAAGTTCACCGACCCCTCCTCCTGGGCCCGCATTCCGAAACTGATTCAGACCATGAAAGATCATGTGGCAACCAATGTGCCGGAGCAGGACCAGTTGGCACTCGCCCGGGCGCTATTCGATGCCCGGGAGACCCTGACCATGATGACCCTGCCCGGCGTGCCCGACGACGCCACAGGCGACTGGATGCTGGACCCCGCCAAATGGAGCGAGGTGACACAGGCATGGAGCCCAGACTAGACGCCTGCGGCGTGATTCTCGCCGGCGGGCAGTCGAGCCGCATGGGCGCCAACAAGGCGCTGCTCGAGTTTCAGGGGGAGCCGCTGATCCAGCGGTTGGCCCGCCGCTTCACCGCCTGGTTCCAGCAGGTGGTGATCGTGACTAACACCCCGGAGGCTTACGCGTTCCTCGGGCTGCCGATGACAGGCGACCGGATTCCCGGCCTCGGCCCGTTGGGCGGCCTTGAGGCAGGCCTCTCTGCCTCCCGCCACGAGTACGCCTTCTTCTGCGCCGTGGACATGCCCTTTGTCAGCCAGGCGCTGATCCGGCAGATGCTCGCTCTGGCCCCCGGCTACGAGATCGTGGTGCCGGTGATCGGCGGCGAGTTCGAGCCGATGCACGCCGTCTACTCCAAGGGCTGCCTGCCCGTTATCTCCCGGAACCTGGACGCCCGGCGCCTCCGGCTGGTCTCGATCTTCGATGCGGTTCGCCGCCGGGACCTGACCGAGGAGGAGATTCGCCCCTTCGGCGACCCCGCCCGGCTCTTCTTCAACTGCAATACCCCGGAAGATCTTGATCAGGCCCGGCGATGGGCTGCACAGGGAGGCTGATCAGGCGTGCAGAACCAGAAGGCGCTCTGGATCTCGATGCTCACCCTGGCCCTGACCGCCGGCGCCTCGTTCCTGCTGCCGCTCAGCTTCCCCGCCCCGGGGATGGAGCCGCTGCCCCCGCTCTCCATGGGCGTCACCGCCGTGGTGATCACCCTGGTGGTCTGGGCGACCCAGGGCTGGCGGGTGGCGATTCGCGGCACCCGGGGCGATATCTCGATCTCCATGGCGATCGACGTCGCCACCATGCTCCTCTTCCACCCGTATATCGCTGCCACCGGCTCGGCTCTGGGCACGGCGCTCTACCATATCTTCGGCTTCTTCTTCGCGCCCCGGTGGGCCGGCGGCAAGGAGCACAAGGTGAGCCGGGCGCTGGTGCGGGGCATCATTACCTTCGCTGCGGTCGCCCTGGGCGGCTGGACCTTCCGCATGCTCCGCCCCGACACCGGGCCGCTCCTCTTCGCCGACGACTGGCTCGCCCTGGGCATCGGCATCTCAATCCGGCTGGTGATCCGGATCATCTTTTACCCGCTGGGCATGGCGGCGCTCCGCCGTGACCCGGTCTGGGAGCATCTGAAGCATGAGTGGGAGCGGCTCCCGCTGGCCCCCTTCCTGCTGACCACCAGCCTGGGCGGCACGGCCGCCCTGATCTGGCAGACCCAGCCCGCGGCCATCATTCTGGTGGCCGGTCCGCTGGCGGCCACCTGGGTAGCCTCACGGGAGTTTGTGAGGCTGAACGACCTGCTGGCTACCCTGGAGGACAAGGTGCGGGACCGGACCGGCCGGCTGGCGGAGACGGTGACCGCCCTGGAGCGGCGGCTGGCCGAGTCGGAAGCGCTGCATGCCGTCGACCAGGCCATGGTCCAGGCGATCCACCCGGACCAGGTGCTGGCGGTCATCGCCCGGGAGTCGGTGCGGGTGACGGGCGGCTCCTCTGCCCTGGTCACCCTGCTCTCCGGCGACGGGCAGCGACAGTTCGTGCGCGCCACCTATGGCGCGGGCATGACCGAGTACGTGGGGCTGGAGCTGCCGATCCAGGGAAACCTGACCGGGCTGGTGATCCGGACCGGCCTGCCCCAGCTCTCCCGGCACCCCGCCTCGGACCCGCGCCTCAACCAGGACCTGGTGCGGGCGGGGAACTGGCAAGACGTGATCGAGGCGCCGATTCGCACCAAGGAGAAGGTACTGGGGGTGCTGGTGGTCGCCAGCGCCCAGCCCCAGCGCTTTGACGAGCAGCACCTGCGCCTGCTCACCCTGCTGGCCAACCAGGCCGGTCGCCTGCTGGAGAACGCCGAGCTGCACGCCAGGGCCCGTGACGTGGCCGTGCTGGAGGAGCGGAACCGGCTGGCCCGGGAGCTGCATGACTCGGTCACCCAGGTGCTCTTCGGCCTGACGCTAAACCTGGAGGCCGCCGGGGGGCTGCTGGAGAAGAAGCCCCAGCGGGCGGGGGAGCTGCTCACCCGCTCGCAGGAGATGGCCGCCGAGGCGCTGGCCGAGATGCGCTCACTCATCTTTGAGCTGCGCCCTGCCGCCCTTCAGGAGAAGGGCCTGGCCATGGCGCTCTCGAACCATATCAACCTCTTCCGTCGTCGCCAGTCCATTGAGGTCACCCTCACACTAGAGGGCGGGGAGCGGTTGCCTCCGGAGATCGAGTTCTGCCTCTACCGGGTGGCGCAGGAAGCGCTGAACAACGTGGCGAAACACGCCAAAGCCAAACATGTGCAGGTCCGCCTGGAGGTGCACCCCGACTGTGCCTGCCTCGAGGTGAGCGACGACGGCGCCGGTTTTGATCTGACCAGCCGGGTCGGCTCCCAGTCGTTCGGCATGCTCGGTATGCGGGAGCGAGTGGCAGGCCTCGAGGGCAGCCTGACGGTCCAGAGCGCCCTCGGACAGGGGACGACGATCCGGGCGAGAATACCACTGAAGGCCGGAGGTGATGCGGGATGAGCCCGATCAGGGTCCTGATCTGTGACGACCACTTCATGGTCCGCCAGGGTCTCTCCACCTACTTTGAGCTCCAGGAGGACTTCGCGGTGGTCGGCGAGGCCGCCGACGGCAAGCGGGCCGTCGAGATGGCGAGAACGCTGCGGCCCGATGTGGTTCTGATGGACCTGTTCATGCCCGAGATGGATGGGCTCCAGGCCCTCCGGGCTCTGAAGGGAAGCAGCTCCCGGGTCATCATTCTCACCTCCTTCCTCGATGCCGAAAAGGCGATGGCTTGCATTGAGGAGGGGGCGATGGGCTTTTTGACCAAGGACATTCAGCCCGCCGACCTGGTCGATGCGATCCGGGCGGTTCACCGGGGAGAACCCCGGCTTCACCCTGAGGTGATGAAGCGGCTGATGACCCGTACGGTCCACCCCCATGAGCCGAACCCCAAGGAACTGCTTACCCCCCGGGAACTGGACGTGCTCCGGGCGCTGGCCCACGGGCTGACCAACCGGGAGATTGCCGAGAAGCTGATCATTAGCGAGACCACGGTCAAGACCCACATCTCCTCCATTCTCTCCAAGCTTCAGTTGACCGACCGAACCCAGGCAGCGCTCTGGGCGGTGCGGGAAAAACTGCTAGATTAGTTGAAGAAGCGCCTCCCGGTCGTTTTAGCCAATGTGCGTCCATTTGGCGCAATGGCGCTTCGGTAGCTCACTGAGGCTTAAGAAATGGTGGTCCACAGATCACCAAGAGGCCGCCCGGCAGCGAAAGCTACGGGCGGCCTCCGTTTTGTTCTCGGCGAGTTGCTGCTCAGTGGCTGGTCGCCTTACCTGTGCCGGCCGCCGTCTGACTGGATTCAGCCTGCTCGGCTTGCAGTTTCAATGCCAGGAGTAAGCCCGGACCTGGTCGTTGGTTAAGATGGCGCCTTCGGACACCCCGGTACCCTCGGGCTCCAACTGCCGGGACTTGGCTGCCACAGACGTCAGCGAGACCCGGTTCGCGCCAGACGAGGCGCAGCCGCTGCCTTATTATTTGCACTTATTAACGCCATAAAACATTTTGTGAACCGTAGTCGCTGTTTGTCCGTCGTATCAGCACGTGGGGCAAAGTACTAGTCCTCTGTTTCATAATTGATCCTTATATAAGAATAAGCGTACTAGAACGATGAGAGCAACTTTCCGGTTCCCTTACCTTTTTTCTGTTTCCAGCGCAATTTGTTGCAGGATAGTAAGTCGGATACGACGTATCATTCTCATCCGACTAACCATGGTCGACATAGTTCGACAAGAGGGCGATAGAGAGAGAATAGGGGGACGACACATGGTTTCGTACCTGATCAAGCGCCTGCTTATTGCCGTGCCGGTCCTCCTGGGGGTCACCGTGATCAGCTACATGATCATCACCCTGGCTCCCGGCGACGCGGTCGACATTATGGTTGACCCCAACGTCTCCGCCGCCGACCGTGAGGCGATGCGCGAGCACCTGGGCCTGAATGACCCTGTTCCGGTCCAGTATCTCAAGTGGCTGGGTCAGGCGGTACAGGGGAACTTGGGCTACTCCTACCTGAACGGCCAGGCGGTGACCGAGCGAATCGGCGACCGAATTGGCCCGACGCTGACACTGAGCCTCTTCTCACTCCTGCTCGCTTACATGGTCGCCATCCCCATCGGGGTGATCTCGGCCACTCGCCAATACTCCGTGATCGACTACATCAGCTCCGTGGTCGCCCTGATCGGTGTCTCGATTCCGAACTTCTTTCTAGGCATCGGGCTGATCTACTTCTTCTCCCTGAAGTTAAAGCTGCTGCCGGTCAGCGGCATGTATAAGCTGGGCGGTGAGAAGGAGTTCTTCGAACTGCTGCGCCACATGATCCTGCCCGCCATCGTGCTGGGCAGCGGCACCATGGGCCAGGTCACCCGCTTCACCCGCTCCGCCATGCTCGACGTGGTGCGTCAGGACTTTATCCGCACCGCCCGGGCCAAGGGCGTCAGCCAGACGCTGGTCACCTACAAGCACGGCCTGCGCAACGCCCTGATCCCCGTGATCACCCTGCTGGGCCTGCAGATTCCGAACCTGCTGGGCGGGGCGATCATTACCGAGCAGATCTTCTCCTGGCCGGGTATGGGCCGGCTGACGATCGAGGCGATCTCCGGCCGCGACTACCCGGTCCTGATGGGCCTCAACCTGCTGGCCGCCGTTCTTGTTGTCGTTGGCGGTCTGTTCTCCGACCTGCTCTACTCGGTGGCGGATCCGCGGATCCGTTACAGCTAAACGGCAAGGAGGTACTCCGATGAGCGCTCCTCTTAAGGCGGTCAAGCCGGCAGCGGCTGCGGAGGCTCCGGCCGAGCGGTCCAATCCCGTGCTCCGGCGGTTCATGCGCCACAAGCTCGCTGTATTCGGTCTGGTGATTCTGGTCGCTCTGATTCTCACGGCGGTCTTCGCCCCGCAACTGGCTCCCTATGACCCGAATGAGATCATGGCCACCATGGATGACCGCCCTTCCCCGCAGCACCGGCTCGGGCTTGATATGGTCGGGCGAGATGTTCTCTCCCGGGTGATTCACGCCTCCCGCATCTCCCTCTCGGTGGGTGTGGTGGCGGTGACGATTTACGTGGTCCTCGGCACCGCCCTGGGCAGCATCGCCGGTTTCTACGGCGGCAAGGTGGATATCGCCCTGACCCGACTGGCCGACATGTTCCTCTCCTTCCCCCAGATCATGCTGATCCTGGTCATCGTTTCGATGGTCGGACCCTCGATCTGGAACATCATGGTGGTGCTCGGCCTGTTGGGCTGGCCTCCCATCTTCCGCATCGTCCGCGGCCAGTTCCTCTCGCTCCGGGAGCAGGACTTCGTTCAGGCCGGCCGGGCGATGGGCGCCCGGGATGGACGGCTGATCTTCAAGCACATCCTCCCCAACTCCATGGGGCCGATCCTGGTCGCTGCCACCTTCGGCACGGCGACCGCCATTCTGACCGAGGCCTCCCTCTCCTTCCTGGGCCTCGGCGTCCAGCCCCCGCAGGCCTCCTGGGGGAACCTCCTGATCAACGCCCAGTCGATCACGGTGATCGAGTCGATGCCGTGGCTCTGGGTGCCGCCGGGAGCGATGATCTTTGTCTCCGTACTGGCTATCAACTTCGTCGGTGACGGTCTGCGCGATGCGCTCGACCCCCGACTGAAGCGATAGATAGGCTCCGGGCCATCGTTCGCACGAGCATCGGATCGAAACAGAGAAAAGGGGTTGACACGTAGATGTCTCGCAAGAAGCTGTCCCTGATGGCCCTTCTCCTGGCGATCTCCGTTTTCGCCAGCGCCTGCGGCGGTTCCAAGACCGCCCCGGCGAAGCAGGACCCGGCTCCGGCCCCCAAGCAGGAAGCGCCCAAGCCTGCCGGCCCCAAGATCCTGACCATCGGCATGTGGTCCTCGCCCGACTCCTTCCACTCCATCACCAACAAGACCTCCTATGGTACCCTGGTGCTCTCCCTGATCTACCCGTCCCTCTACACCATGAACGACAAGCTCCAGTACGAGCCGCGCCTCGCTGAGAGCTACACCATGAGCCCCGACCAGACCACGTTCACCTTCAAGCTGAACAAGAACGCCAAGTGGACCGATGGCAAGCCCATCACCGCCGAGGATGTGGCCTTCACCTACCAGGTGATCGCCCACCCCGACACCCCGACCTCCCGCCGCTCCCTGATCGACACCATCGCCGGCCTCGACAAGAGCGGTGTCTCTGAGACCAAGGACTTCAACGTCAAGGGCATCAAGGTGGTCGACCAGCACACCATCCAGTTCACCACCAAGGCCCCGGTCGACGTTGACGCCTTCATGGAGAAGGTGGCTGCCGGCATCTACATCATGCCGAAGCACGTCCTGGAGCCCGCCGTCAAGGCTGACCACAAGGGCCTCGACAAGGCTGAGCACGTCCTGAAGCCCACCGTCTTCGGCGGCCCCTTCAAGCTGGTCGAGTTCAAGGCTGACTCCCATGTGGAGCTCGCCCCGAACAAGGACTACTTCCTGGGCGCCCCCAAGCTCGACAAGCTGTTCTACAAGATCGTCACCCAGGCCACCATCGCCGCCGCTGTTCAGTCCGGCGAGGTCGACCTGGTGACCGGCTCCGGCACCGGTGAGATCCCCATCATGGACTGGGAGAAGGTCTCTACCCTGCCCACCGTCACCCCGGTGACCTACGTCGCCCCGTCCTACCAGTACCTCGACTTCAATACCTCTACCCCGGAGTTCTCCAACCCGAAGGTCCGCCAGGCCTTCGCCCACGCCATCAACCGTCCGCTGATCGTCAGCCGTCTGCTGAAGGGCCAAGGCGAGGTGCTCAACACCCCGATCAACTCGGCCAACAAGTACTACGTCAAGGAGCTGCAGTCCAAGCTGCAGTACGACAAGGACCTGGCCAAGAAGATGCTGACCGAGGCCGGCTGGGACTTCAACAAGGAGATCACCCTGCTGACCCCGACCGGCAACCAGGTGCGTGAGCAGTCCGCCGACATCATCCAGGCCAACCTGCAGGAGATCGGCGTGAAGGTCAAGATCGAGAAGGTTGACTTCCCGACCCGCCAGGCCCGCTCCAAGGCCGGCGAGTGGCAGTTCTCCCTGGTCGGCTTCTCCGCCACCTTCGACCCGGACTTCTCCTCGCAGGTCGCCACCGGCTCTGCCTTCAACGACCGCAAGTACTCCAACAAGAAGATGGATGAGCTGCTCGCCGAGGGCAAGCTGAAGGTGAAGGCCGACGAGAAGAAGGCCCACTACACCAAGACCCAGGAGTACTTCGTGGAGGAGCTGCCGCTGCTGCCGCTCTACGCCGTGAACGCTCTGACCGTGGTCAACAAGCGGGTCATCGCTGCCAAGCCGGGCCCCAACGGCCTGACCTGGAACGCCCACCTCTGGGACGTCAAGTAAATAGCCGCATAGACAGAGCCAGGGCAGATCGCCCTGGCTCTGTTTTTCCCTCTCTATGTTAAATTTCGCTTATACTTTGTGGCAAGTACTATTTACAAATATTTTAGAATATGGCAGGAGCGATATTTCGAACCACCCCCATAAGATCGACATCATATCTATCGTTATGACAGTAAAGGGGTGCTAGCCTTGCTTCAGTATCTTCTTCGGCGATTGTTAATCGCCTTGCCGGTTCTGCTCGGCGTGACAATCATCAGCTACTTCATCATCTCCCTGGCACCAGGGGATATCATCGACCTGCTCGTAGATCCCAACGTCTCCGCCACCGACAAGGAAGCGCTCAGGGAGGCGCTCGGCCTCAACAAGCCGATCATCGTTCAGTACATGAATTGGCTGGGTGAGGTGTTTCGGGGTAACCTCGGCTACTCCTTCCTCACGGGGCAGCCCGTGGCGGAGCGCATCGCCGCCCGCATGGGCCCCACCTTTGTTCTCAGCCTCACCTCTCTCTTCATCGCCTACATGGTGGCGGTACCGGTCGGGGTAGTCTCGGCTACGAAGCAGTACTCCCCGGTTGACTACATAAGCTCGGTCTTCGCCCTGATCGGTGTCTCGATTCCGAACTTCTTCCTGGGCATCGGCCTGATCTACCTCTTCGCACTGAAGTTCGATGTCCTGCCGGTCAGCGGCATGTACACCCTCGGCGCGGAGAAGAGTCTGACCGACCTGATTCAGCACCTGATTCTTCCCGCCATCGTCCTGGGGGCGGGCACCATGGGCCAGGTCACCCGGTTCACCCGCTCTGCCATGCTCGAAGTGATTCGGCAGGACTATGTGCGCACGGCCCGGGCCAAGGGTGTTGGCAACGGTCTGGTGGTTTATAAGCACGCCCTTCGCAACGCTCTGATTCCCGTGATCACCCTGCTGGGGCTGCAGATCCCCAACCTCCTTGGTGGCGCGATTATCACCGAGCAGATTTTCTCCTGGCCCGGTATGGGCCGGCTTACGATTGAGGCGATCTCGAGCCGTGACTACCCGGTTCTCATGGGGCTGAATCTCATGGCAGCGATCCTGGTGGTTCTGGGTGGCCTGCTCGCCGACGCCCTCTACGCCGTGACCGATCCACGGATCCGCTACAGCTAGGAGGGTGCTTAGAACATGAGTGCAACATCGAAGGTCCCCGCCACGGGGCCGGCGCCCAAGCACGTCGCCTATCAGGAGACGCCGGCGCAGCGCAATCCTGTCTTCCGCCGCTTTCTCCGCCACCGGTTGGCCCTGATCGGGCTGATTATCCTGCTGGGTCTGATCACTATGGCGGTTTTTGCCCCCGCGTTGGCCCCGCACCATCCCAATGAGATCATGGCCTCCATGGACGACCGACCCTCCCCCAAGCATCGCCTCGGGCTGGATATGGTCGGGCGGGACGTTCTCTCCCGGGTGATCCACGCCTCCCGGATTTCGCTTTCGGTGGGCGTCGTGGCGGTCTCCATTCAGGTGACCGTCGGGACGATTCTGGGCTCCATGGCCGGCTACTACGGCCGAGCGGTCGACATTCTGCTGACCCGCCTGGCCGACATGTTCCTCTCCTTCCCTCAGATCATGCTGATCCTCGTCATCGTCTCCTTTGTCGGCCCCTCAATCTGGAACATTATGGTCGTTCTCGGCCTGCTGGGCTGGCCCCCCATCTTCCGGATCGTGCGCGGGCAGTTCCTCACACTCCGGGAGCAGGACTTCGTTCAGGCCGGCCGGGCGATGGGCGCCCGGGACTTCCGGCTGATCTTCCGGCACATTCTCCCCAACTCTATGGGGCCGATCCTCGTCGCCGCCACCTTTGGCACGGCCACCGCCATCCTGACCGAGGCCTCCCTCTCCTTTCTCGGGCTCGGCGTTCAACCGCCACAGGCATCGTGGGGCAACATGCTGATCAACGCCCAGTCGATCACCGTGATCGAATCGATGCCCTGGCTGTGGGTCCCGCCGGGCGCCCTGATCTTCCTCTCCGTACTGGCTATCAACTTCGTCGGGGACGGGCTGCGCGATGCGCTCGACCCGCGGTTGAAGCAATAACCCGCCAACCAGTCGCAGAAATCGGATCGAGGAGGTTTTCAAGCAGATGTCTCGCAAGTCTTCCGTCTTGATCGCGCTCTCCCTGATTCTTACCCTGGTCCTCTCCGCTTGCGGTGGGGCCGGTACCAAGAAGCAGGAGACGCCCCAGCCGGCCCAGGAGCAGAAGCAAGAAGCGCCCAAGCCCGCCGGCCCCAAGATCCTGACGATCGGTATGTGGTCGTCCCCCGACTCCTTCCACTCCATCACCAACAAGACCTCCTATGGCACCTTGGTGATCTCCGTGATCTACCCGTCCCTCTACACCATGAACGACAAGCTTCAGTTCGAGCCGCGCCTCGCTGAGAGCTACACCATGAACCCCGAGCAGACGGTCTTTACCTTCAAGCTCAATAAGAACGCCAAGTGGACCGATGGCAAGCCCATCACCGCCGAGGACGTGGCCTACACCTACCAGGTGATCGCCCACCCCGACACCCCCACCTCCCGCCGCTCCCTGATCGACACCATCGCCGGCCTTGACGCCATCGGCGTATCGGAGACCAAGGACTTCAACGTCAAGGGCATCAAGGTGGTCGACCAGCACACCATCCAGTTCACCACCAAGGCCCCGGTCGATGTCGACGCCTTCATGGAGAAGGTCGCTGCCGGCATCTACATCATGCCGAAGCACGTCCTGGAGCCGGCTGTCAAGGCCGACCACAAGGGTCTCGACAAGGCTGAGCACGTCATGAAGCCCACCGTCTTCGGCGGCCCCTTCAAGTTGGTCGAGTACAAGGCCGACTCCCACGTGGAGCTCGCCCCGAACCCCGACTACTTCCTGGGCAAGCCGAAGCTGGACAAGCTGTTCTACAAGATCGTCACCCAGGCCACCATCGCTGCCGCCGTTCAGTCCGGCGAGGTCGACCTGGTCTCCGGCTCCGGCACCGGCGAGATCCCCATCATGGACTGGGAGAAGGTCTCCACCCTGCCCACCGTCGATCCGGTGACCTACGTCGCCCCGTCGTACCAGTACCTCGACTTCAACACCTCCAAGCCGGTCTTCTCCAACCCGAAGGTCCGGCAGGCCTTCGCCCACGCCATCAACCGGCCGCTGATCGTCCAGCGCCTGCTGAAGGGCCAGGGCGAGGTGATCAACACCCCGATCAACTCCGCCAACAAGTACTTCGTCAAGGCGCTGCAGTCCAAGCTCCAGTACGACAAGGACCTGGCGAAGAAGATGCTGACCGAGGCCGGCTTTGACTTCAGCAAGGAGATCACCCTGCTGACCCCGACCGGCAACCAGGTGCGTGAGCAGTCCGCCGACATCATTCAGGCCAACCTCCAGGAGATCGGCGTGAAGGTCAAGATCGAGAAGGTCGACTTCCCGACCCGCCAGGCCCGCTCCAAGGCCGGCGACTTCGAGTTCTCCCTGGTCGGCTTCTCCTCCACCTTCGATCCGGACTTCTCTGCGCAGATCGCCACCGGCTCCGCCTTCAACGACCGCAAGTACTCCAACAAGCAGATGGACGAGCTGCTCGCCCAGGGCAAGCTGATCGTCAAGGCCGATGAGAAGAAGGCCCACTACACCAAGGCCCAGGAGTACTTCATCGAGGAGCTGCCGCTGCTGCCGCTCTACTCCGTGAACGCCCTGACCGTGGTCAACAAGCGGGTCATCGCTGCCAAGCCGGGCCCGCAGGGCCTGACCTGGAACGCCCACCTCTGGGACGTCAAGTAACCAGCCAAAGCGGGAGAGCCACGGTGCCCTCCCGCTTCCCTTATGGGCGGGGGATGGCCTCCTCCTTTCGGAGGAGCACAAGACCATTCCCCCGCATGATGTGAAGGCAGGCACAAGCCCGTATTATTTAGATGTAATCACTTTTACCCCCCCTTCCCCCATGTGGGAGAGAGAGGACGCTTTGCGGGAGGCGTCCTCTTTCTCTTTTTGCGCGAGGGGCGAGATTCACCCGCCAACCTTTTCCACAGCCCCCGTACGTGCTACTCTTTTAGGTAATAGCAAAGGGGGGACCCGCCCATGGGTCAGCGGATGAGATGGCGGCTTCTGGCGCTTCTGTCGTTCCTGACGCTTCTTCTGACCAGCCTGCTCCCGGCCAGCCCGGCCACCGGGGCGACGAAACTGCCGCCCGACGTGGTTGGACACTGGGCGGCGGAGCCGATTGCCTACGTCATTGAGGCGGGCATCATGCAGGGGTACCCCGACGGCACCTTCAAACCAGACGCCCCCATCTCGCGGGGCGAGGTCTATACCCTGCTGGCCCGGCAGAGCGGCCTGGCCAGCGCGGGCATCATGGCGCTGCCTGCCGGCTGGTCACGCGATCACTGGTCTGCCCCCAGCGGGGCGGCCCTGATTCAGGCGGGCATTCTGATCCCCGCAGAGGAACCGGGCGGCGGCGACTGGGATGCCCCGATCACCCGCGCCTCCCTGGCTCGGCTGCTGATGCGGCTCCAGGGGCGAAGCGCCCCCCAGCGGGGGATCAACCAGCTGATCCCCGACATTCAGGGGCGGGTCGACAGCGCCTGGATCTCCACGGCGGTGGCCCAGGGGCTGATGACCGGCTACCCCGATGGCTCCTTCGGGCCAGATCACTCCTTCACCCGGGCGCAGACGGCGGTGGTGATCCAGCGGCTGCGGGACCCCGACACCCGGCCCAAGCTCTGGCGAGAGGCGTACCGCTACACCCTGCCCGGCGGGCAGGCGGTCAACCTCCAGGTGGTCCGGGCGAACCTGCGCCATCCGCAGGTGAAGGTCAAGACGCTCTGGAGCCCCGAGGGGATGGGCCATACCCTCTCCCTGGCCGACATGGCCAACAACGCCGGGGCGGTGGCGGCGATCAACGGCACCTACTTCTCCGCCTACAACAAGCAGGAGATCCAGGATCCCTACGGCGCCCTGATCTCCGACGGACGGGTGCTGCACCTGACCGGAAGCCGGCGACCCGCCTTCGGCGTCTGGCCGGATGGCCGGGCCCGGATCGACACGTTCCATGCCACGATTACCGGCTCCACCAACGGCAAGTCCACCTGGCCCGACGGCTGGTATGCCTACGCCATCAACCACAATGGCGGGGAGTTCGGCGACAACTGGGTCACGATTATGACCCCCGATCGCGGCCCCACCATGGGCTTCGATGCGGGTCTTTCGGTGGTGGTGCGGGGCGGCCAGGTGGTCGAGAGGCGGGAGGGCGCTGTGCCGATCCCGCAGGATGGCTATGTGATCAGCCTCGGCGGCGCCGAGCGCGCCAACTTCGCGAAGCTCTTCCCCACCGGCACCAGCGTGGACTGGCAGGTAAACCTTACGGGCAGTTGGCCCTCCGTCTCCGAGCTGGTCCAGGCGGGGCCGATGCTGGTCAGGAACGGCCAGACCGATATCGACTTTGGCCGCGACGAGTTCAGCGAGGCGAAGATCACCGAGTGGGTCTACAATCGGAGCGCCGTGGGCCTCACGAAGGACGGCACCATGTTGATGGTGACCGCCGACGCCGTGAAGGTGGTCGACCTGGCCCCGCTCATGCTCGACCTGGGCGCCGTGGACGCCCTCTGCATGGACAGCGGCGCCTCGAGCGGGCTGTATTACAACGGCGGCTACCTCTGGGAGCCTGGCCGGCTGCTGACCAACGGAATCGGTATCGTGGTGGAAGGCCACTGAATAAGTAGAGACAAGGGAGGCTCACCCTATCCGAAGGAAGGAGGGGTGAGCCTTGCGCGTTGCAATCGTGGGAGCGGGTCTGGCCGGGCTGGCCTGCGCCTATGAGCTGGAGCGGCTAGGGATCTTGCCGGTGATCTTTGAGCGGCAGAAGGCGGTGGGAAAGCCGCATCTGGTCATGGAGACCATGGCCCAGTTTCTGCACCACAACCCCCGCCAGGATATCTTTGACTATATCCGCAACGAACTCTCGCTCCCGCTCAATCCTCACAATCACATTCAGTCCATGGTGCTGCACAGCCCGAACCAGGAGGCGACGATACACGGCCACCTCGGCTACTGCACGGTACGCGGGCACGATGACCGCTCGCTGGAACGGCAGCTGGCTGCCCGCGTGGCTGCCGAGATTCGCCTGGGCCAACGCCCCGACCCCTGGGAACTGCGGCGGGAGTTCGACTGGGTGGTGGTGGCCACAGGCGACCACGCCTGGAGCCGGGAATTCACCGCCTGGACCACCGATGTGAACTGGTCGGTCCGCGGAGCGACGGTCTCCGGCTTCTTTAACCCCAACGAGCTGCACTACTTCTTTGACCCCCGCTACGCCAAGACCGGCTACGCCATGATCGCCCCCATCGACGAGCGCATGGCGTCGGTGGGGGTCGGGGTTCCGCACGCCAGCGGCGATGAGGCCGACCGGTACTGGGAGCGCTTCCGGAGCGAGCAGGGCCGCTTCTGGGAGAAGGAGATCGCCCCGATCCGGGTGGATAACATGGCGATCGGCCGCCCTGCCGCCAACATTGTGGGCAACCTGGTCCTGGTGGGGCAAGCCGGGGGCTTCGCTGAGCCGCTGGGGATCGCCGGGCAGTGCCCCAGCCTGGCCAGCGGGGTCTTTGCTGCCCGCCAGATCACCCTGGGCGACCGCTCCCTGGTCCGGTTCGCCCGCCGCTATCGGGCCTACTATCATCGGGTCTGGCGCATCCGACGGAACGTGAATGCCTGGACCGCCGAGGAGATGGACCGGCTGGTCCGGGCGGCCGGGTACACCGGCGGGCTGTTGGCCACGCTCCCCTTCAACCTGTTCACCCAGGCCGGCTGGGCGCTGGACGCCCTGCGCCTGGCCGATGACCCCTCGCCGGAAGTGGGTCCTTGGTAGCGAGAACGGGGCCGTCCCAAAAGCAGATTGATCTGCTTGGGACGGCCCCCTTTTCATGCCCGATAACTGGTGCAAACAGGTGCAAGAGAGCGATTCTTGGGCCCCTAGTGGGCATCGAAGCGCACTTGGTTGTC
>JBMONB010000147.1:0-61670 GCA_049325315.1 Bacillota bacterium | reverse complement strand
TTGGCCTCGAGCTGACCCAGCCGGGGGCCCCGGTGCTGGCCAAGTGCCATGAGCTGGGCCTGTTGGCGAACGTGACCGCATCCACCGTCTTCCGGATGCTGCCGCCCTATATCATCACCGAGGCGGAGGCAGATCAGGCGCTGGCGATTGTGGACCAGGCGCTGGCCTCCCTCTCATAGGAGCGATCAGAGGCCCCGGGCGATGCCCGGGGCCTGACTTATGGGCGAATGCTACCGGGGCTTCCAGCCGGGCCCGCCCAGGATCTCTCCGCTGTGCTGGCCCAGGAGGGGAGCGGGCCGGGCGTCCTCAGCCGGGGTCTCCGAGAACTTGACCGGATGCCCCAGCGCCTTGACCCGCCCCATGGCCGGGTGTTCCACCTCGACCACCAGCCCACGAGCCTGCACATGCGGATCGGCAAAGACCTCATCGTAGGTAAGGATTGGCCCCGAGGGGACTCCGGCCTCATCCAGGAGCTGCATCCAGTGCGCCCGGGTATTGCCCGCGGTGACCGCCTCGATTTCGGCGGCCAGCTCCTTCCGGTTCCTGACCCGGTCGGTGTCGGTCGCGTACTCTGGCCGGCCGATCAGGTGCTCCAGCCCCAGGGTCCGGGCCAGCCGCTCCCAGTTGGTCGGATTGGCCGCGCCCACATTCAGATAGCCGTCTGAGCAACGCACCGCCTGGTATGGCCCGGTCATCCGGTGGGCCGAGCCCATCCGCTCCGGCACCCCCTGCCCGGAGAAGTACTGCGCGGCCTCCCAGATCGACAGCGCTACCCCGGCATCCAGGAGGGAGGTGTCCACATGCTGCCCCTTCCCCGTCCGGAGCTTATAGATATAGGCTGCCAGAATGCCGTAGACACCGAAGAGACCTGCCCCCAGGTCGGTGATCGGAAGGCCGCACTTGGCAGGAGCACCACCAGGCTCGCCGGTGACACTCATGATGCCGGACATCCCCTGGGCGATCAGGTCAAAGCCCCCGCGCTGCCTGTAGGGTCCGGTCTGTCCGAACCCCGAGATCGAGCAGTAGATCAGGCCCGGGTTGATCTGTTTCAGTGCCTCGTAGCCAAGCCCGAGATCCTCCATGACACCGGCACGGTAGTTCTCGACCAGCACGTCGGCCTCCTGCACCAGGGCCAGCAGCCTCTCCCGACCCTCCGCCGACTTCAGGTCCAGCACCAGGCCGCGCTTCCCCCGGTTCACCCCCTGAAAGGCCGGACTGTTCCCATTCTTACCCCCCGCCATCTTGCGGGAGGAGTCCCCTGCAGGCGGCTCTACTTTGATGACGTCAGCCCCAAGGTCTGCGAGGAGCATCGTGCAGAACGGACCGGCCATCACCTGTGTCATATCGATCACGCGCAGCCCGGCAAGGGCCTGCTGAACCATGGTGAGCCCCCCCATCGGCAAACTAACTGACTGGCTCTACCCTTCCGAAGAAGGGGAAGAGCATGTCTGTCTTGAATTCTATTGTATACAGTACACAGCGTTTCGCAAAGGGGGATAACTAGATGAATGAGATTCTTCTGGATCGGGAGGGGTTCGTGGCGACGATCACCATCAACCGTCCAGAGCAGCGGAACGCTATGACCTGGGCGATGTACCGGCGCCTGGTGGAGATATGCGATGAGCTGGACCAAGACCCACAGATCCGCGTGGCCATTATCCGGGGGTCCGGAGGCAAGGCGTTTGTGGCGGGAACCGATATCAGCCAGTTCCGTGAGTTTCACGGCAACCCCCAGGCTGGGATCGACTACGAGCAGCGGATCGATGGCGTAATCGACCGGCTGGAGCGGGTAAGAAAGCCGGTGATCGCCGCCATAGAGGGCTACTGCGTCGGGGGTGGAATGGTGATCGCGGCCGCCTGCGACATTCGGATCGCTGCCACCAATGCCCGGTTCAGCGTCCCGACGGTGCGGCTGGGCAACTGCCTCTCCATGAACAACTACGCCCGCCTTATCGCCCTGGTGGGCGCAGCCCGGGCCCGGGAGATGGTCTACACTGGGCGCATGGTGGACGCCCGGGAGGCGCTGACCGCCGGGCTGGTGCACGAGGTGGCGGAGCCGGAGAGGCTGGGGGCACGGGTGAGCGAACTGGCCGGCGAGATTGCCGCCGCTGCGCCCCTGACGGTGCAGGTGAGCAAGGAGGCGATCCGCAGGTTGTCCGGTATGCAGCACACAGGGACCGGCGATGATCTGGTTGCCACCTGCTATAACAGCCGGGATTTTCAGGAAGGGGTCGCTGCCTTCCTGGAGAAGCGCCGGCCCGAATGGAAGGGCGAGTGATGCCGCATGGCTGCCGGTGGACAGATAACGGCTGAGGTGGTCCGGGAGTTTGAGGAACTGCTGGGGAAGCGTTGGGTGCGGAGCGCCCTGCGCGACAGGCTCACCTATTCGTACGATGCCACGGCGGAGAAGCATCTGCCGGGGCTGGTGCTCTTTCCCGGCAGCGCCGAGGAGGTGGCCGCGGCCATGAGGCTGGCCGCCCGCTACTCCCTGCCGGTGGTGCCCCGCGGGGCAGGCACCAACGTGAGCGGGGGCACGATCCCGACGACGGGCGGCGTCGTGATGGCGATGCAGCGGCTGAACCGGATTCTCTCCATCGACACGGTCTCCCGGCGGGCGGTGGTGGAGCCCTGTGTGGCCAACCTCGCCGTTCAGGAGGCGCTGGCGCCCCACGGTCTCTTCTTCCCACCCGACCCATCCAGCCACAAGGTCTCCACCATCGGCGGGAACTGCCAGGAGAACTCGGGCGGGCCGCACTGCGTGAAGTACGGCGTGGCGGTCAACCACATTCGCGGCGTGGAACTGGTTCTGCCCGACGGCGAGATCGTCACGGTGGGCGGCGAGGCGGAGGGGTACCCGGGGCTTGATCTGACCGCCCTGGTGGTGGGCTCGGAGGGGACGCTCGGGATTGTGACCAAGGTGATCCTGAACGTCATTCCGCTGCCGGAGGCCACCAGCACGATCCTGGCCGTCTTCGACGACCTGGAGAGCTGCGTCCGGTCGGTCTCGGAGATCATCGCCGCCCGGATTGTGCCGGCAGCGCTGGAGTTGATCGACAACCCGTTTATCAACGTGATCCAGGACTCCATGGATGCCGGACTGCCCCGCGATGCGGCGGGCGCCCTGGTGATCGAGGTCGACGGGCCGCCGGAGGGCCTGGGCGCCCAGGCGGAACAGATTGCCGCCATCTGCCGGCGCAACGGGGTCCGCGCGGTCTCCGTCGCCAGCGATGAGGCGGAGCGGAACGCCCTCTGGCAGGGGCGACGGGCCGCCTACGCCTGCCTGGCCCGCAAGAGCAGTTTTCTCTGGACGATGGATATCACCGTGCCCCGCGGGCGGCTGGTGGAGATGATGCGGCGGGTGCTGGCGGTGGGGGAGCGGCACGGGTTGGAGATCTACACGGTGGCCCATGCGGGCGACGGCAACCTGCACCCGATCATCCCCTTCCGGCCCAGCGATCCGGCGGAGAAGGCGAGGGTCCGGGCTGCCGACCGGGAGATTCTCGAGGCGTGCGTCGACCTGGGCGGCAGCATTACGGGGGAGCACGGCATTGGCGTGGACAAGGTGGAGCAGACGGCGCTCATGTTCCGCCCCGCGGAGCTGGCGCTGATGAACCGGGTGAAGCTGGCCTTCGACCCCCAGGGCCTGATGAACCCGGGCAAGAAGATTCCGTTGCGGACGGGAGGGGTATAGATGCGGGCACGCGATGTGGCCGCGGCGGTGCTGGAGGCCCGCCGGACGGGGCGAAAACTGCGGTTGCGGGGTGCAGCCTCAGCGGGGCGCGACTCCTTCCCCGCTTCGGATACCCTCTGGCTCGGCGATCTGGAGGGCGCCCCGTCGCTGGATGTGGAGAACCTGAGCGTCAGTCTGCCCGCCTCCTACCGGCTCGGTCAACTCCAGGCGGAGCTGCTGGAGCACGGGCTTTTCTACCCCCCGGCGATGGATCTGGATTCGGACCAGTCGGTCGGCAGTCATCTGGCCACAGGGAGTTGCGGCCCGTGGCGTACGGGGCGGGGCACCGCCCGCGACTGGGTCCTGGGCCTGGAGGTGGTGACCGGGCAGGGCGATCTGATCCGGACGGGCAGTGGCGTGGTGAAGAACGTGGCCGGTCTTGACCTGACCAGGCTGGTGATCGGCAGTCGGGGAGGACTCTGCGCCATTACGGGTGCGACCCTGCGGCTGGCTCCTCTTCCCGAGGCGACGGCGGTGGTGGCGGCCGAGTTTGCGGGGCCGGTGGCAGCCCTGGGGGCATTGCCGGAGTTGCTGCGCAGCCAGTTGAACCCCGGGGCGTTGGCCTTGGACGGCAGCCGGCTGGTGGTGGGGCTTGAGGGAACCCGCGCCGACCTGCCCCGCCGAACGGGTTGGGCCGAGGGCGTCCTGAAGGGGGCGGGCGGAAAGCTGCTGCTTGAGGGGGTCGCCCGGTTGAAGGCGCCGTGGGGTGCGCCGGTGAGCCTCCCACCCGGGCGGGTGGCGGTGCGCGCCGGCCTGCCGGCTGCGCGGGGCGTGGAGTGGGTTGGCGCGCTTCCGGGTGGCGCCCCGGTGCGGGGCCATGCCGGCAGCGGTATCTACCATGCGCTGCTGCCTGCAGACCCGTCGCTGTTGACCAGCCTGGCTGACCTGGCCCAGCGACTCGGCGGGTACATGCTGGTTGAGTCGGAGAATCCCGCCCTGCTGCGCCGGCCTGCCGGGGTGGAGAGGCTGGAGGCGCTGGTCGGTCGGGCCTTCGACCCCGACCAGATCTTCATTGGAGGGGGGAAGGGCTGATGGCGCTCGAACAGATCGCAAGGGAGTTGGACCGGTGCAACAAGTGCGGCTTCTGCCAGTCGGCCTGCCCGACCTTCCGCGTGACAGGCTTTGAGTGGTTGGTCACCCGCGGGCGGGTCTCGCTGGCCCAGGATCTGGCCGAGGGTACGGCTGCGTTCACCGATCCTGAGGTGATGGAGGCGATCGACTCCTGCCTAGTGTGCGGGGCCTGCATCGACGCCTGTCCGCCCCAGATTCAGATCCACGATGTGGTCTATGCCGTCCGCCAGGAGCGGGTAGCCCGCAGTGGGCTCTCCGGGCTGGAGCGGGTGATCCTGAGGGGGCTGCTCCCCCGCCCCCGGCTGCTGGGCGTCGTCGCCCGGCTGGGCTATCTGGCGGAGCGGCTCAAGCTGCGGCGCCTGGCCGGCAAGTTCCTGAAGGGGAGGCTCCGCCGGGCGGCAGAGACCGGGCCGAACCTTCCTGGAAGTACCGCCAGAGGGCTGATCGGCAAGCCGGCCCCGGTCCCCAACCCCCGTGCCCGGGTGGCCTACTTTCTCTCCTGCACCAAGGAGTTCATCTACTCGCGGGCGGCCCAGGCGACGGTGGAGGTGCTGCGCCGGAACGGCGTGGAGGTGGTGATTCCGGAAACGGTCTGCTGCGGCCTGGCCTGCACCAGCGCCGGTGATGCAGAAGGTGCAAAAATACTCGCGAAAAAGAACATCTCCTACCTCCGCGGGCTCGAAGTGGATGCTATTATTTGTGATGAGGGCTCCTGCACAGCCCACCTGGCGGACTACCCCGAGATTCTGAAGGGAACGGCGGAGGAGGACGAGGCGCGAGCGATGGTGAGCAAGCTCATGGAGCTTAGCGCCTTCCTCGATCAGATCGGCATGACCCCCATGACCCACCCGGTGGAGGCGACGGTCACCTGGCATGACCCCTGCAGCATGCGGCACTACCTGAAGATCACCCAGCCGCCGCGCCGGCTGATCCAGGCGGTGCCCGGGGTCACCTTCGTGGAAGCGACGAATGCCTCCATGTGCTGCGGCGGAGCCGGGGCGGTGATGATTACCCAGCCTGAGCTGTCCGACGAGATCCTGCAGGTGAAGACGGCGGCGCTCCGGGAGACCGGGGCCAACTACGTGGTAACATCCTCCCCCTCCTGTGTGATGCAGTTGGGACGGGGTGAGACACAGGTGCTGTACCTGTCCGAACTACTAGCCATGGGCTATGGCGTGAAGGTGTGAGTGCTTGATGCAGGTTGAACGGAGCCGCCCGCTGTATGAGCAGGCCTATGCGGCCTTGCGGACCGCCATCTTGGAGGGCCGTGTCGCGCCGGGGGAGAGGCTGGTTGAGACCAGGTTGGCCGAGATGCTCGCGATCTCCCGGACGCCGATCAGGGAAGCGATCAGGCAGCTCGAGCGAGATGGTCTGGTGATCGTGACCGCCCACGATGGGGCCTACGCCCGCAAACCTGACCGCACCGATCTGCAGAACCTATACCTGTGCCGTTCCGCCCTCGAGCGGCTGGCCGCCTCTGAGGCTGCCAAGAAGGCCACCGAGCGTGACCTCTCCGCCATGGAGCAGGCACTCAGCCGGGCGGAGACGGCGATGGGGGAGCGGAACGTCGTCGGGTTCCTGGAGGCGACCTCCCTCTTCCACCGACAGGTAGATCTCGCGACATACAACGACCGGCTTGACGAGCTGCTGGAGCGGGCCAGGGCCCCCCTGCTGCCCTATCGGGCGCTCCTGATCCGCGCCCTGGATCAGACGGCGCTTCAGGGGATTCACGTGGAGCACCTGGGCATTCTGGCCACGCTGAAGTCGCGCGATTCGGCGCTGGCCGACCGGGTAATGGAGCAGCACATGCGAAGCGACCTGAGCCGGATCCTGAGCGTGATCACCGACTTTCGGTTATAGGAATACAGCAGAGCAGGGCCGGGGCTTGGACGCCCCGGCCCTGCTGTTATGGCTGTGAGTCAGACAAAGAGCCGCTTAACGTCGGGTTTGGTCACCTTCCCCATGGCGTTGCGCGGCAGCTCCACCACGGGCAGCAGTCTGGTGGGAAGCTTGTACGGGGCGAGGCGATCGCCGGCCCAGGGGCGCAGCTCGTCCAGGGTGAGCGAGGCCCCCGGTCTCAGTACCGCGGCCACCGCAATCCGCTCCCCCCAGGTCTCGTCGTCGATGCCCACCACAGCGCACTCGGCGATTGCCGGGTGCTCACGAAGCGCCTCTTCAATCTCCAGCGCCGAGACCTTGAAGCCCCCGGACTTGATGATATCCACGCTGCTCCGGCCCAAGATCCGATAGGCGCCCGCCTCTACAACCGCCATGTCGCCGGTCCGGAACCAGCCGTCCCGGAAGGCGGCCTGCGTGGCCTCGGGCTTGCGCCAGTACTCCAGGAAGACCGATCCACCCTTCACCTCGATCTCGCCAGGGGTACCAGGCTCTACCTCCCGCCCCTGCTCGTCCACCAGCCTGACGACAACCCCTGGCAGGGGCGTGCCCACATAGCCGGGGCGGCGGGTCCCGACCAGCGGGTTGGAGAGGGCCATGCCGATCTCGGTCATGCCGTAGCGCTCCAGCAGCACATGGCCGCTGATCTCCCGCCACCGCTCCAGCACGCTGACCGGCAGGGCCGCCGAGCCGCTCACCATCAGCCGCATCTTCCCGCAGCCCGCCGACATGGCTGCCCGGCGCTCCGGCGAAGCTGCCTCCCAGGCGGCAATCAGCCGGCTGTAGACCGTGGGAACCGCCATGAACAGCGTCAGGTCGCCGCTCGCCATGGTCTCCCAGGCCGCCTCCGGGTCAAAGCGCGGGTGAATCGTCACCCGCGCCCCGGCCCACAGGGCGCAGGTTAGCACGTTGATCAGCCCATGGACATGGTGCAGCGGCAGGAGCAGCAAGATGTGATCGTCTGCCTGCCATCCCCAGGCCTCAATCAGGGTGGTCACCTGGGACTGAATGTTCTTGTGGGTGGTGACAACGCCCTTGGGGCGGCTGGTGGTCCCGCTGGTGTAGATGATCAGCGCACGCCCCTCCGGGGTAAGATCGGGGAGCGCCACCTCGGAGGGCGGCTCGCCCTCTCCCAGCAGATCGGTGGTAAGCACGAAGCGGCGCCCGTGCTCTTCGGCGAGGGGCTGGACCCGCTCCGACAGGTCCGGATGAGCCACTACCACCGCGGCGTCCGAGTCGGCCAGCACGTAGGCCAGTTCAGCCGGGGGGTGGGAGACAGCCAGAGGCACGGCGATTCCGCCAGCAAGCCAAATCCCCCACTGAACGGCGGCGTAGGCAAAGCCAGGCGGCACCAGGTAGGCCACCCGCCGTTCACCCAGGTCGCCTGCTCCCTGCAGGAGCTTGGTCGCCACAGCGGTGGCGGCGCTCAGCAAGTCCCGGTAGGTGAAGCTGCCCTCGGCCGTAGTTATGGCGATGCGCTCCCCATGGGCGGCAGCGCGTGCAAACAAGGGTAGGCCGGGTTCATATCTACCCATCATTTCACCTCAGTTGCGGGATTCCGCTGCAACGCCCAGCCACTCCATCAGGGCGACGGCGTAGACCTTCGCTGTGTCGACCACATCTTCGAGGGCGATGCGCTCATCCACGGCGTGGTGCAGGTTGAGCAGGCCGTACCCGAACAAGACCGTGGGAATCTCGACCTGGCCCAATAGCGTGGAGATACCCACCGGGGAGGGGCAGCCGGTCACGTTTGCCCGCCTTCCCGTCACCTGCTCTACAGCCCGGGCCAGCCCCGTAACCAGGGGGTGCCCGGCGTCGGTGAGCGCCACCTTGGTATCTCGCTCCAGGAAGAGCTCCGCCTGATTCTGCGGGTAGGCGTCGTTGTGTGCGGCGACCAACTCCTGCATCTCCCTGAGGGCGGCATCACCATCCAGGCTGGCCGCAATCCGCCGGTTGACCACCAGGTCGGCCCAGAGCGCCTGGTGGTGGAACGCCTTGCGGGGAGCGCAGTCGATCGAGCTGATCTTCATCGGCGGCTGGCCGGTCCCTTCAATGGGGCAGTTGTAGGCGTTGACCCGGTCCATCATCGGCTCCAGCCGCTCCCGGATGAAGAGCAGCACCGCTTCCACCCCGCCAAGCCCTCGCACCGGGGTCAGGTTGTGGTAGTTGACGCCGGCAAAGCGGATCCGGTAGGTGTGCCATCCGGCAAAGGAGCGGATGATATTGTCACCCTTCAGGGCGGGCATGAAGGACTGGGCCAGGGGGGTAACATCGCTGGTGCAGGCGTACAGCGCCATGTCGAAGTCAAGGGGGCGAGTATCGGCCAGGTACTTCATGCCGTACTTGCCGCCCGTCTCCTCATCCACATCGTGGATACAGGTCAGGTCGCCCTTCAGCCTTACACCCACCGCCTTGAGCGCCTGAAGCGCCATCAGGGTGGCAGCGATCGGCATCTTGTGATCCACCGTACCGCGGCCGTACATAATGCCGTCTTCGATCTCCGCCGCGAAGGGGTCGTGGCTCCACTCCCGCACCACCTGGCCGGTGTAAGGGTCAACCCACTCACCCACCTTGCCAGGGTGGGTGTCCATGTGGCAGTTGATCAACAGGCGGGGGCCGCCCCCTTCGCCCTTCAGGGTGGCGATTACGTTGGGGCGACCGGGTACCGCCTCCACCAGCTCGACCGGGATCCCAAGCTGGTCGTACCGGGCCTTCACCAGGGCTGCCATCGCCCCCTCGCCCGGTGACTCGGGGTCGAAGGCGGGGTTGATCGATTTGGTCCGCACCATCTCCTGCAACAGGGAGATCAACTCTCCGCGGTGCTCCTCCAGGTAGGCCACCGCCTCCCGGGCTTTGGGCTGCATCGTGTCGTCCTCCTTCAGTTAACCAATCAGGTCAGCTATGGCCAGGGCATAGACCTTGGCAGATTTAATCAGATCCTCAATGGCCAGGTGCTCGTCATGGCTGTGGTGAAAATCCAGGTTGCCGTAGCCGAACATTACGATCGGGAGCCCCTTCTCGTGGACAAACCAGCCGAGGCCGGTCAGGGCGGGAGCGCCGGTGAAGCGGGGCTCAATTCCGTCGACCGCCACAGCGGCCCGGCGCACGGCTGCCACCACCGGCATTGCCTCGGGCACACGGGTCTGCGGGCGCTCCCGCACCAGGCTCACCGCCGCGCTGTGAGCGGACACGATCGCCTCGATCTTCTGCCGCTCCTGGACCAGATCTTCCAGCAGGTTGAGCCGCCGCACCACCAGAAAATGGAGGCGGTCCGGCTGCCCTACCAGGGGAGAGGGCTCATACTCGAGCCCGGTGAGCGAGAGGCGGGAGGGTCCGGTGAGCGGGCAGACCCGCTGGCTGACCTCCTGCCCGTAGTCCCGCAGGGCGTTCATGAGCGGAATGGCGCACTCCAGGGCGGTGGGGCGGCCGGGCGGGTACATCAGGTTCTCACGGGGCGTGCGCTCGCCCTCCACCGTCACCCGGAAGACCTGGGCGCCCATGGCCGCCCCGATGATGTTCGAATCGCCGGCCATGCCGAAGTGGGGGCGGCTCTCCGGGCTAATCTGGGTGGTGCAGGCGTAGAGGCCGAAATCAGCCTGGTAGAGATTCTTCTCAACCAGGTGCTTCATGCCCTTGTCACCTCCCCGCTCCTCGTCGGAGTCGAAGATGTAGAGCAGGTCGCCCCTCGGTTGGAAGCCCGCTGCCCGCAGCGCCTCCCAGGCGATCAGCAGGGCCGCAATCTCGCCCTTGTGGTCGCAGGTGCCACGTCCCCAGATCTTGCCGTCACGCACCTCTCCGCCGAACGGGTCGGCGGTCCAGGCCGAGAGGTCGCCAGGACCCACGGTATCCATGTGCGAGTAGCAGAGGAGGCGGGGGCCTCCCCCCGCCCCCCGGTACGTGGCGATCAGGTTCGGCCGCTCTGGCTCAACGGGGTGGTTCTCCACCGCGAAGCCGAGCCGCTCCAGTTCTGGCAGTAGAATGGCCGCCACCCGCTCCTCGTTGCCGAAGACGCTCCTGGCCTGAACCAGCCGCTGGAGCAGATGAACCGCCCTCTCCGCATGGCTGTCAATGTAGTCAAGGACCGCTGTGTGCACCCCAGCGCCTCCTATGCCTTCATTTTCGGGTCGAGAACATCGCGCAGGCCGTCGCCCAGAAGGTTGAAGCCCAGCACCGCTACCATGGTCGCCAGACCCGAGTAGACGGAGATCCAGGGCGCCAAGTCGATATACTGCTTGCCGTCGGTGATCATGGAGCCCCAGGTGGGGGTGGGCGGGGCGACGCCAAGGCCCAGGAAGCTGAGCGAGGCCTCCACCAGGATCGCCGTGGCGATGCCCAGGCTGGAGATGACGATCACCGGGGAGAGGGTGTTGGGCAGAACGTGGCGCAGCATCACCCGCAGATCCCTGGCGCCCAACGCCTGCGCTGCGATCACGAACTCCCGCTCCCGGACCTGGAGCACGGCACCGCGGACGACCCGGAAAAAGCGCGGAATCGAGGTGATGCCGATCGCGATGATGGCGTTCTCCAGGGAGGGGCCCAGCACGCTTACGATCGCCAGGGCCATCAGAATGCTGGGGAAGGCCATGATCACGTCCATGACGCGGCCGGCCAGCATGTCGATCCAGCCGCCGAAGTAGCCGCTCGCCAGCCCCAGGAGCAGACCGCCGGCGGCGCCGATGGAGACAGAGATCAGGCCGACCTGGAGCGAGATCCGCGAACCGTAGACGAGCCGGCTCCAGACATCACGCCCGAAGGCATCGGTTCCCAGCCAGTATTGGCCGGTCCCTGGCGGGGAGAGGCGCTTGGGGAGGTTCTGGAGGGTCGGGTCGATTGGGGCCAGCTGCGGCGCGAAGAGCGCCATGAGGACCATTAGCAGGACGATGACCCCACCGACCCAGATCAGCGGGTTGCGCCTCATCCGTTTCCACATGCGGGGTCACCTCCTACCGTGCCTTAATGCGGGGATCAAGATAGCCGTAGAACAGGTCGGTCACCAGGTTGACCCCGATAAAGCCGATGGCGATCACAAAGGTGACCCCCTGGACCACCGGGTAGTCGCGGGCGAGAATGGCGTCGACCAGAAGCTTGCCAAGGCCGGGGCGGGCGAAGACGGTCTCCACCAGCACGGCGCCGCCAAGCAGGTAGCCGATGTTCAGGCCCACAATGGTGACGATGGGAATGGCGGCATTGCGGAGCGCGTGCTTGTAGATCACCACCCGCTCGGCCAACCCTTTGGCCCGGGAGGTCCGGATATAATCCTCCCGAAGCACCTCCAGCATGCTGGAGCGGGTCATCCGGGCAACCAGGGCCATGCCGGAGAGCCCGAGGGTGATGGCGGGCAGCACAAGCGCCCGGATGATCCCCTCCCAGTCGCCGGGCCGGCCTCCGCCAACGGTAGGGAACCAGCGGAGCTTGACCGCGAAAAGGAGGGAGAACAGGAGCCCGATCCAGAAGACCGGCGCCGAGACACCGGCTGAACTCACAATCAGACTGGAGAGGTCCAGCAGGCTGCCGCGGCGACTGGCGGCCAGGACCCCGAGCGGCACCCCTAACAGGACGGCGACGACGCCGCCGGCAATGGCCAGACGGGCGGTGTGAGGGAAGCGGCTGGTGATCTCTTCGACCACCAGCCGCCGGGTGCGGATCGACACGCCCATGTCACCCTGGACATAGCGCCCCATGAAGGAGGCGAATTGGACATAGAGTGGCCGATCCAGGCCCATCGCCCGCCGCGTCTGTTCGACCTGCTCCTGGGTTGCCATGTCGCCCAACATCGCCTCTACGGGGTCCCCGGGGATCAGGTGGATCACCAGAAAGACGGTGACCATGACCCCGAGCAGCGTGGGCACAGCAGCCGTAAGCCGCCGAATCAGATACTGCAGCATGATGACTCCTACTTCCCTACTGTGACGTTGTCAAGGCGGATCGAGCGCTGTGGGTCGCCCACAAAGCCCTTCACCCGCTTGTTCAAGGCGTAGATGTGGTTCTCATGGTCCAGGTAGAAGTAGAACGCCTCATCGACAATCCGCTTCTGCACCTTGGAGAAGAGATCCTTGCGGACGTTCTCGTCCACGGTCTTGCTGGCGGCATCGAGCCACTCGTTCACCTCAGGGATATCGATGTTGGCCCAGTTGTTGGCCGGGATGCCGCTCTTGTGATGCCAGGTGTAGAGCACCCGGTCCGGGGTGGCGTCCTGGCCACGGCTCAGGGTGAACATGGGCAGGCCCTCGGGGGCCTTGAGCGCCGCGAGGAAGGCCTGGGTCTCCATCACCTTGATCTCCGCCTTGATCCCTACCTGAGCCAGGTTCTCCTGGATCACGGTGGCGGGGACGGTGAACCGGTCGATGTTGGGCACGTAGAAGGTGGTGCTGAAGCCGTCGGCGTAGCCCGCCTCCTTCAGCAGCTGCTTCGCCTTGGCCGGGTCGTAGGCGTACTGGGTGACGTTCTGCTCGCTGTGCATGACAGCGGGGGCCAGAATCGCCTTGGCCGGGGTGGAGATGCCCTTCAGCGCATGCTCCAGAATAAACGGCTTGTTGATGGCGTGGATCACCGCCAGACGGACCCGCTTGTCGTCGAAGGGCTTGATCTTGCTGTTCATGCCCATGAAGCGGGTGATCAGCCCCGGGGTCTGATTGATGGCCAGGTCGGGATTGCCCTTGTACTGCGCCAGCTTGTCGGGGTTGGTGACCTGCATCAGGTCTACATCGCCGGCCTCGAAGGCGTTGTACATGGTGGTGGCGTCGGGAATCGGCACGTAGACCACACGGGCCAGGCCGGGCTTGCCCCGGAAGTACTCGTCATTGGCCACATAGACCGTCTCCTGCTGGGGAGACCACTTGTCAAACATGTACGGGCCCGTGCCGATGGGGTTCTGGGAGAACTTGTCGCCCTTCTCCTTCACCGCCTTCTCGCTGACGATCATCGAGAAGGAGTTGGCCAGCTTGTCCAGGAAGGCAGCGTCGGCCTTGGCCAGGGTGAACTTGACGGTATGGTCGTTGACCACCTCGGTCTTCAGACCCTTCAGCAGGGCGGCGTTCGGTGACTTCAGCGCCGGATCCAGCAGGCGGTCGAAGGTGAACTTCACGTCGGAAGCCTTGACCTCGCCATACCCCCGGTGGAAGTTGACGCCCTTGCGGAGATAGAAGGTCCACTCCGTGCCGGCATTGTTCCGGTCCCACTTCTCCGCCAGGTCTGGCTCCACCTCGACCGTGCCCAGCTTGTACCGGACGAGGCCGTTGTACAGGTTGACCGTCATCTGCTTGTCAGTCACTGAGGTCAGAACCTGCGGATCGAGGTTGCCCAGGTCATACTGCATCGCGATCCGGATCTCGCCTCGCTCCTGCTTGGCCGCAGGGGGAGGAGCCCCTCCGCCGGAAGGCTCCGTCTTGCCGCTGGTACCGGAGCTTGCGCAGCCTGCCAGCAGGCTGACGGCCAACACGAAACAGGTAACCGCTACCCCAAACCGCCTCTTCATCGCAGGTGCCCCCTTTGTGTGGTGTGGACTGTATACAACGCTGATTAACAAAAAAGGCGCCTCAGTTGCAGCCAGTCCACTCCTTCGCTCTCCGCGGTAAAGTTTTTCTTTCCTGAGCTATCGGAATCCTCCTGTTATCGCGCAGAAAGTTTTAGAGAAGCGTACAACCTGCCGCAGCCCCCTGGCGGCGAGGGTCGGCCGCTCCGTGGCACAGGCCCGTCTCCGGATCGCGCGCGACCGCTTGGATCGCCCCGAACCAGGGAGATTTGGCATTCCGCTCCTGGAGATCATGTCCCAGGGCCCTGAGGATGGCCTTTGACTCCTCTGGGATATCCTTCTCCAGCTCGAACTCGTCCCCCGACCAGTGAATCCGCGGCAGATTCACCGCAGCCTGCAGGCTCATCTGGTGATCGACCACGTTCACAATGGTCTGTGCCACGGCGTTGATGATGCGGGTGCCCGAAGGGCTTCCCAGGGCCATTACCGGGCGGCCGTCCCTGAGGAGCATCGCCGGGCAGGGTGCGGTGGCCGGGCGCTTGCGCGGGCCCACCGAGTTGTTGAAGCCGGGCCGCGGGTCGAAAAGTTTCATGGCGTTGTTGAGAATAATGCCGTATCCGGGCACTACCAGGGCGGAGCCGAAGGCGTCGCCGAGGCTCTGGGTGAAGGAGATGAAGTTGCCATGCCGGTCCACATGGGAGTGGTGGGTGGTATGGGCGTTGTCGTCGCCACCCAGCTGGCGGCTATTGGTTTTCCTCTCCCTGGGCGCTTCGCTCTGGTAGGGCCACGGGTCACCGGCGGCCGGATATCCCGCCGCATCCATACGGACCAGAGCGCGGCGAGCTGCGGTATACCCCGGCGAGAGCAACCCGTCAACCGGGATCTGGAAGAAGCCCGGGTCGCCGGTGTGGCTTAGCCGGTCTGCAAAGGCCAGTTTCATGCACTCCGCCAGAATGTGCAGTTTCTCTCCAGCCAGCGGCTCGTAACGGGACAGATCAAACTCGTTCAGGAGGCGCATGATCGGCAGCAGCACCACGCTGCTGTTCGCGGGGGTTGCCTCCACCTCGTAGCCTCGGTAGGGCACCCGTTCCGGGGCCACCACCCGGAAATCCTCCCGGGGATACCGTTCCAGGTCTTGCATGGTGATGATTCCACCCTGCTCCTGGAGGAAGGAGACGATCGCCCTCGCGATCTCACCCCGGTAGAAGACCTCCTCGCCCTCCCTGGCGATCAGTGTGAGCGTGCGGGCCAGATCCTCCTGGATGACAACATCGCCCTCCTGGAGTGGGGAGCCGTCGGATCGAAGGAATAGCCTGGCGGTCGCCGGGAAGCGGGCCAGCCGGTCCCGGGCTTCAGCGCTGAAGGCAGCCATTCGTCGGGTCATGGGCGCGCCCTGCCGGGCATAGGTGATCGCCGGCTCCACGATCACCTCCAGAGGCAGAGAACCCCAGCGCCGGTGGGCATACAGCCAGGCCGCCACATTGCCGGGAACGCAGACAGAGAGCGCGCCGGTGGTGTTCAGGTCATCCTTTGTCCAAAACCGGTAGCCCCCCTGGGTGGGGGTGGGGATCCATTCATACATCGACTCGTGGGCGGCTGCGGGGGCGGTGGGGTAGAAGTCCAGCGCCACCGTCTTTCCTTCCTTGGCCATGTGGACCAGCATGTTCCCCTGGCCGCCCAGGTGGGACATGGCCGGTTCGACCACCGTCAGCGCAAAGGCGGTGGCCAGGGCCGCATCCATGGCGTTTCCGCCCCGAAGGAGCATCTGTACACCGGCCGCTGTCGCCCATGGGTGGGAGGAACTGCTCACGCCCCCATAGGCGGTCACGTCATGGAGACCATGCGATGCAACGCGAAACACGGCTACGCCTCCTTTGATTAGTCGAATGATCTGCTGTGAGCGCGGGCGTTCTCCCGGTAATGGTCGGCGGCGAAACGGATCTTCTCGACTTCCTGTTCGCCGATCTCCCGGACCACCCGGGCTGGCCGGCCCATGATCACCGAGCCGGGCGGAAACCGCTTTCCCTCGGTGACCAGACTGCCGGCGCCGACCAGGCTGTTCTCACCGATGACCGCCCCGTTCAGGATGGTCGTGCCCATGCCGACCAGCACATTGCTGCCCACCGTGCAGCCATGTAGAATGCACCCATGGCCCACGGTGACATTCTCCCCCAGGACCATCCGGAAGGGGCCTTCATCCACATGAAGCACGGAGTTGTCCTGAATGTTCGACCCATCACCAATCACGATTGTGTTGGAGTCTCCCCGAATGACGCTATTGTACCAGACGCTGCACCTCGCCCCCAACCGCACCTGTCCGATTATCCGGGCGCCGGGGGCGATGAAGACATCATCCGGAACCTCCGGTACGCTTCCCTGAAACGGATAAAGCAAACTCGTACCTCCTGCCTGACACAATTGTATGCTGTGTACAATTGGTTCGGCATTCAGCACGAGTTCCCTACTTCTAAATGATAACCGAAGTAGAAAAAAGGACGGCCTACTCTTCCATTAACCCTGCAGCCGTGCGGCTCTTCTCGGGGAGGAACTCTGCAGACCGGAAGTGCAGGGCGAGGCACTCGCCATGGACCGGGTGCAGGTAGCGGGTGGCGGGGACGGCCACGACAACGCCGTAGGGCAGGTGGATGCTAAGGGCGTCGAAGGCCTCCTTCAGGTCGGTGGTAACCCGCCGCCCGGCGGGGCTGGCCTGGACCTCAAAGCCGCGCTCATCGTCGCCGATACCGGGCCAGAGCAGCAGAATCCCCCGTGCGGGAATAACAGCGGCCATCAGTCTGGGCGGAATCGGGGTGGTCAGAGCCCGGTCCTTGCAGACCTCCCGCATTGCCCGCCGGAACTTGGCCGGCCATTCGATGGCACTCCCCCGGGCCATTACAGCCAGCCGTCGGATATCTGGCTGCTCTGCCAGGAGTTGTGTCAGGTCTACGAAGTGAGTCACCTGAACCTCTCGTCCGCCTTTACCCGGAGCGCTTGAGTCGTTGATCATCTTATCGTCATCCTTCCAATATTGGTATCCTATATGTAAATACGAGCGAACGACTGTGTAGGTTCGAGGTCTGAACGAGGATGTCGCGCAACAAAGAGAGCCCCCACCCGACAACGGGTAGGGGGCTCTGTGTGTCTGGTTGGCTACTCCTCGGCTTCCTTTGCAGCGGGCTCCTTCTTGGCCGGGGCCGGCTTGACGTCGATGGTGGCCGCCGGAGCGGGGCTCATCTCCTTGACCCTCTGGTCCAGGCCGGGAATCTGCTGGAGCAGTTCCTGAATCGAAAGGCCGGTCAGCCCTTCGAGCATCGCCGGAGCGGTGGTGGCCAGCTTGGCGACCTCGCCCATGAACTTGTTGACGCCGACCTCGGCGCCCTGGCCCTGGGAGAGAATCGTCACCTTGTCGATCTTGGAGAGCGGCTCGGCGGCAGCCTTCATCAGTTCGGGCAGCACCGGCAGCAGCCGGTCGAGAATGGCGGCCTGGCCGTACTCCTTGTAGGCCTCGGCCTTGATCCGCATCGCCTCGGCCTCAGCCTTGCCCTTTGCCAGAATAACCTCGGCCTCCGCCATACCCTTCTGCTTCACCACGTCGGCCTCGGCTCCACCCTGGAGCTTCTTCACCTCGGCCTCCGCCTGGCCGGCGGCCCGGACGGCCGCAGCCTGGCCCGCCGCCTCGATCTCGAGCTTGCGGGCATGGGCGCTGGCGAGCGCCTCCTGCTTCTGCCGCTCGATCTCGGCTTGCTTCAGGACGGTCGCGATCAGCTCCTTCTCACGCCGCAGGATTTCGGCCTCCTGGACCTTTACCTGCTCAATGCGCTCGATCTGCTCGACCTTGACCGACTCGGCGATCACCTGCTGCTGCATCACGTTGGTCTGAATGTCGTAGGCCTTGTCGGCCTGCGCCTGCGCCCGCTTGGTCTCGGCCTCATACTCGGCCCGCTTCAGGTTCAGGTCACGCTGCGCCTCGGCCTGCTTGGTCATGGAGGTAGCCTGGGCCAGCACCGTCTCCTGGTCGGCCTTCGCCTTGGCGACGGCGGCCTCCCGCATCGCCTCGGCCCGCTTGATCTCGGTGTCACGCATCGCCTCAGCAGCGGCGATCTCGGCGGCCCGCTTGATCCGCTCGGTGTCGGGCCGGCCCATGTTGGTGATGTACTCGTTCTTGTCGCGAATCTCCTTGACAGTGAAGGAGATCACCTCAAGGCCCATCTTGGCCATGTCGTCCGCCACGTTGGCCCGCATGCGGTCGGCGACCATCTCGGGCTCCTTCACGATCGACTCAACCGTCAGCTGGCCGATGATGCCCCGCAGGTGGCCTTCCATGACCAGCTTAAGCACCTCGTGCCGCTCCTGGGTCGACTTGGACAGGAACTGCTCGGCGGCGGTCAGAATCGACTCGGTGTCGGACTTCACCTTGATCTGTGCGACCGCCTCCACGGTAACGGAGACGCCCTGCACGGTATAGAAATCTTGCTGCGGAACCACGTCGAAGGACATCAGTTCCAGCGAGAGCTCCTGGGCCGACTGGATCAGCGGCCAGACGATCAGGCCGCCACCCTTGGAGACCCGGGGACCTCCGAAGCCGTAGACGATCAGGGCCATGTTGGGGGGGACCTTCCGATACATGGAGGCGATCAGCCCGATCAGCAGGATGACGCCCAATACCGTCAAGCCGGCAAAAATCAGAATGTCAATCACGGTACGCAAACCTCCCTTACTCTTTCCCCTGGTCCATGAACTCACGCCAGAGCTGAACGTAGGCGACGCCCCGCTCATAGCGAAGGATCACAACCTCTTCGCCCCGCTCCATGGGCCTGCCGTCGTGGGAGCGGGCGGCGGAAACCATGCGGGAATCCTGCTGGGTGTAAACGACCTCGCCGGTCCCCCCCTCGCGGATGGGGATGGTCAACTTTCCGACGATGCCGATGTAGGAGGTGGGCCCCATAGGCCGCTCTCCCTTAACCAGAAAGCGCTGGAACTTGAAGATCAGCCAGGCGGAAAAGATGCCGCCACCAACGGCTGCGACCAGCGGAATCAGGAGGCCGGCCACTCCCATGGAAGCAACCAGGTAGCCGATACCGCCAAAGCCGGTCAGGGCGGCAACGATAGTTTGGAAGTTGACCGGAGAGATGGTGGCGATCTTGCCGGACAGGGGGCCATGATGATGGCCGTGACCGTGCGCATGACCGTGGCTCAGGTCACCGCTGTGCGAGAGGTCTCCGGGGAGGTCGCCGACGTGGCCTCCATCTGCCCCGCCATCGCCCCCGAGGTCGACCAGGCCGAAGAGCACGGAGACGAGGGTAAGACCAAAGCCGACAAAAAAGGTGTAGAGGAAGAGGGATGTCATCTGGGCTCAACCTCCTTTGCCTCAGGCGCCGGTCCCGCGCGGTCGACCGGCTGTGCCGCCCTCCGATAGATATGAGTCACGCAAGGGTCCATTTGGTTCACCGGCCATATTTGCGGCGGGTTTCCTCGATCTGAAGGATATGGTGGATGGCGTGCCCACCGACCTGGCGCAGCAGGTCCCGCACCTCGGCCCGGTAGCCGCTGGGCCAGGAGACCGAGCGGTCGAGAGCATCGGGCAGGTGGCTGATCGCCTCCAGGACCCAGTCCCGGGAGGCATGAAAGAGCGCGACCGCCGGTCCGACGGGGCGGGAGCTGCATTGGAGGCCCCGCATCCAGTCGTCGGGCTCCCAGAGGTCGGCATTGATCTCCCGGCCGGGCAGGGCCAGGGCCAGCCGGATCACGTGGAAGGTGGCCAGGTCGGAGTCCACCAGATGGTGCACAATCTCCCGAATGGTCCACTTCCCAGGCGCACGGGGGAGGTCGAGGGCCGCCTCATCGAGGCCCCCGATGGCATCTGCCAGCCGCTGCGAACCGGAGCGGTACAGCTCGAGCACCTGGTTATTGGTCAGGGGGAGCGACTCCCAGAAGGCCAGCAGGTAGCCGTCGGGGTCCGGCAGCAGCAGGTGCCGGTAGCCCGGCGAGGGCTCCGCAGGCCCCTGTGCGCTCAGCCCCCTCGCACCCAGTTCGGCTGCAAGCGCCGGAAGGTCCGGCCGGTGCAGGTAGACCCACGCCCAGGGCCCTGCCTCCGGCACCGAGGGCCAGGCCGAGAGGTCGGCAGACCGGGTGGACAGCAGCAGCGGGACACCCCCCGGCCCGATCACCCGGGCCGTCTCGCCCTGACGCTCGCCCGGGGCAAACCCGGGGAGGCTCAGGTAGAATCGCACCGACCGTTCCAGGTCGTTCACCCGCAGGGCAACCTGTGGCGTTCGCTCCAACTCGGTGGTCACCGATCATCACCTCATTGGGAGATTTCCGCTGATGAGCGTCCTAGTCCTTCTATCGTTGTGAGTTCCATAAACATCGAAGAAACAGAAGGAAAATGTCGACTCACTAATCAAAAAGATAGGGAAGGGGGGGCGAAGATGAAGCCCACAGCTGTTGTCGAGGTAATGGGGACCCGACTGCACTACCGCGAGGAGGGCGGCGGCGAGCCTGTACTGCTGCTCCACGGCGTCAATGGTGGGGCATCCATGTGGGAGGCCGCTCTTCGGGCGTTGTCTCCCCGCGTGCGCGCCATTGCCCCCGACCTGCCCGGTTGGGGCGATACCCCGCCTCCGCCCGGGTTCGGCTATACCATGAACGACCTGGTTCGCTTCTTCTTCGCCCTCATGGATCGCATGGGCCTGGAACGAGTCAGACTGGTGGGGTGGTCACTGGGCGGCACCCTGGCGGTGCGCATGGCCCATGAGCGGCCCGACCGGGTGAGGAGCCTCGCCCTGGTTGCCCCGGGGGCGCTCGACGCCTCCGCTCACTGGTCGTTTCGGATCATGGCGCTGCCGGGCATTGGCGAGTGGCTGATGCGCCCGACGCCGGCGAACATTCGGGCAGGGCTCGACGCACTCACCTTTGCCCCGCGGGCCCTACCCGAGGAGGTAGAGTCGTACCTGTTCCGGGTGGGGCGCAACCCCTGGTTCAGGCGGACCACCCTGCGCTGGATCCGGCGAAACCGGGTCCTGCTGGAGGGGGCCCGACGGGTGACGGTGCGCCATCTCCTCGGCGAGATTCGCTGCCCAACCCGGGTGCTTTTCGGGGAGGCCGACCCGCTGGTTTCTCTGGCCCAGGCGAACTTTGCACGGTCGATTCCGGGCGCCGAGATCACCCTGCTGCCCCGGTGCGGCCATCTCCCCATGTGGGAGCAGCAGGAGCTCTTCCGCATCTGGCTCCTGGAGTCAGTGGCCGAACGCAATGGGTCATCTGGCCGATCTGCCGGCGAGGGGTATTCCAATGCGGCCACTTCTGCTATACTAGATTTAGAATGATTCTCAATGCCGGGGGTGAGTCGCCATGACCACAGTCAGTGCCGCCGGGACCGAGCACCAGGCGGACGACCGCTTCGCGGCCGGCTTGCGGGCAGCAGGTCTCAAGCTTACCGCACAGCGGGGCGCCATTTGCCGCGCCCTGGCGGACATGGCCGGGCGCCATCATCCCACGGTGCAGGAGATCTTTGAGTCCTCCCGCCAGCACCATACCGGCGTCAGCCTGGCGACGGTTTACAATACGCTGGCGGTGCTGAAAGACCAGGGAATGCTTTACGAACTGGGCCCCGACCTGGACGGCGCCGTTCACTATGAGTTGGATACCGACACCCACGTGAACGTGGTCTGTGTCCGCTGCAAGAAGATCATCGACCTGCACCATCTGGCCAGCGCCAGCCTCGAGGAGGCGGTGGTGGAGCAGACCGGGTTCTCGCTGGTGGGCGGGCAGGTTCTCTACTACGGCTTCTGCCCCGACTGCCGCAAGGCCTCGAACACCTCGGTGGCCGACTGATTCACAACGACCGTTCCCCCGCTTCCGGCTCTGCCGGTGGCGGGCTTTCTTTTTTTCGCCACGAGCGTGCCCAGCCCTTGTCAAATCGCATAATCTAGTTTAGAATGGTTCTAGATTAGAATCGTTCTAAAGGGAGGCGCGAAACTCGTGGATCGAAAGAGAGAGCGGTGGGAGTTAGACGAGGAGCTGCGTCCCCTCGTGCGTGCCACGGTGTTGAGCGCCCTGTTTCTGGTTCTGGGGTGGATCCTGGAGCGCCCGGCGCTCGGCCTTCCCGCCTGGGGGGCGATGGTGGCCTACGCCGCGGCCTATCTCTCGGGTGGGTACCTGCGGGTGATCGATGGTCTGGCAGCGCTGCGCCGGGGCAGCCTGAACATTGACATGCTGATGGTGCTCGGCGCCATGGGCGCCGCCTTTCTGGGGCGCTGGAGCGAAGGGGCTGTCCTGATCTTCCTCTTTGCGCTCTCCAACACCCTGGAGGAGTTCGCGGCGGGGCGGACCCGCAAGGCGATCGAGTCGCTGGTTACGCTCCGTCCCGATACGGCGCTGGTACGGCGGCCCGATGGCACCGATGAGGTGGTGGCTGTGGAGCAGCTGGAAGTCGGCGACCGCATGATCGTCCGGCCGGGCGAGCGGCTGGCCGCCGACGGCGAGGTGGTGGAGGGGCGTTCGGCTATCGACCAGTCGCCGATTACCGGCGAATCTGTGCCCGTGGACAAGGAGGCGGGCGCCTCCGTCTTCGCCGGCAGCCTGAACACCACCGGCCGCCTCATGGTGGCGGTGACCAAGCTGCCCACCGACTCCACCCTCTCCCGGATCATCCGGCTGGTGGAGGAGGCCCAGGAGCACAAGGCCCGCTCCCAGCAGATGGTGGACTGGATCGACCGGTACTACACCCTGCTGGTGGTCGCGGTGGCCCTGATCGCCTGGACCGCCCCGCCCCTGGTGGCGGGCTGGACCTGGTCGGCCTCCTTCTACCTGGCGATGCAGCTGCTGGTGGTCATGTCGCCCTGCGCCCTGGTGATCGCCACCCCTGCCGCCCTGCTCTCCGGCGTGGCCGCCGGGGCCAGGCGGGGCATGCTCTTCAAGGGCGGCATTCACCTGGAGCGGGCCGGGACGATCAAGGTGGTCGCCTTCGACAAGACCGGCACCCTGACCGAGGGGAAGCCCCGGGTCCGGTCGGTCTGCCCGGTCCCCGGCGTGACCGAGGCGGAGCTGCTCCGACTGGCCGCCGCTGCGGAGGAGCACTCCAGCCATCCGCTGGCTCAGGCGATCGTTGGAGCAGGCCGCGACCGGGTCGGCGAGGTGCCGCAGGCCGAAACGGTCGACGAGCGGCCCGGCCTGGGTGTCACGGCCCGGGTAGAGGGCCGTGAGATCCGGGTGGGAAGCCGCCGGCATGCGTCGGCGGAAGAGGGCTCCTGGCTGCTCCGGCAGGCGGTTCGACTGGAGGATCAGGGCGAGACCGCCGTGATCGTCGAGGCCGATGGGGAGCCGCTGGGCGTGATCGGCATCGCCGACGCGATCCGGCCTAACGCCCGGGCCACCGTGGCCGCCCTGCGGGCCAGCGGGATCCAGCGTATCGTCATGCTGACCGGTGACAACGACCGGGTGGCTGCCGCTGTGGCCGCACAGACCGGTGTGGACGAGTTCCGGGCCGACCTGCTGCCCGCCGACAAGCTCTCAGCCGTGCAGGCGCTGGAGCGGGAGTACGGGGCGGTAGCCATGGTGGGCGACGGGGTGAACGACGCCCCGGCGCTGGCGCAGGCCAGCCTGGGAATCGCCATGGGCGGGGCGGGGAACGATGCTGCCCTGGAGAGCGCCGATGTAGTGCTCATGGCCGACGACCTCTCCCGGCTGCCCGATACCTTCCGGCTGGGCCGGCAGGCCCGCCGGGTGGTGGCGCAGAACCTGATCTTCGCCATCGGCGTAATCGTAGCCCTGGTGGGCCTCAGCCTGGCCGGTGGGCTCACCCTGCCGCTGGCGGTGGTGGGGCATGAGGGCTCCACGATTCTGGTGGCGGTCAACGGCATGCGTCTGCTCCTGCATGGCTGGACCAGAAGCCCGAAGGTGGGCCCGCCCGGACCGGCGCCTCAACCGATCGAGGAGGCCGGCCGCGCATAGGAGGACAGTGAATAGCGAATGAGGGGGGCTCTCCGGAGCGCCCCTTGTTTTTTGAGAGCGTGACGCTTATCGCGATTTCTCTGCAGAATGGTCTTGCATACTTATACAGGCAGAGTTATAATCATGCAAGATTAGTCCCCGGGTGACCGGGTGGGAGCATGAGGAGGCGCCGACATCATGGCGAAGAAGAAGTGCGTGCTGGCCTATTCGGGAGGCCTGGATACCTCGGTTGCGATTCACTGGATCAAGGAGCACTACGACGCGGATGTCGTCGCCATGTCGGTCGATGTCGGGGCCAACGACAAGGACCTGGACTTCATCAAGAGCAAGGCGCTCTCCATCGGCGCCTCGGCCAGCTACATCTACGATGCGAAGGTGGAGTTCGCTTACAACTTCATCCTCCCTACCCTTCTGGCCAACGCCACCTACGAGTCGAAGTACTACCTCTCCGCTTCGCTTTCCCGGCCGCTGATCTCCAAGCTGCTGGTGGAGGTCGCTGAGAAGGAGGGGGCCGACTTCGTCGCCCACGGCTGCACCGGCAAGGGCAACGACCAGGTGCGGTTCGAGGTCTCTGTGGCCGCCCTCAACCCGAACCTGAAGGTGATCGCACCGGTGCGCGACTGGGGCTGGAGCCGGGAAGAGGAGATCGAGTACGCCGCCAAGCACGGCATTCCCGTGCCGGTGGGCAAGGAGAACCCCTTCTCGGTCGATGTCAACCTCTGGGGCCGGTCCTGCGAGGCGGGCGTGCTGGAGGATCCCTGGGCCGAGGCGCCTGAAGAGGCCTTCGAGTGGACCGTCAACCCGAAGGACGCCCCCAATGAGCCGGAGTACCTGGTGATCGGCTTTGAGCAGGGCGTGCCCGTCTCGCTGAACGGCGTGGCCATGGACCTGGTCAGCCTGATCGAGCAGGTGCACACGATCGCCGGCGCCCATGGCGTGGGCCGGATCGACCACGTGGAGAACCGGCTGGTGGGAATTAAGTCCCGGGAGATCTACGAGATGCCGGCCGCCCATGTGCTCACCCTGGCGCACAAGGAGCTGGAGACGATCACCCTGCCTCGGGAGCTGCACCACTACAAGCTCGGGCTGGAGCAGAAGTATGCCGAGATGGTCTACTTCGGCCTCTGGTTCCACCCTCTCAAGGAGGCGCTGGACGCCTTCATCAAGAAGTCGCAGGAGACGGTGACCGGCGAAGTCCGGGTGAAGCTGTACAAGGGCTCCGTGCAGTGCGTGGGCCGCAAGTCGCCGGTGACCCTCTACTCCTACGACCTGGCCACCTACGACAAGGCGGACAAGTTCGATCACAAGGCCGCCAAGGGATTCATTGACATCTTTGGCCTGCCGACCAAGGTCTTCGCCGCCGTACAGAAGAACGCGAAGGAGCAGGAGTCGGAAGTCGCTGCCGACTAGTCTGCCTCCTCGGTCAGAGCCGGGCGCTGCAACCACGCAGTGGCCCGGCTCTTGCGCTCTGGCCCGACCTTTCCGCAATGCGCTGTCGAAACAGGGGATTCGTTCGACAACCGCGATCCTGCCAGGAATCGGTGGGAGATGGGCAGGAATATCCAGGGCCAAGGAGAATTCCGCACGGATGGCAGTACGCGTGATGAAAAAAGGGGAGGAGAGCGGTGATGCGGACCTACTACCGGCTGTCGTTGACTGTTCTCTGTGCCCTGGCCGCCTACATCACCCCGGTTCCAACCCTGCGCTACCCCTACGACCTCGGCTACTTTGTTGGTGGCCTGGCAGCGGCGCTCCTCGCCTGGGCTTTGCTGGCGCTGCTTATGGCTGTGGAGCCCGGCGTGCATCCGGGCCTCCAGCTAATCCTGGGGGCGGGCGCCGGGGTGACCTGGGCATACACCTCGATTGTGGCGCTCTTCCACGTGCTGCCGCTGATCATCCGGAACGGGTGGCAGTTGAATGACACCTTCGACCCCATCTGGCTCCTGGGCGGCCTCTCTCCCCTGGTGGTGCCGGTGGTGGCCGGCTGGGTCACCCGCATGACGGGCAAGCCCTTCGGGCAGGCGCTGGCCTCGGCGCTCTTCCGCTTCTCGGTTCCCCTGGCCTTCCTGGTGCTGCTTCCCGGCTGGCTGGGCCTTCCCAAGCAGTTCCGCTGGCTCTTCCTCTTCACCGGGGTGATGTTCCTGGTGCTCGATGGCCTCGGAACCGGCGGCCCCCTGCCGCTGGTGGGGAACGGGCGTAAGCAGCGCTCATGAGTAGAGATGCAGAGAACCCCTCGCCTGCCGGGGGGTTCTTCTTCATGCGTTCGGGTTTCCAGGTGAGGCCCAGATGGGGTAGACTAGGGGTCTGTGGAGGTGTGGGGTCATGAGCGCGGAGAATCATCCCGCCTTTGAAGAGGAGCGGGAACGCCTGGAGGAGGCGCTGGAGCAGGTCGACAGCCAACTGCGCCGGCTCCTCTCCACCCGGGAAATCAAGGTCGAAGACGTCGACCAGTTCGAGGAGTCGATGCACGCCATAAGGGCGGCCCAGGAGGCGCTCGAGACGATGCGCGACGAGTCGGTGGCCCGGCTGAAGGTGGCGGCCCGGGAGCCCTACTTCGGTCGGCTCGACTTTCAGGAGGGCGACGGCGGGAAGCCCCAGACGGTCTATATCGGGAAATCGGGCGTCACCGAGGCCGGCTCCAACCGGCCCCTGGTAATCGACTGGCGCGCCCCGGTGGCCAGTCTCTTCTACACCAGCGCCACCGGCGGGGGCGACACGGCGGTCTACGAGGCGCCGGGCGGGCTGGTAGAGGGCATCCTGTGGCTCAAGCGGAACCTGGCGATCAAGGGCCGCCGTCTGCAGCATATCGCCGATGCGAAGGTGAAGGGGGCGGGGGAGGAGGTCACCGGCGACACCTACCTGCTCTACCGGCTTCAGGAGAGTCGGGACAATAAGCTGCGGGACATCGTCTCCACCATTCAGGGGGAGCAGAACGCCATCATCCGGGCCGACCGGGGCCGGCCGCTGATCATTCAGGGGGTGGCGGGCTCGGGGAAGACCACGGTAGCCCTGCACCGGCTGGCCTACCTGCTCTACACCTTCCGGGAGACCATGGCGGCCGACCGCATGGTGATCTTCGCCCCCAACCGGATGTTCCTGGACTACATCGCCGACGTGCTCCCCGAACTGGGCGTGGGCGGCATCCGGCAGACCACCTTCCAGGACTGGGCGATCGACCAGATCGAGGACCGCCTTGCGCTGACCGACCCCGGGAAGCGGCTGGCGGAACTGTTTGCCCCGGGCCATGACCCGGGAGACAGCCCCGAGGCGCCGGGGCGGTTCAAGGGCTCCCTCTTCTTTAAGGATCTGCTGGACAGGGCGCTGGAGCGGTACGAGGCCGACTTTGTGCCCGAGGCGGACCTGGAGCTGTGGAAGGGCGCCCGGATCCGCCACAGCGATGTCCACCAGTGGTTCCACGAGCAGTACCGGCGCTACCCGCTCAACACCCGCAAGGACCGGATCATCGCCCGTATTCGCACCTGGGCCAAGGGCCAGGTCGACCCGTACCGGGGCACGCTCCAGGAGCCGGAGCGGAAGAGGGCGATGATGACCGCGGTGCGCCAGTATGTGGCGCTGTGGCCCAAGCACAGCCCGCTCACCCTCTACAAGGAGATCCTTGGCCTGGGGCCGCCCCGGGCGAAGCGGGCGATCGACTTCGGCGGGCTCGATATCCCCAAGCCGGTGGTAGATGAGGCCAGGGGGCTCTTCAAGGCCAAGGTGCTCACCCCCGAGGACCTGGCGCCCCTGGTCTACCTCCAGGAGCGGCTGGAGGGGCTGAAGGAGGACCGGCAGCTCGATCACGTGGTGATCGACGAGGCGCAGGATTTCAGCCCGTTTCAGATCGACCTGCTGCGCCGCCTGACCGAGGAGGATTCCTTCACGATCCTGGGCGACCTCTCCCAGGGAATCCACACCTATGCCGGCATTGCGGACTGGGCCGAGTTTATGGCGGTCTTCCCACCCGGCAGCATGCAGTACTTCCAGCTCACCCGCAGCTACCGCTCCACCCACGAGATCATGACCTTCGCCAACCAGGTCTTGATCCGCATCGGGGCGACGGGTACCCTGGCGCAGCCGGTCTTCCGCGAGGGCGAGCCGGTCCGGCTCCGGCGGGTGGAGCCGGCGGTCTGGGCCGAGGCGATCGTGGCCGAGGTCCGGCGCATGCAGGAACACCACGCCTCGGTGGCGGTGGTGGGCCGGACAGAGGCCGAGGTGGACCTGCTCCACGCGGCGCTTACGGGGGCGGGCCTGGATCCCGAGCGAATCACGGCGGACCAGCAGCAGTACCTGGGCGGCCTCTCGGTCATCCCCAGCTACCTGACCAAGGGGCTGGAGTTCGACGGTGTGATCGTGGCCGATGCCGGGGCGCACAACTACGGGCTGACCCACAGGGACGCCCGCCTGCTTTACGTGGTCTGCACCCGGGCGCTCCACGAACTGGCCCTCTTTTACACCGGGGAGCGCACCGAGCTCCTGAATGAAGCGAACGAAGGCTAGCACCGGCGTCGAACCACCCAGACCACCACCACCAGGCCGACAGTCTGGGCGGCGAGAGAGGGGAGGATCAGGCCCAGGCCCCAGAGCCAGATGGCCAGCCCGAAGACCACCACATTGGCCAGCAGGAGCACCGCCACCGCCGATATGCCATAGTAGGCCTGAATCAGCAGGCCAAGGGTCTCGCACCCATCTACCGCTCCGCCAGCCCGAAGCAGCAGGCCGACGCCCAGCCCTACCCCCGCCCCGCCCAGCACGATGGCGGCGGGCAGCGAGAGCAGCGGCGAGAGCGGTCCCACCAGCCGCAGGACCAGCCCATAGGCAAAGAGTCCCGCCGCCGTGGTGGTCACATAGGCCCGGCCCAGCCGCCCAATACCGGCAAAGAGGCAGGCCGCATTGAGGGGCACTAGGAGATAGACTGGCGGGAGACCGGCGGTTCGCCCCAGAATCACCGCAGCCCCCGCCATGCCGCCATCCATCAGCCCGTGAGGAATGTAGAACAACTCCAGGCTGACAGCCATGCAGACCGCCCCCGTCACCGCCAGCAGATAGCGGAGCATCTGAATGGGGATCACCGTCTTCCGGTCTTAATTACCTGGATATGGATACGCTGGACACCCTCAAGGGATGCCCGGCGTTATTTCTTTCCCTGCGAAAATTTTATGCGTAGCAGGAAAATCAGACGGACGGGATGAATCCTACCCGCAAAGAAATGACAACGTTGTCATCACGCCAAATCCAGGCGTAACAGGGGAGATGCATTCGTGTCTGTAACAATTCGTGACGTGGCTTCTCTGGCAAACGTGTCCACGAAGACAGTCTCACGGGTGATTAACGGGGACGCCAATGTCCGTCCGGAGACAAGGCAGCGTGTCCAGGAGGCGATCCGCTCCCTCCAATACCAGCCCGACCCAGCGGCTCGCAGCCTGCGGTTGGGTGTGACGCAGACCATCGGGGTGGTGATCGGCCACTCGGCCGATGTCGTCTTCTCCAACCCCTTCTTCGCCGAGGTGCTCCGGGGCATCGGCCGCACGATGGCGGCTGCCGGGTACCAGGTGGTTCTGATGACCCATTCCGGCACCGAGACGCACGGGGCGCTGGTCAACCACCGGCTGGTGGATGGCCTGATCCTGATGTCGATCTCGGCCAACGATCCGCTGATCCCCCACCTGCAGCAGCTGCAGATTCCCTACGTTGTCACCACGAAGCACGAGACATCTCCCTTTGTCGATGTGGACAATGCCTCTGGCGCCTATATGGCGGTGACCCACCTCATTCATCTTGGCCACCGGCGCATCGGGTTGGTGAATGGCCCCCTGGGGCTGGCCAACAGCCGGGAGCGGCAGAGGGGGTACCAGCAGGCCCTTGAGCACGCCGGGATCCCCTTCGACCCCGATCTGGTGGTCTCAGGGCAGTTCGGCGAGGACTCCGGATACCAGCTGGTTCAGCACTTCTGGAACCTGCCCGCTCCGCCCACCGGCTTCTTTGTCTGCGCCGACCTGACAGCCATTGGGGTCATGCGGGGGATTCAGCAGCGCGGGTACTCGATTCCCGACGACATCTCCGTGGTCGGATTCGACGGCGTGAGCCTTGGGCAGTACCTCAACCCGCCGCTGACCACCATGAACCAGCACGCCGACCGCAAGGGGACGGTGGCGGCCGATCTCTTGCTCCGGCTGATCCGGGGCGAGGAGCCACGGCCCCGCCAGATCACGCTCCCCGCCGACCTGACGCTGCGCGGCTCTACAGCGCCGTGCCGGTCCGCCAATCTGGAGGAGGTGGCGCGTTGACCAGAACGGTTCGTCTCGCACTGTTGGGGGTCGCGCACCCCCATGCCGACGATTGGTCCGCCATGTGGCGTTCGCATCCGCACGCTGAGTTGGCGGCGGTGTGGGATCACGATGAAGCACGGGGCCGCAGCCTGGCCGCCCAGTACGGCGTCGACTTCGTCGCCAACCTAGACGAGCTGCTGGCCCGACAGGACCTGCACGCGGTGGGCATCTGTGCGGAGAACAGCCGCCATGCCGACCTGACGGTGGCAGCCGCCCGTTCCGGGAAGCACGTGCTCTGTGAGAAGCCTCCGGCCACCACGCTGGCAGACTGCGACCGCATGCTGGCCGCTGTCCGGGTGAGCGGGGTCACCTACATGCAGGCGCTGCCGATGCGCCTGGACCCCTCCAACCACAAGCTGAAGGAGTGGATTGACAGCGGGGCGATCGGTCCGGTCAGCAGCATCCGGAAGCGGCACGGCAATGGCTGGTCTGTCCGGCCCATAGCGGACCGGTTCCACTGGTTCACCCAGCCCGACCTGGCCGGCGGCGGCGCCTTCCTCGACGAGGGCATCCATGCCGCAGATTTCCTCCGGTGGATGCTCGGCCGCCCCGTATCGGTCACCGCGGTGATCGACCGGCTCCAGGCCCCGGTGTCGGTGGACGACAACGGTGTGGCCATCTACCGGTTTGAATCCGGGGCGATCGGGGTGCTCCAGACCGCCTGGACCTGGGCGGCGGCGACGGTCTGCACCGAGGTCTTCGGCCGGGACGGGACCATTATTCAGCACTTTACCGACGGCGCCTCCAATGCCGTGGCGGGCGAGGTCTCTGCGCCGCTCCAGATCTACCGGCGCGACCAGCCGGTGGAGGGGTGGAGCTACCCGACGCTGCCGGTGCACTTCCCCAACAACCACCGGGCCGTGGCCGCCCGGTTCGTGGACACCCTGGTGCGGGGCGAGAAGCCGCCCTCCACCCTCGAGCAGGGGCGGGAGGCCCTGGCGATGATCCTGGCTGCCTACCGTTCTGCCCGGGAAGGGCGAACCGTGCAGATGGAGGAGGTGCTGGGGCATGAGTGATCGGGTGCGGATCGGGGTGATCGGTGCCGGTGGCATCGCCCGGACCTACCATGTCCCGGCGCTGATGGCCCTGCCCGAGGTGGCGCTGACGGCGGTCTGCTCCCGTAAGGCGGAGGACGCCCGCGCCCTGGGCGACCAGGTGGGCGCCGGCTGGACCGGAACCAGCGTAGATGAGATGCTGGCCCGCCCCGATCTGGACGCTGTGCTGATTCTGACCCCGAACTTTAACCATCTGGAGATGGTGGACCGGGTGGCCGCCGCCCGCAAACCGATGCTGCTGCAGAAGCCCATGGGGCGCACTGCCGAAGAGTGCCGGGCGATGGTACGAGCGGCCGACTCCACCCATACGCCCCTGGTGGTCAGCTTTATGCACCGGTACCTGCCCGAGGTCCAGTTGGCCCGCCGCTACATACAGCAGGGGCTGATCGGACAGGTCGAAACGGTGCGCATGCGCAACGCCCCCGGCAGCACCTCGACCATCCGCGACTGGTTCTACAACAAGGAGTTGGTGGGCGGTGGGTGTGCGCTGGATATCGGGGTTCACGGGATTGACCTGATGCGCTACCTGGTCGGCGAGGTGGAGGAGGTGCTCTCCGCCGCCACCCGCACCTACCGGCGGGAGATTCCCACCGCCGCCGGCGTGATCCGGCCGGACAACGAGGACTTCGTGCTGGCCACCTACCAGCTGGCCGGGGGCGTACTCGCCTCCCACGAGGTGAGCTGGAGTCACCGCAGCCCCGTGGACCGCTTCTCCATGGAGATTTACGGCAGCGACGGCTCGCTGGTGGTCCGGAGCCGCATGGGGCCCCTGGCGCTCTTCAGCAGGCAGCTGGGGAGCGAGTGGCTGGTCCCCCGCCTCACCGACCCGCCCATGGGGGCGGCGCACCACCGGGACTTCCTGCGGGCGGTTCGGGGTGAGCCGAACACCGCACCGGGCGGAGCGGACGGACTCCGCACCGTCGAGATAGTGGAGCAGGTCTATCAAGTGGCCGCAAGGAGTGAGCGACCGTGATCGACCCGTCTGTCACCCGAGACTCCCGCCTCCAGTCGGCGCTCTCCTCTCTGCGCAGCAGCAGCCTTGGTTTGCGCCTGACCGTTCTGGGAACCGCCGGTCTGGGGGTGCTGATGCTCTTCCTGGACGGGCCTGCCGGCCCCCGCTACCTCGTTGCCGGCTTCCTGCTCTTTGCGGCCCTCTACGTAACGGCCCTGATCATTTTGGGCGACCGGGGCATTCGGTACATGCTGGTGGTCCCCACCACCCTGCTCCTGGGCGGCATTACCGTGGCCCCGCTCCTCTACCTGATCTACCTCAGCTTCCACCGGGTCACCATGATGAACTTCCGCGGGGAGTGGCCCTTCGTCGGGCTGGGCAACTACCTCACCCTGTGGAAGGATCCGCTGGTGCTGGGCGCCTTCGTGCGCACCGTGGAGTACACCGCCGTCAACCTCGGCCTGCAGATGGTGCTCGGGTTCCTGCTGGCGCTCCTGATGCAGCGGCAGTTCCGGGGGCGTTCCGCCGTCTCCACCATTCTGCTGATCCCCGTCATGACCAGCCCCATCGTAGTGGCGCTGCTCTGGAGCTACCTCTTCGGCCAGCACGGCGGCTTCTTCAACCTGGTGCTCGGGAAGTTCGGCGTAGACCCGATCCCCTGGCTCTCCAACACGCCGCTTCCGTTCCTGGCCGCCCTCGGACCCGCGGGCGACTGGCTGGCCACCCACCTGAACCTGAACTGGGGCTTCTTCGCCCTCATCATCACCAACACCTGGCAGTGGACGCCCTTCGTCTACCTGCTCTTCCTGGCCGGTCTGAGTTCGCTCCCCTCTGAGCCCTACGAGGCCGCCCAGATCGACGGCGCCAGCGGGTGGCAGGTGCTCCGGTACATCACCCTGCCGCTGCTGCGGCCCGTCATCGCCGTCGTCTTCGTGGTGCGGCTGGTGGACCTGCTCAAGGTCTACGACCAGATCTACGCCCTGTTCGGCGAGTCGGTGGTCATGCGCACCCTGAACATCCACATCGTGGTGAAGGGGCTTGGCAACCAGGACTACGGGGTGGGCTCCGCCCTCTCCATGGTGGTCCTCCTGGTGACCGCCTCCATCGTCTTCTACTACCTCAGGCGGGACGAGCGAAAGGAGGGCAACTGAGCCATGCGTCGAGAGCCACTCTGGGTACTGGTCGTACAGACCGCGCTGCTGGTGCTGGTCCTGACGGTCTGGGCGGTTCCCTTCCTCTGGATGCTCCTCTCCTCCTTCAAAGCGGCCGACCTGATCATCGACCCGCGCCTGGTGCTCTGGTTTAAGCCGACCACCGAGCACTACCGGACCGTCTTCGAGTCGCAGAACTTCCTGCGCTACCTGCTCAACTCGGTCTCGGTCTCCGCCGGGACCACGGTGCTGACCATGCTGGCGGGAACGCTGGCCGCCTACGCCATCTCCCGCTTTCAGACAGGCGGACGGATCTTCTCGTACTGGATCATCTTCACCCGCCTCGTGCCCCCGGCGGTCCTGGTCATCCCCTTCTACCTCATGTTCCGGGCGATGGGGCTGATCAACACGGTCTGGGCGCTGATTCTGGCAGATGCCACCATCAGCCTCTCCTTTGTGGTCTGGACGATGCGGGGCTTCTTCGATGAGATCCCCACCGAGTTGGAGGAGGCCGCCGCCATCGACGGGTGCACACGGCTCGAGGCGCTCTGGCGTGTGACGCTTCCCCTGGTCCGGCCAGGGCTGGTGGCTACCACCATCTTCGCCCTCCTCTTTACCTGGAACGAGTTCCTCTACGGGCAGACGCTGGGCATTGCCCCCAGCGCCAAGACCCTGCCGGTCTCCGCCGGCGACTACGTCACCGGCTATGCCAACAACTGGGGCCCTGTCTTCGCAACGGGCGCCGTGATCATGGTTCCGGTCCTGGTGGTGGTCCTGCTCCTGCAGAAGCAGATCGTGCGCGGTCTGACCCTCGGAGCGATCAAGTAACAGGGTGTTCCCGGGCGTTCACACCGCCCTGAACCTTAGGTCCACACTTGTATGGGGGGGTTACGTATGATGCTCCGGAAGTTCCTGGTCAGTGGAATGATCATGGCACTGCTTCTAACCGCAGCAGGCTGCGGCGGCTCCGGCTCCAAGCCCGCGGACAACGCTGGTTCCAACACTGCGCCCAAGACGGAAGCTCCCAAGGCCGACCCGGCACAGCCCGTTACCGGCAAGCTCGTCATCTACATTAAGACGGGTCCTGAGGCTAACGGCATGCGTGAGGTGGCCGAGGCGTATACCGCCAAGACCGGCATTAAGGTAGAGATCCTGGAGCAGGGCGCCGCCAACTACTTCCCCACCCTGATCACCCAGCTCGCCTCCGGCACCGACGCCTTCGACCTTGTGGGCACCAACACCGCCTTCGCCGGCCCCATGGCGGGCGCAGGCAATCTGGTCCCGCTCAACGCCCGCATGGCCAGTTCGACCACCGGCAAGTTTGACGACATTCAGCTCAAGTACCCGTACCAGGGCGAGACCTATGTGATTCCCTTCGATGTCAGCGCCCATCTCCTCTTCTACCGCAGCGACCTGATCCCCAACCCGCCCCAGACCTGGGACGAGTACATGGAGGTAGCCAAGCAGTTCACCAAGTCGATCACCCCCAACTCGCCGACCCAGTTCGGCATGGCCTGGACCGCCCGCTCGGGCCCCGAGCAGCCCAAGGCGTTCTATGACTTCATGTGGTCCTACGGCGGCTACATCGTCAACGACAAGAACGAGGTGGGCGTCAACACCGACGGCGCGGTGAAGGCTGCCGAGTTCTGGGCCAACGCCGCCAAGACCAAGGTGATTCCGCCCGACATGCCCAACTGGTCCTACGGCAACGTGCTGGACGCCATGAAGACCGGCGTTATCGCCATGGCCGGGCCGATGTGGTCGCCGGCGTACAAGGACATTCTGAACAGCGACAGCCCGCACAAGAACAACTGGAAGGTGACGCTGATCCCCGGCGTCAAGCAGGCCGACGGGAAGGTCTACCGCACTCCCTTCCAGCACTCCTGGGCGCTGGGCATCAACAAGTCCTCCAAGAACGTGGAGGCGGCCTGGAAGTTCCTCGAGTACGCCACCGGCCCAGAGGGCATCGCGGTCTACTCCGCCAAGTGGGGCACCTCGGTGCGCAAGGCGGTCCTGAACGACCCCAACTCCAAGCCGCGCGACTACTACGACCTGATTCTCCAGACCCTCACCCTCTCGAAGGCTGAGCCGCTGGTTCCCTACTACCTGACCATGCACGACGCCATGAACGAGGCGCTCTCGGGTGTCCTCACCGGCACGAAGCAGCCCAAGCCCGCCATGGACGAGGCTGCGAACAAGATCAAGGAACTGATCAAGAACACCAAGTAGCGGTTGGTCGGAGCGGCGCCGCCCGCCTGTGCGGGCGGGCGGCGTCAGTTCCCCGAGAGGAGGTCGGGCAGGTTGAATACCATTCTGGTCCTTATCGATACCCTCCGGCGCGACCATCTGGGCTGCTACGGCAACCCCTGGATCCAGACTCCCAACTTCGACCGGTTTGCCGCCCGATCCACCGTGTTTGAGCAGGCCTATATCGGTTCTTACCCCTGCATGCCGGCCCGCCGGGACCTCTGGACGGGGCGCATGGAGTTTCCCTTCCGTGGCTGGGGCCCGTTGGAGCCGGCCGAGACGGAGATCGCCGGGCTGACCAAGGCGGCGGGCCGCACCTCGATGCTAATCACCGACCACTTTCACCTCTGGGAGCGAGGCTCGGGCAACTACCACTTCGCCTTCAGCGGTGTTGAGTTTATCCGCGGCCAGGAGAATGACAACTGGATCACCGACCCGACCCTGCCCATCCCCTACCCCGCAGCGCCGGAGAAGCTGGCCAAGCACGCCCGACCGGGTTCCTGGGAGCGGTACTGCCGCAACACCGCCCACTTTGGGGCGGAGGAGGACTACTTCGCCCCGCAGGTCTTTGGCAAGGCGGTGGAGTGGGTGGAGCGGAACCGGTCGGAGCAGGACTTCTTCCTCATGCTCGACTGCTTCGATCCGCACGAGCCGTTTGATCCGCCTGAGCGGTACCGCGAGCTTTACATGCAGAACTACACGGGGGAGCGGGTGATCTGGCCGACCTACGGCCGCTGCACCCTGTCGCCCGAGGAGCTGGCCTATGTCCGAGCGATGTACGCCGCCGAGGTGACCATGGTGGATCACTGGTTCGGGCGACTGCTGGACAAGGTGGAGGAGCTGGGGCTCGACAAGAACACCGCCATTATCGTCGCCACCGACCATGGCCACATGTTCGGCGAGCACGGAATCATGGGCAAACCAGGGAGCCACCTGGGCGACTCCAACCTGTACCATGAGCTGGCCCATGTCCCGCTCATGATCTATCTGCCGGGGGCCGAGCCGCGCCGGGTGAACGGCCTGGTCCAGCTGGTCGATCTCTTCCCCACCATGTGCGAGCTAATGAACCTGCCCGTACCAGACGGGATCCAGGGCAGGAGCCTCATGCCGGTACTGACCGAGGGCAGGGTGCCGGACCGGGAGATCGCCATGTACGGGCGCTTCGGCGAGGCGATCAACGTGACAGACGGGGAGTGGACGCTCTTCCTCTGGCCGCCGGGCGAGGCGAACACACCGCTCTACTGGTATTCCACCCAGCCGCCGCAATTCGGCAAGGTGAGGGCGACCGGGCCCATGGAACCGAGTCCCCAGGGCTACCGGTATCCGGTGGATGTGGCCAGAGGCCCCTCCCGGAGCGCCCTGTACCACCTGCCCAGTGACCCCGGGCAGAACACCAACCTGTACGACCGGGAGCCCGGGCAGGTGGCGAGGCTGGTCGGCGCCCTGAAGCAGCATCTGCATGCGATCGACGCCCCACCTGAGATCGCCGAGCGCCTTGGAATATAGCTGGAGGGAGCCGACATGCAACTGGGCGAGAGGCGGTGGTCTGCCGCCGAGGTTGAAAAGCGTATCGGGCGCTGGCAGCAGATCGCCGGCGCCAGGGCTGCTCGGCTGATGGACGGGACCGCCGCCGGTGTGCGGGTGATCGACCTGTACACCGAGCGGCTCCGGCTCACCGTCTACCCCGACCGGGGAATGGACCTGGGCCCCCTGCACTGGCGGGGCCTGCCCCTCACATGGGAGTCCCCTACCGGACCCGTCCACCCGGCGCTGGTCGACCCGGTTGGCACGGGCTGGGGGCGGGGCTTCCACGGCGGGCTGGCCGCCACCTGCGGCCTGGAGAATGTCGGGCCGGCCTGTGAAGACGAGGGACGTCGCTTCGGCCAGCACGGCACGCTCAGCTACACCCCGGCCTCCGCCGTTCGCTGGCGTGAGCGGCCGGTGGCCGGTGGAATTCGGGCTGAGGCGGTGGGCGAGGTCCTGACACCCGACGGGCTCCGCTTCACCCGGGAGGTCTGGGTGGAGACCGGCAAGCCCTCGGTCTGGCTGCGGGACCGGGTCCAGAATCCGGGCCCCCGCCCGGTCCCGTGGATGATCCAGTACCACATGAACTTCGGTTTTCCGCTGGTCTCGGAGGGGGCGGAGCTGCTGATTCCCCCCGGCGCCCCGGTCCCGCGGGACGAGCAGGCGGTACCGGGCCTGGCGAACTGGAACCAGGTGGAGGAGCCGCAGGAAGGCTATCGAGAGCAGGTCTTTCGCCATCAGCAGAAGCCGGACCGCCGTGGCTTTGCCCGGTGTGCGCTGGTCAACGAGGGAATGGAGCTCGGGGTCGTGCTGCGCTACCCTGTGCAAGAGCTGCCCTACCTCTGGCAGTGGCGGGTCTTCGCCCCCAACCGCTATGTCGTAGCGCTGGAGCCCTCGAACTGTGCGGTCAAGCCCAGGGCCCGGGCGCGGGCGGAGGGGCTCCTGCCCCTGGTCCAACCCGGCGAGACGGTCACCATGCAGCTGGAGCTGACGGTGGTGGAGGGAAGAGAACAGCTTCGGCGGCTCCGTGCCACACTCGCCTCAAACGAAACAGCCTCGCCGATCTGACCGATCGGGAGGCTGTTCTGCTTCCGCACGCTATACCCCGAGCACATCTGGGTTCCAGGGCAGGTAGGCGGCGCCCAGGAGCCCGGCGGTCGGCCCCAGCTCAGCCACCTCCAGCCGGGTCCGCTCGGCGATGGTCGGGTGGCACTTGGCCAGCATCATCCGGCGGGCGGGGGCCAGCAGGAGGTCGCCGGCCGCCGTCAGCCCGCCCGCCACCAGGCAGAGGCCCGGATCCAGCAGGTTGGTGGCCGCGGCGATGGCGATACCGAGCCGCTCCCCCGCCTGCCGGAAGATCCGGATCGCGTCGGGATCGCCGTCGGCCGCCAGGGCGAGAAGCTCCTCCGCCGTGCCCGCGAAGCCGGAGCGGGCTGCCGCCGTCCGGACGAGACTGGGTCCCGCTGCGTACGCCTCAATGCACCCCTGCCGCCCGCAGGAGCAGACGGGGCCCTTACGGCTGACGGGGATGTGGCCGAACTTGCCGGCCACCCCATGGGCGCCGCGCAGAATCCGACCGTTCACGGCCACCGAGCCGCCAATACCTGTGCCCAGCGTGATCATGAGGGCGTTCTTCTCCCCGCGGCCGGCGCCGAACTGAAGCTCACCCACCAGGGCGACGTTGCCGTCGTTGTCGGCCCAGGCGGGCAGACCGAACCGCTCCCGGATCGCCCCGCCGATCGGTGTTCCACTCCAGCCGGGCAGGTTGTTGGAGGCGAAGAGCACGGTGCCGGTGGCGAGGTCGACCACCCCCGGCGATGCCACGCCCACCCCGATCACCTGGAGGCCGGCAGCGCCGGCCTGGTCGAGGAGCTGCGCCACCACCGACAGGAGCCGGTCCAGAATAGCAGCGCCGCCCTGGCTGGCCACCGTGGGGACGGTGAGGCGCTCCAGCATCACGCCGGCCTCATCCATAAGGCCGCCGGCAATCTTTGTTCCACCTACGTCGAGGCCGATACTGACTCGCTTCTTCATTCCCTACACGTCCCCTGCTGCGGGCTGGAGGCCGAGGCGACGGAGCTGCTCGGGCGGACCGCCGTGCTGTTGGATGAACTCGGCGATGCAGCCCTGGAGGCGGCGAACCACGTCTGGCCGCTGATTGGAGAGATCATGCTGCTGGGCGTAATCGGTGGGCAGGTGGTAGAGGGCGGTCTGCATCTCCCCCCGTGCCACATGGGCCGGGTACCGCCCATCCTCCGACGGACCGGTCACCCGCACGCCGCCCCAGGCTGCGGCCGGGGGCAGGGGGGAGTACCAGTAGAGCGGCTCATTCTCCGGGCCGGGCGGCCAGCAGAGCAGGGTCCACTCCCCGTCGGTGACGTTGATCGCCTCGCCGAAGCGGCCGTAGCAGGCGTAACGGCGGGCAGGACCGGCGCTGCCATCGCCCAGCAGGTAGGGCAGCAGGCTGTGGCCCTGGCAGCCTTCAGGCACCGGCAGGTCCATCGCCTCCAATACCGTGGGGAAGAGGTCGACCATCTGCACCAGGTGATCCACCCGCCGGCCCGGCTCGGCCTGGTGCGGATGGTAGATCACCAGGGGGACGTGGGCCAGCTCCTGGTACAGGTTGGAGTCGGTCAGGGAGGACCAGGGCTTCATGATAATCCCGTGCTCCCCCAGCATGATGCCGTGGTCCGAGGTGAAGATCACCATGGTGTTCTCCATGAGGCCCAGCTGCTCCAGCTTGTCCAGGAAGAGGCCGATCCACCGGTCGACCATGGTCACCTCGCCGGCGTAGAGCGCCTTCACGTGGGCCAGATCATCCTCGGTGAGGTCGCAGCGGCCGACCTCCGGCCAGAAGAGGGCGTCGCCCCGCCCCTCGGGGTTGTACATCTGGTTATAGGGGAAGGGCGGATCCCAGGGCTCATGCGGATCCATGCAGTCGACCAGCAGGAAGAAGCCATCGTGGCTGTGATTCCGCTCGACCCAGTCCATGGCGTTCTGGAGCACCATGGGGCCGAAGTAGTCCCGCTCGGTCCTGCGCCCGTGGCGGTTGCGCACGTAGGGGTCGAGGAAGGGCTTCTGGCGCAACTTCTCGGCCGGGGCGCCGTACTCCAGCGGAATGGTGGGGTCGGTGATCCACCGGTCGCTCTCCTGGCCGCGAATGAACTCAAAGCCGGTGAAGTTCCAGTGGTAGTTCCCTGAGCCCTTCAGCCACAGGTGGTAGTGGTCGGTCACCAGCATCGACGTCTTGCCCCCGGCCGAAAGAAGGCCGGGAAGGTCCTGATCGGTGTGCTCCAGCGGACCCCAGCCCCGGTGCAGGAACTCGTAGCGCCCGGTAAAGAGGTCACGCCGAGCCGGCATGCAGGGGTAAGAGCCGATGTAGGCGTTCGTGAAGGTGGTGCTGCGGGCCGCAAAACGGTCCAGGGCAGGGGTCTGAATCCACGAATTGCCCATGAAGCCGAGATGATCCCGCCGGACGGTGTCCATGAGCATCAGGACCACATTCATGCCAACAGGCTCCTTTCACCAGGGTGACTCGTAGACCGGTGGCTGGAAGAACCGCTCCTGGACCGCCAGGGCCGCTCCCACGGCGGGGGCCTCTTCGCCCAGGCGCCCGGCCAGGACCGGCAGGGGCTCCAGACCCGGCGGGGAATGGCTCCGAATGGCGTGGCGCAGCGGGTCCAGCAGAAGCGGTCCCGCCGACGCCGGCAGCGGTCCGCCCACGATGATCGCCTCGGGCGAAAGGGCGGCGGCCAGCCCTGCAAGGGCGTGGCCCAGCGCCTCCGCTCCCTCTGTCGGCGCCTCCCGGACCGCCGGCTCTGCCGCCACGGTGCGGAGACAGCCCCTGCGCCCGCAGGTGCAGCGGCGACTCCCCGTGTGGGCCGGCCAGTGGCTCAGGTCACCCCCACCGCCGCTGCGGCCCAGGATCAGACGGCCATCGGCGATAACGGCGACGCTGACCGACTCATCGAGCCAGAGCGCCAGCAGCGATTCGGCGCCAGGGTAAGGGCCGTGGCGGCGCTCCGCCAGCGCCAGCGCCTGTGCGCTGGAGGCCAGCGACACCGGGAGGCCCAGGATCTCCCCCAGCAGGGTCTCGAGCGGCAGGTGCTGCCACCCGAGCTGGGGGGCGTCGAGCACCATGCCCTCCCGCGGGTCAATCTGGCCGGAAAGGGCGAGACCGCATCCGGTCAGCCGGTCGGGGCAGGCCCCCACCTGCTCGAGGAGCGGGTAGAGGCCCGACCGGAGCGCCTCCGCCAGCCCCAGGGCGGTCAGGTCCGGGCAAAGGCTCCGGGAGAGGCGGGCGACGGGCTGCCCGTAGAGGTCGAGCAGCACACCCAGAAGGCGGCCTCCGCCCAGGGCGAAGCCCGCCGACAGCCGGGCCAGGGGTTCCAGGCGAATCAGTTCGGCCCGGCGCCCTCCCGAAGACCCGGCCTTCCCCGACGTAGCCAGCAGCCCCTCCTGATCCAGGCCGGCCAGGATCTCTGTAACCGTGGAGCGGCTCAGCCGGGTGCGCTCCACGATCTCCGCCCTGGCACAGGGCCCATACCGGCGGATCACATCGAGCACCAGGTTCGTGTTGATATCGCGGATCAAGGCCTTGCTGCCCGGGCGGAGGCGCACCCTTTCATCACCACCGGTGTTGAAATACTTATGACGGTTACACGACAAAAGTTCACGTCGCCTGAAGGATTAGACGTTCTGCTTGCGAATTCCTTCTGATATGGATGAACAGGGAGGGAATAATCATGGACCACCATGAGTTTCAGGGGCTTCGCCTCTTCTGGGGAGACCTGCACCGGCAGACGGCCACCACCTGCGGCGAGGGGACGATCCGGCAGAACTTCGAGGTCTGCCGCGATGAGTTCCAGATGGACTTTTGCGCGATCACCGACAATGCTAACATCACCGAAGATCCCGCAGACCGGCTGGTGCCGGGTCCCCGTCTTCGGGCGCATCCGCACTTTGCGGGCGGGAAGCAGGCCCACGCGGTGCCGGCGGGCTACTGGGAAGAGTTGACCGCAGAGGTGGCCAGAGCCTACGCCCCCGGGTCCTTCGTTCCCTTCCTGGCCTACGAGTGGTGTTCGGGCCGCTGGGGCGACCGGAACGTTTACTACCCCGGCGCCACCGGCCCGCTGGCCCTCCCTGGCGACCTCTACTCCCTGCTGGAGATTGCCCGCGAGAACGGGGCGATGCTTATGCCCCACCATGTGGGCTACGCCCCGGGGCGCCGGGGCACCGACTGGGCGGCCCATGACCCGCGGGTGGAGCGGCTGGCGGAGATCTACTCCACCCAGCACGGCTGCTCGGAGCTGGAGGCGGGGAACCGGAACCCGCTCTGGTCCAACTCCATGGGCGGCAACGCCGTCGGGAACAGCATCACCCACGCCCTGGAGCGGGGAATCCATATCGGCTTCAACGCCGGCACCGACGCCCACGGCCTTCGCCAGAAGCCCGGGCTGACCGGGGTCTGGGCGAAGGACTGCACCCGCGAGGCGCTCTGGGAGGCCATGTTTGAGCGGCGAACCGTCGCCTCCACCGGCGCCCGCGTCGCTGCCACCCTGGTGGTGGAGGGGGTCATGCAGGGTTCAGCGGTGGCGACCGACCGGCTGCCCGAGATCGAGATCCGGGTCCAGGCGCCCGAGCGGCTCCTGCGGGTCGAACTGATCCGCCATGGCGCGGTGATTCGCTCCTGGTACCCCGCAGGCCCCGAGTTCTCGGTCAGCCTGGTCGATGAGGAGCAGCCGGCCCGGCCCGATACCTGGTATTATGTACGGGTGACCGCCAGGGGCGGCGAGATGGCCTGGACAAGCCCGGTCTGGGTCTCGTTCCTCCCGGAGGCGCCCTTCGCCCGCGATATTCTCTACTGGCTCCCGCAGCCCCGCCTCCAGTGGGCGGTGATTCCCACCGAGCGCGGCTGGCTCTCCCGCCTTCGCCACGTCGGCTGCGCCCGAGACGGCGAGATCACCGTCACCCAGATTGGCGCCCGGGCCGGCGCCCAGGCCGGTGAACTCCCCCTGACCCTGGCCCCCGGCGGGGCGGCGGAGCGCTTCACCCCGGGCCGGGCAGATGCGCCCTTCCAGCTGACTATGCGGGAGGCCACAGGCGAGACCTGGACCCTGGTGCGGCACCTGCCCACCGTTGACTGACGAGACCGTAAGAGGAGGGGGAGCCCCATGCCCGCCCTGACCTTTCTGGTGAAGCCCGCCTCGGGCGACTGCAACCTGCGCTGCCGGTACTGCTTCTACTACAACACGCACACGGTGCCGGGCCACGTGCAGCGCATGTCCCTGGAGACCCTGGAGCGCCTGATCCAGGAGGCCTGCGAGACCTCGCCCTTCCAGGTCGGCTTCGGCTGGCAGGGGGGCGAGCCCACCCTCGCGGGCCTGGCGTTCTTTCAGGAGGCGGTCAGGCTCCAGCGCAAGTACCGGCGCACCGGGCAGCGGATCACCAACGCCCTGCAGACCAACGGCCTGCTGCTGACCCCTGAATGGTGTGAGTTCCTCCGGGAGAACGATTTCCTGGTCGGCCTCAGCCTGGACGGCGAGCGGGAGCGGCACGACGCCGAACGGTTCGATGCCGGCGGGCACGGCACCTACGACCGGGTGGTTCAGGCGCTTCGCCTGCTCCAGCAGCACAAGGTGCGCCACAACGTCCTCACCGTAGTGACCGCCGACATCGCCCGGCGTGGGCGCCAGACCTACCGGGCCCTGCGGGAGCTGGGCGCCGACTACATTCAGTTCATCCCCAGCATCGACAGCGGCCAGGGCGATGTGCCCCGGGAGCTGCTGCTCACCCCCGAGGCGTACGGCGCCTTCCTGAAGAACGTCTACGACGAGTGGGTCAAGGAGCTGAAGGCCGGCAAGCCGGTGGGTGTGCAGTTCTTTGAGTCCATTGCGGCGATGGCGGTGGGACAGCCCTCGATTACCTGCCAGATGGCGGGCACCTGCGCCGGTCAGTTGGTGGTGGAGCACGACGGCAGCCTCTACCCGTGCGACTTCATGGTCCGGGAGGAGTGGCGGTTGGGCAACCTGCACGAGACTCCTGTGCGCGAGGTGCTGCAGGGCGAGCGGCTGAAGGCCTACATGTCCTGGGCGGTCCGCCTTCCCGACGACTGCCGCTCCTGCGAGTTTCTCTCATTTTGCAAGGGCGGCTGCCCGCACCATCGCAGCATGCACGGGGGCGACCCCTCCCGGCCCGACTACTTCTGCCGGGGCTACAAGATGCTCTTCCGCCACGCCCTGCCCGAGCTGGCTCAACTGGGCAGGGCTGCCGTAGCCAGGCGCTGAACAAGCCTACAGGGAGCGGAAACCATGCCTGAAACAACGACACTCTGGGCGACCCTTGCCGGAATCGGACTGCTCGGCTCCTTCCTGTCCGGCCTTTTAGGGGTGGGGGGAGCCGCCTTTATCATCCCGATGCTGCTCTATATCCCGCCGTGGGTAGGGGCGGGCCAGTTGGATATACGTGTGGCCACCGGTCTGAGCATCGTATTGGTCTTCGCCGGCGCCGCCAGCGGGGCGCTCGCCCACAAGCGGCTCACCGGGAATGACCCGGCGGTCGTATGGGCGATGGCGCCCACAGCCGCCCTGGGCGCCCTGGTGGGAGGCGTTCTCTCTGCCCATGTGCCCGCGGAAGCGCTCCGGTTCATCTTCGCCCTGTCGGCCCTGGCCGCTGGTCTCATGATGTTCATTCCGAGACCGCCCGGGGGCGATGAGCCGAACCCCGGAGCGACGCCTTCCTTCCCTACCGCCCTGGGTGCCGCCATCGCCGGTGCGGTCGGTTTGCTTTCCGGCATGGTGGGAGCGGGGGGCGCCTTCTTGTTGGTACCGATCATGATCTATCTCCTGAAGGTTCCAACCCGCACCACGGTGGCCAGTTCGCTGCCGATTGTCTTGCTGTCTGCCTTCAGCGGTCTCGTGGGAAAGCTGGCGGCAGGGCAGATTCTCTGGGCGCCCGCTCTCTTCCTGGTGGCGGGAGCCCTGCCCGGGGCCCAGTTGGGGGCCCGGTGCTCCGCCCGGCTGCGGGCGGCATCGCTCCGCTACACCCTGGGCGGACTAACCGCCCTCATGGCAATCCGCATGTGGGTGGACCTGCTTCGCTAGGACGGGCCGGTGAAGCGCCCGCCCACCCAGGCCAACCAGCCCGAGCAGCAGCACCGTCAGGCCGGTGAAGGCGCCCATGCCGCCCAGAATCCCCCCGTAGGTGGCCACCAGGCCGCCGCCCACCTGGCCGGTAACCGAACAGACCTCATCGCCGGCCCGGACCAGCCCGAAGACCCGACCCCGGGCCTCGGGCGGCGCCTCCTCCTGCACCCGGCTCTCGAAGAGCGTCCAGGCATAGGTGTAGACGATGCCGTCAAAGGCGCTCAAAATCAGGGCGACGGGGATCGAGCGGGTCATGATATAGCCGACCCAGACAAGCGCCCCCGCAAAGTAGGCGGCGTAGAGGAGCCGGTGGCTCCGCAGCACGTGGCCGTAGCGCTCGAGGAGCATGCCTGTCAGCAGCCCCGCCCCGAAGTAAAGCGACGTCGCCCAGCCCACCAGATCGGCTCCCCCGTGAAGGATCTCGCCGGCATAAGGGATGAACAGGGCGTTCACCGCCCACATGCCCACCTCGTAGGCCCCGAAGGCCAGCAACACCACCACCAGGTCGGGCCGGCTCCGCAGGAAGGCCCAGGCGACGTCGCCGGAGCCGCCGTTGGCCGCTAGGGCCGCGGGTCGCTCCACCCGCTCCACGGGGGTGATAAAGAGCATGGCGAGGGCGGGGGCCAGGAAGCTGGCGGCGTTGAAGACGAAGGCGACCTCCGGCCCGGTCAGGACCACCAGGGTGCCCGCCAACCCCGGGGCTAGCAACTGCACGGCGCCCCGCACCGTGGCCAGGCGGGCGTTGGCCTGCAGAATTCGCTCCCGGCCCACCATCTGCGGCAGGAGGGCGGAGCGGGCGGTCAGCTGAAAGACCCCCACCGAGGTGACCACGAAGGTCAGCGCCAGGTAGGCGTAGACCTGGTCCACCAGCAGGAAACAGAGGGTGAGTACCGCCTGGACCAGATTGGCCACCGCCACAACCCGCCGCGGATCAAAGCGGTCGGCTACAGCGCCTGCCCAGCGGGCCAGCAGAATGATTGGCAGGCTGCCCGTGGTCAGCATGAGGGCGGTCAGCAGCGGCGACCGGGTGGTTGAGTAGATCAGGGTAATCAGGGCCAGGAACTGAAACTGGCCGCCGAAGCGACTCATCGCATCGGAGAGGGAGAACAGCCAGAGATTGCGAATGCTAACCGTGGAGAACATCGGTTTTGTGTTCCTTTCATGCAAAATGAAAAACCGGCCGCGGCAGAGGGTTCACCTCTGCCACGGCCGGGGGATTCTGCCGTAGAGTACCGGTCTAGAACCGGCGAGGAGGTGGCGGACAGGCCCAGATGGGCATACTTTCCCCCTCCCCATGGACGATGCTCATGGCGATGAAGTCCCGATTCAGGAAGGGCATACCGCTCACCACCTTCCTGCCAACTCTCCCCGTGAATATACCAGCTGGGTTCCCAGAATGCAACAAGGTCATGCTTGAATAAGTATACCACAACACGTATAATCATGCAGAAGATCGACTGCGAGGAGGCCGTGTTCCAATGACCAAGCTCTGGGGCGGACGTTTTACCAAGGCCGCCGACAAGACCGCCGAGGGGTTCACCTCCTCGCTTGCCTTTGACCGCCGCTTGTACAAGCAGGATATTCAGGGCTCCATCGCCCACGCTCGCATGCTGGGGCGGCAGGGAATCATCCCCGCCGCCGACGCCGCTCTGATCGAGCAGGGGCTCCGGGAGATTGAGGCCGAGATCGAGGCGGGCCAGTTCCCTTTCCGCCAGGAGTATGAAGATATCCACCTGAACATCGAAAAGCGGCTGATCGAGAAGATCGGCCCCGCCGGCGGACGGCTCCACACCGCCCGCAGCCGGAACGACCAGGTGGTCACTGACGTGCACCTCTGGGTCAAGGCCGAGATTCAGGCCGTGCAGCGGCTGGTCAGCGACCTGCAGGGGGCGCTGCTCGACCAGGCCACCGCACACATGGGCGTGATCATGCCCGGCTACACCCACCTGCAGCGGGCGCAGCCGATTCTGCTCTCGCACCATCTCATGGCCTACTTCTGGATGCTCGAGCGCGACCAGGGCCGCTTCGCCGATGCCCTGAAGCGGGCCGATCTCTCCCCGCTGGGCGCCGGGGCGATGGCCGGCACCACCTTCCCCATCGACCGGGAGTTCACCGCCCGCGAGCTGGGCTTTGCCGGCGTCTATCCCAACTCGATGGATGCGGTCAGCGACCGGGACTTTATCATCGAGTTCGTCGCCGCCGCCGCCCTCTGCCAGGCGCACCTCTCCCGGATGTGCGAGGAACTGGTCAACTGGGCCTCCACCGAGTTCGGCTTTATCGAGATGGATGACGCCTACGCCACCGGCTCCTCGATCATGCCGCAGAAGAAAAACCCCGACGTGGCCGAGATCGTGCGGGGCAAGACCGGGCGTATTTACGGCGACCTGATCGCCCTGCTCACCATGATCAAGGGGATTCCGCTCACCTACCACAGCGACCTCCAGGAGGACAAGGAGCGGCTCTTCGACGCCGTCGACACCCTGAAGGCCGGCCTCACCGTGACCGCCGGCATGGTCGGGACGCTCAAGTTCAACCGGGAGCGCATGGCGAAGGCGGTCCGGCAGGACTTCTCCAATGCCACCGACATGGCCGACTACCTGGTGAAGAAGGGTATGCCCTTCCGGGAGGCGCACGAGGTGGTGGGCAAGGCGGTGCTCTTCTGCATCGAGCAGAACAAGTTTCTGGCCGACTGCTCCCTGGAGGAGTTCCAGTCCTTCTCGCCGCTCTTCGGGCCCGATGTCTACGAGGCGATCGCCCCGGAGACCTGCGTCAACCTGCGCACCTCGCAAGGCGGCACGGCGCCGTCGCAGGTGGAGCAGCAGCTGGCGCTTGCCACACAGATTTTGCAGGGTCGAGCCGAATAGTTCAGCCAGGGGGCGCCGTTTATGGCGCCCCCTGGGGTCTTCACGCACTATACAGGTTAATGATTCGAAGTGGTATAGTACAGGGAGAGGTTTTACTACCACACTGCGAGGGAGGCTACGCGCATGCGCATCGCCATCATGGGTTCGGGAGGAATCGGCGCTTATTACGGCGCCCGGTTGGCCCGGGCCGGGTACACGGTTGCATTCATTGCCAGAGGGGCCCACCTGACCGCCCTGCAGACCAGCGGGCTGCAGGTGGTCGGTCTGGAGGAGTTCCACCTTCCGGCTGTGACCGCCACCGACGATCCTGCCACCATCGGACCCGTCGATGTGGTGCTCTTCTGCGTGAAGGCCTACGATATCGAAACCGCCGCCCGCCAGATGCTGCCCCTGGTCGGCCCCGGGACTATGGTGCTTCCCCTCCTGAACGGGGTGGACACCGTGGAGCGCCTCGCGCCCATTCTGGGGGCGGAGAAGGTTGTCGGCGGACTCTGCCGTATCTCGGTGGAGGTATCCAGCCCCGGCACGGTACGGATCAACAGCCCCTTCAAGGAGATCACCTTCGGCGAGATGGACGGGTCGCCCAGTGCGCGCACCGCCGCCTTCGCGGCAGCGCTGGAGCGGGCGGAGATTCCGCACCGCCTCTCGGGCAAGATGGAGCTGGAACTCTGGAAAAAGTTCGTGTTCATCACGGCCTTCAGCGGCATTACCGGGGCGACCCGCTCCCCCATCGGCCCCATTCGGGACTGCCCTGAGACCTTTGACCTGTACCGGCAGGTGGCGGCGGAGATTGTGGCGGTGGGCCGGGCCGCAGGGGTGGAGTTAGATCCCGACATGCCGGCTGCGCTGGTGGAGCAGGCCCGAGCCTTCGCCCCCGGCCTGAAGGCCTCCCTCCTGGTGGACCTGGAGCGGGGGCGCCGCACCGAGGTGGAGACGCTCCAGGGCGCCGTGGTGCGGCTGGGCCGCAAGTACGGGATTCCCACCCCCGTGACCGAGGTCCTCTACGCCCTTATTAAAATGCATCAGCCCCGATAGGAGCACGGGCCGGTTGTGACGCCATGGCGACACAGCCGGCCCTTTTTGTCGCTGGGTACTGATCCAAGAATATTGCCCGACAATGGCAGAGACTATTGCATATTTATGCGCGGTGCGGTTATAATTATGCATAACGTCGCCAGACTTGATTCGCGGTACTTGGGAGAGTATAATGTGTGGGAACAAGCAGGTCTCCCAGCCGCGGATTAACCGGGTGCAGCGACGCCCGGATCTTTAGGAGGGTACCGTAATATGAAGGGCTATCTGGTTTTAGAGGACGGTTCTGTCTTCGCGGGTGAAGGCTTTGGTGCGGTCACCGAACTGACCGGCGAGGTCGTTTTCAACACCGGCATGACGGGGTACCAGGAGGTTTTGACCGATCCGTCCTATTGCGGCCAGATCGTCACGATGACCTACCCCCTGATCGGCAATTACGGCATTAATCCGGAGGACTTTGAGTCCCGGAAGCCGTGGGTCAGGGGCTTTATTGTGAAAGAGCTCTGCGAGTCGCCCAGCCATTGGCAGGCGGCCAAGAGCCTTTCTGCGTATCTGGCTGAAAATGGGATTCCTGGTCTCGCTGCCATCGATACCCGGGCGCTCACCCGGCACCTGCGTAACGCCGGCACCATGCGCGGCATGATTGTCACGACCCTGTCGCAGGAGGAGCCGACCGCCGAGCAGATCGCGGCCTGGGCCGCCAAGGCGCAGGGGTTCGAGATGCACGACCAGGTGATGACCGTGACCACCCCGCAGCCCTACCGGATCTTCGGCAGCGGCCACCGCGTCGTGGTGATCGACTATGGTCTGAAGGAGAACATTCTGCGCTCGCTCTCCGAGCGGGACTGCGACCTGACGGTCGTGCCCGCGCACTATACGGCGGAGCAGATTCTCGACCTGAATCCCGACGGCATTATGCTGACCAACGGCCCTGGCGACCCCACCGATGTGCCGCAGGCCATCGAGACGGTCCGGGAGCTGATTCACGATGGTGAACTGCCGATCTTCGGCATCTGCCTGGGCCACCAGATCACCTCGCTGGCCCTGGGCGCCACCACCTACAAGCTGAAGTACGGCCACCGGGGGGCGAACCACCCGGTGAAGGACTACACCAACGGGCGGGTTTACATTACCAGCCAGAATCACGGCTACGCCGTCGATGACACCACCCTGCCGAACGAGGTGGTGGTCACCCACCGCAACCTGAACGACTCCACGGTGGAGGGAATCGCCCACCGGACCCGGCCGGTCTTCACGGTGCAGTACCACCCCGAAGCGGCTCCCGGCCCGCAGGAGTCGGCCTACCTGTTCGACCGGTTCATCGCCCTCATGGCCGAGAAGGCGCCCACTCGCGTGGCGGTCTAACAGCCTGGGGCGGCTTCAGTCTCCCGATGATAACCAAGCGGGCTCGCCTGTTAGAGGGCGAGCCCCTTCTACGGACATAGCCGGGAATTAAGGCGTACCGAGAGACGCCATTCTGAGAGGAGAAACAAATTATGCCCAAGCGTTCAGATATGAAGCGGGTCCTTGTGATCGGATCGGGCCCGATCGTTATCGGCCAGGCGGCGGAGTTTGACTACGCCGGCACCCAGGCCTGCCAGGCCCTTCGGGAAGAGGGGCTTGAGGTGATTCTGGTCAACTCGAATCCGGCGACCATCATGACCGATGCGCAGATGGCCGACCGGGTCTATATTGAGCCAATTACCCTGGAGTTCGTCGAGCGGATCATCGCCAAGGAGAAGCCTGAAGGCCTGCTGCCCACCCTGGGCGGGCAGATGGGCCTGAACATGGCAATGCAACTGCACAAGGCCGGCGTGCTGGAGAAGTACGGCGTCAAGCTGCTGGGCACCCCGCTGCGGGCGATTCAGGAGGCGGAGGACCGGGCCGAGTTCAAGGCGCTGATGCAGCGCATCGGCGAGCCGATCCCCTCCTCGACCATCGTCACCACCGTCGACGGGGCGCTCGCCTTCGGCGAAGAGGTGGGCTACCCGCTGATCGTCCGGCCGGCCTACACCCTGGGCGGCACCGGCGGCGGCATCGCCAAGGATGCCGAGGCCATGCGGGAGATCGTCACCAAGGGGCTGAAGCTCTCGCCGGTCTCCCAGTGCCTGATCGAGCAGTCGGTCGCCGGCTGGAAGGAGATCGAGTACGAGGTGATCCGCGACTCGGCGGGCAACACCATCACCATCTGCAACATGGAGAACATCGATCCGGTGGGCGTTCACACCGGCGACTCCATCGTGGTGGCGCCGTCGCAGACCCTCTCCGACCGCGACTACCAGATGCTCCGCTCCTCAGCGCTGAAGATCATCAACGCCCTGGGGATCGAGGGTGGCTGCAACGTGCAGTACGCCCTGAACCCGCTGTCGCAGGAGTATATCGTGATCGAGGTCAACCCGCGCGTCTCCCGCTCCTCGGCGCTGGCCTCCAAGGCGACCGGCTACCCGATCGCCAAGGTCTCCGCCAAGATCGCCATCGGGCTGACGCTCGACGAGATCAAGAACCCGGTGACCGGCTCCACCTACGCCGCCTTTGAGCCGACGCTCGACTACTGCGTGCTGAAGATCCCCCGCTTCCCCTTCGACAAGTTCGTCACCGCCTCGCGCACCCTGGGCACCCAGATGAAGGCGACCGGTGAGGTCATGTCGATCGACCGGACCTTCCCGGGCGCCCTGCTCAAGGCGGTGCGCTCGCTGGAGACCGGGCGCGACGGCCTGCAGCACCCTGCGATCAGCAAGCTGACCGACGAGGAGCTGAAGGAGCGGCTGGAGCGGCCCAACGACGAGCGGATCTGGGTGGTGGCCGAGTGCCTGCGCCGCGGCATGACCGTGGAGCAGATCCACACCCTTTCGAAGATCGATCGGTTCTTCCTGTGGGGCATTGAGAAGATTGTAGCGGTGGAGAGCCTGCTTGTTCAGGAGGAGCTCACTCCTGCTCTGATGCGCCAGGCCAAGAAGCTGGGCTTCTCGGACTCCTACATCGGGCGGCTGATCGGCCAGTCGATGCTGGAGGTCCGCAAGACCCGCCTGGCCATGGGAATCCGGCCGGTCTTCAAGATGGTGGACACCTGCGCCGCGGAGTTCGAGGCCTCCACGCCCTACTACTACAGCTGCTACGACGGTGAGAACGAGGCGGTCTCCCCGCCTGGCCGCAAGGCAGTGGTGCTGGGCTCCGGCCCGATTCGCATCGGCCAGGGCATCGAGTTCGACTACTCGGCCGTGCATGCGGCCTGGCAGCTGAAGGATGAGTCGGTCCAGTCGATCATCATCAACAACAACCCCGAGACCGTCTCCACCGACTTCAACACCTCCGACCGGCTCTACTTCGAGCCGCTCACCGTGGAGGATGTGCTCAACGTAATCGAGCAGGAGGGCGGGCTCTGGAACTACGGCGAGCCCGGCTCCCACCCGGCGATCGACGGCGTCATCTGCCAGTTCGGCGGCCAGACCGCCATCAACCTGGCGGTCCCGCTGGCCAAGGCCGGCGTGCCGATCCTGGGCACCCACATCGACGAGATGGACCGGGCCGAGGACCGCAAGAAGTTCGACGACCTCTTGATTGAACTGGGGATTCCCAAGCCGCCGGGCGCCACCGCCGTAACGGTCGATGAAGCCTGCACGATCGCTGCCCGCATCGGCTACCCGGTGCTGGTCCGCCCCTCCTTCGTGCTGGGCGGCCGCGCCATGGAGATCGTCTACAACGAGAAGGAACTGCGCGATTACATGCAGTCGGCGATCGACGTCTCCGAGGAGCGCCCGGTGCTGGTTGACCGGTACTTCCTGGGCAAGGAGCTCGAGGTCGACGCCGTCAGCGACGGCGAGCAGGTGATCATCGCCGGCATCATGGAGCATGTCGAGCGGGCGGGCGTCCACTCGGGCGACTCGATCGCCGTCTACCCGCCGGTCTCGATCGCTTCGAAGATCCGCGACCAGGTGGTCAACTACTCCACCCGGCTGGCTCTGGCCCTGAAGGTGAAGGGCCTGGTCAACATTCAGTACGTGCTCTTCAACAACCAGGTCTACGTGATCGAGGTCAACCCGCGCTCCTCCCGCACCGTGCCCTTCCTGACCAAGGTGACCGGCCTGGAGCTGGCCAAGGTGGCCACCCAGGTGATCGCCGGCCACACCCTGGCCGGCCTGGGCTTCGGCCCCGATTCGGCCACCCCGCACCTGCGGCTGAAGGGGCAGCAGGGCCTGCGCGGCACCGGCTGGCTCTGGCCGGAGCCGGCGGACCGGGTGAGCGTCAAGGCGCCGGTCTTCTCCTGGCAGAAGCTGACCAGCGTGGACACCGGCCTCTCGCCGGAGATGAAGTCCACCGGTGAGGTGCTGGGCGCTGACATGGACTTTCCCCGTGCGCTCTACAAGGCGCTGCTCTCCTCGGGCTTCAAGGTGCCCTATCGCGGCACTGTGCTGGTCACTGTGGCCGACAAGGACAAGGCCGAGGCGATGAACATCGCCAAGGAGTTCAGCGACCTGGGCTACAAGGTGGTCGCCACCGGCGGCACCGCCCGGGCGCTGGAGGCCTGCGCCGTCCCGGTGGAGACGGTGAAGAAGGTGACCGAGGGGTCGCCGAACATCCCCGAGCTGATCCGGGCGGGCAAGATCGACCTGGTGATCAACACCCTGACCCGGGGCCGCGAGGTGGACCGCGACGGGTTCATCATCCGGCGGACCTCGGTGGAGCATGGCGTGCCCTGCCTCACCTCGCTGGATACCGCCCGCGCGGTGGTGACCGTGCTCTCCTCAATCGTTGAGGGCGAGGAGATGGATGTCTCGGCGGTTCAGGACTGGAAGTAAACGAACAGAGTGCGTCAGCCGTTTGTTGGCTGGCGCACTTTTTTTGTGCCTTCGATACGCAGGCGAATTGACAGTGCAGACAGAAAGAAAGTACGGTCCCCCGAATCGTTTAGAGTCAGAGAACATGGCCGAAGGGAGGCGGGTGGCTGTGGCGAAGAAGGGTCTTACCATGATCGGATCCAATGTGCAGATCAAGGGCACCATCGCTTCGGCGGGTGAACTGCGCATTGACGGCCAGGTGGAGGCCGATGTGAACCACAACGGCCTGGTGATCATCGGACCCGAGGGTGCGATGGTCGGCAGCGTGCGGGCCAATACCATGCAGGTCAGTGGCGAGGTGCGGGGAACCCTGACCACGACCGACAGGCTGGAACTGCTCAAGGGCGCCAGGGTTAACGGCGATATTCGGGCAGCGAAGCTGAAGGTGGAGGAGGGTGCGGTCTTCTCCGGTCGGAGCCTCATGGGTGGCGAGGAGGATGCGCCGCCGGACCAGATTGGGCCGGAGGCACTGCGAAGAGCAGAGTAGTACGCTGGGACAGGATGTACCCGAAAAGAGGGCGTCAGCCGGTGTGGCTGGCGCCCTCCTTTTCCTTTGGCCTACCCGTGTTCGTTCTTGGCGGATGTAGTGACCAGCACACGCCCCGTGGCGGGGTCGCTGATCACCAGCTCCAGCTTGCCGGTCTGGGCGGCGCCGCCCTCCACCAGAATGTTGGTGATGTAGGCGCCATCCTTCACCTGGGCGTCGGACTGGGCGATCACCTTGCCGTCGAGCCGGATCTCGAACTGCAGGTCGGGAATCGATGCCCGGCCCGTGATCTCAAGAAGCTCGCCGGACCAGCGCAGGTTGTAGGTCAGGTCAGCCTGGCTGGGGACTTCAAACTGGCGCTCGGGGTAGAGCAGGTGCAGCGTGGTGTCGTCGGCGGTCACTTCCTCACTCATACCAAGAATCCCGGTGACCGCATCGGCGCTGATGAACATGCGCCCGCCCTGCAGCACCACCTGCTGATCCATGGCCCGCATCCTATCGACCATGATGGCGGCGTGAAGGTGCAGTTCGGCCTGCGCCTTTCCGACAGTGAAGTAGGCGGTGCGGTCGTTCAGCCGCACGTAGGCGGTCTGGCTTTCGGCCCGCCACTCCACCTGGCCGCCGGCGGCCTCGGCCAGCGCCCGCAGGGGGAGCATCAGCGTTCCCTTGTGCATGTAGGGCGCCTGGTCGTAGGAGACCCTGCTCTTGTTCACGGTGACGGCGGTGGGGAGGGTCCGGTTCAGGGGGACCGCCCGCTCAATTCGCTCCACATTCAGCTTGAGCGAGGTATCGCCACCCTCGTGGCGGCCCACGACCCAGACATGCTGCCCCAGCAGCTTTTGCAGCAGGGTGGTGTCGCCCAGCAGGACCCGCCCGCCCGCCCCGTAGACGCCGCCGGGGACCAGTTCCACGACGCCCTCCACGGTGATCGTCTCACCGTGCACCGGCCCCTTGGCCAGGGCTGTACCGCCCAGCAGGGTGAGGAGCATCAGGCAGGTGGCTGCGATCCGTAGTTCAATGGGTTTCATCTGTTTACACCTCCTGGATCTCTGTTCCAAGGTATTGACGAGTGTCGGGCTGGCTGCGTTTCAGCCATGGGCCCTACCGCTCCCAGTCCTGGCCAAGGGTCAGCAGAAGGTGGTTGTCGGCGGTGAAAGCGACAGGGCGGTACTCGCCCAGCCCCGGAATGGCCGGCAGGTCGATCTGGATCGGATGAACCTGCCCGGTGGCAATCTCCACCACCCGGTCGGGATTCGGCAGGTAGGCAAGGCTGCCGTCGGGGCTGAAGCGGACCAGCGAGCTGAAGGTGAGAGGACCCGCGATCAGCGTGCCATCGGCTCGGAAGAGGCCGCCTCCGCTCGCTGCGTGGCTGCCAAGGGCGATTACCTGGCCCGATGGCGACCAGCGGGCGTCGCCGGTGCCCTCGGCGCTCCACAGGCGGCTCCATGTCTTGGTCTCATAGACCCCGCCCCGGTAGTAGAGCCGGGTCCCATCGGGGCTCCAGGCGGCGGTGCCGGGCTCGCGGGCTTCAAAGAGGAGATTCCCCTCCTGGTCCAGCACACCCGTCTCCCACACAAAGAGCCGGGTGGAGTCTGGGCTCCAGGGGCCCGGGGGATCGCCGGCCTCATCGGCCAACTTTATCGGCTTCCCCTCCAGCGGGTCCACCAGCCAGAGCTTCATGGGCTGGTTCGACTCGCGGCGGATGCCGCCATCGCCGAAGGCCAGGGATTGGCCATCGGGCGACCAGGCGACTGGCACATAGGTCAGGCCGCTGGGGCCCTGGGTGACGCCGGCGGCCTGTGCCACCGTCACGATCATCCGCCCGGCCCGGTCGGGGTGCAGGTCGAAGAGGTGCAGGTTGAGCGGCTGCTCCCACTGCCCGGCGAAGGCGGCGGCGTACCGCCCGCCGGGCGAGAGGTGGGCGCTGGCGATAAACTCCTTCGGCCCGTTGGTGTAGAGCATCCGCCCCATTCCCCCCCGGGCCGAGCCATCGGGCGGGCCGGGGGCGACCCAGACGACGCAGGTGGCGCCCTGTCGGCAGCCGCCGTGGACGAGCAGCCCACCGTCTTGGCTCCATTCGTACTCGAAGCGGCCGCCCACCTCCAGGTCTTCCAAGTACCCGCTCTTCAGGTCGAAGAGGGCGGCGGTGCCGGTGGTCCCCACCGACTGGCCCGGGGTGAGAATATGACGCCGCAGCAGCATCCGGCTGCCGTCGGGGGAGAGGGAGACGCTCTGGTAGGGCTGGGGGTGGCGGGCGATGGTGGCGGACTGGCCAGTCAGGGGGTCTAGCTTAACCACGCCGGTGGGGGGCGACGGCCAGAAGAAGAAGGAGGTCAGGACGAGGTCGACGGGCTTGGCTTGGAGGGGCTTGCCGTTCAGGTCCCTGCCGCCGCTGGGGTCGATGGCGACCTGGTACTGCTCGGCTATCTCTGGCAGGTCCTCTACCGTGAGCAGGAGCCGGCTGTCGCTGGACCACTGGAGCACCTGGAGCCGCCCGTGGCCCAGGTTCTGGCGGAGCGCCTCCTCCACGCTGGCCCGGTCGACGGGGGCGCTCAGGCCCGAGCCGGTGTGGGTCACCCGCCAGGTGATCGGGCTGTGGTCGGGGGCAGGCGGTGGGGCGGGGGGCTCCAGTGGTGGGGCCTTGGCACAGGCCTGAAGGATCAGCAGGGTAAGGATCAGAAGCACAAGTCGGAAGCGGGTCATGGGAGAGCGCCCCCTCTGTCGCGCGTTGGTTGCCATGCGATTCTCCTTGTATAACGATGGATCCGCTTCTTTCGTTGCGGGACGCACAGAGGGAGCGCCTGCCATCATACGGCGGGCGCTCCCGTGGTTAGTCGGCCATCGATTCGGCGATCCGGAACATCTCGCTGCGGCTCAGCCCGATGCTGACCAGGTGGACGGAGAGGTCGGTCCGGTAGAAGACCAGGCCCCGGACGGTGGCATCGTCGCGGACCAACTCCTGGTACAGGCCCTCCCGGCCCTTCACCTGGATCTTCTCCGGCTCAGGTTCGCCCCCGATCTCCACCTTACCGGGTCCGGGATCCAGGTCGATCTGGAGGCTCCTGTGGGGATCGGCGGGCCAGTGGAAGCGATAGCTGACCCTTACCCGGTTGACCATGGGGAAGCGATCCACCCAGACCCCGCCCAGTTGATAGCCCTCCGGCAGGTAGGTGGGGTGGATCAGCGGGGCGGTGACCTTGGTGATACAATAGCCCAATCCACCATATCAATGCGCCGCTGGATTGATCGGGATTCCCCGTGGTAGAATAGCAAAGACATAGGAGACTGAGTCTTTCGAGTCACGGGAGGTGACCCCATGAACCTGTCACAGATCACTGTTGCCCAGGGTATCGTGCCCATCGGGCTTCAGCTGAAGCAGCAGATCAAGTGGCTGATCGCATCGGAGCATCTGCGGCCCGGCGACCTGCTGCCCTCGGTGCGCGACCTGAGCGCCACCCTTGGCATTGCCCGGAACACGGTGAACGCCGTCTACGACGAGTTGCGTGACGAGGGGCTGCTCACCATGGGCCGGGGCCGCGGGACCGAGGTGGCTGAGACCGAACGGGTCCGGGAGTTGACCCGCCTCTCCGCTCTATTGTCCCTATTGGATGAGTCTTTCGCTGCAGCGACCCGGGAGGGCTTCACCCCCGAGGAGATCGCCGAGGCGGCCTACGTGCGGGCACAGCTGCTGGTAGCGCAGGGGCCGGAGACGGGGGCGATCACCCTGGTAGAGTGCGGTGACCACGAGGTCGACTTCTACATCCGGCAGATTCGGGCGCTGACCGGCCTACCGGTCCGCTTTCTTGACCTCGACTCGTACCGGCGCAACCCGGCGCTGGCGGGCTCCTTCTTTGTCACCTCCAGCTTCCACACCGACCTGCGGGAGCTGATCGGCCCGGAGGCCGATGTGGCCTTCCTGGGCTCGGGGCCCGACCTGAAGGTGATCCTCCAGGTGGCGCAGCTGCCGCCCGGCTCTGTGGTCGGGTTTGTCGCGCTCAGCGCATCCACCGCCGGCTGGATGAAGCGGACCGTCGCCTCGGCGGGAGTCCAGGGCCTGGAGTTGGTGGCGGCCGGCGTGCGTGATGCGGCCGCCGACGACCTGCTGGCCCGGGCCGATGCGGTCTATGCCCTCCCCTCGGTCTACGAGCAGGCGCTGCGGCGGGCGCCGGAGCCGGAGCGTGTCCGACGCTTCGACCTGGTGCTCGACGTGGGGAGCCAGGAGCGGCTGAAGACCCTGGTCTGCTGCGGCCGGGAGCACGGGGGGAGGCGGTAGCTTGGCACTGCGACAGATCCAGGTGACCGTCCCGAAGCGCATGGCCCAGGGCCTGCGGGAGGAGGCGGCCAAGCGGGGCGCCGAGCGGGTCAACTGGCTGATGACCGGGAGCGGCCAGCCGGAAGATGTCCTCATGATCATCTGCAACGTGGGCACCGTGGGCCCGATGATCAACCTGATCGAGAACCACTTCCGGGAAGAGGAACTGGGCCAGCCTCAGATCGAGGTGCTGGCGGTGGAGGCGATGATCCCGCCGGCGAAGCAGGAGCACGACGGCGCAGGCCGGGCCTCCTGGGAGGAGCTCTACCACGATGTGATGGTCGGGGCCAGCCTGAACAAGGGCTATGTCTCCTTTGTGCTGCTGGCCGCCGTGCTGGCCACACTGGGCCTCCTGGCCGACGACGGGGCGATTGTGATCGCCTCCATGGTGGTGGCGCCGCTCTTCGGGCCGCTCATGGGCATCGCCCTGGGCACGGTGATGGCGGAGCGCAAGCTGGTGCAAAAGGCGCTGGTGGCGGAGTTGGCCGGGGTGGTGATCGCCCTGCTGGTGGGCGCCCTGGTGGGCCTGGTGGTGCCCGGCTTCTACCTGCTGGACTCCGGCCAGGTCCAGGCACGAATCCAGCCCAACCTGATCCACATTGGGCTGGCGGTTGGAGCGGGGGTGGCGGGGGCGCTCTCGCTCACCTCGGTGGCGATGAACAACCTGGTGGGGGTGGCGGTGGCGGTTGCCCTCATGCCGCCGGCGATTGTGACAGGCATGGGCATCGGGCAGGCCGACTGGACCATGGCCCGGGGGGCCGGCCTGCTGCTGGCGGTCAATATTCTCGCGGGGCTCATGGCCGCCACGATCACCTTCCGGCTGCACCGGATTCAGCCAGCCAAGCGCTACCGGATCCCCTGGGCCGACCGCTCCACCCGGCTGGTTCTCCTCCTTGGTGGGCTGCTGCTGGTGGTCAGCGCCGTGCCGCTGGTCCGGTGGAGCCAGGACCTCATGGCGCTTCAGTCGGCCCGAAGCCAGGTGGCAGATACCCTGCGGGACCTGCCGGCGCACGACATTCGGATTCGCGGGGTCGATATCATCCAGGCTCCAGACCGGGTTCGGGTGGAGATTACGGCGGAGGGCTCTTCGCGGGTCGACCCGGTGGACCTGGAGCCGGTGAAGCTGCGCATGGAGCAGCACTTTCAGCGACCGGTGGAGGTAGAGCTGCGGCTCACCCCGACCGCTGTAATCCAGGTGAAATAGCAGGAAGAATTCTCTCGCGAGCAGAACCTCCCGAGCAATCGGAAGGGGGAACGATATTAACATGGATGCGGATCGCTTTAACCAGCACCGGGAGGGCAATATGGTCGGGCACCTCGGCATCGAGTTTGAAGAGGTGACCCCCCAGCGGGTGGTGGCGACCATGCCGGTGGATCACCGCACCGTCCAGCCGTTCGGAATACTGCACGGTGGGGCGTCGGTGGCCCTGGCGGAGACGGTGGCCAGCGTCGGGGCGGCGCTCAACGCCGGAGACGGGCGGACAGCGGTGGGCATGGAGATCAACGCCAACCATATCCGGCCCCGTCGGGACGGCCGGGTGCGGGCGGTGGCCACGCCGTCGCACATCGGGCGGACCAGCACCATCTGGGAGATTCGCATCACCGACGAGGCGGGGAAACTGGTCTGCCTCTCCCGGTGCACCCTGGCCTTCGTCGACCTGAGGTAGCGCAGCCGTGCCAAGGCACGTCGCACGCTCTGTGACCGTAACATGGAGTGAGCCCTGTTATGGAAAGGAGCGAGGTTGGCTGTGATCTCCATGAAGCCTGTGGATGTGGGCGGCGTCCCTGCCACGGCGATCACGGTGGCATTGCCGAAGACGTCGCTGGTCATGGTGACCACGGACCGGGGCTACATCATGTGTGGCGCTCTGGACGTGGACTTGCTGAACACGCGGCTCGCCGACCGGGCCATTATCGCCGGTCGGGCGCTGGGGGTTAAGACGATCGAACAGCTGCTAGATGCCCCGCTGGCCGACGTGACCGATGCGGCCCGGGAGTTGGGCGTAGTGCCCGGCATGATTGGGCGAGAGGCCATTGCACGTATGCGGTAAGCAAAGCGACCCTGGCCGCCTTTGGCCAGGGTCCAGTTATGTGCCTCTCCTCCCATGGCAGAATGGCTGACATGTTTACAAAATATTGACTACACGAATCCAGGGTGATACGATCCTGCCCATACAGGGGATGGCGCTATGTCAGTATGGCTGACATCCCGAAATAGAGGGGGTAGGAGCGAATGGACCTGACGTTGGATTCGGTAGCGGTAGCGGTGAACACGGCGTGGACCATGATTGCGGCATCCCTGGTCTTCTTTATGCAGGCGGGTTTTGCGATGGTGGAGGCGGGCTTCACTCGCTCCAAGAACGCGGCGAACATCGTACTGAAGAACCTGATGGACTTCGCGGTGGCCTCTCTGGTCTTCTGGCTGGTGGGTTTCGGGCTGATGTTCGGCGAGTCCGTCGGCGGGCTGATCGGTTGGGGCGGGCTGGGCTCGCCTGAGTTGAGCTTCTCCCACCTGGGGCTGGCGCTTCCCTTCCTCGCCTTCCTCTGGTTCCAGACCACCTTTGCCGGCACCACGGCGACCATTGTCTCCGGGGCGATGGCGGAGCGGACGAAGTTCAGCGCCTA
>JBMONB010000146.1:0-61930 GCA_049325315.1 Bacillota bacterium | reverse complement strand
GGAAGGGTGAAGGCCATCTCGTGGTCCTGGGTCTGGCCGAAGATCCGGTCGCCCAGGCAGGGCAGAATCACCTGCTGCTGACCGGTCCGGCTGGTCCGGATCACGATGTCGGCGCAGTCGGCCCGGGCGGAGGTGGTGGTGGTGATCGTGCCGCCGCTTTTCCAGAGGGAGGCGGCCGCCGCCCGCATCACCTGGGCGGAGTTGCCGTAGACCAGGACCGTCTCCGGCTCGAAGGTGCAGCGGGACAGGGGGGCGACGACGACGGTGCCCGCCTCGTCGGCGGAGAATTTGGGGACCTCCTGCTCGGTCAGGGCGCCCTGCCCGCAGCTCTCCACGTACATGCCGGCGGCCAGGTTGCCGTCGGTATAAAACGGGATCTCGGGCTTGAAGCCGAAGGCCACCTGGGCGATGGGGCAGTTCAGATCTTCGGGGCCCATCGCCACCGCCCAGCCGTAGCGACGGGCCATGGAGATGCCCTGGCAGATCGAGACCTTGATCCCCATGTCGGCCTGGGGCCGGCGGACCTTGGGGGGCAGCGGCTCTCCGCCCCGGAAGACCCGGATCGCCAGCGGGAAGGTCTCGGTCCGCAGGTGCTGGTCAAGGGCGGCGGCTACGGCCCTGGCGTCTGGCGTCATCTCGCTCATCGCTCTGACTCCCCTCTTGTGGATGATCGGCATCGATAACCAGGCAAGCGCTTGTTTGGTTACAGTCTCACGGCGGCGGTGGCCAGGGTGTAGACCGGCAGGACCTGCCGCATGACCGCCAGGGCGGTTTCGGCAAAGGCAGCCCCCGCCCGGACCGCCTCGGCCCGGTCCACGGAGAGGCCGACCATGCAGTCCGCCTCCTTCCGGCTGACCAGCCGGTCGGTGATCCGGCGGAAGTCTTCATCGGTCATCTCCTGGTGCAAGATCCCTTCGGGCCGGGTGTAGTCCTCGAGCCAGCGGTAGTGGCCCGGAATCGCCTGCCTGATCTCCGGCAGCCGCTCCAGCAGGGCCCGGGCGAACTCGGCCCGCCCCTGCGCCTCGTAGATCACCCCAGCCTGGATAAAGGCATGGCTATGCCAGAGGCCCACCTGAAAATGCGGCAGCATCTTGTAGCCACGCTTGTTCCCGCTCCAGGCCACCCAGGTGTCGCTTGGCGGGTTCACCTTGCGCCGCATGTGCTTGGCGGTGATCGGGTAGAGGGGGTGGCCCGTCAGGCCGGCCAGGGGGCCGGCCAGGTCCTGGCCCAGCGCCTCCAGCTTGGGCTGGACCAGTTTTCTGATACCATCCATCCGCCCCTCCAGCGTCGGGATGGCGAAAACGTCGAAGTCCTGATCAGTGAAGCCGGAAAAGGATCGCATCACATCACACTCCTCCTGAATGATTTACACAGAGGGTCGTAAGCTCCCTTCTGCAAAAGAGCAGAAACTGAGGGGTTTCCATTTATATCCTGGTATGGTAACCTTGGCTACAGCGTACCATCCGACGTTTGGAATCTGGGGGAGTGGAGGGAGATCCTTGGTCCACATGAATCGGCGGGGCAGGAGACCCCGGGGGCGGGCGGCGCTGGTGGCGCTGTGCCTGACGCTGCTGGTGGTCCTGCCGGCGCAGGCTACCCTGCAATCAACGACCGCCTTTTGGGTCGAGGTTCCGCCAGGGCAGGTTTGGGACGGTGCGGGCAAGCCGGAGCAGGCGCCGGCGGTCAAGAGGGAGGCGGCGGTCTCCCTGGTGCGGCAGCGGTTCGATGTTCCCGAGCAGTGGGGTGAGCCGCGGGTTCAGCTGGAGAACCGGGGCAGCCAGATGGTCTGGTCGCTCTCCTGGGAGGTCGGGAGGCGGTCTGATCGTGTCTGGGTTCGGGCCGCTGTCGATGCCCGGAGCGGCTGGGTGACGGAGTACTACAGGCATGCGGGAGGGCACGGCGAGGACCGGCTGCCGCTGTGGACTGGCAGCGAGGCGGAGGCGATGGCCCGGGAGTGGCTGGACCGGCTGGTGCCCCAGGAGCTGCGGCAGGACCTGAGGCCCGGCCCGGCCACGCAGGCGCAGAAGATTCGCCAGAGCCGGATGAACTACACCTTCCGCTGGCAGCGGGAGGCGCTGGGCTACCCGGTGCTGGACCAGGGGGCCACCGTGGGAATCAATGCGGCGACGGGGGAGCTTCAGTCCTTTGCCCTGACCTGGAACGCGGCGGCCACCTTTACCCTGCCGGAGGGGGAGATCTCACGGGAGGAGGCGGAGCGCCTCTTCCTGGCCGGCCTGCCCATGGGTCTGCGCTACCACCCGGTGCGGCCGGTGGATAAGGCGCCGGAGGAGTACCGAATCCTCTACGACCCCTTCGGGATGACCGGCCCGCTCTACCTGACCCAGGGCAGGGAATGGATCGATCTGTCCGGGGCGCCGCTGCCCGACGAGCAGCCGGGCTGGCGGCTGGTTCCGCCGCCCGACACCCCCTACCAGCCCCCGGCGGACCCGCCCGATGAGGCGGCGGCGGTGGCCCTGGCCCGGGAGCTGACCGGGCGGACGGACCCGCCCGCCGTCTCCATGGGGCACATGGCGGGGCCAGGGGGCGAGTCGTCTTTCTGGGGCGTGACGTGGCCCGGCGCCGGGGGCAGCTACCAGGAGGTCATGATCGACCAGCAGACCCTCCTGGTGACCGGGTTGACCAACTGGCCAGCGCCCCAGGGCTCTGAGGAAGGGACAGAATGGAAGCTGACGGTGGAGGAGGCCCGGGAGAAGGCCACTGCCTTCCTGCGGACCTACCGGCCCGATCTGGCCGGCCGCCTGGCGATACAGACCGCCCCGGCGGCGCTGAAGCTGGGCGGCGACTCGGAGGGACCGGTCTACCCGATCCTCCTGGCGGAGATGTGGAACGGGGTGATGATCGACTCGACCCAGGGCTCGGTGGAGGTCGACATGCGGACCGGTGAGATCCGCTCCTTCTGGTTCTTCCAGGCGGAGCGCACCGCCCCGCTGCCCGAACCGGTGGGGCTGATGGCCCCGGAACGGGCCCGGGCCCACCTGCTGGAGACCCTGGGGCTCCAGCTGGGCTGGCAGACCTTCCCGCCCTACCCCTGGGCAGAGGGGACGGAGAGCCGGCTGGTCTGGGCCCTGGGCGGTGGAATGGCCGTGGTGGGCGTCGACGCCAAGAACGGGGCTGTGCTGGATTGGGGTGGTCACGACCTGCGCCAGGCGGTCCTGCCCCCCACAGACATCGCCGGCCACTACGCCGAGCGGGAGATCGAACTCCTCTGGGCCGCGGGCGTGCTGGAGAGCCGTGACGGGCGGTTCGAGCCCGACCTGCTGGTCAGCGCCGGCGAGGCGATTCGCTGGCTGGTGCGGGCCACCGCAGACGAGCCCGAGGGTGACCCGCTCCAGGCGGCGGTGGCAGAGGGGATCCTTCTGGCAGAGGAGCTGAACGGGGTTGATCTGGACGGACCGGTCACCCGGGAGCAGTTCGCCCTCTGGGCAGTACGGGTGATGGGCCACGGCCGGATCGCACAGATGGAGGTCCGTATCCCGGTTCCCTTCGCTGACGCCGGTCAGGTAGGGGAGCGGTACGGGAACGCCGTGGCGATCCTGGCCGGCCTTTCAATCGTGTCGGGCGACAGCGGCGGGCGTTTCCACCCGCAGGGATACCTGACCCGGGGGGCCGCTGCGCGTATCACTTACGGGGCGGCGGCAGAGCAGGCGGAACGCTGACGAATGGCTTCACCGGTCGCGGAGGAGTCGCACTCCTCCGCGACTTTTTTGCCTGAATCGAAACGGAACTGGAAATCGCCCCGTCCAACAGGTGGAAATGGCGAACAAGGAGGTCATTGTATGAGTCGATCACCGAAGAGCGTTCTCGCAGCGCTCCTGACCGCAGCTATTCTAGCGGCTCCCGGCGGCGCCCTCGCCTCAGCCCCTGCGGTGGCTATGTCGAAGCCGGTGGAGACCCGCCCGGCCCCGCTGCCCGCTCCCGGGGGCGAGTCGGAGGAGTTGGTCCAGCCCAAGCTGAGCCGCGATGAGGCGATCGCCATCGCCCGCGGGCTCTTCACCATCCCGGCGGAGCTGGGGGAGCCGAACGTGGGCATCCATCAGGATCGGGTCTCGGCGGTCTGGAGCCTGACATGGCAGTCGTCCAGCAAGCAGCCGGAGCAGACCCGCATCGAGGTGCGAGTCGACGCCGTGACCGGCACGCTGCTCCGGTACAGTGCCTGGAAGGGCGGGCAGGAGGAGCCGCTGGCGCTCTCCTTTACCCGGTCTGAGGCGAAGGCCAGGGCCGAGGAGCGGTTTGCGGAGCTGGTGCCGGCGGAGTACCGGGAGGGCCTGCGCTACGTGGAGAGCCCGCTGAACGCCAGCTACTGGGGCGGCGTCCGCTACCAGTTCAACTGGGTCCGCGAGGTGAAGGGCTACCCCCTGGCGGGCAACGGGGTCTACATTACCATCGACGCCCGGTCGGGCGAGATGACCGAGTACAACCTGCACTGGCAGCGGGATGTCGATCCGACCCTGCCGGAGACGATCATAACGCAGGCGGAGGCGGAGGAGGCCTACCGGAGCCAGGTGGGCCTGGTGCTTCAGTACCAGCGCTTCACCGTGCGGGGCACCGATAAGGGCGAGTGGAGGCTGGTCTACCGGCCGGTTATCGACTCCTTCCCCCGCATGAATCAGGAGGGGCAGATTCTGGGCCACGATGGCAAGGTGCTCGACCTGGCGGCCCTGGCGAAGAGCCAGCTGGTTCCCGCCGGCGACAAGCCCTACCAGAAGCCGGCCCAGCCCCTGGAGCAGGAGGAGGCGCTTCAGATCGCCCGGGCGGCCACCGGCCGGACCGATGCGCCCAAGAACAGCTCCTACAGCGAGTATGGCGAGGAGACCAAGCGCAGCGCCTGGGACTTCACCTGGGTGATCGAGGGGACCGAAGGAAGCCGCCGCTCCGAGCAGCGGGTCCGGATCGACGCTGAGACCGGGCTGGTCACCCAGCTCAACCACTGGACCGAGACCCCGCCCTTCGGCAAGGATGAGGAGGTCCCCGTCTCCCTGAAGCAGGCGCAGGAGATCGCCATCGACTTCCTGCGGACCCACCGCCCCGACCTGGCCGGCAGCTTGCTGCTGCGGGAGAATGAGCAGGATCCGTGGATGCGGGAGAACCCCGACTTCAAGCCCACCGAGTACTACATTCGCTTCCAGCAGCTGAAGAACGGCCTGCCGGTGATGGGGCGTGACCTCTCTATCAGCATCAGCGCCCGGACCGGCGAGATTCGCAACTTCTGGTCCGCCTTCTGGGAGGAGCAGGAGGGCGAGGAGTTCCCCAACCCGAAGGCCACGCTCTCGGCAGAGCAGGCGATGGCTGTCTTCTTCAAGCACCAGGGGATCGAGCCCGGCTGGTTCGCCTTCTGGTCGCCCAACAAGGGTGAGGTCCAGAAGCCGACACTGGTCTGGCAGCCCGGTACCCGGCTGCATATCCAGTCGATCGATGCCAAGACGGGCGCCCCGCTGGACTGGGAGGGCCGCAACCTGATCGAGGCGATGCGGTATCCCTCCGATATCAAGGGGCACTACGCCGAGCGGGAGATCGAACTGCTCTGGGCCCGCGGCGTCTTCGAACTGCAGGACGGCAAGTTCAAGCCCGACCTGGTGATCTCGGCCGATGAGCTGGCCCGCTGGATCGTGCTGACCCGGGGCATGCGCCCCTACATGGCCTATGACTTCGCCAAGCTGGAGTCCGCCGGGGCGGGGCGGGCTGCGCTGCAGGCCAAGACCAGCGCCAACTCGGCCTACTTCGGCGCCGCCCTGCAGTCGGGGATTATCCTCCCCGAGGAGCTGGCGGAGATCGGCGATATCAACGGGCCGGTCAACCGGGAGATCTTCGCCCTGTGGGCGGCTCGGGCGATGGGTTACGGCCGCATCGCCAAGATGGAGGCCCGCATTGCGATGAACTTCGCCGACAAGGATGCGGTCGGAGCCAAGTACCAGAACGCCGTGGCGCTCCTGGCTGGGCTGGGTGTCGTCTCCGGCGACGCCGACGGGAACTTCGGCCCACAGAAGTGGCTCACCCGGGCGGATGCGGCGAAGATCCTCTTCGCTGTCTCCACGGGACGGTAGCGGCAAAATCGAAGGCGGGAGGCCTCACGAACGAGGCCTCCCGCTTTTTGCTTGAAGGCGGCCCCAACTGTGATAGACTAGGGAGAACGAGATGGAAGAAAGGTGGCATTCTGTGCCTGAGGATTTTGCCGCGCTGGGGATCCGGCGCGAATTAGTAGATGCGCTGCAACGACAGGGAATCAAGGAGCCGACCCCGGTCCAGGCCCAGGCGATCCCGCTTCTGCTGAAGGGGCGAGACGTGATCGCCCAGGCGCAGACGGGCACCGGCAAGACCCTCGCCTTCTTGCTCCCGGTGCTCCAGCGGGTCGATGTGGAGAATCCCGCCGTTCAGGCGCTGATTCTGACCCCCACCCGGGAGCTGGCGATCCAGATCACCAATGAAGCGAAAAAGCTGACCCCGGCGGTGGGGGCCAACGTGCTCGCGACCTATGGCGGGCAAGATGTGGAGCGCCAGATCAAGCGGCTGGAGGGCGCCACGCAGATCATCGTCGCCACGCCCGGACGGCTGCTGGACCACCTGGGGCGGGGCACCGTGGACCTGAAACAGGTCTCGATGCTGGTGCTCGACGAGGCAGACCAGATGCTCCACATGGGCTTCCTTCCCGATGTGGAGGGCGTGGTGCGCCAGATGGGGCGGGAACGCTCCACCATGCTCTTCTCGGCGACGATGCCTGAGCAGATCCGGGCGCTGGCCCGGCGCTACATGCGGGCGCCGGCGGAGGTGAAGGTGCAGGGCCGGCGGATCACCCTGGAGGAGATCGAGCAGGTAGTGGTGGAGACCACCGACCAGCAGAAGGTCGATGTGCTCTGCCAGAAGCTCGATGAGTACAACCCCTACCTTGGTCTGATCTTCTGCCGGACCCGGCAGCGGGCCGACCAGCTCTACGACGCCCTGACCACCCGCGGCTACAACGCCGACCTGCTCCACGGCGACCTGTCGCAGCAGAAGCGGGAGCAGGTGATGCGGCGCTTCCGGGAGGCGAAGATCCAGTTTCTTGTGGCCACCGATGTGGCGGCCCGGGGCATTGACGTCGAGGGCGTCACCCATGTCTTTAACTACGATATCCCGCAGGATGTGGAGAGCTATATCCACCGGATCGGCCGGACCGGACGGGCCGGTGAGACCGGCGTCGCTGTCACCTTTGTCACCCCGCGCGACGAGACCTACCTGCGGCAGATCGAGCAGGGGGTCAAGTCGACGCTGGCCCGGCTGAACGCCCGGGGCGGGCGGCCGCGTCCGGCTGGGGCGCGCCCGCCGCGGGAGCCAAGGCCCGAGGGGGTCTCCCGCCGGCAGTTGGCGCGCACCCGGGCGAAGCGGGGCACTGCAGGGGCCGGTCGTCGGGGCGGGGGCGGCGCCTAGCGGGGCCGGGCCTGGACAATCTGCCGCAGCTCTGCCTCGCCGGCACCATACAGGTCCAGGAGCGCCTGGTAAGGGTCGCCCGGCAGCCCGAAGTAGCGGGCGAAGGCCGGCTCGGTCTTGAGTCCGCCCGCCTTCAGATCCCGGATCGCCAGGCTCGCTTCGGGGCCGGCCAACTGGAGCAGCCGGGCCTCGACAAGCATGTGCCGGTAGCCGTTCTGCTCCGCCACCGGGCGGTTCTGGCCGAAGACCTCCACCAGGAATCCACCCGCCTCGAAGCGGGCGATCACCGTGGGCAGGCCGCCCACGATCTTCTGGCGAACCTGGAAGTCAGGGCGGTGGCCGAAGGCCGCCTGCAGGCGCGCCAGAAAGGGTCCATTCTCCCCTACCTGGCAGAGAATGTCCAGATCGCTCCCCTCCACGTCGATCCCCAGCGGGATCGTGCCGGCCAGCACGGGGCGCCAGGGGGCGAGCGCCTGCATGACCCCGGCGCCCTCCAGGGCGGCGTGGGCCGCCTGCTGGCGGGGGCTGCCGGAGGCCAGGTAGTCGGTGGAGTCCCAACGCTTCGGAATGCGCATAAAAGAAGGCCTCCCTCTAGTTGCGATGGATGATCTTGGGCATACTGGAAGAGGAACGATCCGGGAGGAGGGGAACCATGGAGATTCTGGTCATGACCCACGCCCTGTGGCGCTGGCTGGTGCTGCTGGCCGCCGTTCTGGCTGTGGCCGGGGCAGCGGTGGCCCGGCGTGGCGCCGCCCCGGGGTGGGCGAACCGGACCGGCCTGATCTACACCATTTCGTTGGATGTGCAGGTGCTGATCGGGCTGATCATCTGGCTGATGGGGCGATGGTGGCAGGGTGATCCGTTCTATGCCTATATCCACCCGCTCCTGATGCTCCTCGCCGTCGGCGTCGCCCACATGGGGCGGCGGCGGGAGAAGCGGAGGCAGGCCGGCCAGCCTGTCGGCGGTGAGCTCTTCGCCTACGCTGGCTCGCTGGTGCTGGTCATGCTGGGCGTCCCCTGGTATTCCTGAAGTCCCCGTACTCGTACAGAGCCCCTGTCGGTTCAACCCGGCAGGGGCTTTTTCTTCAGGCTGGGAGGTCAGGCCCGCTGGCCGCCCGGTTCCCGCCCGCCCCCATAGAGCACGGTGAAGAAGATGCTGGAGGCCAGGGTCAATGCCGCCCCCAGGGCGAACGGCAGGTAGTCGGCCACGTAAAAGAGCAGGCCGCCGGCGATGGGGCCGAGAATGCGGCCCATGGAGTCGAAGGAGTCCAGCAGGCCGATTGCCAGCCCCTGTCCGACCCGTGCCTTGCGGGAGATGAGGGAGGCGTTGGACGGGCGAATCAGGCCGTTGCCGCCGGCGAAGACCGAGAGACCCACGGCGGCAGACCATGGCTGTTGGGCCACCGCCACAATGGCAAAGCCCAGGGCCGAGATCAGAAGGCCGGACTGCATCAGCGTCACCTCACCGAACCGCCGCTTGAGCCGGCCGATCAACCCGCCCTGTACCACGGCGCCGGTGATGCCCATGAGCACAAAGATGTAGGCCACCTCGTTCGGCTCCAGCCTCAGCCGGTTGGCGGCCAGGAAGCCGAAGGTCGCCTCCAGCCCGGCCAGTGAGAAGGAGACGATGAAGCTGAGGAAGTAGAGCGCCCCGATTGCCCGGTCGAAGGCGGCCCAGCGGGACTTCGGCTGGGCCTCCCTGCGCTGCCGCTTCTCCGGCGGCAGCGATTCGGGCAGCAGCAGGAGCACGAAGAGCAGGTTGACCGCCGCCAGGCCTGCGGTGACAAAGTAGGGAAGCCAGAGCGCCCGAACCCCTAAGATGCCGCCCAGAACCGGCCCGAAGATCACCCCGAGGCCGAAGGCGGCCCCCAGAAAGCCCATGCCCCGGGTGCGGTTCTGCTCGTCGGTGGAGTCGGCGATCACCGCCATGGCGGTGGGCAGGGTGGCGGAGGAGAGCACCCCGGCCAGCGCCCGGGCGGCAAAGAGGTGCCATAGCTGAGTGGCGGCGCCGAAGAGCGCCATGGAGACCGCATACCCCGCCAGGCCGATCATCATCACCGGCTTGCGTCCGACCCGGTCGGAGAGCCGGCCCCAGAGCGGGCTGAAGATGAACTGCATCAGCGAGTAGAGGGTGATGATGATCCCCATGGAGCGCTCGTCGGCCCCGAAGGACTTGATATAGTAGGCCTCTATCGGGAAGAGAATCGAGAACCCCAGCATGACGATGAAGAGCGTGACGAACAGGAGCCCAAGAACCTTGCGATTCACATGGGTGGCCTCCTTACCCGGGCAGGGAAACGCCTCCAGTTTAGCACAGGAGGTTCCCCCCCGCCAATCGGTCCGGGGGTGCGGGGGCAGGCTGCCCGATTCACAGACCCTCTTTGGTTTGCATAAGGTGGTGAGGGCCATTCTATCTGGCCCCAATCGTTTCCCTCATGGAGGGTCGCTCGTATGTCCAAGCATCTTCAGAAACGACTGCAGGCACTCCTCGCCGAGGAGATGGACCGCATGGCGGAGATCTATGCTGAGGATGGCGCCCGCCTGCTCGGTTGCGACAACTCGGGTTCCGACTCGGGTTCGGGCTCGGGCCGGCGCTCCAAGAACCGGAACAGGAATGGCGCCTGCCGGGACCTGCTGCGCCGTGAGGGCCTCGACATCGGCGACACCATCGTCATCTTGACCGAGGGTGGTACGGTGATCACAGGGGTTCTGGTGGCGGAGGTGGGCGACCGGGCGATTCGCGTGCTGACCACGCTCGCCAATGGCATTCCCGCCAATACCCTGCTGAACGTGGACTGCCGTGACATCGCCGCCATTGGCGAAACCGTCGGTATCCCCCCCGTAGGGATCCCGGGCACCGTTCAAACGTAAGGTTTAACGCAGCGAATAAGAGGCCGGGCGCCGCAGAGGCGGCCCCGGCCCCTACCCTATTTTGCCCGGGGCAAAAATGTCTGGTTACCCTTTCTTCCCCTAACGGTAGCTTTTTCCAGGGAGTATAGTGAGGGGAAGGGGGGCCTGTCCATGGAGCGGAGATGGATCTGGTGGATCATCGCTGCCCTTGCTCTGACCGCTGCGGCGGGCGGGGTCCGGTGGCCGTCGCCCGGACCGGGCCGGTCAGGCGATGAGGGGGCCATGAGGGCCGCTGCGGTCGCGGCGACAGCCGGTACGGGCTGTGCGCTTCTCGCCGAACTGGAGCCGGTGGAGCTGTATGCCCGCCCTGCCGGCGGCGTGCCCATCCGGGCGGGAACGGGCTATCGCCACCCGGAGACCGACCGCGTAATGGCGCCGGCGCGCCGGCTGATCACCCCCCTGGCGCCCGGGCCGCTGGGCGTCCACTGGGAGAGTGGGAACCGCACGGCGACCCTGCTCGTCGAGGGGAACGTGCTCTCCATTCACTTCCCGGAGGGGCAGAACCGGTCGACCATCGCCGTCATGAACGGGGAGGTGGTAGGGGCCGAGTCCGTCCTTTGCGAAGAGCGGCTCTACGCCCCCCTTCGGCTGATGGCCGACGGGCTGAACCTCCGCTACCGGTGGCGCGATGTGCACTCGATCCTGGTGGAGGGGCGCTGATCGTCTATCTCGCCGCCTTGCGGGGCAGGCTATCGCTGAGGTGGAACGATGAAAGCGCTAGCCTACCATGGCTTCCACGACGTTCGGGTCGACGAGGTGCAAACCCCCGACCTGAAGCAGCCAACCGATGCGATTATCCGGGTGACCAGCACAGCGATCTGCGGCTCCGATCTGCACCTGATCCACAACCTGATCCCCAAGCTGCCTGCGGGGATGCTCCTGGGCCACGAGGCGATGGGCATCGTGGAGGCGGTGGGTCCCGAGGTCAGGCAGGTCCGACGGGGCGATCGGGTGGTGGTGGCCTTCCCCATCGCCTGTGGCCAGTGCTTCTACTGTGAACAGCAACTCTACTCCCTCTGCGACGACGCCAACCCCGACGGGGAGAACGGGGCGATCTTCGGCTATGGCCCTCAGTATGGCGACTATGCCGGCGGGCAGGCGGAGTACCTGCGGGTCCCCTACGCCGATCTGGGGCTGCTGAAGGTGCCCGATGAGCTGACCGATCATCAGGTGCTCTTCCTCTCCGATATTCTCCCCACCGGCTGGTTCGGCTGTGAGGCGGGCGGGGTGAAGAAGGGCGACGACGTGGTGGTCATGGGCTGCGGCCCCGTGGGGCTGATGGCGATGCAGTCCGCCTGGCTCCAGGGGGCGAAGCGGGTCTTCGCCGTCGACCACGTTGACTACCGGCTGGAGGCGGCCAGCCGCATCTGCGGGGCAGAGCCGGTCAACCTGCTCGACACCCATGTGGGCGAGGCGGTGAAGGAGCGCACCGAGGGCAAGGGGGCCGATGTCGCGGTAGACTGCGTGGGGCTGGAGGCGACCATGTCCACCTGGGACAAGATCGAGACCGTCCTCAAGATCGATTCCGGCTCCATCTCCGCCCTTTCGCAGGCGATCCAGGCGGTGCGCCGGGGCGGGTCGATCGGGGTGGTCGGGGTCTATGGCGGGCGGAACAACTTCTTCCCCTGGGGCGAGATCTTCGCCAAGGGGCTGCGGGTTCACGGCGGCCAGACCCCCGTGCAGAAGTACTGGGCCATGTTGCTGGAGCACGTGCGGGCCGGGCGGCTGCATCCCGAGCAGATCATTACGCACCAGATGAGGCTCGAGGAGGGCCCCAGGGGCTATGAGATCTTCGACCAGAAGCAGGACGGCTGCATCAAGGTGGTACTGACCCCCTAAGAGCCTCCTGCAAGAGAAAGAGCCGGGGCCATGGTGGGCTCCGGCTCGCCGCGCTATGTGGAGGGGAAGAGCAAGGAGCGGAGCGACCGCTCGAAGGCCTCGTCGTCCGCCGCAGTTCGCCGGCGGGGGCCGGGGAGACGGACCCCGCCCCGGCGCAGGCGGGCATGCAGCGCCCGCTGGGCAAAGCGGCCATCCATCTCCTCGTCGCGGAACTGGTGTCCCCAGGGGCTCAGGGCGTAAGCCCCCTTGGCCAGCGCCAGCCCCGCCAGCCCCCAGTCCTGCGTCACCACCACGTCGCCCCGCGCTGTCCGGTTGATAATCGCCATGTCGGCGGCCTGCGGCTCCGGTCCGACCATGATATGGTTCTCGCCCGCAATCTCATGACGGAAGGAGGCAACGGTGATCACCGGAACCCCGGCCTCAGCACAGAGGCGACGGATTGCTGGCAGCACAGGGCAGGCGTCGGCATCGACCAGCACGCGCATCTCCCTCACCTCCCTTACCGCACAGGTTACCCATCTAGCAGGCGCCAGCCGCGCTGGGTGGCGATCGACAAGAGGGCGGGCTCCGGGGCGACCGCCACCGCCGTGCCCACCGCCTCCAGCACCGGCAGGTCGGGCATGGTGTCTCCATAGGCGACGCTGCCCTCCCAGTCCACCGGCTGTTCCAGCCGCTCGGCCCAGCGCTGCAGGGTGGTCAACTTGCCAGGACCCGAGCAGTATGGCCCGGCCAGGTCCCCGGTAATCCGTCCGTCCGGGGTAAGGGCGATGGGGGTGCCCACGGCGGCACAGTTCAGGTGCCGGGCGATCTCCTCCAGGAAGGGCTGAATCGTGGCGGAGAGGATCACGGTACGATACCCCTCTTGCTGTCGCAGCCCGATCTCCCCAGCCGTGGAGGTCCGGGCGGAGGCAAGCAGCCGGCGGGCAGACTCGCGGAAGAAGGGCGCCGCCTCCTCCGGCCGCAGGCCCGCAAGCCAGCCAAGGATCAGCCGGGTGCCGTACTCGGTGTACCCTTCCCGGCTTAGCAGCCGCAGCTTTCGCCCGACGCCGGCCAGCCCGGCCATGCCGAACCGGAGCACCCCCTGCGGCCGGCGGAACCCCGCCTCCCACATGTGGGCAGCCAGCACGGGCATCACGGTCTTGCTCCCTGCCAGCAGCGTGCCGTCGAGGTCGAAGACGGCCAGCCGAATCGCCATCGAATCCCCCTCCTTTGGGTACAGATATGGGCGCGTTCGACGTGGCAATGGGATGAACCTTCCACCTCGTTGCATTCAGCAAAATGATTCCCTCGAACGTTAAGCCCTATGGTATGATGATGGCGGTTCTTGCACAAGCGGAAGGAGCGGGACCCCCATGCGGCGACTTTTCTTGCACGGCGGCACCTTTGATAACTTCGAGGCCACCTCGGCCCCCTTTGTCGAGGCGGCGGGCGGGCGCTCGGCCCGAATCGGCCTGCTCTTCACCTTTGACTGGGAGCCCTATCTCGACCGGTACAGGCTTCCCTTTCTCGCTCTGGGAGCGGCGGAGGTGGAGGTCATCTGCCCGCCGAAGGGGGGCGGTGCGCTCGACGCCGCAGCGTTGGAGCGGATCCGCAGCTGTACCGGGCTCTACATGGGCGGCGGCGACACCCGGCAGTACCACGCCATCTATGCCCGGGGCGAGGCCCGGGCGGCGGTCCGGGAGGCCTACTGGCGAGGGATCCCCTTCGGCGGCTTCTCGGCAGGCGCCCTGATCGCACCGGCGCAGTGTACGATCTGGGGCGACCGCCTGACCACCCCGACCAACAAGCTCTGCCTGCGGGGAAGCGAGGACGGTTGCGAAGATGAACTCCTGCTGGGCGATGGGCTCGGCCTGATCCGCGACTGTCTGGTGGAGGCCCACTTCAGCGAGTTGGGGGGCTTCCCCCGTCTGGTGGCGGCCATGGAGCGGCGCCCGGTCCGCTACGGCCTGGGCATCGACAACCCAATCTGCCTGGAGATCCGCGACGAGCAGCAGATCCGTGTCCATGGTCAGGGCCGGGCCTACGTGTTAGAGCGCCGGGAAGGCGGCGGTCTGGGGGTCACGGTGCTGGAGCCCAACCAGCGGCATACCTTGTAGGAATGAATAGGAGAGGAGCCGGGGATGAATGGTCCCCGGCTCCTGGTTTACCAGTCCACCGACTCCACCAGGGTGAACTCTACCTTGCCCTCTGCCACGCTGTAGCGAAAGAGGGCTCGTCCGCCCACGTGGCCGTCGTTGTAAGAGGCCAGAATCCATGGGCGGCTCAGCACCCAGTTCTTCGGCTCCTCGAAGGTCATCTTGCCGCCCAGCACCGGCGGGGTGGGAATCAGGTCGGGGCGGGCCTGCAGGGCTTGGACCAGATCGGCTACCGGGTCGGCTAAGCCCGCCTCCCGCAGCACTCGCAGGTCGGCGGCGTTCAGCAGGGTGTGGGGGCCGCCGGCAGGGGCTGGGCGGCCGGCCTTTGCAGCCAGGAGCGCCCCCTTGAGGTCGGCTACCTCCTGCTCCCGCTCCAGAACCTCGGCCCGGGTCTTGCTTAGGTCTACCTGCAGTTCGGCCTCCATGGCGTCCCTTGCGGTGCGCTCCGCATCAAGACGGGTAAGTAGGAACAGGCAGAGGGCGGCCAGGAGGAGAGCCACCACCACATAGATGACGCGCTCGATCCGGTTCAACGAGTCTCACCTCGATTCTGGTTGGATCCTCCTTATTATACATGGCCCGGTTCCTTCGCGCGCAGCAGGAACAATTCGGGTTAGCAAGAATCCAAGGAGGGATTCGAAGGGGGGAGGCGATGACCGATGCGGATTGAAGCGATGGAGCTGATCCTGATCGAACTGCCGCTGAAGGCGCCCTTTGAGGCCAGCGTGGGCGTGCTGGAGAAGCGGCAGCTGGTGTTGGTTAAGGTGGAGGGGGAGGGCTTCTACGGCTGGGGCGAGGCCTCGCCGCTCAACGAGCCCACCTACAACTACGAGACGGCGGAGACCGCCTGGCATATTCTCGAGACCTACCTGGCGCCGCTGGTGCTGGGCAAAGAGGTGGCGCATCCGTCGAAGGTCCGGGAGCTGTACGCCCCCATTCGTGGCCACAACTTCGCCAAGGCGGGGCTGGAGAACGCCGTATGGGACTGGTTTGCCCGGGCAGAGGGCGTGCCGCTTTACCGGCTGCTGGGCGGGCAGAAGGACCGGATCGGCGTGGGGGTCTCCATCGGCATTCAGAAGAGCCCCGACGACCTGGTAAGGGTGGTGGAGCGCTTCGCCAGCCAGGGGTATCAGCGCATAAAGATCAAGATCAAGCCGGGCAGGGACCTCCCCGACCTGACCGCCGTGCGGCGGGCCCTGCCGGACGTGCCGATCATGGCCGATGCCAACAGCGCCTACACCCTGGCAGATATCCCCGTCTTTCAGGCGATGGATGACCTCAACCTGATGATGTACGAGCAGCCACTGGCCTGGGACGATATCGTCGACCACGCCAAGCTGCAAGAAGCGGTGCGCACCCCGGTCTGCCTCGACGAATCGGTCCACTCCCCGGACGACGCCCGCAAGGCGTTGGAACTGGGCTCCTGCCGGATGATCAACATCAAGGTGGGGCGTGTGGGGGGCCACCAGGCGGCCCGGGAGATTCACGAGATGATGCTCGCCCGCTCCCTGCCGGTCTGGTGCGGCGGCATGTTCGAGTCGGGGGTGGGCAGGGCGCACAACATCCACATGACGACGCTGCCGGGCTTCACCCTGCCCGGCGACACCTCTGCCTCCGACCGGTACTACCACGAGGATATCGTGGACGAGCCGGCGGTGCTCAACCCCGACGGCACCCTCACGGTCTCGAACCGGCCCGGCATCGGGGTGGATGTGCTCCCCGAGCGCCTGGCCCAATACGCCCGCCGCAGCCGGCGCTTTGAGGCCGTGGCAAGATAGGCCGAAGCAGCCGGGGTCGGTGCATAGCTGGAGCGCCCTGCCTGAGAGTCAGGCAGGGCGCTTCATTCTGGCCGGCGCAGCCGGCAAAGATGGCGGTCAGGCCCTCATGCGTAATCCTTAGCCCCGGGCGTGCCAGGCGGCCAGCAGTTCGGCCTCCCGCTCCCGGGGAATCCCGGCCCGGCGCTGCAGATCCGCCGGCCGGGTCCGGTCCCACGCCAGCGTCTCCCGGATCGTCTGGGCCAGGGGCCTCACGGTCAGCCCCTCTGCCACCGCCCGGCCGACGTTGACGTTCATCAGCCCGCTGGAGCCCTGTCCCGGTAGCCAGAGGGGCAGGCCCATCCAGGGCTGGACCTGCTGCTCCAGCAGGAACTCGTCGGGGACCCAGGTGAAGCGGGCGTCGGTGCCCACGGCGCTCCGGCACTCCTCCAGCACCTGCTCCATTGTGTGGGGCTGGTCGGGGCCGGTGGCGTTGTAGGTACCGGTCCTCCGCCGCTCCACCATGGCGATGATCCAGTCGGCCAGGTCACGCCCGTGGATCACCTGCACCGGCTTGGTCTGGTCGCCCGGCGCCAGGATCTCGCCCCCCTGGGCGACACGGACGGGCCAGTAGGTGAACCGGTCGGTGGGGTCGTAGGGCCCGACGATCAGACCGGGCCGCACGTGCAGCACCCGCCCCGGCATCGCCACCTCCGCCGCCCGCTCGCAGAGCGCCTTCAGCGCCCCGTAGTGCTTCATGATCTCCTCGTTGGTCTCATCTTCCATGGTGGCCAGTGCGCCGGTCTCATCCAGCCGGTGGATGGAGGGATCGGCGTAGACAGAGATCGTGGAGATAAAGGTGTAGTGGTCGGTCGCATCCGCCAGCAGCCGGGCCGACGCACCCACCAGCCGCGGCACATAGCCGCTGGGGTCGATCACCGCGTCCCAGCGCCGCCCCTTCAGTGCCTCCAGGTTGCCGTCGCGGTCCCCGCGGAGCCGCTCCAGCTCGGAAAAGAGTTCAGGGTTGCGCTGCCCCCGGTTGAACAGGGTCACCTCGTGCCCCCGCTCCAGCGCCGCCTCCACCAGATGCCTCCCCAGGAAGACCGTGCCGCCCAGAATCAATAGCTTCATCTGTTCGCCCTCCCTCACTTCTCCTTATGGGACGATAAAGGGGACGGACTGGTTCCCCGGAGTTGACGCACAGCCGCTGCTGTGTTTCGCTGGGAGTGATGGGCCGGCCCTCGGAAGAGGCATCCTACCCATACAGTTCCGTCAGGGAGGTTTCGCAGCCAATGCCACTACAGAACCCAGAACACGCCTACAAGGAGTACATGCCGGAACTAGAGGAGGGAGAGCGGTTCACCGAGCACCATATCAAGGTGCGCCAGGCCGACGTCTCCCGCTACGTCTTTATCCCCGGCAGCCACCTGCGGGGGCGCCGCATGGCGGAGATGCTCGACGAGGCCCGGGTGGTCAGCGCGACCCGGGGGTACTACCTGTACAGCGGCACCTACCAGGGGATCTTCATGACGATCTGCTCCACCGGCATGGGCGGCCCGGTCACCGCCATCGCCATGGAGGAGTTGGGCCACCTGGGCGCCGACACCTTCATTCGGGTCGGTTCGGCGGGTGCTGTCCAGGACTTCCTGGGTGTGGGCGATATCGCCGTCGCCACGGCGACCGTCAGGGGCGGCGGGACCTCACACGGCTACCTGCCCGCCATCTTCCCGGCCGCTGCGGACTTCACCGTGACCCGGGCCATGGTGGAGGCGGCGGAGCGAAACCAGGTGAAGGTACATACCGGCGTCTGCACCGCCGGCGACGCCTTCTACTCGCCGGATGATCCCCAGGAGAAGGCGCTCATGAAGAAGGCCGGGGTGCTGGCTATCGAGATGGAGTCGGATACCGCCTTCACTCTCGCCCACTACCACGGCTGGCGGGCCGGGGCCGCCTTTGTGCTCGACGGCGGTCCGGCCAGGGATATCCTCGACTCCTCGGCCGCAGGTTTAACCATTGCCCACCACGGCAAGAACCCCGACTTCCTCCGGGGCGAGGAGGCGTTGATACGGCTCTCCCTCGATGCCATGGCGGCCGTGGCCCGGCAGGATCGCGGCCGGTCCACCAGCCCGGCGTAGATATTACGGCGGCTTGAGCTGGACGAACAGAAGCAGGACCGGGGCAAGGGTGGCCCCGGTCCTGCGCGTTACTCCATCTTCTCGGTCTTCACTTCGACAAAGGTGCCATCCTTCAGCGCCCACGAGCGCCGGATCCAGCCTCCGCCGTAGACCTTGGCCCGATCGTAGAACCCGGTGTACAGCAGGGCTCCCTTCACCTCGACATCGGTGGAGGTCCCGGGGGTCTCGGTGACAGTGCCGTCAGCAAACTGGAAGGGGTGCCGCTTCAGGGTGTTGGTCTGATCGAGGCCGAAGAGCTGGACCTGCTGCATGGTGCAGTTGAGGTACTGGTTGACCTGGAGGTACTTCTGGCCTCCCAGGGAGAGTTCAGCGGCGATCTGGGCGCCGCCGCCGAAAAGCAGGGGTCCGTCAGGCCCGGTCACCGGGGTCGTCTGCTCCAGCAGGGGTTGATCCTTGGCCGGCTCCAGGTACCAGCGGTAGTTCCCCCGGTAGCCGGTCTTGCCCTTTTGGCCCCCGCACCAGTCGTGCTCCTCCACGAACGACTCCTCGTCGGCGGCGTAGAGGTAGACCCGCATGCCACTGATCGTGGTGGCGTAGCGGGCGCCGGCTCGGACCTTCTGGGAATCCTCGTGCGAGAGCGCCTTGCCCTGGGGTCTCACGTCAGACGGCGGGGCCGGTTGGGGTCCAACGGAGCATCCGGCAATGAAAGCGGCCAGTAGAAAAAGAGTGGTGAGTCGGCGCAGCAACAGAATCACCTCATCGTTCAGACGTGTAAAGTGGGCGAGTGGTTCTGTATCATCGCTATAATGGCCGCTCCCGGCAATGGGTGTCAATGACATTGGAAATAGGCGAAATCCAATGCAAGATTGCGTAAAGGGGTGATTTAGTGGGGGTAATCCACCGCCAATGGTGTCCTATCGCCATTGACACCATTGATAACCATACGTTAGACTTCCTGTATGGTCAGAGTCCCGTATTGTCCCCGGTAGGAGCGATCTGCCGTCCGGTAGGTCGGCGCCAGTCCTACCACCTTAACGCTCGGGGGAATACCACTTGAAGCTCTGGCAGCAGCAACCGTATGTTCGTGTCAGCCTGCTATACGCTCTGGTGGCCGGACTATGGATCTTCCTGTCCGACCCGCTTTTCCGTCTCCTCTTTTCTAATACGGCGATGCTCTCCGCTGTGCAGGCCTACAAGGGGTGGCTCTTCCTCCTGCTCAGTGCCGGGGTCGTTTACCTATTGATGCGGTTGGAAGCCCGTCTCGCCGGAGCCGGCGCCGTGCCGGGGCGCGTCCCGCTGGCCCCCGCATCGGTCCTCGATTCTGCTGACGACGGCTTCGTGGCCACCGACGCCGGCCTCCGCATCACCCGCATCAACCGGGCGGCGGAGCAGATGCTCGGACAGCGCCGGCAGGACATGGTGGGCCGAAAGCTCTGGGAGATCTTCCCCGAACCGGGCACCTCCGCGATTCACCAGCGGTGTATGCAGGCCATGGCGGTGCAGGAACCGGCCCGCTTTGTGGAGTACCATGCCGGGGTGGAAGCCCTGCTCGAAGTAAACGCCTATCCTTACGGGGATGGGCTATCGGTCTATTTCCGCCTGGCGGAGGAGCGGGATGTGGAGCGACCTGCTCCGCCCTTCCACGCCCAGGTGCTGGAGTCGGTGGAGACCGCCGTGCTGACGGTGGACACCCGTGGGCGCATCAGCTACTGGAACGGGGCAGCGGCCCGGCTTTTCGGCTGGTCGGCTGCCGTCGTCATTGGTGAGCCGCTCCTCGAGGTGGTGGCCGCCAACCGGCCGGCAGCGGAGGGGTTGCTCCAGCGGCTCCTGGCCGGCGAGCGTCTCTCGGGCGAGCTCGCCCTGAACGGGCGGGAGAGCCAGCGGTTTACCGGCTTTCTCTCCGGGGCGCCCATCCGGGACCACCAGGGAGAACTGACCGGCGCCGTCATCGCTGTGGAAGATGTGACCGCCCGCAAGCGGCAGCACGAGACCCTGCGGGACCAGGAGCGGCTCTTCCGGCTGATCGCCGAGCACGCCGCCGACCTGATCATCGTCTTTGAGGCCGACGGCTCGCTCACCTATGCCAGCCCATCGAGCCAGCAGACCCTGGGCTTCACCCCGGAGGAGCTGACCGGCGGCACCATGGAGATGCTCTCCGCCATGGTCCACCCCGACGAGCGGGACAAGTTCCGCAAGGCCTTCGACGAGGTGCGGGTCACCCACCGGTCCGCCTCTGTCATCCACCGCATGCAGAACCGGCACGGGGAGTACCACTGGCTGGAGACCACCGTGCGGGCGCTGACCGACCCGAACCGCCCCATGCGCTACCAGGCCGTCTCCCGGGACGTGACCTGCCAGGTGACCAGCGAGCAGCGGCTGGAGCACCAGGCGCTGCATGATCCCCTCACTGGCATGCCCAACCGGACCTTCTTCATTCGCCGGCTCGATGAGGTGATGCGCGCCACCGCCGGCCGGAACCGGAAGTTCGCCGTACTCTTCGTCGATCTGGATAACTTCAAGCTGATCAACGACAGCCTGGGGCACGAGCGGGGCGACGATCTCCTGGTAGAGGTGGCGGCGCGGCTGAAGGGCTGCCTCCGCTTCGACGATACCCTGGCCCGGCTGGGAGGCGACGAGTTTGCCATACTGGTGCGGGCGGTGGGAGAGCCCACCGAGGCGATCGAGGTGGCCGAACAGGTTCTCTCACAGCTGCACGACTCCTTCTACCTCGATGACAGCGAGATCTTCATCACCGCCTCCATCGGGGTGGTGGTCTCCAGCCCGAATCACACCCGCACCGACGACCTGCTCCGGGACGCCGACCTGGCGATGTACCGGGCCAAGCAGAAGGGCAAGAACCAGTACGAGCTCTTCTCGCCCTCCATGAAGGAGCGGCTGGTGGCCCGGCTCCAGACCGAGACCGACCTGCGCCGGGCGATCGAGCGCGATGAGCTGATGGTCTACTACCAGCCGGTGGTGCTGGTCGACACGGGCCGCATCTCAGGCCTGGAGGCGCTGGTCCGCTGGAACCACCCCACCCGGGGGATCATCTCGCCGGCGGAGTTCATTCCCCTGGCCGAGGAGACCGGGCTGATCCTGGCCATCGGCCGCTGGGTGCTCCGGCACTCCTGCATGCAGGTGAAGCGCTGGCAGGAAGAGTACCCCGACTACAGCAACCTGATTCTCAGCGTCAACCTCTCGGTGCGGCAACTGCAGGACCACCGCCTGGTAGAGGAGGTCCACGCTGCCCTGGAGGATTCCGGGCTCTCGCCCTCCCACCTGACGCTGGAGATCACCGAGTCGGTGCTGGTGCAGGACCTGGGCACCACCACCCAGGCGCTACGGCAGCTCAAGGGGCTGGGCGTCCGGCTGGCGATTGACGACTTCGGCACCGGCTACTCCTCGCTGGCCTATCTCAAGCGGTTTGCCGTGGACACCCTGAAGGTGGACCGCTCCTTCGTGGAGCGACTCGGCCAAGACCTGGAGGACTCGGCGATCGTCGGGACCGTCATCTCCCTGGCCAAGACCCTGAAGCTGAAGGTGACAGGCGAGGGGATCGAGACCGCCGAGCAGCTGGCCGAACTCCGGGCCCTGGGCTGCGATCAGGGCCAGGGGTACTACTTCACCCGCCCGCTCCCCGTGGAGCAGGCCCGGGCGATCCTTGCGGGCCAGCGCGGGTGGTAGGCATAAGCAAAAGGACGGACCCTGCCAGTACTTTTGGCGGGGTCCGAATTTATTTGTAAATAGGGTTTCTTCCGAGAAGGGATTTTCGCGGGGGCCTGCGAATGTATGAGCATACGTTTGCACAACAGGGTGGATACGGCCCGGTCGTCAGGCCCGGTCTGTACCATTATCCCCCCAGTTTGCCCGGTGATTCGGGCGATTCTCGCCTTGTCTTTATGCAAACGTTTGCACGGAAAGCGAGGGGATTGCGCTCAAAGTAGCCAGGGGGAATGGGGTTCCGACCAATTTTCGGTCATCACCAATAGAGACCAGGCTCCCGCGAGAATACAGGAGGAGGCAGCACAGATGAAGATGTGGAAGCGTCTGGCCGCAAGCATCCTGGCCGTCGGCCTGCTGGGCACCGCCCTGGCCGGCTGCGCCGCTCCCAAGGAGGAGAAGAAGGACCCGGCTCCGGCCGCTGGTGGCGAGGCCAAGCAGGAGCAGAAGGTCAAGAACTTCGAGATCGTCTTCTGGGAGCAGGAGGAGGCGGCGGAGAAGTTCTTCGACCCGATCCTCGCCAAGTTTATGGAGAAGCACCCCAACATCAAGGTCACCCGCGTGCATTATGAGACCGAGAAGCTGCGCTCCAACTTCCTCACCGCCGTTCAGGGCGGCCAGGCCCCGCAGGTCGTCTATGGCCCCGACGACAACGTGGGCGTCTTCGCCACCGCCGGCGTGATCCAGCCCCTCGACAGCTTCTTCAGCAACGGCTTCCTCGACACGATCAACCCCATCGCCCTCGACGGCAACCGCTTCAACGGCAAGCTGTGGGGCATGCCCGACCGCATCGGCAACCAGCTGATGCTCATCTACAACAAGAAGCTGGTCGCCACCCCGCCCAAGAACACCGACGAGCTGATCAAGTTCGCCGGCGAGTTCAAGAAGACTAACCCCGACGGCTACGCCCTGGTCTTCAACCAGGTGGAGCCCTTCTGGGCAGCCCCCTGGCTCGGCGGCTACGGCGGCAAGGTCTTCAACGACAAGAACGAGCCGACCCTCGACACCCCGGCCATGGTCAACACCTTCAAGCTGATGGTCGAGTTCAAGAACAAGAACGTCATGCCGAAGGAAGCCGACTACGACGCCGCCGAGGCGCTGTTCAAGGAAGGCAAGGCGGCCATGATCATCAACGGCCCGTGGTCGGTTAACGGCTATCTGGAGAAGGGTCTCGACATCGGCATCACCCGGATCCCGCAGATCTCCGGCGCTGACTGGCCGAAGCCCTACACCTCCACCAAGTCCTACTTCGTCTCCAAGCTGGTCACCGATCCTGAGGAGAAGAAGGCAGTTGCCACCTTCATCGAGTTCATGAACTCGGCGGCGATCCAGACCGAGCTGGCCAAGCTCCACAAGCAGCAGCCCTCCAATAAGCAGGCGGCTGAGTCCGACGTGGTGAAGAATGATGTGATCCTGAACCAGGCGAAGTACCAGCTGGAGACCGGCACCCCGATGCCGATCATCCCGCAGATGCGCGCCGTGTGGGATAGCTGGAAGCCGCAGTGGCAGCTGGCCCTGGCCGGCCAGGCCAAGCCGGAAGATGCCGCCAAGCAGGCCCAGAAGGATGCCCTCAAGATCATCGCGGAAATGAAGTAACCAGGTCTCGCCTGGACGGGGAGTGGCGAACGTCACTCCCCGTTCCTGTAGGCGGGCCGGAGCCCACGGGAGGTGCTCACTATGGCACGTCGCTCACGTTCCGTCGAAGGTCTCCTACCCGGGGCGCAGCCGTGGAACCCTTACGCCTACACCGCGCCTGCCCTCATTCTCATGTCGCTGATGGTGGTCTACCCGCTCATCTACGGCGTCTACATCGGGTTTACCAACATGTCGCTCCAGAACTTCTTCAACTATCGGTTCGTCTGGTTCCGAAACTTTATCTCCATCTTGTCCGATGTGGAACTCTACGAGGTGCTCTTCCGCTCGTTGGTCTGGACCGGTGTCAACGTCTTCTTCCACGTGGCCATCGGCCTCTGGCTGGCCATTCTGCTCAACCGCAAGCTCCCCGGCAAGGCGATCATCCGCACGATCCTGATCATTCCCTGGGCGATTCCGCAGTATATCGCAGCGCTGGCCTGGAAGTCCATGTACCAGCACGATTTCGGCTTTATTAACCTCATGCTCAAGCAGATTGGGATCGCGCCGGTCCCCTGGCTGCAGCACCCCACCTGGGCCTTCGCGGGCGTTATTCTGGTCAATATCTGGCTCGGGATCCCCTTCATGATGATGATCTCCCTGGGCGGCCTCCAGGCGATTCCCCAGGAGTTGTACGAGGCGACCGATGTCGATGGCGGCACCGGCTGGGACAAGTTCCGCCACATCACCCTGCCGATGCTGAGGCCGGTACTGATCCCGGCGGCCACCCTGGGCGTGGTCTGGACCTTTAACACCGTCAACGTCATCTATCTGGTGACCGGTGGCGGGCCCGGGCGGTCGACCGACATCCTCGTTAGCTATGTCTATAGGGCGGCGTTCGATTTCTACCGGTATGGCTACGCCGCGGCCTTCTCGCTCCTGATCTTCCTGATGCTTCTGGTCTGGGCGGTCCTCTTTGTCTATCGCACCCGTGCCGATGAGGGGGTGGTCTAGGTGGCCAGGCGCATGCGTAGCTCTGAATCGCTCTTTGAGCGGGGCGACTCGGTCCCGAAGATCATCGCTATCTACATCACCCTGTTGATCGCCGTCTTGATCACGCTGATCCCGGTCTGGGTGATCTTCAACATGTCCCTGCGGCCCAGCCAGACGCTCTACACCACCGAACTCTCCTTCCTGCCCCCGGACATGACCTGGGAGAACTACCGGGTGATGCTCTTCGAAAAACCGCTCCTTGGCTGGATGGGCAACTCGATCATCGTCTCGGGCCTGACCGCCCTGGTCTCGGTCTCCATTGCCGCCACGGCGGGCTACGCCCTCTCCCGGTTCCGCTTCCGGGGCCGCAAGGGCTTCCTCACCTTCCTGCTCTCCACGCAGATGTTCCCCGCCCCCATGCTGCTCCTGCCCACCTTTCTGCTCCTCTCGCAGTTCAAGCTGCTTAACACCTATCAGGGGATGATCATCCCCTACGTCGCCACCGCCGTTCCCTTCTCCACCTGGATGATGAAGGGCTTTTACGACACGATTCCGGTGGAGCTGGAGTACGCCGCGGTGATTGACGGCGCCTCCAACTGGCAGTCCTTCTTCAAGATCACCCTGCCGCTGGCGGCCCCGGCGCTGGCCATTGCGGCGCTCTTCTCCTTCATGACCGGCTGGTCGGAGTACATCATCGCCCGGGTTGTGCTGACCAAGGCGGCCATGTATACCCTGCCAGTAGGCCTGGTGACGCTGCAGTCTGCCTTTGCCACCGAGTGGGGCCGCTACTCGGCCGGGGCGCTCATGACCATGCTTCCGGCGATGATCCTATTCATGGCCTTCTCCCGCTATCTGGTGGGTGGCCTGACCCTGGGAGGCGTGAAGGGATGATGATCACCCGGCGCGCCCTGGCGGCCGCTCTGCTGGCCCTCACCCTGTCCGCCGCCGCTCTCTCCGCCGCTGCCCCGGCCCGGGCAGAGGCGAGCGCCCCAAAGCGGCCCTACACCGAGGATATCTTCTACCTGATCATGACCGACCGCTTTTACAACGGCGACAAAGCCAACGACACCGGGGCTGAGCCCAACAGCCCCACCGGGATTCACGGCGGCGACCTTCAGGGCGTAATCGACAAGCTCGACTACCTGAAGGAGCTGGGCGTGACCGGCATCTGGCTCACCCCGGTGGTGGAGAACCAGAAGGGCGGCTACCACGGCTACTGGGCCACCGACTTCTACAAGGTCGATGAGAACCTGGGCTCCATGGAGACGCTCAAGCGCCTGGTGGACGAGGCCCACAAGCGGGAGATGAAGGTCTTCCTCGACGTGGTGGTCAACCACACGGCGCCGCTGCACCCCTGGGTGAACGACCCCTCCAAGGCCAACTGGTTCCACCAGGAGGGCGGCATCACCAACTGGAACGACCAGAAGCAGATCGAGAACGGCAAGCTGGCCGGCCTGCCCGACCTGGCCCAGGAGAACCCGGCGGTCAAGCAGTACCTGATCGAGATGTCCAAGTGGTGGATCGACCAGACCGGGGTCGACGGCTTCCGGCTGGATACGGTCCGGCACGTGCCCACCTGGTTCTGGGAGGAGTACACGAAGGAGCTTCACGCCCACAAACCCGGCTTCTTCCTCATGGGCGAGGCCTGGAACGGCGATCTGAACTACCTGAAGCGCTACCTGAACACCGGGCTGGACTCCCTGGTCGACTTTGCCCGCCTCTACGCGATTCAGGAGGTCTTCGCCCGGGGCGCCGACCCCTCGGTGCTGCACGCCACCGTATCCCGGCAGCTGCAGGAGACCCCCGACAAGGTCTGGGCCACCTTTATCGACAACCACGACCTGCCCCGTTTCGTCACCGGCTCGGCGCCGGGCGGCGAGAAGAAGCAGCGGCTGGCCCTGGCCTACCTGCTGACCTCGCCGGGCATGCCGATTCTCTACTACGGGACCGAGGTGGCGCTGCCCGGCGGCGATGACCCCGACAACCGGCGGGACATGAAGTTCGGCGCCAACCCGGAGCAGTACGCCTACACCCGGGCGCTGATCAAGCTCCGCAAAGAGAACCCGGCCTTCACCCGGGGCACCTACACCCCGGTCTCCCGGAACCCGAAGGTCGTCTCCTTCGTGCGGGAGCACGAGGGGAAGCGGTTCTTGGTCGCCATCAACAACAGCGCCATCGAGCAGCCGCTCGACCTGACCGGGGTGCTGGGAGAGGGGGAGCGGGTCCACAACCTGCTGGGCGAGGTTCAGCCCACTGCCCAGGGCCAGGTGCTCACCCTGGCGCCGCAGACCGCCTATGTGCTGGCTGTGGGCAGCCCCGGGGCCCCCGCAGCCCGCTGGATCCCCCTGGCCCTCGGGGCCGCCGCGGTTGCCGGAGCCGCACTCTTCCTGCTCCGCCGGCGCAAGGCGTAGCCACCACTGAGACACCCTCCAAAAGGACGATGGACGTTGAATAACAAGCCCTTCCTGGTCGATGCGATCCTGGGCAACTCGCGGATGCTGGCGACCCTGACCGGCGATGGAGTGATTCAGCGGCTTTTCTGGCCCCATATCGACGGCGGACAGCAGGTCCACCGGCTTGTTGGCGGCGTCGCGGTGGGCGACGGCCCGGTCATATGGCAAGATGCGCCCTCGTGGGCCACGGGGCAGGCCTACGAGCCTGACCAGAACATCTTGCTGACCACGGCGCGCCTCGAGGGCGTCGTCTCGCTCCGCTATGTGGACACCGTTACCCCCGGGCGGGACCTCTTCGTCCGCCAGATTACCTTCACCAATGAGGGGGAGGCGGCGGCCCCGCTGCGGTACCTGCTCTACCAGTGGATTCGCTTCGACGAGAACCCGCTCTACAATACGGCGATGTACGACGAGGAGAGCGATAGTCTGCTCCACTTCCGGCGCGACGCCTTCGTGGCAGCCGGGGCTGACCGGACCCTGACCACCTTCACGGTGGGCCACGGCGAGCATGTGCGGGAGATGGCGGAGCGGCTGGAGTTCCCCGGGTGCCCCATCGCCAACGGCGACGTGGCCGCTGTGGGCCTGTGGAACCTGGGCATCCTGGCGCCCGGCGAGACGGTCTCGCTCACCCTCTTCTGGGCCTGGGGCAGGAGCCCGGTCGAGGTGAGGGCGCTCCTGGCCGAGGCCCGGTCGGTGGGGGCTGAGAGGCTGCTGGCGGAGACCCGGGCCTACTGGACCCGCTTCCTGGACCGGGCCCGCCCCCTGCGGGTGCCGGGCCGGGAGTCGCTCCCGCCCCGCCTGCCCGGGCTGCCGGGCGCGGCGGAGCCCGAGGCTGTGCAGGCGCTCTACCGCCGCTCGCTCCTGGTCTTCAAGCTGATGTCCGACGAGCAGACCGGGGCGGTGATCGCCGCTCCCGAGTTCGACCCCACCTTCAGCCAGTGCGGCGGCTATGCCTACTGCTGGGGGCGTGACGCCGCCTATATCACCGTGGCGATGGACCGGGCCGGCTACCACGACCTGGCGCGCGCCTTCTACGACTGGGCCCTGCGCAGCCAGGAGCCGGAGGGCTGGTGGATGCACCGGCACTACGCCTCAGGCCACTGGGGACCCTCCTGGGGGCTGATCCAGGTCGATGAGACCGGCTCAATTCTCTACGGCATGGCGCTCCACGCTCGCCTTTGCGGCGGGGACGCCTTTGCCCGCCGGGTCTGGGACAGCGTTCAGCGAGCGGCCGAATGGCTGATCGACAACATGGATCCCGAAACCGGCCTGCCCCGCGCCTCTGTTGACCTCTGGGAGGAGCGGAAGGCCCAGCATACCTACTCCAGCGGCGCCGTCTACGGCGGCCTTCTGGCCGCCGCCGATCTGGCTGGCCGGGTGGGCGAGCCCGAGCTGGCCGCCCGCTACCGGGCCGCCGCCGCCGCGCTGAAAGAGGCGATCCTGCGGGAGACGGTGCGGGAGGGCTCCTTCCTGCGGGGCCGCCTCCTGGAGGTGAGCGAGAGCCACTGCCGCCAGGCCCACGGGGCCGGGCTGAAGGTCCACACCCAGACCACCGCCAAGGGCCACACCATCTGCGCCCTCGACGAGGACCCGGTGGCCGATGTGAGCCTGCTGGGCCTCACCTCGCCCTTCCGGGTGGTGGAGCCCACCGATCCGATCATGGTCAGGACCGCCCAGCGCCTGGTGGAGTCCATCTGGTCCACCCCGGCGGGCGGCATGCTCCGCTACCAGGGCGACCACTACCGGGGTGGGCTGAACCCCTGGGTGCTCTGCACCCTCTGGCTCGGCATCTACGAGTTCGAGCGGGGCGAGCGAACCACCGCCGAGCAGATCCTCGACTGGGCCGTGGCCCGCCGCACCGCAAATGGCCTGCTGCCCGAGCAGGTGGACCCGGTCACCGGCGAGCCGGTCTGGGTCGTGCCCCTCACCTGGTCGCACGCCATGTACGTGCTCCTGGCTCTCGATCTGTACGAGGCGTAAACGAAGGACCCTGCCGGCGCCGCCGGCAGGGTCTTGTCAATGCGCCTGGCCCAACAGCACCCCGGCAAAGACCACCGCCAGCACCGTCAGGCTGATGATCGAGTAGGTCCGGTCGCCCACCCGCAGGTAGATCAGGAGGGCGGCGGCCACCCGCAGGAGCGGGGTGCAGACCAGGGCGATCAGACCGGTGGTAATCAGGGTCGAACCCAGCGTGGTGGGCAGTTGCAGGAGGAGCATCGCCAGGCCGGCTGCCACGAGCAGGGTAGAGACCACGGTGCCCAGCCGCAGCAGCTTGGCGACGGCCAACTCCACCCGCTCCACCTGTTCGTCTTCCTCCTCGTGGTGGAAGGTGCGCGTCGTTTCCATTAGAGCGAAGCCCCCTTCCATGCCATCTGCACGGCAATATAGACCAGTACCGGAATAAAGAGCAGCCGCAGGGTCGAACCCTTGAGTCTGACCATCATCCGGGCGCCGACCATCGCCCCCGCCAGCACCCCCAGGGCCACCGGACCCGCCACCAGCGGGTCCACATCGCCCCGGACGAAGTAGACCGCGGCGCCGGCTGCTGCGGTCACGCCGATCATGAAGTTCGAGGTGGCGGTGGAGACCTTGATCGGTAGCCGCATCACCTGATCCATCGCCAGAACCTTGAACGCCCCGCCGCCGATCCCCAGCAGGCCGGCCAGCGCCCCCGAGAGGTACATCAGCCCCAGGCCGGGAAGGGTGCCGGTCGCCTGGTAGGCCACGGTACGGCCCAGCGACTGGTCGTAGTAAGCCCCCTTCAGGCGGAGCCGCTCGGAGAACCGGTCGGGCGTGACCCCCTCAGGCAGTTCGGCCTTGCGTGCCCGGAACATCGACCAGGCCGAGTAGCCCATCAGCCCGCCGAAGAGCAGAAAGAGAAAGCGTGCCGGTACCAGCCCGGCGATCAGGGCCCCCGACAGCGCCCCGGTGGTGGTGCCCACCTCCAGCAGCATGGCGATGCGGGTGTTGGTGATCCGGTCCCGCAGGTAGGCGATGGCGGCGCCGGTGGAGGTCGCGATTACCGCCACAGCGCTGGCGGCCACGGCGGTGCGAATCTCAAAGCCGTACAGGAGGGTAAGAGCCGGGACAATGATAATACCGCCACCCAGGCCCAGCACCGCACCGACGATGCCGGCCAGAATGGCGACCCCAAAGATCGTGAACGTAGACAAAGCAGGTGCCATGCAGATCCCCTTCGACCAGATTTTTATATGGGACCACTATACACCCGATCCCTCCCCCATGGAAGGGGCAGGCGGTCATGGTTTTCAGGTAGGGATTGGAACCTCGTCTCTCGAAAGGATATCCCCAGTGAGGTGGATTTATCGTGAATCATGCGATGATCGAACTGCTTTTGGGGGCACGGCGGGGGGTCAGCCACCCCAACACCGACCTGGATGCCCAGACCTTTCTGCTGCGGGCCGCCCAGGTGCGGGAGGAGATGGGCCACCGCCAGCCGCTGGCGGTCGACTACCGGCCGCAGGTGAGCCCGGGGGAACTGCGGGACCGCCGAGTTCTTATCTGGGACATCGGGCGGGTGCATGACCCCGCCAGCGGCAACTTTGACCACCATCAGGACCACGCCCTGGGAGCCACCCCGATCCTGCTGCTCCAGGCGCTGGGCCACGAGCCCACAGCGCTCGACGAGTACGTGGACCGGGCCGACCGGGGCTACTTCTTCCGGCACCCCCAACCCCAGCCCTTCGCCGAGACGCTTCAGGGGCTCGGGGCGGGAATCAACCTGGTGCACAAGCGCGATGAGCAGCGCTCGGTCTACTACCAGCGGCTGCTCACCTGGGTCGAGGAGGTTGGGGTCGATCCCTACGGCCGGTTCGATGAGAGGGCGCTGCCCGCCCAGTTCCGGCCCTTCCTGGAGGCGAAGCGGGTCGAGGAGGAGGCGGCGGAGCGGGAGGCAGAGCGGGTCCGCTGGCTGCAGAGCCGCATTGGCAAGGTGGCCGTGATCGAGAGCGAGTATATTGGGGTGATGCACGCCCTCTACCGGCGGGGCGCTGTTCTGGTGGTGCTCCATGAGCCCCGGGCCCGCATCTCCGGCTGGCTGGCGCCCGCCCCCAAGTACACCATCGGGGCGAACCCGGCGCTGGTGGCGGTCCCCGACGAGCTGGACCTGCGCCCGCTCTTCGGCGCCCTCTCCGCCCTGGAGCCCGGCGGCAACACCTGGGGCGGCCAGGCGGGCATTGGCGGCTCGCCCCGGGAAGAGGGAGGCTCCGGTCTCAGCCTGAATCAGGTGATGGCGCAGGTCGAGCGCCACCTGAGCTAGCGCTCCGGCGGGTGAATCGGGCAGCCCTGCTCGTCGCACGCCCCCACCGGTATGATCGTCCGCCGGCGGGCGATGAAGTCGTAGAGCGGCTGCCCCAGCCCGGTCCAGGCCGAGAGGCGAATCAGCGGGTAGAGCGGCCAGAGCAGGGGCACCCGTGCGGCAATGGCCGCCACCGCATCAATGCCATCCACCAGGCGGCCCGTCCGCTGGTCTTCGGCGTACATGCGCTCCGCCAGTTGAGCGGCCGGAATCCCCAGCCGGTCAGCCACCCCCGGCTCCCGCATGGAGGCAAAGGCGATCAGCCCGAGCCAGTCGACCCGTTCGATCCGGCGGCGGATTCCCGTACAGAGCGGGCACCAGCCATCGTAGTAGACGGTCAGGTGCGGCTGGTTTCCCATGGGCGCGTGTCCCCTTTCGGACGTCATGGTCTGGTTCCCTTGTCTCGCTCCATAAATTAGACGTAGAATAAACTGCAGCGAGAACCGCCCGAGACGGATGATCACGAGGAGGAGTCTCCCCCATGTCTCTGGCTGCCAGCCTGATTCCCCGTTCGTTGCAGCCCATCTACGAAAAGGTCCTGCAAAACGAGCGGCTCAGCGCCGCAGACGGCATTCAGTTGCTTGAGTCAAACGACCTGTTCGCCCTGGGCGTCATCGCCGATGAGGCCCGCCGGCGCAGGGTGGGCGACTACGTCTACTTCAACAACAATGCCCATATCAACTACTCCAACGTATGTGCCCTCTGGAACGTCTGCAAGTTTTGCGCCTTCGGCAAGCAGAACCGAATCGATCCCGCCGGCTATACCTATAATATCGAGCAGATGGTGGAGAAGGCGAAGGCCTACGCCCGCATGGGCGTCACCGAGTTCCATATGGTGGGCGGGCTCCACCCGGATATGCCATTCAGCTACTACACCGATTTCCTCTCCGCCATCAAGCAGGCGGTGCCCCAGGCGCATCTGAAGTGCTTCACCGCCGTGGAGATCGACTTCTTCGCCAAGAAGTTCCGCATGCCGGTGGAGGAGGTGCTGCTGCGCCTGCGCGAGGCGGGCCACGGCTCCATGACCGGCGGCGGGGCGGAGATGTTCCACCCCGAGGTCCACAACGTGCTCTGCAAGGGGAAGATGTCCGGGGAGCGGTACCTGGAGATCCACCGCATCGCCCATGGGCTGGGAGTGCGGACCACCTGCACCATGCTCTACGGCCATATCGAGAAGCCCTACCACGTGGTGGATCACATGCTGCGCCTGCGGGAGCTGCAAGATGAGACCGGCGGGGAGAGCGCCTTCATTCCCCTCGCCTTCCACCCCACCAACACCGACCTGGCCCACCTGCCGGGCCCCACCGGCGCCTACGACCTGAAGATCGTCGCCGTCGCCCGGCTCCTGCTGGACAATATCAAGGCGATCAAGTCGTACTGGGTCATGATCTCGCCCCGCATCGCCCAGATCAGCCTCCAGTTCGGGGCCAACGATATCGACGGCACGGTGCGGGAAGAGAAGATCTACCACTTCGCCGGCGCCACCACGCCCATGCTCCAGGAGCAGAACGACCTGCTCCGGCTGATCCGGGAGGCGGGGCGGATTCCCGCCGAGCGGGATACACTCTACAACGTGCTCAAGGTGTATGACTCGGTCCCTGTGGAGGCTACAACCGCATGACCTTTGATCTGAACACATTCGACACCGATGCGATCCTCGCCAAGGCGCTGCGGGGGGAGAAGCCCTTCCCCGACGAGGCGATCCACCTGGCCGCTGAGGGCCAACTGCTGCCCCTGGCCATGGCGGCGGGGCGCATCGCCCGGCACCGCAACCCGGATGGGAAGGTGGGCTACGCCATCTCCCGCACGGTGATCTACTCCAACGTCTGCCAGCCCAACTGCCCCTTCTGCACCGGTACCGTCACCAGGGAGCACCCCGACGCCTTCACCAAAACGGCAGATGAGGTACTGGCCGAGGTGGCCGCGGCGGTAGAGGCGGGGGCGACCCAGATCTTCCTGCAGGGCGGCCACCGGATCGACCTCGACTGGGATTACTACCCCGGGCTGGTCCGGGCGATTCACGAGCGCTTCCCGGCAGTGCAGATCTTCGCCTACTCCCCCAGCGAGCTGATGGTCTTCAACGTGGCCTACCAGAAGCGGTCCAGCCAGGTGGTCGGCGAGCTGCAAGATGCCGGCATGGGCGGTCTGTTCGCCGGGGGCGCCGAGACGCTTCAGAGCCGGGGGCCCGAGTACCGGGCGCTGCTGCGGGGCCCGTGGAACGAGTGGTTCGATGTGGTCCACCGCGCCGTCGATGCCGGCTTGCCGGTGGTCGTTCCCTTCGTCTTCGGCCTGGGCGAGACGCCCCGGGAGCGGGTGGGCCACCTCTACCGGGTCCGGGCGGTACAGGAGCGGACCGCCGCCGCCGGGAAGCCGGCCTTTGTGGCCATGGCGGTCTTCACCCTGCCCCAGGGGCTTCCGGCCGCCGGGGCTGAGCCCGTTCAGCAGCCCTCCGGCCACGAGTACCTGAGGAACCTGGCCCTGGCCCGGGTGCTGGTCCCCAACATCGCCCACATTCAGTCGAGCTTTGTCTCCCAGGGGGCAAAGGTGGCCCAGGTGGCGCTCGACGGCGGGGCAGATGACCTTGGCCCCACCCACATGGAGTACGAAGGGGTGGAGCTGGCCGCCGGCCGGACCGGCCCTATGACCGCCGAGGAGATGGAGCGGCTGATCCGGGAGGCAGGTCGCATCCCGGAGCGGCGGACAGCCTGGTCATAGGTGTGAATATCCAAACCGGCCTCGTCGCCCTCGCTTAAGGGCGGCGGGGCCGTATTGTTGCTTCGTGAAGCAAATTTTACGACCTGAAGGAAGGATTCCCGACCCTCATTATAGAAGGAATTATGTGGCATCGGCACTCACCAGCACGGGAAGGGAGGAGTACCTCTGCGCAAGTTCTGGGCGACGATTCTCGCTGGCAGCCTGGTCCTGGGTCTGTTGGGCACCTCGGTATCGGCTGGAAAACCGACCAATGCCCCTGCCCGTCAGTACCTGGTTGCCCTGAAGGCCGAATCCATCTCCGCATCGGCGCTTCAGGCGATCAATGACGCAGGCGGAACCGTGGTGAACCGGCTCGACCAGGTGGGCGGACTGGTGGTGGAGACCACCGACTCGACTCGATTCCTGAAGGCGATGCTGGCTAACAAAGAGGTCAAGGCTGTATCCCCGTCAATTCCGATGCAGTTGAGCCTGCCCCAGGCCGATGCGGACAGCGCCTCTAGCGGCGAAGGTGTGAGCGACCCTGCCGACTACACCTGGGGCGTGCAGCGGGTGACCAACAACGGTGAGGCATGGAATATCCATGCAGGAACCCACGACGTGGTGGTGGCGATTCTGGATACCGGAATCGACCTGAGCCACCCCGACCTGACCCCCAACATCGTCCCCGGCTCCCGGAGCTACGTGCCCGGGGAGTCCGTTCAGGACGGCCACAGCCATGGCACCCACGTGGCGGGGACTGTTGCCGCCAACGGCGGGATCAAGGGCGTGGCGCCGGGCGTCGGCCTGCGTGCCTACAAGGTCCTGTCCGACCAGGGCTGGGGCCGCGATGCCTGGATCCTGCAAGGGATTCTGGACGCCGCCAACGACGGGGTCGACGTGATCAACATGAGCCTGGGCGGCTTCGCCGTCAACGGCGTCTGGTGGTACACGGACCCGGCGACCGGCGAGCGGTTCAACCTGGGCAACCTGGATACCGCCACCGTCGTGCTCTACAACCGGGTGATCCGGTACGCCATCAACCGAAACGTCACCGTGGTGGTGGCGGCCGGCAACGAGTCGCTCGACCTGGCCAAGCGCAACGCTGCGACGGAGTGGCTGAACTGGTACCTGCAGGAGCTGGGCTACACCGAGTGGGAGGCGCAGGGCGCCACTGTGTTCCTTCCCGCGTCGATCCCTGGCGCTGTCACCATCTCCGCCCACGGGGGCGGCTGGGGTACCCCGGACCGGCTCGCTTTCTACTCCAACTACGGGCTGGTCGACCTGGCCGCGCCGGGCGGTGACGCCGGGCCTGTCCCGTTTGCCGAGCCCGACTGGTACAAGTACCTGATCCTCTCCACGGTACCCACCAACACCGAGTGCGTCACAGCCCGGCAGCTCTTCAATACCTGCAACTACGGCTGGAAGGGCGGCACCTCCATGGCCTCGCCGCATGCCGCCGGTGTAGCAGCGCTGATCATCTCGGAAGAGTACGCCCGCACGGGGGCGAAGCCCAAGCCGTCCCAGGTGGTGACCCGCATGCAGCAGTCCGCGGAAGATATCGGCAAGAACGGTGCCGACGCCTTCTTCGGCAAGGGGCTGGTCAACGCCTATCGGGCCTTCACGGTGAAGTAGTCTTCGGGACATCAATCAGGGAGAAGGGTCGCGAGTACTCGCGGCCCTTCTCTTTTGACATTTTTCTTCGAGAAACGAAATTTTACCGAACTACAGTCCGGTCACGAAATAACTCTCTATTGAGAAAAAGGTGAATCGAGAATGAAGATAGAATCGTAACCTTACCGTTCCCTAATGTCCGAGTACAGCAAGGGAGGCTGAAGGGTAGATCTGATGACACGGCGGGGGGCGGAGTGCGGTCATCCAGGGGAATCTCACGTGAGGAATAGGAGGAGCAGTCATTGATGATACGTAAGCGTTGGGTTGCCGGATTGTCGGTCCTATTGCTGCTCGCCGCAGCCGTTGTACCTGTTTCTGCGCAGGATGTTCAGAGGTTGGAGCCCCTCACTCCGGCTCCCGTATTTGAAGATACCGGCATGACCGATGAGACCTCGCGGGCATGGTTTGTGGAGTTGGCAGGTGCGCCGCTGGCAGAGGGTGGCAAAGCGGCAGCGCTGAAGAATGAGAAGGCGGACTTCCGCGCCGCCGCGGCCCGGGCCGGGGTCAGCTTCCAGGAGCGCTACGCCTTCGACAGCCTCTTCAATGGCTTCTCCCTCGTGGTCGACCGCTCGCAGGTGAGCACCATCGCCCGCCTGCCCGGGGTCAAGGCGATCTACCCGGTGGTGGAGATCGAGCGGCCACAGGCTGCCCCCAGCGCCTCACCCGAGATGGCCTACGCCCTCGCCATGACCGGCGCCGATGTGGTCCAGAGCGAGCTGGGCTTCACCGGGGCAGGGATCAAGGTGGCGGTCATGGACACCGGCGTCGACTATCACCACCCCGACCTGGGCGGCTGCTTCGGCGAGGGCTGCCGGGTCGCCTTCGGCTACGACCTTGTCGGCGACGACTTTAACGCCGCCTCCACCAGCCCGCGGTACAACCCCAACCCGGTGCCCGACCCCAATCCCGATGACTGCCAGGGCCACGGCACCCACGTGGCCGGGATTATCGGGGCGAACGGCACGGTTAAGGGCGTGGCGCCCGGTGTGACCTTCGGCGCCTACCGCGTCTTCGGCTGCGACGGCTCCACCACCGCCGATATCATGATCGCCGCCATGGAGATGGCGCTGGCCGACGGCATGCAGGTGCTGAACATGTCCATCGGCTCGGCCTTCCAGTGGCCCCAGTACCCGACGGCGGTCGCGGCCTCCCGCCTGGTGAACAAGGGCATGGTGGTGGTCGCCTCCATCGGCAACAGCGGTGCCAGCGGTCTGTACTCCGCCGGTGCCCCTGGCCTCGGCGAGAAGGTGATCGGCGTCGCCTCCTTCAACAACAGCCACACGGCGCTGAGCACCTTCACCATCTCTCCTGACGACCAGGCCATCGGCTACAGTCCCGCGAGTGGCGCACCGGAGCCCCCGACCTCGGGCAGCGAGGAGATGGCCCGCACGGGCACGCCCACCACCGCAGACGATGCGTGCAGTCCGCTGCCGGCAGGCAGCCTGGCGAACAAGGTGGCGCTGATCCGCCGGGGCGCCTGCACCTTCCATACCAAGGCGCTCAACGCCCAGAATGCCGGGGCGGTTGGCGTTGTCCTGTACAACCACGTAGCGGGACGGTTCGCCCCGACGGTGTCCGGCAATCCAGCCATCACCATCCCGGTGGTCGCCATCTCCGACAGCGAGGGCGTCCTGATCAATAGTCGCCTGGCTGAGGGTCCGGTCACCATGACCTGGACCGACCAGACGGGGACCTTCCTCAACCCCACCGGTGGGCTGATCTCCTCCTTCAGCTCCTACGGCCTCTCCCCAGACCTTGCCCTGAAGCCCGACATCGGGGCACCGGGCGGTCTGATCAACTCCACCTACCCGCTGGAGAAGGGCGGCTTTGCCACCCTGAGCGGCACTTCCATGTCTTCCCCGCACGTGGCCGGAGCGGTTGCCTTGCTGCTGGAGGCCCGTCCCAGGACACCGGCTCCGGCGGTCCGCTCCATTCTGCAGAACACCGCCAGCCCCAAGCCATGGTGGGGGAACCCGGGCCTCGGCTTCCTGGACAACGTCCACCGCCAGGGCGCCGGCATGGTCCAGATTGATAAGGCGATTCAGGCGACTACCAAGGTGGAGCCGGGCAAGCTCTCCCTGGGTGAGAGCGAGGCCGGGCCGGCGATCCGGAGCCTTACCATCGCCAACGACGGGGCGGCGCCGGTGACCTACGCTCTCTCGCACACCCCGGCGCTCTCCACCGGCCCGAACACATTCTCACCGGCCTTCTACGCGGGCTTTGCCGGGGTGAGCTTCAGCGAGTCCACCGTGACGGTGCCGCCCGGCGGCAGTGCGACGGTGGATGTGACGATCACAGCGAACCCCAGGCTGCCCGACCGGTCCATGTATGGAGGCTATGTCGTCATCACAGGGGATGACGGCCAGACTCTCCGGATCCCCTATTCCGGCTTCAAGGGGGACTACCAGGCGATCCAGGTGCTGACCCCGACCGCTTACGGCTTCCCCTGGCTCGCCCAGCTGTCGAACGGCTCCTATTGGAAGCAGGAGGCTGGCGCCACCTTCACGATGGTGGGCAGTGATATTCCCTTCGTGCTGGTCCACCTCGACCACCAGTCGACCCTGCTGGAGATGGAGATCCAGTCGACCGCCGGAAGGGGCTTCGGAAAGGCCTTCCGGTACACCTACCTGCCGCGCAACAGCACCGCCGCCGGCTTCTTCTCCTTCGCCTGGGATGGTTGGACCACACAGGGCAAGAAGGTGCAGCTGGTGCCAGACGGCGAGTACGTGATGGTGCTTAAGGTCCTGAAGGCGCTGGGCGATGAGAACGACCCGGCGCACTGGGAGACCTGGACCTCCCCGGCCTTCACGATCCAGCGCCCGTAGCGAACCAGGCCCAAACGAGAAGGCCCCGGGGTGCAGCTGCACCCCGGGGCCTTCTCGCTTACTTAAAGATCGCCAGCATGCGCTCCAGCGCTACACGGGCCCACTTTCGGTCCTCGGGGTGGACCTGTACCTGGTTGACCACGTTCCCCTCGGCCAGGTTCTCCAGCGCCCAGCAGAGGTGCTGCGGGCTGATCCGGTACATGGTGGCGCAGGGGCAGACGTTGGGGCCGGAGAGGGAGACGACCAGCTTATCCTGGTGGGTCTCGGCCAGGCGGTGGACCAGGTTGATCTCGGTGCCCACCGCCCACTGTGAGCCGGCGGGCGCCTCCTCGATCACCTTGATGATATACTCGGTGGAGCCCACGTAGTCGGCCTTCAGGACGACATCGAGCGAGCACTCGGGGTGGACGATCACCTTCATCTCGGGGTAGAGGCGGCGGACCTCGTCCGCCTGTTCGGGGGTGAACTTCTGGTGGACCGAGCAGAAGCCCTTCCACAGAATGATCCTGGCCTTCTCCAGCTCCTCCTGGGTGCACTCGAACTCGCCCAGGAGCGGGTTGTAGACCACCATCTCCTCCAGGGGGATCCCCAGCTTCAGGTAGCCGGTGTTCCGGCCCAGGTGCTGGTCGGGGAAGAAGAGCACCTTCTCGCCCCGCTCGAAGGCCCAGCGCAGGACCCCTTCGGCATTCGACGAGGTGCAGACCGCTCCGTCGTTCTCGCCGCAGAACGACTTGAGCGCCGCCGTGGAGTTCATGTAGGTGATGGGGATCACCTTCACCCCGGGCAGCCGCTCCCCGATGCTCAGCCAGGCCTCATCAACCTGCCGCTCATTGGCCATGTCGGCCATGGAGCAGCCGGCGCCCAGGTCGGGCAGCACGACCACCGTGCCCTCCGGGGCCAGCACATCGGCCGTCTCGGCCATAAAATGCACGCCGCAGAAGACGACATACTTCGCATTCGAACGGGTCAGCGCCAACTGGGCCAGCTTGAACGAGTCGCCGGTAAAGTCCGCCCACTGGATCACCCGGGCCCCCTGGTAGTGGTGGCCCAGAACGACCAGTTGGTCGCCGAGTTTGGCTTTGGCTGCCCGTATCCGCTGATCCAATTCAGCGTCAGAAAGCATATAATACAGATCAGGGATTTGCGTGTTCGAATGCGACAGGAGCCCGAGCTCATCAGCCATTTTACGTGATCCTCCCTCGTGACGACCGCACGATGCTTACTCTCTATTATAAACCAAATAAGCGGAACTGGACCGTCCAACTTTATCCTTTGGGGTTATATCGCCTCACCCCGGGGGCGATTGACTTGACCATAGGTAACTATGGTAAAATACAATTTGAGGATCGGAAAGGAGGGTATTCTCCGTGAACATCACGCTCACCGACAAGGCTTCCAACCGGTTGAAGGAGATTATCAAGGCCAAGGGTGAGAACCTGGCGCTTCGCGTCATGGTCCGTGCAGGTGGCTGCTCCGGCTTCGAGTATGGCATGGCTTTGGAGCGGAACCCCCGCCCCGATGACAGCGTGGCTGAAACCGACGGCGTGAAGGTCGTCGTTGATCCGAATAGCCTCCGGTATCTGGACGGCTCCACCATCGATTTCGTCGACAGCCTCATGGGCGGCGGCTTTGCGATCAACAATCCGAACGCCACCTCGAGCTGCGGCTGTGGCCAGTCCTTCAAGACGTCGGCTGAGGCCGGCGCTCCCAAGCAGTGCGGCAGCGGCGGCTGCTCCCACTAGGCGAATAAGGGAATGCAGCCAGCGAGTGAAGGCTCGCTGGCTTGTCTTTTCGCGGCGGCAAGAGGGGCGTCTCAGAGTGAACGGTAGCGGTTCCCTTCCTTGACCATCTGCCCCTGCTCCACCAGGTAAACCAGGTGGGCCAGCGCCTCCGCCATGGCGAACCGGACCTGGTGGATCGTCAGCTCCTCCGGCCGGAAGATCCGCTCGGTCACCTCCCAGGCGGTGGCGCCATTCGGAGTCACCCGGGTGGCCGCCGCCATCTTCGCCAGCCGCTCGTCGTGGTGCTGGCCTATTTCGCGCGCCCGTCCGCTCACGTCGGTGATCAGTGAGCGGTGGCCCGTCAGGGCGAGCCGGGCGCCCAGCCCCTCGACCAGCGCCAGCGACTTGATATACTCGGCCAGCGGGTTCGGGCTGCAGTTCGGCCAGACCGAGACGTTGGGTGTAATCTTCGCCAGGATCATATCGTTGGCCAGCAAAATCCCCGTAGACTTGTCCCAGAAGATGGCCAGCCCGTCGGAATGACCGGGGGTATGGATCACCTCATAGCTGCCCGCGCCCAACTGCATGACCGACCCGGCACCAATCGGCGTCAGCTTTGGCAGGGGCTGCACATGGTCGAACTGGTGGTGGTGGTGCTCCCCGATGGCGCGGGCCATCGCCTCGCTCATCCCCTCGCTGGCGAAGAAGCGGACCAGGCGCTCCACCTGTTCATCCATCGACTCGCCCCAGAAGAGCTCCAGTTGGCGAAACTCCACATCGTGCAGGTAGGCCGGCGCACCGGTCAGCTGCTGGAGCCATCCGGCCCCACCGATATGGTCGGGGTGGTAGTGGGTGATCAAGATCTGGTTGACATCCTGCGGGCGAATGCCGATGTCGGCAAAGGCCCGGGGCCAGGCGTCCTCCGCCAGGTCGTCGTGGAAGCCGGTGTCCACGAGGGTCCAGCCCGAAGCTCCCCGCATGAGATAGCAGTTCACATAACGCAGCGGGATCGGGATCGGAATCGGGACCAGGAAGATTCCCGGAGCAACCTCCGACGGCCGTTGATACGGGGGATGCAGTGGTGTCAAAACTTCGCAGGCCTCCCATCATGTTTCGGGTCGAAGTACGTGATCGCCACCTGCGATCAGCAGGCGACGACGCATCGCGAAGCGAATGAAAACAGGCGGAGATTCGAGCTTTCGAACGGGAGTGTGGGCCGTGCAACGCCGCTTACTTTCTGCGCTCATCAGTCTTCTCCTGCTGCTGCCGACTCTGGCCGCATGCGCCCCCAAGGGGGATTCCGGCGCCGCCCAGGCGATTCGCCTGTACCAGGTGCTTCCGGTGGCTCGGGCCAAGTCCTCCCTGGTGGAGGGCGAGGGCGAGGGCGAAGCGATCGCCCTGATCAACGCCGGGACACAGAAGTACACGGTGAAGGGCTGGTCAATCGAGACTAACCAGGGGAAGGTCGTCCTCCCACAGCTCGCCCTGGAGCCGGGACAGGTGATCTACCTGGCCAACGACGCTGTCTACTTCAAGCGGTACTGGAATAAGGCCCCCGACTACGAGTACGGGGTCGATGCCGATAAGGCGGTTCCCGACCTGAAGGTGCCCGACAAGGCGCCGCTAATGAGCGACGCCGGCGACGTGGTACGCCTTTTGGACGAGAAGAGCCGCATCGTGGATATTCTTGCCTACGGCGCTTCGGCTACCGCCCCGGAGCCCTGGTCCGGTCCCGCGGTGGAGCTGGTCAACTCCTTCCCGCTCACCCCGGGCAACCAGGTGATCACCCGCCGCAAGCAGGGCGATGTGCTGCTTCTTGAGGCGAAGGCGGACTCCTGGTCTGGCGGCACGAAGACGAAGCCTGAGCGGGTCGTCTATGCCGGTCAGTCGTTCTTCCCCGTTCGCCAGGTCAGCGGCCCGATGACCCTGACCGCCGTCTCCGCCCCCGACAACGCCGCCGCCACCCTGTTCAGGCTGGTGGACGAGGCCAAGAAGTCGATCCGGCTGACCGGCTACCAGTTCACCAACAAGGATCTGGCCGACCGGCTCATCGCCGCCGTCAAGCGGGGCGTGAAGGTCCAGGTGGCCCTGGAGCGCAACCCCGGCGGCTCGGAGCCCTACGACTCCGACAAGGAGGCGCACCAGAAGCTCCATGAGGGCGGGGTGGAGATCCTCTTCTACCACAAGTGGGACGGCGACCTCTCCAGCCGCTTCAACCCCGCCCATGCCAAGTATGCCATCTTCGATGATGAGGTTACCCTCGTCTCCACCGGCAACTACACCGGATCGGTTTACACCACCAACCTCTCCTGCGGCAACCGGGAGTGGATCGCCGTGATCAAGGGCGGTCCGGAGGTGGTCAGGCTCTTCCGTGAGGTCTGGGACTTCGACTTCGCGACAGGCCATGTCGAGGTCCGTGGCTACAAGTTGGAGCTGGACCGCCCGCTGGCCCCCGATACCTACGACCCGGGTCCCTGCTACCCCTACACCCCGGTCAAGCCAGAGCCGCTCACGGTGACCGGCAACGTCACCCTGACTCGGATTCTCTCGCCCGACAACACCCTCGACCGGGAGCAGGGCTTCCTCGGCCTGCTGCGGAACGCCCGGGAGGAGCTGCTGGTGAGCGCTGCGTATATCAACAAGTGGTGGGGCAGCTCCACCGACCCCACCAACTTCACCAAGTACCCGCAGCCCTATCTCGAGGAGATCGTGGCGGCCGCCCGCCGGGGGGTGGCGGTGAAGGTGCTGCTCGACCGTCGGAATGTGCGCATCGACAGCCAGAGGGATAACCATTACGTGGTCCAGTATCTGAACGAGCTGGCCCAAAAGGAGAGCCTCAAGCTGGAGGCCCGCCTGGTTAACATGGATCAGTCCGGCATTGGCCGCTCGTATCATAACAAGTCGCTGATTGTTGATGGGGCGGTGGTGATCTCCTCGATCAACGGGTCGGAGAACTCCTTCCGCTACGCCCGGGAGATGGCGATCAAGGTCGAGGGCAGCCCTGAGTTCACGGGCTACTACCGGGACCTGTTCATGCACGATTGGAAGGCCAGCGAGCGGCCCAATGAGCCCTGGTCGGTCCAGGCGATTCCGCTCCACGACGGCACCCGCATCGACTGGGCGGCCAACGCAGAGCTCGACGTGACCGGCTACGAGGTCTACTACAAGCCCGTCGCCTCGGCGCCGTGGCAGCAGGTTGCCACCGTGGAGCGGCCGGGCTACACCGACAGCCATACCCGGGGCATCTGGGGTGTTGTGGCGATCACCGCACGTGGCGTCCGATCTGACTACGCCGAGGTTACTCGGTGAGCCGTATCTGGAATAGAGAAGGGGGAAGAGAGATGACAGACAGGCGCAGGGGGCAGATTCTGGCGGTCGTGGGCGCAACAGCGCTGATCATCCTCGCCCTCTTCTGGCGCAGCCCCACCTTGGCGTGGTGGCTCAGTATTCCGCTCTTTGGCGTTCAGCTCTTCTTTGTGGCGCGGCTGCTCCGCCGGGCTGAGCCGGAGGAATCGCTCTCCCCCAGTGCGCTGGAGTCGATCTCCAGCTTCGACACCTCGCTGCGCATCGGCGAGGAGACGCTGCCCTACCTGAAGCAGGGGCTGAACTTCGAGTCGGCCCAGAAGATCTGCGAGATCATCCACAAGATCACCGAGGCGGACGCCGTGGCGATCACCGATGACCAGGTGATCCTCGGCTTCTCGGGTATCGGCTGCCGCCGGCACCAGCAGGGCGGACCGATTCTCACCGGCGCCACCCGCTACGTGCTGGACACCGGCGAGACCAAGATCGTCACCGACGCCCGCATTCTCTCCTGCGATGAGCAGGGATGCCCGCACCCGCTGAAGACCGCGGTGATCACCCCGCTCAAGTACCGGGGCAAGGTGGTGGGCACCTTCAAGCTCTACCGGACCACGCCCGAGGTCCTGCCCAGCTACGTGGTGCGGCTGGGGGTGGGCATTGCGGCCCTCCTTGGCCTGCAGATGGAGCTGGCCGAGTCGGACCGGCAGCGGCAGCTGGTCACCCGGGCCAGGCTCGAGGCGCTGCAGGCCCAGATCCGCCCGCACTTCCTCTTCAATGTGCTCAACACGATCATCATGTTCTCCCGCACCGATGTAGAGCGCTCCCGGGAGCTCTTGATCAGCCTGGCCCAGTTCTTCCGGCGCTCGCTCTCCACCCGGGGCAACTCGATCACCCTCCAGGAGGAGATTGAGTACGTCAACATCTACCTCTCCCTGGAGCAGGCCCGCTTCGGCGACAAGCTCCGGGTCAAGGTGAAGATTGACCCCCGGGTTCTGGGGGCGCAGGTGCCGGTGCTGACGCTCCAGCCGCTGGTGGAGAATGCCATCGTCCACGGCCTTGCCCCCAAGGAGGAGGGCGGCGTGATCGGGATCCGGGTCCGCCAGGTGAGGGGCGAGATCCATATCCTCATTGCTGACAACGGCGTCGGCATGGATGCAGAGCGTCTCCGCCGGGTCTTCGAAGAGGGGTTTGGCCACAACATGGGCCTGGGCCTCACCAACGTCAATGAGCGGCTCATCTCCCTGTACGGCGACGACTACCGGCTGACGATCCGCAGCCGCCCGGGAACCGGCACCGCCATTCGGGTGCGGATCCCCCTGGAGCAGATAGCCCAGACCGCCGACTAAGCGGGCGAATTGCTGCAGTTGAACTCGATTTTCGCACAACTCACCGCCGGGGTCTTGGCGAGAATCATGATGTTGGCATAAAATGATCGGAAAGCCTTGATGGCCAAATCAGAAGGAGCGAAGATCCGCCATGGTGCTGAAGGCGCTGATCGTGGATGATGAATACCCGGCGCGCATGGAGCTGAGGTACCAACTGGGTCGCTTCCCCGATGTGGAGATCATCGGCGAGGCGACCAACGCCCGCGAGGCGATGCGGCTGATCAACGCCCTGGACTACGATGTAATCTTTCTCGATGTGCAGATGCCAGGCATGACCGGGATCGAGCTGGCCAAGAGCCTGAAGGGCCGCGAGGTGATGCCGAAGGTGGTCTTCGTCACCGCCTACGAGAACTACGCCGTGCCGGCCTTCGAGATCCGGGCGGTGGACTACCTGCTCAAGCCGCTGGAATCGGAACGGCTGGCGGAGACGGTCCAACGGCTGCGGGAGAGCGTGGGCGCCTCCGCACCTGCAGTGGCGGCTGTCGGTGGGGAGAAGGCAGAGGAGGCGGAGCGGACCACCGAGAAGCGTCCGGCGCTCTCCTTCCTGCTCTGCGAGAAAGATGAGAAGCAGATCCCCCTGCCGCTGAACGAGATCGTCTACATCTTCTCGGAAGGGTATAACGTCTTTGTTCAGACCATGAACGACCGCCTGCTCACCCGCTACACGCTTCAGGAGCTGACCGAGCGGCTGCCGCCGGACCAGTTCTTCCGCTCCCACCGGTCCTACCTGGTTAACATCTTCCAGGTTAAAGAGATCAGCCCGTACTTCAATGGGGCCTATATCTTGAAGCTCAAGGACAAGGAGCACTCCGAGGTGATCGTGAGCCGCTCCAACGTCAAGCGGATGAAGGAGCTTTTTTCGATGGGATAGCGCAGGGCGCCCGCCGGTAATTGGCGGGCGCCCTGATCTTACGCCCCGACCCCTGTCGCGGCGGCCTTCTGCCGTGTCACCTGGAGCAAGATCACGGCCACCACGATCAGGCCGCCGCCCAGTACCTGCACCCCCTGGAGCAACTCCCCGAGGAAGAGGTAGGCGGCCACCCCGCCCGTGACCGGCTCCAGCATGCCGGTGACGGTGGCGTGGGTGGGGCTGATCCAGCGCAGCCCGCTCAGGTAGAGGCCAAAGGGGACGATGGTCGCCAGGGTGGCGATGTAGCCGAAGAAGAGCCAGAGGCTGGGATCGGCCAGGGGGGCAAGGCTGATCACCGGGCGCCCCACCGCCCAGAAGGCGAAATCGACCACCAGCCAGAAGAGCGAGCCGATGCCCAGGGCGTAGCAGAGGAGCGTCCACGGCGAGAGGCTCCCCACCCGCTTGGCCCCGTAGATCGAGTAGAAGGAGAGCGCCGCAGCCGAAGATACCCCCGCCGCCAACCCCAGTGGGCTGACCAGCAGCTGGCCGGTGGTGCCGAAGACCAGCAGGTAGGAGCCGCTAATGGCGAGGCCCAGGGCGCCCAACAGCTTCCCGTCCAACCGCAGCCCCTCGAAAAGCCATGAGTAGAGGGCGGTCATGATCGGCGCCAGGTACTGCAGGAAGATGGCGGTGGCCACATTGGTCTCCGAGATGGCGAAGAGGTAGGTGAACTGCACCGCCGCCATGCCAGCTATGCCGAAGAGCGTAAGGGGACCCAGGTCTTCCCGGCGAATCCGCAAGAGTCGCGGGGCGATCACCGCCATGACCAACGCCATCACCAGAAAGGCGATGCCCATTCGAAGCTGAACCAGGAGAAACGGCGGGACCGACTTGCTGGCGAACAGGTACTTGGCGAGTGTTCCTGCGATGCCCCACAAGACGGCAGCGGAGGTGACGGCGAGATAACCCCGAAGATGGCTTGGCATGATCGAAAGCCCCCCTATAGGGAGATGGGGCTTCGAGATGCGCCCTGCCATCTCCTTCTCATCTGGGACTTCTGGCCCGCTTTGTGGGACTGGAGTCTCATTTGCGCTGCCCCTGCCTTGTCTGGTCCCAGGTCGGGACTGTACAATGGAAGCGGTATCGTTTCCTACTAAAGGCAAACCCGGTGAAAGCCGGCGACGCAAAGCCACGGGCCTACCGTCCCCTCATGGGGCTACGGCAGCCGGGCTGCTGGGATGCGAGCGCAGCCGTACAGGAGAGCTGCCTTGCAGGCTCTCCTTTTTCGCGCCCTCCGTCCGGCCACGACGAGGAGGTATCGGTTGTGATCTACTTTGAGCGCGTCACACCCACACGCTGGCCCGCCCTCGCGTACATACAGACCCCCTGTGACCCGCTGCGAGCCGCCGGCGAGTTCAGTTGGGACCACCCTGGCTTTCGTGGTCTGCTGGAGGTCAGCGTGCAAGGGCTGGTGGACGGACGGCCGGTTCTACGCCCCGTCCTGATTCAGGTGAGTGCGCCCGGTGTCTGCCGGATCTCGCCGGAGCACGATGGGTGCGCCCCCGAGGAGGTGTTCGCCTGATGCAGAACCTGATAGAGTGCATTGCGCGCGACCTGGAGGACTGGTCGCCGGGGCTGGCCCCGTCGGCAAAGGAGGCCCTGATCGAGCGCATTGCCGGGCAGATAAGCGGCCGGGCCGGGTGGGCAGAGCAGCGCCTGAAGGACGGCGGCAGCCTCTCCTGGCTCTACGATGCCAAGAGCAGCCAGCTGCTGGTCACCTACCCCAACGGGGCCAACCGAATCCGCCTCGTGGCGCCCCCGCGTGGCTGAGACCTTGACGGATATAGAAATAAATGGTAAACTAGAAAGAAAGAGACCGCTTGTTCCAGGAGCAAAACAGGACCTTTGCCCTTCGTGCGGGCAGAGGTCCTTTCCCGTTAGTCATCGCCCTGAAGGAGCCAGGATGTGGCGGCCAGCCGGAAGCCGTGGTCCATCAGCTGGCGGGTCTGCTGGTAGAGGGCGCTGCGGGTCCGGGCCCCCAGAATCACTACGATCAGTTCCCGGTCCCCCCGGAAGGCGGAGGCGACCAGGGTGTGCTCCGCCTTCTCGGTCCAGCCGTTCTTCACCCCGGTGGCCCCGGGGTAGGTCAGCACGAACTCGTTCCGGTTCTTCAGGGTCCGGGTACCGCTGGGGCCGGGAATCCGGGCCTCCGGCAGGCTCATGTAGACCCGGAAGTCCGGGTTCTGAAGGGCGTGACGGGTGATGACCGCCATGTCGCGGGCGGTGCTGTAAGGGTTCACCCAGTCATCGAGCCCGGAGCCGTTGACGAAGAGGGTGTTGGTGGCCCCCAGTTCTGCCGCCCGTTGGGTCATGGCCCGGGCGAAGGCGGGCTCGCTGCCGCTCATGTGCTCGGCGATCGCCGTGGCGGCATCGTTTCCCGAGGCCAGCATCAGGCCCAGGAGCAGTTCCCGCATCGTTCTCCGCTCGCCGCTGCGCAGGTAGACGCTGGTACCGGGCTGGTTGGCCGCGTTGCCGCTAACGGTCACATAGGCGCCCGGATCGGTCCGCTCCGCCGCCAGCAGGGCGGTCATGATCTTGGTGGTGCTGGCGACGGGGAAGCGGTCACGGGAGCGGTACTCGCTGAGCACTACGCCGGTGGCGGCGTCCATCACCAGGTAGGCGTTGACCGACATCGCCAGGTTGCAGGCGGAGCCGGGGGTGGCGCTGCCCAGGCTGGCGGTGCGGCTGAACTCATTCCAGCCCAGCGGGAGGCCCAGGGCGTTGGCCAGGTCGCGGGCGCTCATCAGAATCTGACCGCCCATCACCACGGGTGGGGTCTCCAGGGTGATGGGTGCCCCGTTCAGTTCGGCGGTGGTCCGGTCGGGGATCACGGTGAGTGAGCGCCCCTTCAGCCGGACCTCTGCGCCACCTGCGGTGAAGGTGACCGTCCCGCCCAGCTTCTGAACCGACCGCCGCAGGGGGAGATGAAGCCGGTTGCTGATCACCGGGGCGGCGCCGAGGCACTCGTTGCCCACCTGTAAGAATCCCTCCGCCCGGGCCAGCACCGGAGCGAAGGGCTCCACCACCGGCTGGGCCGCGACCCTGCGCGTAAACTGGTTGGCCACCCAGCCCTTGCCCCCCCGGGGAAGACCTACCTGGGTCCAGCCGGTCTGCTGACCGATCACATTGAGCACGGTCCCGTTGGGCACCGTAGTCAGGATGGTCGAGGAGGTGGTGGGGCTCTGGCGAACATTCAGCGGCCCGTCGATCACCACCACCCGGGGCGGCCCCGCCGTGGTGACCGTGACCGATTTGCCGTCGTAGTGAACCTGCGCCCCGAGCCCCTCAGAGAGGAAGCGAAGCGGCAGGTATGTGCGGTCGTCAATGATCTGGGCCGGCACATCGAGCTTGACCTCCCGCCCATCGACCAGGGCGGCGCTCGCCCCGATCTTCATCTGCACCTGCCGCCCCTGAAGGGTGGCGGTCACCGTCTCCGGCGGCTCCCAATGCACCACGGCGCCCAGCGACTCCAAATAGGCCCGCATGGGCACCAGCACCCGGCTCTCCCGGATCACCGGCGGCGAGGGCATATAAAGCTCCCGGCCGTTCACATAGAGGCGTAGGCGAGCCTCACTGGCGTTGGTCGCCGGGACCGCTGAGACCAGCAGGGTAACCGAAAGGAGGAGGCCGGCCAGCCTGGTACGAATCCGCAAGGCGGTCACCTCATTTTAGGTATAGAAGATCCTTCTGTGATTAGACGATCCCCTCCATTGATGGGTTCCGCCGACTTTGGTTGGAGAATGCTGGCGGAGCTTTTTCCGGACAAAAAAAGCCCGCACTCCCTACAACGAGGGAATGCGGGCATGGTGACCAGACTAATGGAATCCCTTGATCAGCGCCATCGCCTCGGACCGGGTGGCGATGTTTGACTCGAAGACGCCCCGTACGGCGGAGGTGACGGTGGAGGCGCCGGGCTTGCGGACACCCCGCATGGTCATGCACATGTGCTCGGCCTCGCAGACCACCATTACGCCCTGGGGGTCCAGCTTCTCCATGAGCAGGTCAGCGATCTGGGAGGTCAGCCGCTCCTGGAGCTGCGGGCGGCGGGAGAAGTCCTCTACGATGCGGGCTAGCTTCGAGAGGCCCACCACGCGTCCCTTGTTGGGAATATAGACCACGTGTGCCTTGCCGATAAAGGGGACCAGGTGGTGTTCGCACATCGACTCAAAGGAGATGTCACGCACGATCACCATCTCGTCGTGGTCCTCGCTGAAGATGGCGGAGAGCCGTTCGGCGGGATCCCGGTGCAGGCCGGCGAAGACCTCCTCATAGAAGTCGGCCACCCGGCGGGGGGTGTCCAGGAGCCCCTCCCGGTCGGGGTCCTCGCCAACCGCCTCCAGAATCATGCGCACCGCCTGCTGAATCTTCTCCTTATCCATGGCCATTCGGCCACCGCCTTTCTCGATGGATGAGCGCTTGTCCTACACAATTGTAGCAGGATGACGTTCTCCGTGCGAGGTTTTGACGTTGGCCCGGCGGCGCCGGTAACGGATCAGGAGCCAGGTGACGATCAGCAGGAGCAGCAGCACGTTGCTCCACAGCATCCAGCGACCGATCGCCGCCTGCATCTCCGGGAGGTGGCTGCCAAGCAGGCGACCTGCCAGCACCGTTGACGCCGCCCACGGCAGGGCGCCCACAAAGGTGTAGAGGCTAAAGCGGATCGGATTCATCTTGACCATGCCCGCCGGAATGGAGACGTAGTTGCCGATGGCCAGCGGACGGGACCAGCAGACCGCCCCGAAGCCGTACCGGGCCATCAACCGCTCCAGGCTCGCCCGCTGCTTCTTCGTCAACCAGCCCAGCGCAAGCGGGCCCAGCAGCCGCCCCACGGCGTACTGGATCAACGCGCCGGCGGTGTAGGCCGTGGCGAAGGTCAGTACGAAGAGCGCCACCGCTCGCCAGTCGTGACCGTCGGTCATCCCGGCGGCGGCCATGATCACGCTGCCTGGCCAGGGAATGCCCGTTCCCTCCACAAAGCCGGCGACGGCCAGGGCGGTTATCTCCTGGATCATTTCTACCATCAACACCCACACGATAACCACCACCTACGAATTCTATCTTAGGGGAGGAAACTCACATGAGTCTTGCCGAAAGATCAACAAAGGCTCAACTCTTGGGGTTTCTGCCGTTTGACATTCCCCGGACGACTCCGTATAATGCGCGTAAACCAGGACCCCAGACCAAAAGAGAGGAGGGGGTAGGCATGGCCGGGAGGCACTTCACTCCCGCCGAGGTAAACCGTCTCATCCCCGAGCTGGAGCGTATCATCGCCTATCTCCGACAGCTCGATGGGGAGATTCAGGAGAAGGACTGGCGGCTGAAGCAGGCCAAGGTAGAGGCCAATCGCCGTGACGATAAGGTTGACACATACACCTTCTTGAAGGATGAGGCGGAGATCGACTTCCTGCGCATCCTGGCCCAGGGCCAGTTTGACCGGATCCGGGAACTGGGTGGCGAGGTCAAGGGTGGCTACCTGGTGGATTTCCCTGCCTCCATCGGCGGCAAGGAGGTCCTGCTCTGTTGGAAGCCCGGCGAAGCTGCTGTCCGATGGTACCACGGCATCTACGAGGGGATGATGGGGCGCAAGCCGATCCCCGATGAGATGCTGCAGGATTCCACACCGGAAACTGAATAGCCGGCCGGGAGGCGACTCCCGGTCTTTTTTTGTGCCACCGACAGGGAAAATGAAGAGTCAGTGGAAACTAAATAGGCACGAAAATAGACCATTGTCATTATAGCATGCCGAAAGGGTGGGGAGAGAAAATATGCTAATGTGGCATTACATCTGGCAGAATCAACAGGTGGGTCCGGTTCCCGAGGCCGATCTGCGCCGTTACTTTGCGGAGGGGCGGCTCCCGCTGGAGACCATGGTCTGGGCCCCGGGTATGGAGCAGTGGACGCCCGCCTTCCAGGTTCCGGCCTTCCAGCCCGGACAGGGTCAGGCCCCACCTCCCGCTGCCCAGCCCGCCCCTCCCCAGGACCCCCGCACAGCGACCTACAACCAGGTGGCGGCGGCGATTCAGCAGAACATGGCGCTCCTCTCCCCGTCGGAGACCGTCTTCTTCCATGCGGACCGGTTTGCCAGCCCGGCAGGCATGCTCGGGGAGAGCGTTGAGTTGGTCACCGCCCCACAGAAGGTGAAGGCGGGAGAGCTGGGCCAGGCGATCATGGCGGTCGCCTTTCTCGCCGCCGAGCAGGCCGGGGGAATTCGCCTTGCCGTGAAGGAGCAGAAGGGGCTCTTCGGCCTGAAGACCAACAAGGTGCTGGAGACGACCCCGGGCCCCGCCCACCCCGACTTCCCCCCTGATTCGTTGGAGGCAGAGATCTGCCTGGCGGTCCACTCGGGCGCGCGCAGCGTCAGTGACATTGTCCACACACTGCTGCGGGAGGACAGCTCCGTTCCCGCTGCCCTGCCCTACTGGATCATCCGGGAAACCCTGGTCCGCAGGGGGTTGATCCAGACCCGGGAGCAGAAGGGGCTGCTGGGTTCGGTCACCTACCAGTACTTCCTCACCGATCAGGCCCGCCAGGTGGCAGCCAGCCACGACCCGACCCCGCTGCTCCAGCTGCTGGGACAGACCCAGCAGCGCCGGCTCGACGTCTGGACAGCGCTGGCCGCGGGCATTCAGAGCGGCTTCACCCGGCGCAGGGAGTTCGAGGACCGCAGCCACCACGACTGGGACTGAAATGGCATGGAGCCGGAGGGCAAAGCCCCCCGGCTCCTTTTTCTCAGCGAGCCTTGCGCAGCGACTCGGCCAGCACGTCGGCGAGGTGCCGGACCCGCACCCGGTCCGCCAGCCCGGCTCGCCGGATGCCCTCGGTAAGCTCCAGGTGGCAGGGCGGGTTGGTCACCACCAGGGTAGAGGCGCCGGTTATGCGGACCTGCTCGCTCTTCTTGTCCAGAATCCGGTCGGAGAGCAGCGCCTGGGAGATGGCGTAGGTCCCTGCCGCTCCGCAGCAGCGGTCGGCCTCCGGCAGCTCCACATACCGGGCCCCCGGCAGCGCCTTCAGCAGGTTGCGGGGCGGCTGCGCCACCCTCTGCACGTTGCGCAGGTGGCAGGAGTCCTGGTAGGTAAAGGCGCCTGCCATCTCGCCCAGGGGGAGAGGCCCCAGCTGGTCTGCCAGCTCCGAGAAGTCCCGACAGGCGGCGCTGAAGCGGCGGGCCCGCTCCGCCCAGTCGGGGTCGTCGGCCAGAAGCCGCCCGTACTCCTTCAGGGCCGCCCCGCATCCGCCCGCTGTATTGACGATGAAGTCGCAGCCGCTCCCCTCGAAGGCGGCGATGTTCCGCTTCGCCTGCGCCAGCGCCTGCCCGTGCTCCCCGGCGTGGCCGTGCACCGCCCCGCAGCAGCCCTGCCCTGCGGTCACCTCCACCTCGCAGCCGAGGCGGGTCAGCACCTCCACCGCCGCCAGGTTGGTCTCGAAGAAGGCGATGTCCGAGAGGCAGCCCCTGAAGAAGCCGACCTTGTAGCGCCGCTCCCCCACCGGGGGATGCACCGGCCGGAGCGCCCGCCGGCGCAGCGGGGAGGGCGCCTCGCCCACCGCCGCCTCCATGTCGGCCAACCCCTGCCCGCCCACCCGGGCCACCAGGTCCAGCTTCCGGGCCAGCCAGCGCAGCCCCAGCCGCTGGTAGAGCCAGAGGACCCAGCCCGAGAGGGTGATCCCCAGCGGGCTCCCCAGCAGGTAGCGGTAGGCGAAGCGCATGGCCCACGGGTTGGGCCGGGCCTCCGTGAGCAGCGCCCGCCCCTGCTCCAGCATCGGGCCGTAGGTCACCCCGGCGGGGCAGGCCGGCTCGCAGGCCCGGCAGCCCAGGCAGGCGTCCAGCTGCTCCGCGATCTCCAGAATCTCCAGCTGGCCCTGCTGCACCGCCCGCATCAGTGCGATGCGGCCCCTTGGGCTGGCGGTCTCGACCTCCTTCTCCCGGTAGGTGGGGCAGGCCGGGAGGCAGAAGCCGCAGCGCATGCAGTTGAGGATCATCTCCTCGCTCAGTTCCACCTTGTGTGCGGTGTGGCTCACGACTGGACCACCACCCGCTTCCGGCTCTCCTTGGCGAAGATCTTGCCCGGGTTGAGAATGTTCTCCGGGTCAAAGGCCTGCTTGATCGCCTTCATCAGGTCAACGCCCACCGGCCCCACCTTCCACTCCAGGTAGGGCGCCTTGGTCTCGCCGATCCCGTGTTCCCCGGTGATCGTGCCGCCCATGGAGAGCGCCACGGTGAAGATCTCGGCGAACGCCTCCTCCACCCGGTGGACCTCTTCCTCGTCGCGCTCGTCGGTCATGCAGGTGGGGTGCAGGTTGCCGTCGCCGGCGTGGCCGAACGTGCAGATATCGATCTTGTACTTGGCGGCGATCCGGTTGATCTCGGTCACCATGGGGGCGATCTGGCTGCGGGGGACGGTGGCATCCTCCAAAATGGTGGTCGGCTTGCGCCGCGCCAGCGCCGGAATCGCCGCCCGGCGGGCGGAGAGCAGCGCCGCCTCCTCGGAGGGGTCGGTCGCCAGCTTCACCGCGAATGCGCCCTCCTCCCGGCAGAGGGTGGCGATGCGCTCAATGTCCCGCTCGCAGACGACGGAAGGACCATCTTGCTGGATCAGGAGCAGCGCATCGGCATCGACCGGCAGGCCGATCTTGGCGAAATCCTCCACCGCCCGGATCGTGCCGTTGTCCATGAACTCCAGGGTGCAGGGGATGATCCGGGAGGCGATGATCCGGCTCACCGTGCGGGCGGCGGCCTCCAGGTTGTGGAAGGCGGCCAGCGCCGTGCGCTTCGCCTCCGGCAGCGGCAGCAGCTTCAGCGTGATCTCGGTGATCACCGCCAGCGTGCCCTCCGACCCCACCAGGAGCTTGACCAGATCGTAGCCCGCCACATCTTTCATGTTCTTGCCGCCGGCCCGGAAGAGACGGCCGTCGGCGGTCACCGCCTCGAGGCCCATCACGTAGTCCTTGGTGACGCCGTACTTCAGGCCCCGGAGCCCCCCGGCGCACTCGGAGACGTTGCCGCCGATGGTCGAGGTGTTCATGGAGCCCGGATCGGGCGGGTAGAAGAGGCCCAGCGCCTCCACCGCCTGGTGGATCTTGGCGGTGATCACCCCTGGCTCCACCGTGACGGTCAGGTTCTCCTGGTCGATCTCCTTAATGGAGTTCATCCGGTTCAGGGAGAGGACGATCCCGCCCGCGACCGGCACGGAGCCGGCGGAGAGGTTGGTGCCGGAGCCCCGGGTGTGGACCGGGATCCGGTGGGTGTGGGCCAGCCTCATGATCGCTGCCACCTCGGCGCTGGTGCGGGGCAGCACCACAGCGTCGGGCAGCCGCTGCCGCCGCGGCGTGGCGCTGTAAGAGTAAGAGACCAGCTCAGCCTTGGAGGTCAGGCACCATTCGGTGCCCACAATCGCCCTCAGTTCAGATTGGATCTCCGGTGACAGCATCGCCCCTGTTCCTCCTTTACCTGCTGGTCGGGCCAGACTATGCGTGAATCTTCGGCTTTGTATGGGTTCCCTCCTGCAGGCATAGGAAAAGCCGGCCGCGGACCCTGCGCGGGTCCAAGCCGGCTCCGTACTATTGGGAGAGCGCCTGACGGGCCTGGCGGAAGACCTCAAGCCATGCTTCGCTCTGCTGCGTCGGATGCCCCAGCTTCTCATAGGCCGGGCGGACCAGGTCGCAGCTTTTGGCCAGCCGGGCCAGCATCGGGTCGTGGGTCTCCGGCTCGTAGGCGCCGGCGCTCCGCATATGCGCGAAGGGGTCGGACTCCCGGCAGCGGTTGACCAGCCCCAGGGCCACGTTCTCGAAGGAGGAGTCCCAGCCACAGGTGGTGCAGGGAATCTCCCCGAGCGCCACCCCGTACCAGTAAGCCAGGCGGGCAAACTCATCTTCGATCACGGCGGTCAGCGGGTTGATCCTCTCCTGGCCCGGCTGTGCCGGGGCCCAGGTCAGGTACTCGCCCGAGAAGGCGATCCAGCCCCGCTGCCCCTGGTCGGTCTTCACGTGGTACCAGACACGGCCGCCGTCGGGGTCGGTCCAGAAGCGTCCCCACGACTCGATCCAGCCCTTGTTCACCCGGCCCGGCGAGTCCACCGGGGTGACCCGGGTACCGCCCGGCAGGCAGGCGGCCACAGGCGCCTCCTTGCCGGGGCCGGTCCGCAGGTTGAGGCAGTCGCCCGCCGGCAAGACCACCTGGTAGGCGGTCTGCGCCGTGAAGGGCGGCTGCTCCACCAGGGGCGGCAGCTCAAAGCCGCCGCAGCGGGGCCCCTTGCCCAGGGCGCCCAGGTAGAAGCGGACCTCGTCGCCCCGCAGCCCCCAGGGGGCCATGGAGCCGATGCCGATCCACTTCCCCTCCTCATGAGGGACCGCCTGGCCCACCACGTTGCCCTGCAGATCCAGCACCTTGACCGCCTCGATAGCGATCCGGTCGGCCCGGTCCGGGGCGGGTGAGGGGGCGTTCAGGGCGTCGGTGCCGGCCAGCGCCGGCGAGTCCTTCAGGAGCCCATCGGCCGAAATGATCTTGTGTCCGCCCCGGACCCGGATGATCAGGCCGGAGCTGTCGGCCAGCCAGCGGTCGCCGCCCATCCGCTCGGTGCAGAGATCAGCGCCCCGCACCCGGAAGAGGGGCTCCAGGGTGGCGGCTTTGGCGACCACGACCCCGCCATCCTCCCAGGAGATGAGCTGGCCGTCGGGGGAGAGGCGGGCCTCGGCCGGCGGCGCCTGGTCGGCCAGCAGGGCGCCGTCGGCTCCGTAGCGCTGCAGCCGGGCGCCGGTGGCCGGAGCCGGCCCCCAGGTTCCCCAGGCGTCCATTAGCAACACCTCGGCCCCGCCCCGCCCGTGGGAGAGGGTGAGCCGCCGCCAGTGCTCCTGCTGCGGGTAGGGTGCCAGACCGCCCACCTTCTTCACCTGGCCCGAGGCCGCATCGACCCGGAGCACATCCCGGTCGTTCACCAGGAACGCCGCCGTACCGTCAGCGGTGAAGAGTCCCTGCGGACTGCCCGCCGGGGTGACGGGGAGGGGGGTCCAGCCCTGCAGGTCGGCCCCGGTCAGCCAGAAGCGGTCAGCCCCCTGAAAGAGGAGGCGCTCGCCGTGGGCCGCCACCAGCCGGCCCGCCTCCCGGGGCCAGCGGTAGAGGCTCCCGGTGGACCGGTCGACCAGGTAGTGGTGGGGGTGGGCGAATCCGCTCAGCCACCGGTTGTCCAGCGAGGCGGCGAACTCGTGCATCACGAACGACTCGCTGCCCGGCAGCCAGCCATCCACCTCGCCGGTCTCCACCTTCAGAAAGTAGAAGCCCTGGCGGCCCAGCGGCTCGCCCTTCTGAAACCGGGTCCGCACCAGGTCGCCCTGCGAGGCCGGCTCAATCAGCGACGGCAGCCCCGCTGGCTTGGCCGGCTCCGGCTTCGGCGGCTCCGGCTTGGGTGCCGGTTTCGGTTCCGGCTTCGGCGGCTCCGGCTTGGGTGCCGGCTGCTGGGAGGCCGGTGGAGCGGGCGGGGCCGGGTCGGGGCTACCAGACTTGCCGGTGCAGCCCGCCAGCACCAGCACCACGAGCAGGGCGGCTGCGATCCGGGAAGGCCAAGGTCTCATGTTGGATTCATCTCCCTGGGATCTATCTGCATGGTTCGACGCTTCAGACAGCGGTCGGGTTCCCATCGGTGGAACCCCCTGCCATGGAAGATCGTCCAAGGAGTGTCGAAAGCGCATCCGAGCAGGAGGGAGAGCCTGTGAGATCACCCCGCCTCATGCAAATCGGGGGAGCCTTGCTAGCGCTTGGCGCCATCCTCTTCGTTCTCTTCAGCTACCGGACGCCGCCCCTCGTGCTGGGCGGGGGCGTTGTAGGGATCGCGGGGAAAGCAGACGATCGGGTCAACGCCGGCTGGAACCTCCACAACAGGGGATGGTTACCGGTACGGGTCACCGAGGTGACCATCGAGGGGTACGACGCCGTCGCCCCCCTCTGGACCGCCGGTGCTGTCGGCACCCATGCGCTCATGGTCGGCAGCTCCATGTCGAGCATCCCCCAGGAGGATGGCTACCTGCTCTACCCGCTTGGCTCCTTCACCGTCCCCCCGGACTGGCGCCTGCCGGTGTGGGAGAACGCCACGCCCACCGCCCGGACGCTGAAAGCGCCGCGAAACTACGGCCTGATCACCCGGTACATGATCCTGAAGGAAGGGCAGCACCCGTTGGCCCGGAGCGTCACGATCCGCTACCGCTACCTGGGTCTGCCCATGACCCTGCACCACGTCTTCGGCCCCTGATCGCAGCCAACGAAGAAGGGCGCCCCGCAGCGGGGCGCCCTCACCTATTCGCTCTGTCCCACAGCCTTCTTCGCCACGTACGCCGCCATGAGCTGGTCGAAGGTGGCCTGCCGGTAGGGGAAGGAGACGACCGTCATCAAGATCACGAGGCCGTCGCCCCGCTGTATGTGCACCGACTCGCACTGCGAGCCGTCGTCCTGCTCCTCCAGGTAGGTCTCCATGACCTCGGTCGCCGCCTCTTCCTCAAAGGGCTTCTCCAGCCCCAGTTCCTTGCAGATCTTCTGGTACTGCTCCTCCGGGAGCTTCAAGTCCAGGTACTGCTGAATGTAGATGCGTGGCTTTCCGCGCTCAATGGTGGCGTCCTGCCAGCGGTTGCTCCCCACAGCCAGGCCCCCTTTCTCCCCCAAGTATACCGAATCAGAGCATGCCTTCTCAAGCGAATCCCCGCATAGGGATACTCCAACATGGAGGGATGCTCAATGCGTCTGATCCGGCCTTACCGGGTAGAAGAGCTGCCCACGGTGATGCACCGGGCCCACGCTTCGGCGTTCGATCAGCTGGTGGAGCGGGAGCGGGGCCACGCCCAGCCAGACGGCGTCGCCCGGCAGCTCCGGGAGATGTATCGCATGGTGCTCGCAACCCCCGGCGCCACGCTCCTGGTGGCCGAGGGGGCCGGGCTGCCCGAGCCCGGACCCGCCGGCCACGCCCTGCTCTTTCCCCAGGCCAACCCGTTCACCGGGGTGGGGGAGATGGTGGTCATGGATATCTGGGTCCACCCCGCCGCCCGGGGGATGGGGGTCGGCTCCGCCCTGGTCCAGGAGGCGGAGCGCCACACCCGCGCCATTGGCGGCCGCAGCCTGGTGGCCCAGATCGCCCTGCACAACCAGGCCTCGCAGGCGCTCTTTCGCCGGGCGGGCTTCCAGCAGGAACGGGTAGTGACCGGCAAGGGGTGGTAGACTTCTCTCAGAGCCGTACCTGGTGGACGGCTCTCGCGGTCCTATTGGACAAGGAGGGAAGCACAGATGCACCGACGCCTTGTGAGCGCGATCCTTACCCTGCTGCTCCTGGCAGTGGCGGCGGGCTGTGGGGCCAGCCCGACCGTGACCCTGATGCATGTCCACGGCCTGGGCTACAGCCCGGACGGGGCGCTCTATGTCCCCGCCCACGACGGCTTCCGGGTCTACACCGGGGGAAAGTGGGAGACCCCCGACCTGCCCCGGCACGACTACATGGGCTTTGCCGCCACCCGGGAGGGCTTCTACAGCAGCGGCCACCCCGCCCCTGGCTCCGGCCTGCCCAACCCACTGGGGCTGCTCTTCAGCCCCGACTGGGGCAAGACCCTGACCGACCTGGGCTTCCGGGGCAAGGTCGACTTCCACCTGACCGCCGCCGGCTACGAGAGCCTGGTCTTCTACGGCATCAACTACACCCCCCAGCAGGGCCTGCCCGCCGGCCTGAACCGCACGGCAGACAAGGGCAAGAGCTGGCAGCAGGGCGAGGGGAGGGGGGTGAAGGGCGACCTCTACAACCTGGCCGCCCACCCCACCGAGCCAGAGACGATGGCCATCGGCACCAGCGAGGGGCTCTTCCTCTCCACCGATGGCGGCGACTCCTTCCGCCAGGTGGCACAGGGCCCGACCACCGCCCTCGCCTTCCACCCCGACGGCAAGCTCCTCCTCTTCGGGCTGACCGACCTGCGGGCGCTTCAGCTGGAAGGCGGGCAGGCCGAGCCGCTGCCCAGCCCCCGCCTCGACAAGGAGGATCCGCTGATCTACATCGCCGTCAACCCGGCCCGGCCCGATGAGATCGCCGTGGCCACCGTCGGGCGCGACCTCTTCCTGCAGACCGGCGGCGCCTGGAAGCGGATCGCGGCCGATGGCAAGGGCCGCTAGGCCAGCCGGCGCAGAATCTCGGCCGACGGCAGGACAAGCAGCTCGCGCATCGCCCCCGGCCCGTACCGGTCCAGGTAGCGGCGGCAGAGCGAGTAGCCGGCATAGTAGCCGCTGACCGGCGAACCGGCGCCAAAGAAGCGGGTGAAGACCCCCATGCCCGTGGCGGGGAACTCCCGGGCGACCGTGGCCACCGCCGCCTCATCGTTGGCCTTGTGCCAGGCCAGCCGGTCGGCGGGCATGAAGGTGGCCAGCGTCTCCTTGCCCAAAAGCAGGTCGGTGAAGAGCAGGGCGGTGCCCTCCAGCATCACCATGTCGAGCAGCGAGAGGCGCTGCGGGGTGGGGTCCAGCCCCAGCGCCTCCATGCGCACGGCATGGGCCGCCTCGTGCGGGAGCATCTCCACCACCTCGTCCGGGTGGTAGAGGTACTTCTCCCCCTGGGTTGGCGCCTGGAGAGAGAAGCGCTCCAGCCCCAGGGCCAGCGCCGGCCTCCCCGCGATCGAGAGCGTGGCGGCGGGGGCGAGGAAGAAGAGCGTCCCCAGATAGAGCGGGGGCACCCGCCCCGGCAGGTGGGGCCGGACCGCATCCAAAATGGCGGTGGCCCGCTCTTCCATCTGGTACGATGGGGCGGGGCGCAGCGCCTGATGCAGCATCGGGCCCGACTGTTCCACCACCGCGGACAGCCCCCCCGGGCCGAACAGGTCGGCCCCGTAGGTCTCCGTCAGGCCGTCGAAGTAGGGCTGGTTCGGCCGGTAGGCGATGTTGTGAAAGGCCGCCCAGAGCGGCGAGCCCTGCCGGGCCGCCTCCAGGCTCAGCAGCACGTCCCGGTAGACCGGAATTATGGACACAGGACCACCTCAGCCCCAGCCTATGCAAAAAGGGAGGCGTCGCCGCCAAGCCCCCTCGGCGAAAGAAAATATATTTGTATAGATACCTATTTGTCGAACATTGCCACTTGAAAAGGAATCCCCATAAGATTGCTGAATCCTAACCACGGCTGAGAGTACTCCGCAGGGCGATTCAGGAGGTCCCCAACGGTGGCCGCTAAACTAGAACTTACACAAACGATCGCTGAACGAGTTCGCCTGATTGTGTTCGATTCGCTGGACCTGCCGGTGATCATCTGTGGTCAGGGGGGCGTTATTCTTGCCGCCGCAGACCAGAGCCGGGTCGGTCAGGTTCACGAAGGCTGTGCCAGGATCCTCCGGGGTGAGGTGGATGAGATGGCCATCACCCAGGCTGATCTGGCCAAGATGATCGGCTCCCGCCGCCCCAACTACAGCTGTCTGATCCAGCACCGGGAGAGCCGGGCCGGCGCCATCTCCATCGCCGGGGAGCCCGACCAGGTCAGGGGCGTCGCCAGACTGGCCGCCCGCATGATCACCGCCGAACTGGGCACCATAGAGCAGAAGAGGCGCATCCGGCAAGATGTCTGGACAGGTCTGGAGAACGCCTCAGCGGCCTCCGAGGAGATCCTGGCGGGCACCGAACAGCACATGGGGCTGGCGGTGGAACTGGAGCGGGCGACCTCAGACCTCCAGGAGCGGGGACGGCGGGCGGCAGAGGCGCTGAAGCTGATCTCCGGCCTCGCCCAGCGGGTCAACCTCCTGGGCCTCAACGCCGCCATCGAGGCAGCCCACGCCGGACAGGCCGGCGCAGGCTTTGCCGTAGTCGCAGAGGAGATCCGAAAGCTGGCCGACCGGACCCGGGTCTCGGCCACCGAGATCCTGACCGCCCTCAACCAGTGGCAGGAGGCTTACGAGTTCGTGGCCAAGGGCGTTCTGGAGTCCAGCCAGGTCTCCCGGGAACAGGCAGAGGCGATCCGCTCGGTCACCTCCGAGATCCAGCGAATCCAGGCCGCTGTGGCCGAACTGACAGAGTAAGGTCGAAGCGCCGGCAACTGCGGAGTTGCCGGCGCTTTCTGGCTCCGTTTACCGGGTGGGCTGCTCCCGGTTGTTGAAGTTGGAGTAGTAATGGGCCGTGATCGGGATCGTCCGCCGAATCTTTGTCATGCGAAGCGTTCCCTCGACCCGCTCCGTCTCCATCGG
>JBMONB010000145.1:0-5346 GCA_049325315.1 Bacillota bacterium | reverse complement strand
TGTCGCGCGCCAACTCGCCGGTGCGGAACATCAACTCCCGGAACCGCTCCTCCCCGATCTTGGAGTTCTCCACCACGAAGCGGATCACCCGGTCCTGCATCTTGTCGAGGTAGTCATAGGTCTGCGGGACCCCGATACTTACCCTGATGCACAGACTTCTGATCCCGTGTAAAAGCACCCTCCAAGGTGCTTGCGATCTCGTCTGCTGCGCCCTTTGCGGCGTCTACGATCTCCTTGATCCGGACGTTGATGGTGACCTCCATGGTGTCATCGTACACCTTAACTCGCTCCACCACCTGGTTGAGCAAGAACTTCTGCTGGTGCGCCGGCGCCTTCCTGAAGGCTGATGCCCACCGGGGCAGGATCTTGGCCAGCTGGTTCAGCGTCTCCTCCTCCACCATCCGGGCAGAGCGCTGCTGCTCCAGTTCGGCCATATTGGCCTGGGCCCCGCTGAGATCCGCCTCGATCTGGCTCAGCTGCTCTTCGATGACTGTCAAGGGGATGCGGGTCTGCTTGCCGGTGATTGCAAGGTTGAGTTGGTCGGTGTAGTAGGTGCGGCGGGCCAGCAGGCCCTCTACCTCCTCCTTGACCGCCTCCAGCCCCTCGACCGCCTGGCCGGCGGACTCCTGGAAGGACTCGGCCACCTTGGCCCGGATCTGGTCGAAGTCGAACTGGCCGAACCACTGGTCCACCAGGTTCAGGACGGCATCTTCGATCAGGTCTTTCCGCCAGTAACCCTTGGTGCCCTGGCATTCGCTCCTGGCGCCCCGCTTGTGGTTGCGGCACATGTAGCCCTCGTACTTGTCATGTACGGTGGTCCCATCCGCCTTGGTGCGCTTGTTGGAGTAGGTCTTGGTCACCAGGGGCTGCCCGCAAAAGCCACAGAAGGCGGCGCCGGTCAGCAGCAGGTGGCTGGTGAAGGAGCGCGGCGGGGTGCGCTTGCCCTTCATGACCTCGCCGAAGCGCTCGGCCCGGAGCTTCTGCGCCTTCTGCCAGGTCGCCTCGTCGACGATCTCCAACTCGGGGCGGTGGACCTGGGACCAGACCCATTCCTCGGAGCGCTTCCGTACCCGCTGGCCGGTCTGGTAGGTGTTCTTACCCCAGGCCGGCCGGCCCATGTAGATGGGGTTCTTCAGGACCTCGAGGATCTGCGGGCCATCCCAGGGCTGCCCGTTCCGCTTGCGGGCCATGTAGGGCGGGTTGTTGATCAGGCTGGCGATCTGGGTACCGCCCAGGCCCTGGTTGACGTAGAGGTCGAACATGAGCCGGACCCACTTCGCTTCGTCCTCGTTGATCTCGATGCCCCGGACCGGCCGCTTCCGGGCCCGCCCGTTGGCGTCGACCAGTTCGGCGGCGGAGATGTCCCGCAGCCGGTAGCCGTAGCTGGTCTTGCCACCGGTCCAGGCGCCGTTCTCGGCCATGCGCTTCATGGCGTTGGTGACACGGACCCGGGTGTTGACCGATTCGGTTTCGGCCTGCCAGCCCTCCACGAAGCGGAGGAGCTTGTCCACCTGGGTGCTGGACTTCAGGGGCTGGCCGGTTTCGTAGACCCAGATCTCCACGCCCATCTGGGCGAACTGCCGAATGATGATTGGGTACTCCTCGGAGTTACGGGAGAGACGGTCTGTCTTATAGATGACAAGGATATCGAACCGGTCATCGGCGGCGTCGGCCATGGCGTTGGTCAGCAGCTCTCGGTCATCCTTGGAGAGCTTGAAGGCGGAGACGCCGGCTTCGGTGTACTCGATGGGCTCGCCCCCGTGGGTGGCGATCTCCCACTCCTCAGCGTGTCTGGCCACCAGCTGGAGGCAGTAGTCACGCTGGACCGGGATCGGGACATCCTGGTCGTCCTTGGTTTGCTTCTTGTCCGAGACGCGGAGCAGGAGAGCGACCCGCTTCTTTTGGCCGGCGGCCCATCGCTCCTGCTTGCGTCGGTTCAGTTCTGCGTAGGCGGCATGTGCCAACTTGCAGACCTCCTATCCTGAGCATACGACACATACTGATTCTACCCAGAATCCAGGCTTCCTGCAAGCTCGTTACACATCTGGTGTCCATAGTGACTACTCACTGGTCAAGCGGAAGAGACAGAGCCCACCGAATTGGCGGGCTCCCGAACTCTTCGTATCCCTTGCCCGACAACTGGGCTTCGTAATTCCATTACCACTGGCCAGGTTAACCCATGGGGCGACCTTGCCAGCTTGCCGGGAGCCACTTGACATATGGATCATACAGAAACCTAGAACGCGACCTCGGCTTGCACAAGGAATCGGCGGTAATCTAAGTGCATTAGTTGATCTGCCGTCACAAGGGCCCGAAATTGTCTGTATAACAGGAGGTTGTTGACCAAGAACTGGTTTGGTCCTCGTTCCTCCTCCAGTTCCCCTAGGAGCTGCTCCCAAGTGGGAATGGGGAGCCCATAACTCGTGGCTTTACGCAGGACCTGTCCCGCCCCTTCTGGCAGATGACCGGTGGCGAGCAGGCGGAGTTCCTGGAACGGGTGGCCCAGAGGCTGGAGCGCATCTTCCGATCGTTCTCTCTTCTTGTTCTTTGTCTACCGGAGCCGTCGGGGGCTACCGGCTGAGCCCCGGATTGTGTGGGCGAGAGCCGGTAAAGAAAGGGGAAGAGCGATGAGCACCCAAGAAAAGATGATCCCGGTCACCAACGTGCAGCTCCACGACCTGGGCAAGGATGGCCCCACGCGGGCCATCGGCAGCGTGACCATCGGCGGAACGTTCGTGGTCCACGGGGTGCGGGTGGTGGAGGGCGAGAAGGGCCCCTTCGTCGCCATGCCCTGCCGGCGCGATGGTGGTTCCGACAGGACAGGGGTACCACTGCCCCCGGGTGGTAGCAATCTAATGCCGCGGACAGACTAAGGTCAACCGCTAACCTGCAGCGGCGCTTCGGGAAACACAGCGATCAAAGAAAATGGGGTGACCGCCATAGCACAACGCCAACGGGAACCACAGGCCATGAGGGTGATTCCCAGGTTCGAGTGGAACCCAGAAAAAGCTGAACGGGGCCTGAAGGCCATGGCCGACATCTTGGCCGGCGCCGTAACGAGGGTCAATCGGGCCCACATGGACCGTGAGCCAACCGACTGAAAGCGCTACGGGGCTTTGTCGTCTGATTGGACACAGCACGAGGGGATGGCAGTTGCAGTGCCATCCCTTCCTCTTTGTGTAATCACTTGTCCCACCACAGCGGTGCCACGAATCCGCGAGCAAGGTGACACCCATCAACGTTTTGGACCGTCTGCCCTTCATTCTCCCCGAGCAGCGATTCCTCCGCCTCCCCGAGCAGCGACTCCTCCGCCTGCGGGGTTCTCGCGATCGCCTGGGTTTGGCGGCTCACCAGCCACTTCCGCTAGGGCGAGCCCGAGCTGATTGTTGACGGTGGCGGTAATGTCTGGAACTACCGTGTCGACAAACAGAGTCACTAACTCTGGGTCAAACTGCGTACCGCTGCACCGATGCAACTCATCAAGGGCTTCCTCAAGGGACAAGCGGGGTCGGTAGGGCCTCACTGTGGTCATGACATCCCACGCGTCGGCAATACTGCAGATTCGAGCCCACAGCGGAATAGACGTGCCCGCCACCCCGTGGGGGTACCCCTTTCCGTCGAACCGTTCATGATGATAGAGCACGACGTCCAGGATGCGGGGTTCCGCATCGTGAAGCAAAGGCCGTAAGAGGTGGGCCCCGGCCAGGGGATGGACCTGTACCGCAAGGTACTCAGCTGCGCTCAACGGCCCACGCTTCTGCAAGATCACGTCAGACACGGCAATCTTACCAATATCATGTAGGAATGATGCAAACATGAAGACTTGGATATCCGCTGGCGACAGTCCGGTCGACTGTGCCAGGCGGGCACCAAAGGCTGCGACCCGTGCCGAGTGACCCGGCCCTGAAGCGTCCTTGTCCTCCAAAGCTTGCACGATGCTACACAGGGTCTGCTGCAGAGCGGTTGGAAGACCAGTCCACTCTGTCGACCAGAGTGTTGTACTCCGCCGCATACTCCTTGCCCTCCCTTCGCAAAGTTGCTGTCAAGATAACCGGGTGCCATCCCCCCTGGCGATCAGGAACACCCAGCACATCCACATCTCTGTTTGCTACAAAAAAAGCCCGGCAACAGCCGGGTGCAGCAATGGTAATAGCTACCACATTGGCGTTCCGGCGACCTGGCTGCCTTGGCGGGTAGTCCCCGCTGTAGGCCCATGGCTTTGCGTCCCCGGGTTTCCCCAGGTTTGCCATTTTGCAGAACTAAGGATGTGAAACGGTCACCTCGATCGCCTATGGAAGCCCGGGAACCATCGGGCCACTGGTAAGACAGCAATCTAATCTTAGTACTAACAATCCGGATGGCGAAATTAGATCATCGTGTTTGTAGTATACCCTCTATGATAGATATCATCAATGATTCATAGGGTAGTTCATTGATTTTATCTATTGATATTTCATATCGCAAGGGGGTGATGCCATTGATTCTCTCTATTGTTGGAAGGTTACAATCCAATTCCTGCATAATAACTCAGCGGTGCGTCGAGAGACAAGACTGGAATCAACGGCTACGAGCGGTCCACAGAGTAGAACGCAGAATCACCTGCTCCGCTCGCGCCGGCAGCAGGTGCTTCGCAGTGACCCACATCGATCGTACACCCGCACCCTATCACCTGCTTACCCAGGCTTGCGTGCGGTGTCGACCCTCTACCTTGAGCCTCGCTTGTCACACCCGGCATAACCGGTACGCAGGGCGTTGTAAAGCGTGGTAACGGCCAATCCCCACTCGGCCGCCATGCTCTCCATGGACTCCCCCTCTTCCCGCCGCTGCGCCACCACCTGCCCGAGGGCCATCCCATACTTCCGCTCCACATAGGCGATCTTGTTCATAGCCCACCCGAAGTGGGTATACAGGAAGTGCCGGGACACCCCCAGCCGATCCGGTATCTTCGCCGGCTTCAGCTTCAACCGCAGGTCATGCACGATCTCTCCAAAGGGGCGCCCCTCCGCCTCCTCCACCTCCCGGCACCGGGCCCAGTTCTGATCGGCCTGGACCGGGCGCCGCTCCTCCTCCAGCCCCGATTCAAGCTGGAAGCGAAAAAGCTGCTGTAACTCATCCGTAGTCTGTGCATCTTCGTCTGTAGCGGGACCCCGATCACCAGGCCAGTCAGGCGGATCGGGTGGATCGTCATGGTGGCCGTGGAGGCGATGAAGGAGTAGGTTGTGGAGACGGCGATGGGCACACCGATGGAGTGTCCCCCGCCCAGCACCAGCGAGACCGACGGCTTGGAGAGGCTGGCCACCATCTCTGAGATGGCAAGACCTGCTTCCACGTCGCCCCCGACGGTGT
>JBMONB010000144.1:0-5368 GCA_049325315.1 Bacillota bacterium | reverse complement strand
ATGTGCAGCGCCGCGGGGGTCGGTTTCTTGTGCTGGAGCAGGGTGAGAACCAGGTTGGCCAGGAGCAGCGCTGTACCTACGAAGTAGATCAGCAGGCCGCCGACGGTCACCTCGTGGACGTTGATCCAGGGGCCCACCACCAGCCCAATCGCCCCCACGTTAAGGAGATGGTAGGTGGCGCCGATCCACTTGGGACGGGCCATGGGGCCGCCGGCCACAGCCGGGAAGAGGTCGAAGAGCATGCCGGCCACGATCAGCGCCAGGAAGCCCCAGACGTTGGCATGGACATGCGCCTCCAGCACCCCAATTCGCCCGCCCGGCGCCCACCAATTGAAGAGCAGGCTGACCGCCATGATGATGCCCGTCAGCAGGTAAAGCGGGGCGGTGCCATAGAACCGGAAGGACTCCCGCCAGGGGCGCCCCCCCGCCCGCCAGCTTTGGACGATGGAGACCAGAAGGCGATAGACCGCGACGAAGACCAGGGTGGCGCCGATGGAGGCGGTCCACGGCTCAATTCCCACCAGCCCGATCACCGCCAGGACAAAACCGGCGTTGAGTAAGGCCCACTGAATCCACCCCTCGCCCACCGGGCGGTCCGGAATCGAGAGCCGCCTGCTGAGAATGGCCGGCAGCGCCGCGAAGATGATCTGGGTAATGGTGCCGATGGTGATCAGGTGGACGCGCAGCCAGTTGAGGTTGGAGGGAGCAACCATCCCCGGGAGAACCTCGAGCCCTTTGAGGATGGCAAAGAACAGGCCCGCGGAGACATACAGGGCGGCCATGACGGAGAACGGGTTCACCCACAGACGCAACGAACGATCCATTTCGTTCTCTCCCCCACTATCATTTAGTCTAAGCTAAGTGTTAGAATAGACTATGCGAACGGTGTTGTCAAGTTGACAAATGCAACAAGCATTCTATGATAGTGAAAGAGGGGTGGAACTTCGATGGCCGAATCTCGTCGGGAGACAGCGCAGGGGCTGGCTCGGGTCCTGCCCAGTCTGGGTTTGTTAATCACAGAGCCCCTGCCCGAGCCGCTGCGGGACTCCCGCAGCCAGATGATCCTCCTGCAGCTTCTGAGCCAGCGGCAGGCGGCCACGGTCAGTGAGGTGGCGACGGCCATGGGCATTGCCGTGCCCTCCGCCAGCGTAATGGTACGCAAGATGGTGGAGAAGGGGCTCCTGGAGCGAACCCAGGATCCCGAGGACTGGCGGAGCGTCCGGATTTCACTCTCCCCGGCAGGACTCGACCTGCTGCGGGGAATGACGGAGCGCCGGGCGAAAGCGGTGGAAGGGCTGATTGCCGGGCTGTCAGAGGATGAGATTGCCACCCTGCGGGAGGCGACAGCGATTCTGGAACGCCTCGTCCCCAGGCCGGCCGCCCAGGGTCAAGGAAATTTATAGCCAAAATGCGTTAGGCATCAAACTTTTTTCCCACCAAATACGTATTACAAGGTGGGAGGTGTTTGATGCGATGCCGGAACTCGGCAAGACCATGGAAATCGGGGGAATTCAGTTCTTTCACTCGGGGCGGCAGCGACCATCGCCCGGTAACCAGGCCGATGCCGATGTGCTGATTCAGTACCTCGGGCACCTCCGCTTCTACGCGAGGGGAGCCGACCGGTGGGGGGAGGTCTGTCGCCGCCGAGGCATGTTCGACAAAGCTCGCCGCGCCCAGGTAGGGCTACATAAGGAGGAGCGTAAATTAATTCTGGTGCCCGTGCCGTCTACCGATCTGGGCGCTGTGCCCATCTCCTGGACGGCACGCCAGCGCTCGGGTGAGATGCGCCTGCGCTCAGCCTTTCTTCACTACGGGATTCAGATGCGGCGTGAGAACGTCTGGACCCTGAACGCCACGGTGGAGGAGTACCCCGAGGTGGGCTGGGCGATGGTGATCGACCTGTCGGAGGTGCTGGAGGACGCTGTCTAGCACGGTTGGAACCTTACAGGGTACCCCCTGCTGATCACCGGTCAGCAGGGGGTACTGTCATTTCCCGAAAAAAATTCCTCGGAAGCAGGAGGAAAATGACGAAGTGCAGCAAATCTCTACGTAGAGTTAATTCGGTCGATGAACGAATGAATGCTCCGCCCTTGTGAGGTGGTTTGCGTGTCGATTCGCACTGGGGATCGCCAGTTGATTAAAGAGCTGAACATTGCGCTCGTCATGAACCTGATTCGACAGCATGAGCCCATCTCCCGGGTGGAGATTGCCGAGCGCACCGGTCTCGGGCGCTCCACGGTCACCGGGATCATCAGCACGTTGCTGAGAGAGGGGCTCGTGCAGGAGATCGGGAGCGCCGATTCGGTCTCCGGCCGAAAGCCGGTGCTGCTTGCCTTCAATGCTCAAGCCCGTTTTGCGGTGGGGATTAAGCTGGCCCCCCGCTCCGCCACCGGAGCGCTTGTCGACCTGAACGCCCGGGTCCTCCATACGCGGCAAGTCGCCCTCAACCCGGCACAGGGCCCTGAGTCGGTCATTGCCGACCTGGTCCGGCTGCTTGACTTGCTCCTGGCGGAGAGCGGCGTCGATCGGGAGGCGCTTCTGGGCGCTGGCCTGGTGATGCCCGGTGTGGTGGATCCGGCCACGGGCACGGCCATCGCCTCGTACTTCCTGGGTTGGGCCAATTTGCCGATCCGGGATATCCTCGAGCAGGAGCTCGACCTACCGGTCTATGTCGACAACGACGCCAACGCCATGGCCCTGGCGGAGGCGCTCTACGGCGCCGGCCGGGGCGTGGGCGATATGCTCGGCCTCACCGTCGGTGTCGGTATTGGCTCCGGCGTGATCATCGATGGACAGATTCACCGCGGCGCCCGGTTCAGCGCCGGCGAGCTGGGGCACACCTGCGTCGATCCGGTGGGCCCGGCCTGCGTCTGCGGCCGGCGTGGCTGCCTGGAAGCGGTGGCGGGCGATGCGGCCATCGTGCGCCGGGCCCGGCAGGAGATGACCGCAGGTCGCACCCCGCTGCTATCGGTCCTGGCGCGGGGCCACGCCGACCTGGTTACCCGGGAGATGGTGGTGGAGGCGGCCCTGGCCGGTGACGACGGCGCCAGGTTTGTGCTGGCGGAGGCTGGCCGGTGGATCGGGCTGGCGGTGGGGAACGCGGTGAACCTGCTCAGCCCGGCTCGCGTCGTCGTGGGCGGTGAGGCGGTGATCCAGGCGGGCGACCTGATCCTCGAACCACTCCGACAGCAAGTGGCGGCAACCTGCTTTCCATCGTGCCCGGACCCGAACATGGTCACCCTGGCATCGCTGGGGGCGAATGCGTGGCTTCAGGGGGCAGCCGCCCTCGTCCTGAAGGATGCCTTCGAGGTGCCGATTCGCCAGCAGCACGCCAACGCCATGGCCCGCAAGGTAGGTAGCCCTTCGTCCTAGTGATCCATGGCCCCCTTTTCCTCATATAGTTCCTTCAGCGAATTAAGTGACCCGGCTCACGCATGCTTAGATGGACTACCCTATCACACGTTGAGGAGGTTGCCGAAATGCTCCGCAAGCCGCTTGCCCTGCTCGTGATCGCTGCCCTGGTTCTCTTGGCCGGCTGCTCCGGTTCCACCACCAAGTCCGCCGACTCGGGCGGCAGCGCTCCGAAGGCCGAGGCGCCCAAGACCGAGGCCCCGAAGGAGCCTGAGAAGGTAACGATCACATACTGGCATACGTACAACACAGACTCCAACGAGAACAAGACCCTGAACGAGGTGGTGATCCCGGCCTTCCAGAAGAAGTACCCGCACATCACCGTCAAGTCGGTGGTCCAGCCCTACGACGGCCTCCATGACTCGCTGATCACCGCAGCCGCCTCGGGTACCGCCCCCGACCTGTTCCGCATGGACATTGTCTGGACGCCTGAGTTTGCCAAGTTGGGCGCCCTGGAAGCGCTCGACGGATACGAGGGCTTTGCGGCGCTGAAGGACTCGGTCTTCCCGGGACCGCTGGCCACCAACGCTTACAAGGGCAAGTACTACGGCCTGCCCCTGAACACCAACACCCAGGTGATGGTCTACAACCCCGACTTCCTGAAGGAGGCCGGCCTGTCGGCTCCGCCGAAGACCATCGACGAGTTCAAGCAGTACCTGAACGCCTTCAAGGGCAAGGATGAGAAGTACGGCCTGGCCCTGGGCGGCACCTACCCCTGGCAGATGCTGCCCTTCTTCTGGAGCCTTGGCGGCCAGATCACCAGCCCGGACTATACCAAGGCCTCCGGCTTCGTGAACAGCGCCGCCTCGGTGGAGGCGCTCCAGACCCTGTCTGACCTCCACAAGGCGGGAGCCCTGGCCCCGTCGATGCTGGGCGGTCAGCCCTCCTCCTGGGACGGCTACAAGGCCGGCAAGTACGGCGCCGTTCTCGAGGGCCCCTGGTTCTTCGCCATCATGCAGAATGAGCTGAAGGGCAAGCTGCAGGGTGCCCCTCTGCCCGCCGGCAAGGGCGGCTCGCTCTCGGTGGTCGGCGGCGAGAACATCGTCATGTTCAAGTCGTCCAAGAACAAGGATGCCGCCTGGAAGTTCATTCAGTTCTCCCTGTCCGATGAGGCCCAGACCGCCATGGCGAAGACCGGCCAGATGCCCGTGACCAAGTCCGCCTCCGCCTCCCCGGTCATGAAGGAGGCCGGCTACTACGAGCCCTACATCGCCCAGCTCGCCACCGCCCTCCCGCGGACCCCGGTGCCCACCTGGACCAAGATCGACAAGATCCTGGGCGATGCCTTCGAGTCGGTCTTCCGGGAGAAGGATACCGCCAAGTCGGCCCTCGACAAGGCCGCCAAGGAGATCGACGCCCTGCTCGGGCAGTAACCTCTGTCGCTGACCGTCTGCCGCCGGGACGTGCTCTTCCGGGCATCGCCCCGGCGGCGGGCTGGTTCCCTTGCGCACCCATCCCTCTGAGGGAGGTCTCCCCATGGACACACCCCTGCCCACCCGGCCGGCGGCTGTCGCCCGGCGCCGCCCCGCATGGCTGGAGGCGGCTCCCTTCCTGCTGCCGGGCCTGGTCCTCTTCGCTGTCTTCGTGCTCTGGCCGCAGATTCAGGGCATCCGGGTCGCCTTCTACAACTGGAACATCATGCCCGGTGCCGAGCAGGAGTTTGTCGGGCTGGCCAACTTCCGGCGGGTCTTTGCCGACCCGGTGGTCGGCGTGGCGGTCCGCAACACCCTGCTCTACACCCTGGTCACCGTGCCGGGGCAGATGATCCTCGGCATGCTGGTCGCCGTCGGCCTGAACGCGGCGATTCGGGGCCGGGTAATCTGGCGGGCACTCTACTACATCCCTGTACTCACCTCGTGGGTGGTTGTCGCCTTTGTCTTCAAGTACCTGTTCAACGGCGGCGGCTCCCCCATCAACTACATCTTCCGGGATGTCCTCCACATTCTTCCGAAGTACG
>JBMONB010000143.1:0-62000 GCA_049325315.1 Bacillota bacterium | reverse complement strand
GGGGTAGCACCCCCCAAAAAAGCTGCTGAACCTTTGTCTTAAGCTTCATACTCCCTTTATCTGTATACAAAACAGCCCCTGCGTCCGCTTTGCGGACAGCAGAGGGCTGTTTTGTCAGCAAGCTGAGCCCGGCAAGGATTGCCGGGCTTTCGCATAGGCGGACAAATTGGCGTTGTGACCCTCTTGACCCAATTCCCGACTCTTACACCGTCGCCCTGGCTCAGCGCCTTACGTGCTGATTCTGCTCTTCTCTTTGGCGGGCAGCAGGCTGTTTTCCAGCTTGCCGACCGCCTCTTTCTTTTGCCCCTGGCGGTTGGCTCAGATAGGCCATTTTTCGGCCCGCTACTCCTCACTCCCCGACGAACGAGAGCGGCCTATGTAGACCCTTCCCCGATCGATGACCCGAAGGCCCACCTCTATCGCCCATGCCCCTATCAACCCGCAAAGCATACTGATGACGACCCACAGGATAACTTGGTTTCTCAGTTGGAGCCACGGAACATCGAACGAGGGATGAACGACTTGCATGAGGCCCTGCATGACGTAGTAGACCACCGAGGCTACAACCCACATCATGGGGCCTGAAAGGAATAGTTTTAGACCTCGTACTCCTTGCCGCCGTGCAAGCAAATGACATGCGATGAAAGCAACGAGCCAAAGAATTGTCCCAACTTCATACCGCACTGTGGCGAATCCTGATCGAATAAGCAGGCTGGCAAGCCAATAGCTAAAGACACCCAAGGTCGTACCGGCAACCATTACTCTGATCACTACAGAACCCTCCATCTGCGGATCCCTTCGCAGAACCCAGCCAGGTAGCTAACCGAAGGATACACTGTAACAGAATAACATAGTCCCTCTTTGAATAACAGTTTCGAATCAATTGCCACCAGTGACCTCTGCGGAGGCGGTTGAACAGAACCTCTCATTTCCGTTGAATGTGTGTCCTGGGCACCGATTCAGGGAGGCAGTAGCGGATTGCCTGTCTTGAAGGCAAATCCGACCGTTCTGGAGTGGTTTGGCGGTATTCGAATCGGGCACAGCTTGTGATCTCGTCCTAGTGTGAGTTTCCCCTATGGCCTCAAACGCCCGTATCCAGGTGTGGCTCCAGTCAGTCGAATTTATAGGATACCCCGTATGGTATATAAGTCTACCAGCAGGAGGAGTGGACATGGCCGACACACAGCCCCGTATCGTCCTCTTCACCACCCCAACCTGACCCTGGTGCCGCCGGGTCAAGCAGTACCTCCAGCAGAAGGGCTTCCGGTTCCGGGAGGTCGACGTCTCCCGCGACCAGGCCGCCGCCCGTGAGATGGTGCGAATCACAGGGCAGATGGGGGTGCCGGTGACCCTGATCGGCAACCGACCGGTGGTCGGCTTTAACCAGGGTGAGATCGACCGGCTTCTGGGCCTCCGTTGACTGCTGAGAATCGCTACGAAACCGTAAGGAGGTAAGCACGATGCACCTGGAACCCCTCGATGACCGTGTCCTGATCACCGTCGATGAAGAGAACGGCCCTCAGAAGACCAACTCGGGCCTCTACCTGCCGGACACCGCCAAGGAGAAGCCCCGGACCGGCGTGGTCGCCGCCGTGGGCACCGATGAGGACCTGCAGGAGAAGATTAAGGTGGGCGACCGGATTCTCTACAGCAAGTTCTCTGGCGATGAGATCGAACTGGAAGGCAAGAAGCATCTGCTGCTGCAGCGCAACGAGATCCTGGCGATTGTTCGCCCCTGAACCGCTGCGACCTGAGAAGGCCGTGGGACTCCACCCACGGCCTTCTTGCGTCGGCAGGAACGGGTTGGTGGATCCCGAATTCTTAATGCAGTGAACCATTTATGACGAAAGAGTCGGAGGTCGGCTGCATGGCAGAGCGATGGGCCGCGTATCTGGACGAGAATCAGGGGCGCTTCGAAGCGGAGCTGCTGGAGCTTCTGCGGATTCCCAGCATCTCCACCGACCCGGCGTATGCCGGGGAGGTGAGGCGCGGGGCCGAGTGGACCGCCCACCGGCTGCGCCTGGCGGGGATCGAGCAGGTGGCCGTCATGGAGACGGGGGGGCATCCCGTTGTGTACGGGGAGTGGCTCCATGCGCCGGGCAGGCCGACGATCCTCTTCTACGGCCACTTTGATGTGCAGCCCGTCGACCCGCTGGAGCTCTGGACGTCGCCTCCCTTTGAACCGGTGATCCGGGAGGGCAAGGTCTACGCCCGGGGCGCCGCTGACATGAAGGGGAGCCTCCTCTTGCCGGTGATCGCCTGCGAGGCGCTGCTGAAGACCGAGGGGCGCCTGCCGGTCAACGTGAAGTTCCTCTTCGAGGCGGAGGAGGAGATCGGCAGCCCCTCCCTGGAGCCCTTTATTGCCGCCCACCGCGACCTGCTGGCCTGCGACGCAGCCGTCAACGCCGATGGCGGCAACGGCCCCGCCGACCGGCCCTTTGCGGCCATCGCCAGGCGAGGGCTCTGCGCCCTGCAGATCAACGTCCGCAGCGCCCGTTCCGACCTGCACTCCGGCTCCGGCGGGGCGGCGCCCAACGCCATTCACGCCCTGGTCCGGATTCTCGACTCCATGCGCAGCCCTGACGGGCGGGTGCTGGTCGAGGGGTTCTACGACGAGGTTCGCCCGCTGAGCGAGGCAGAGCGGGCCGAGATGGCCGCCACCGCCACCCCGCTGGAGATCCTGAAGGAGCGGCTCGGGATCAAGGAGTTTTACGGCGAGCCCGGGTTCACCCCGTGGGAGCGAATGGTGGCGCGCCCCACCCTCGAAGTCAACGGCATCTGGGGCGGCTACCAGGGCGAGGGGACCAAGACGGTGATCCCCTGCCAGGCGCACGCCAAGATCACCTGCCGGCTGGTGGCCGACCAGCGGCCGGCTGTGATCCGGGAGCGGCTGATCGCCCATATTCACCGGCACGCCCCGCCGGCGGTGGAGGTCTCGGTGGAATCCTTTCCAGGCGACGCGGACCCCTACATGATGGATGCGGGGAACTTCGCCCAGGCGGCGCTGAGCCGGGCGCTCACCACCCTCTGCGGGCGGCCGCCGCTCCAGATTCGCTGGTCGGGCACCGTGCCGATTCTCGGGATGCTGAAGGCGCAGTTGGGCGTCGACAGCGTTACCCTGGGCTGCACCACGGCGGGCGGCAACGTCCATGCCCCCAACGAGTTCGTCAGCCTCGATGAGTTCCGGCGGATGCAGCCCGCCTTCTGCCTCTTCCTGCATGAGGTGGGCGCGATCACGGGTTGACAACCAGACGGCGCCACCGTACCATAAGAATAGTTTGGGAGATTCAAGGGGGTAGGAGACCGTCATGATGCCGATCTCTCCGGTCCGTGCCACTCGCTCATAGAGCACCAAGGGGGCAGTCTGCCCTTTTGACGGCAGGGAGTTGGGAGAAAGGCGATCAACGGCGGGAATCCTGACCACCGCGCACGCTTACGCATGCACGCCGCGGGGAGGAGGCTCTGCCCGCGGCATTTTTGTGCCCCCGTCGCTCCGTGTCCCTGCCGTCGCCCTGCGACACAACACCCGATTGGGATGACGGAAGGAGAGAAGTGTCATGGCTATTCTGACCGTGCAGGGAATCGCCAAGTACTGGGGCGTCGACCTGCTTTTCAAGGATATTGACTTCCTGCTGAATGCAGGAGAGAAGATGGCGCTGGTCGGCCGCAACGGCACCGGCAAGACCACCCTGCTCAAGATTCTCATGAACCGCATGGAGTACGATGAGGGGCAGATCCACACCCCGCAGGGCCTTCGCATCGGCTACCTGAGCCAGGACCCCGAGTTCACCCCCGGCCGGACCCTCTTCGAGGAGGCCCGCTCGGTCTTCTCTCACCTGGACAAGTGGGAGCGGGACCTGCGGGAGCTGGAGGACAAGATGGGCGCCGCCACCTCGGAAGAGGCGCTCCAGGCGGTGATGGACGAGTACACCCGGGTGACCGCCCTCTTTGAGGCGGCGGGCGGCTACGACGCCCCGGCCCGGGTCAAGGCGGTTCTCTTTGGCCTGGGCTTTGGCGAGGAGGATCTGAAGAAGCCGGTGGAGATCCTCTCCGGCGGCCAGAAGGTCCGGCTCGGCCTGGGCAAGATGCTGCTGGAGGAGCCCGACCTGATGCTCCTTGACGAGCCGACCAACCACCTCGACCTGGAGGCGGTGGAGTGGCTGGAGGGCTACTTCCGGAACATGAAGTCGGCCGCCATTCTGGTCTCCCATGACCGGTACTTCCTGGACCGGGTGATCACCCGGGTGCTGGAATTGGAGAATCACTCCTGCGACATCTACCACGGCAACTACTCCTACTACCTGGAGGAGAAGGTGCGCCGCCAGGAGGCGGCCATGACCGCCTACGAGCGCCAGCGTCGCCAAGCGGAGAAGCTCCGCACCTTCTACGAGAAGTGGCGCAACACCCCCTCCCGCAAGGACCAGGCCATGTCGCGCAAGCGGCAGCTTGACAAGATGGAGCTGATGGAGCGGCCGAAGGTCCGGCACAAGTCGATGAAGCTCGAGTTCGACCTGGACTACGAGTCGGGCAACGATGTGCTGAAGGTGGAGGGGCTGGCCAAGTCCTTCGGCGAGAAGCCGGTCTTCGCCGGCGTCAACCTGATGCTCTACAAGGGCGACCGCATCGCCCTGGTCGGCCCCAACGGCTCGGGCAAGACCACCTTCTTGAAGGTGATTCAGGGGATCCACAAGCCCACCGCCGGCTCCTTCTTCTGGGGGGTGGGCGTACAGCGGGGCTACTTCAGCCAGGACCTGGACGCCCTGGATTACAGCCGCACCTGCATGGAGGAGATGCTGGAGATCCCCGGCTTTACGAAGTTCGACGCCCACTCGCTGTTGGGCCAGTTCCTCTTCTCCGGCGACGACGCCTACAAGCCGATCGCCCAGTGTTCGGGCGGCGAACGAAACCGGCTGATCCTGGCCAAACTGATGGTGGGCGGCGCCAACATGCTCCTGCTCGACGAGCCGACCAACCACTTGGACCTGGAGTCCAAAGAGGTGCTGGAAGAGGCGCTCAACGCCTTCCCGGGCACCGTGATCTTCGTCTCTCACGACCGCTTCTTTGTCGACCAGATCGCCACAAAGATCTGGGAGTTCGGCCCCGAGGGCGTGACCGAGTACGAGGGGAACTACTCGGCCTACAGGGCAGAGAAGGAGCGGCTGGCAGCGCTGGCCGCCCAGGCTCAGGCCGAGGCGCAGGCCAGGGGCGAGGCGCCGGTCAAGCCCGCGGAGGCGACGCGCAAGGAGTCCCAGCAGGCCGCACGCTCCCGCAAGGAGGAGCGCAAGGCGGCCGATGCCGCCCGCAAGCTGGAGGCGGAGATCCACCGTCTCGAGGGCCGCAAGGCCGAGCTGGAGGAGCGCATGTCCGACCCCGACATCTACAAGACGGCGTCGGGGCGGGAGACGGTGGCCGAGTACGAGTCGATTCGCTCCGATCTGGAGCGCCTCTACTACGAGTGGGAGAAGATGATTGAATCAACCGGAGCATAGCGCGGGCGCCCCGACGATGAGCGGGGCGCCTTTCTCCTGCTTCTCCGTCCGGGTAACGCGCCAACCTCAGACGACAATTGGGCAACCTACTCCTTGTTCACACTGCCGGGACCGGCCGGAAAGGAGCGTCTGAGCGCATCGTGTGGAGCCTGGCACAGATCTTCACCGCCGATTGGATCGTAGAGATGATCAAGCACGTCCCGGTGCTGTTCGTCCGGACGGTGGTTGCCTTTCTCTTCGTGATGATGATCGTCCGGTGGACCGGTAAGCGCTCCATCGCCAACCTGGCCCCCTTTGATCTGGCCATGGTGATCATGATCGGCGAGGTCGCGGCGATTCCGGTCTCCGATCTCGATGTCGACTTCCTGCACGGCATTCTCCCGGTCGCCCTGATCGGCGGCCTGCACGTGGTGGTCACCACGGTCAACATCCACTGGAAGTCGTTTGAGGAGCTGACCGAGGGACGACCTACCCTGCTGGTGAAGGACGGGCGCATCATGAAGAAGAATCTCTTAAAGGAACGGGTCAGCATGGCCGACCTGCTCACCGCCCTCCGCCACAAAGATGTCACCAAGGTGGATGAGGTGAAGGAGGCGTGGATCGAGCACGCCGGCGGCATCAGCGTGATTCTGAAGGATGAAGCGGACGCCGCCACCCCAAGGGATGTGGAGCGTGCCGTGGAGCGGGTTCTGGACCGCCGCTTAGACCGGGCGGTGGCCGAGGCCGTAGAGCGGTCGCTGCTCGCCGCCATGCGCCCACCCGGGCTCACCGAGCTCCCACCGGAACCGCCAGGGGATCGACCAGGAGGATGATCTGTTGCGCGCCTTTCTCTTCTTTATCGATGGCATGGGCCTGGGCCCTGAGGACCCCGCCATCAACCCCATGATGGCCGCCGAGATGGTAGCCTTCGAATCGCTGCTGGGCGGCCAAAAGCTCTGGGCCGGCTCGGTCCCCTACCGCGCCCACGGCGCAGCCGCGGTTGCCACAGACGCCTGTCTGGGCGTCGAGGGCCTCCCCCAGAGCGCCACAGGTCAGACCGCGATCTTCACCGGCCAGAACGCAGCGAGGGCGATCGGCCGGCACCTGAACGCCTATCCCACGCCCAGCCTGAAAAAAATCCTCTGCGAGCACTCCATCTTCAAGCAGGTGGGCGACCGCGGCCTGACCGCCACCTTCTTAAACGGCTTCCGCCCCCAGTTCTTCGACTGGGTAGCCGCCGGCCAGCCGACATTGCCCGACCGCCGCTACCGCCCCTCCGCCTCCACGGTGGCCGCCCTGGCCGCGGGGATTCACACCTTCCGCACCGTCGACCAGATCCGGCAGGGAGAGGCCGTAGGGTTCGACATCGATCACCACGTAATGCGGGCCATGGGCTTCGACCTGGACCCCGTCACCCCCCAGGAAGCAGGCCGGCGGGCCGCCAGGGTAGCGGCCCGCCATCATTTCACCCTCTACGAGCACTTCCTGACCGATAAGGCCGGCCATGCACGAGATCAACAGGAAGCCGTAAAGGTCCTCGAACGGGTCGATCAGTTCTTGCAAGGAGTGCTCGAAGAGCTGCCGGAAGATCACCTCCTGGTGATCACCAGCGACCACGGCAACATCGAGGACCTAAGCGTAAAGACCCACACCAAAAACAAGGTCCCAACGATCATAAAAGGCCCAGGTGCGGAAGGAATGGCCGACCAAATAGAAAGCCTGACCGACATCACTCCCGCCATCATCCGGGCTCTAGGGTAGAAAGACCAGGTAACCCGCACCCCAAACCAGACCCCACCAGCCGCCGAAATCGGCCCGCGACAAAAAGCAACCCACCCAACCCATTCCGATTTCGGCGGGCCCGGTAGGCAGCCGTAGCAGCCGTTGGCGACTAACGTAGTCGCGAAGGGGTGGTCGCCGCCCGACCTGCCCCGGTGCCGAAAGGACCTACGAAGGGGGAGGGGCGCCCTTCACCTGCCAACCTTCCGCCGAGCGCCAGACCTCAAACCACCCCTCGCCGACGACCATCTGCATGTGGACCAGGTACCGGTCTGGCCCCAGCGGCTTCACCGAAATGATCTCCTTGGGCATATCCTGCCGGGGCACGTTGGCCTCGGCCAGCCACGACCGGACCGCCTCAAAGAGGACCGCCTGGTCTACCGCCTCTGCCCGGCGGCCCGCGGTGTAATACCCCGCCCCCAGGGCGACCGCCACAGCCAGCGCCAGCACCCACCAGGCCCACCCGCGCTTCACCTGCATCACCTCAAAGTACGCTATGGAACAAACCGCCCGTTCATACGTCTAGCACTACTGTGGGAAATCCCGGTGGTGCTTATGCGATGAGAGGAGAGAATATGGACGAACGTGCACTGCGAACCTTAGAGTTCGCCAAGATCAAACAGATGCTGTCTGAGCGGGCCGCCACCTCCCTCGGCAAGGAGATCGTAGAGGGGCTTGCCCCGTCTAACGACTACCTGGAGGTCAAGCACCGGCAGGAGGAGACCAGCGAGGCCCGGCGGCTCTACATGGGCGCCCGGTCGATCCCGCTGGGCGGCCTGCACGATGTGCGCCCCCATGTCAAGCGGGCGATCCGCGGCGGCCTGCTGGAGCCCGGCGACCTGCTCGACGTGGCCGACACCGCCGCCAGCGCCCGGCGCCTGAAGAAATTCCTGCAGGAAAACAAGGACGACGCCCCCATTCTGGCGGCGCTCGCCAACATGATCGGCGCCTTCACCACGCTGGAGGCCGAAATCCGCCAGGCGATCGACGACCACGGCGAGGTACGTGACGACGCCAGCCGGACGCTGCATGAGGTCCGCCGCGGGATGCGCATCCTCCAGAACCGCATCAAAGAAAAGATGGACTCCTACGTGCGGGGGCCGGCCTCCAAGTACCTGCAGGAGACCATTGTGACCATTCGCGACAACCGGTTCGTGGTCCCGGTCAAGATCGAGCATCGCGGCCAGGTGCCGGGGATCGTTCACGACCAGTCGGGCTCCGGCTCCACCCTCTTCATCGAGCCGATGGCGGTGGTGGAGATGAACAACGAGATCAAGGAGCTGGCCCTCAAGGAGCGGGAGGAGATCGTCCGAATCTTAACGCGGTTGACCTCCCTGCTGGCTGGGGAGGCCGACACCATGGTCGACACCCTCCAGGCGGTGGCGCAGATCGACTTCGCCTCCGCCAAGGGCAAGCTCTCCCTCGACCTCGACTGCGTCGAGCCCGAGCTGGCCCGGGAGCCGCTGCTGGAGATCCGCAAGGGGCGGCACCCGCTGCTGAAGGGCGAGGTGGTGCCCACCGAGATCCACATCGGGCTCACCTTCGACACCTTGGTGATCACCGGCCCCAACACCGGCGGCAAGACGGTGACGCTCAAGACCATGGGCCTCTTCGTGCTGATGGCCCAGGCCGGCCTGCACCTGCCCGCCGGCTACGGCACCCGGGTCGGCATGTTCGACCAGGTCTTTGTGGACGTGGGCGACGAGCAGTCGATCGAGCAGTCGCTCTCCACCTTCTCGGGCCACATGACCAATATCATTCGCATTCTCGATGCGCTCGAGGGGAACGCCCTGGTGATGCTCGACGAACTGGGCGCCGGCACCGACCCCACCGAGGGCGCCGCCCTGGCCATGTCGATCCTGGAGCACCTGCACGCCCGCGGGGCGAAGACGGTGGCCACCACCCACTACAGCGAGCTGAAGACCTTCGCCTTCACCCGCCCCCGGGTGGAGAACGCCTCGGTGGAGTTCGACGTGGAGACGCTCAAGCCCACCTACAAGCTGCTCATCGGCGTGCCGGGCTCATCGAACGCCTTTGAGATCTCCCGGCGGCTGGGGCTCTCGCCCCTGCTGGTCGACCGCGCCCGCCAGTTCCTGACCCAGGAGCAGGAGCGGGTGGAGGACCTGATTCAGGGAATCCACGCCACCCGCGCCCAGCTGGAGAAGGAGCGGGAGGAGGCCGCCAAGCTCCGCACCGAGGCGAAGCGGATGCGCGACGAGTACGAGCGCCGCTACGGCGAGTCGAAGCAGAAGGCGGCCGAGGCGCTGGAGAAGGCGCGCGCCCAGGCGCAGGCGATTCTGACCCAGGCCCGGCGCGAGGCCGAGGCGGTGATCGACGAGCTAAAGCAGGCGGTCCGCGAGCAGCGGGAGGCCGAGCGGATGCAGGCGATCCAGTCTGCCCGCGGCCGGCTCTCCAAGGCCCGCCAGGCGGTGGAGCCCACCGACGAGGAGCGCTACGCCCGGCGCACCGGTGAGGCGCCCACGGGCCTCAAGCCCGGCGACGCCGTGCGGCTGATCAAGCTGGACACCACCGGCTACGTGCTGACCGAGCCCGACGCCAGCGGCCACCTGCTGGTCCAGGCGGGCATTATGAAGGTGACCGTCTCGGTCAACGACCTGGAGCGGGCGGAGGAGGGCCGGCCGGAGGCCAAGGCCAAGGGGATGGTACCCGCCACCCGCACCCGGGGCAAGTCGCTGGCGGCGACCAAGGCGCAGGAGATGTCCACCGAGGTCGACCTGCGGGGCCTGATGGTCGATGAGGCGCTGGAGAAGGTCGACAAGTACCTGGACGCCGCTGTGCTGGCCGGGCTGCCCATGGTCCGGATCATCCACGGCAAGGGGACCGGCGCCCTGCGCAAGGCGATCACCGACCAGCTGAAGGGCGACAGGCGTGTCGTCTCCTTCCGGCTGGGCGGCGTGGGCGAGGGCGGCGACGGCGTCACCGTGGCGAAGCTCGAGTAAATGGCGCCCTGCCCCTGCAGGGAAAGGCGAAAGAAAGCGCGTGAGAGGGATGGCCTACTCGGGGCCATCCCTCTTGCGCGCCTCACAGAATCGGGCCACCAGCCACCGCATCGTTGCAGCGGTTGCAGCCCGGGTTCCCGCAGTGGGTGATCATCGGGTCCCGGCGAATCGCTGCCGCTGCCGCATCCAGGGCCTGCGCTGCCGGGAGAATCCGCCAGTGGGATTCACCTGCCTGCTGCTCGTTGATCAGGGGGGCCAGGGCGGGCTCGAGCTTGTCGAAGCCTTCCGAGCAGCTGCCCACCTCGGCCATAAGGGTCTCGCCTTGGGGGCCGGCATACCAGCGTCGGAAGGGGGTCCGCCCGGCCCGCTGCTCCGCCAGGTGGAGCAGGGTCATCCGGGTGAGGCCCACCCCCGCCAGGACCACCGAGCCGCCCAGGCGGGTCAGCGCCTCCAGGGGGGCGTAGACGTGCAGCGGCCTCTGCCCGGCCACCAGTTCCGCGGCCAGCGGGCCCAGCGCCGCGAAGGAGTTGAGCGGGTGGCCCCCCCGCACGCGGCCCTCCCGCCCGATGAGGGCCGCCGGAATCGCCCCCATCGAGCGGCTGATGAAGGGACTCTCCGGCGTGTAAACGGAGGGAGGCCCCGGGGGGGCCGGCGGGAAGTCGTAGTAGGTCGTGCCGTTGCGGGCGGGGCGCATGGCGGGATCCTCCGGGGGGCTGACCCCGAAGCCGTAGGCGAAGGCGGGGACCAACAGGGTGCACCCCTCGGCCAGGAAGCCGTCGATAACGGTGTCAGGGCCGCCATCCACCGGGCCAAAGGAGCGGAGGGAGGAGTGGAGGCAGACCGCCTTCCCGGACAGCCCCGCGTTGGACACAGCTTCCCGGATGGACTCAAGGGTCAAAGGCATGGTGTCTCTCCCCAGTCTTAGCGCACAGACTCTGGGAAAGAGACGCCCATGGGCCCGCGAATGTTCCCTATTCGTGTGCGGTCAGTTCGCTGGGGTAGTCGAAGATCTTCTCGCAGGCCCGGCGGACCGTGTCCACCTTCTCGGGCGGGCAGAAGACGTAGGTGCGCCAGAGCCCCTCATACTGCCGGGCCATGGCCGCCACCTCGCCGGAGACGTCCAGCTCGTAGAGCGGCCCCACCCCGGTGCGGGACTTGACCGGCACCCGCACCTCCTTGAAGAAGGAGGCCTTGGGGCAGTAGAGGATCACCTGCCCGGGCTTCAGCCTGGCCCTGGCGGCGATCTGGTTCTCCAGCTCCTCCCGCTCCGCCGACTGGCCGGCGTACCGCCGGATAAAGGCGTCACGGTTGGCGCCCAGGGAGTAGTGGGAGAGAACGTAGGCCCGCTTGTAGAGCCGCCGGCTCTCCACGCCCTCCACCAGCTGCTGGATCACCCCCGGCCCGGGGAGGCGGGCGATGAAGTCGAGGAAGGTCTGGTCGCCCAGGGAGTAGAGCGCCTCCTCGTCGCGCAGCGAGCCGCGGGTGTGCAGCTCTACCGCCTTGGAGATCATCGCCCCGGAGGCGATCTTGGCGTGGTGCAGGTAGATGCGCTCGGTCAGCACGTAGCGCATCCGCAGGAGGTGGATGATCTCGGTGCGGGCATCGGGCCGGTCGAGGCCGTGCTTCACCATGTTGATCAGGAGCTTGCCCTCATCGAGGTAGAAGTAGGAGAGGACCCGGTCGTCAAAGTTCATGCGCAGGCCGGCGAAGAAGGAGTCCCGCCGGAGGTAGTCGAGCAGGTCGGCATCGATGGTGGAGGAGACGACCTGGCCCATCCACGGTACGGGCGGATGGCCGGTCAGGATCCCCTTGACCGCCTCGTGGACACCCTCGGCGGCCAGCACCCGGCCCAGTTCGCTCTTCGGCCCCAGGAAGTAGTCGAGGCGGGGGCCGGCGTCGTGCCGGGGGAAGATCTGCCGCTCATCTTCGAAGGTGTGCCCGTAGGGAATGTGGGTCACGTCATGCACCAGGATCGCCAGCCGCACCAGCTGAGCGTTGTGGGAGTCGATCTGGTAGCCCTGCAGGCGGAGCGTTTCGATCATGCGGTGGGCCATTTGCAGGGCGCCCAGGCTGTGATCAAAGCGGGTGTGGACGCAGCCGGGGAAGACCAGGTGGGCGGTGCCCAGCTGTTTGATCCCGCGCAGCCGCTGCATCTCTTTGGTATCGAGCACCCGGACCTCTGCGTCGGTCAGGTAGATATCGCCGTGGACCGGGTCGCGGAGCAGCATGGTGATCACCTCGTTGGTGGCAGGGGGAACTGGTCGGAAAACAAAGGTTCGCCCCTCGTAGGTCCATCCCCTGCTGCGATCACATAGGGTGGAGCAAATTCCGTGGGGGAGGGGATTCGACCTGACCGGCATGAGCATCGGCTGGGGGATGGAGGGACCTGACCGCCCCCTGCAGGCGGTGCAGGCCCGGCTACGGGAGCTGGAGCCGGGCTTTGGGGGGCGGGTGACCTTCCGCTTCGGGGCGGGCTGCGAGATCGGGCTCCGGCTGACCCGGGCGCCCGCAGGGCGGTCTGTGACCGCCAGCGGGGAGGGGAGGCTGGTCGAGCCGCTCCTGGCAGCGGTGGGCCGGCAGCTGCGGCCCTGGGGGGTGCGGCCCGCCCGCTGCCGCTCCGGGCCCGCCGGCCTGGTGGTGGGCCTGGCGGAGGGTGACGAGTCCCGGCCCCACCTGCTCGCCCACCTGGCCGAGGGGATCGTGCTCGGCCTGGCGGGGGCGCTGGGGGAGCGGTTCAGCTTTCCCCTGCGACCCGACCGCTATGAGGAGCGGGACCTGACCGCCCCTGCCCGGCTGGAGCCCGCCGCCCTGGACCGTGCGCTGGCAGGGACCGGGCTGGAGGGGCTGGGGGCGGCGTTCTGCCGGGCGGAGGAGGAGGCGGGCGTGAACAGCCTGGCGCTGGCCGCCCTGGCCGCCTGGGAGTCCGCCTGGGGCCGGGCCCGCATCGCCCGGGAGCAGCAGAACCTGCTGGGCTGGGCGGAGGGGCCTGATCCCGCTGAGATACCCAGCTTCCCCTCCGCTGCCGAGTCGATCACCGCCGTGGCGCCGCTGATCCGGGAGCGGTACCTGACCCCGGGCGGGCCGCACTTCTGCGGGGCGAACCTGATCGGCATGAATGTGGCCTATACCGCCGACCCCCTCTGGCGGCACGGGGTGGCTGCGCTCTGGCGGCGCCTGGCGGCGGCATGACGCGCCAAGCCCGGGGTATGCACCCCGGGCTCTCCAGCGCGGTAGGAGTCGTAAAGGGTTTGGTTTTTCTAGCCGGTCACGGGCTGTACCGGAAGCTCTTGTTGTACAGTTACAAGGTTTTCAGGGAAGACAACAACCGGGTTACGCTCTTCGCCAGACAGGAGGTCCAGATTCACCAGTACCACGTTGACATCGACGAGCCGCACGACGCCTACCACCGTTCCGTCAAACCCGGAACGGGTTACGACTCGGCACCCGGGTACCAGTTCGCGCAGTCTTGCCAATCGATGCACCCCCTTGCCCTGCCTGCGTCGCGACTGGTCCTCTCCAGTATAACATAAAATGGAAAGAAAGGAAAAGAGCCGGATCTATATCCGGCTCTATTTTTTGGAAATGAGTTAAGGCTTGGTGTTGACGGGAGGGAGCACAGGTGGCTTCACCACAGTGCCAGAGCCGGAATCGCCCGCACCGGTTCCCGTGCCCGAACCGCTGCCGGTGCCGGAGCCCGGGGGCTTGGGCTGCTGCGGGGTGACCGGGGTGCACTTCTCGGACGGCACCTCCATCCACCAGTCGGCCGGCCAGTACTTGGCGATGTTGTACGGATCCTTCGGGTGCTTCACCCAGGTGGTGGGCCGCCGGATCAGCGTCAGCGTCTCGGGCGTGCCGGCGCAGCCCGGCTGCCAGAGGTAGTAGCGGTTGATCACCTTCTTGTCCTTGGGGTTGACCCAGGGCTGCTGCACCACGGTGACCCGGGTGAGGATATCGTCCATCTTCTTGGGCACGTACTCAGCCCGGAACCAGTCCTCCTTGATCTTGTCAGGCGGGCAGAGCGGGCTGGGCAGCATGCCCGAGATCTCGCAGACCGGGGCCTTCACAATGGACTTCGGCCGCTCCCAGTCGGGCGGGGCCTCCTTGTAGATCTGGTCCATGATCTGTGTCCAGACCTTTGTGGGCGGTCCGGCGCCGGTCCAGTTTCGCCAGCCCTCGCCCCCATGGGGGAGCCGCTTGCGCCCCTTTTCGTTGTCGTAGCCGGTCCAGACGCCGGTGACGATCTCGGTCGTGAAGCCGATGAACCAGGCGTCATGCCACTCCTCGGTGGTGCCGGTCTTGCCGGCGGCGGGCCAGTTGTGCCAGCCCTTCGCCTCGTACGATGCGGTACCCTGCTTGATCGACCCCTTCATGACATCGACCATCAGCCAGGCGGAGTCGGTGTTGACGACCTGCTTCTTGTTGGGCTTCGCCTCCCAGATGATCTCGCCGAACTTGTTCTCGATCCGGGTGATCACGATCGGCTCGCTCTTGGCGCCCAGGCTGCCCAGCACGCCGTAGGCGGCGGTCAGCTCCAGCGGGGTGACGCCCTGGCTGAGACCGCCCAGGGTGAGCGCCAGGTGCTCGTCGTTCCGGTCGTAGTTGTCCTTGTAGTCCAGCAGCGGCAGGCCCAGCTTGCGGCCATACTCGATGCCCTTAGCCGGGGTGATCGCCTCCAGCGTCCGGACCGCCATGGCGTTGATCGACTGCTCCACGGCGACCCGCATCGGCTTGAGGCCCAGGTAGCGGAACTCGTAGTTCTCCGGCCAGACGTTGTCGCCCTTGTCGTTCAGCCGGGGCGGCGAGTCGTCGATCACCGTCGCCGGCCCCCAGCCCAGCAGGTCGATGGCCGGCAGGTAGGCCACCAGCGGCTTGATGGTAGAGCCCGGGTCACGCCGGGACTGGGTCGCCCGGTTGAGGCCGAGCATCTGCTGGTGCTCGCGGCCGCCCACCAGCGCCAGCACGTGGCCGGTGCGGTGATCCATGATCACCACGGCGCCCTCGGGGACCTCCTCATCTTTCTTGGCGCTGTAGATCTTCGTCTCCTCGGGCAGGATCTTGCTGAGCGTCTCCTGCGCGATCTTCTGGTAATTCAGGTCCAGGGCGGTGTAGACCCGGAGCCCCTTGTGGTAGAGATCGTCGGGGGTGAAGGGGCGCAGCTTGTACTGGGCTGCCAGCTCCGGATTGGTCAGAATGGAGATCACGTGGTCGATATACCAGTCGCCGTTGAAGGTGACCGAGGTAGGGGAGACCTCCGCCCGCCGGACAACGGGCTTCTCCTTCTTCAGGTCCTCCGCCCTGGCGGGGTCGAGGTAGCCGTGTTGGACCATGAGATCCAACACGATCTCACGCCGCTCCATCGCCCCCTCGAAGTTGGTGAAGGGGCTGTACATGGAGGGACCCTTCAGAATGCCCGCCAGCATTGCCGCCTCCGAGACGGTCAGTTCGCTGGCGTGCTTGGAGAAGTACTGCTGGGCCGCCGCCTCAATGCCGTAGGCCTGGCCGCCGAAGGCGACCGTGTTCAGGTACTGCTCGAGGATCTGATCCTTGGTGTAGCGCTTCTCCAGATCGATGGCGATCAGCATCTCCTGCACCTTCCGCTTGGCCGAGACGTCGAGCGTCAGGAAGGCGTTGCGGGCCAGCTGCATGGTGATGGTCGAGGCGCCCTCCCACTGCGAGCCCTCGATGCCCAGGAGGTACTTGATATCCGCGATAATAGCGCCGCCGAGGCGGTAGAGATCGATGCCGAAGTGGTCCTCGAACCGGTGGTCCTCGGTAGCGATAAAGGCCCACTGGACCTCCTCCGGAATCTGGTCAAGCTTCACCAGGGTCCGGTTCTGCTCATCGGCCAGCTCATAGACCTTGGTGCCGGTACGGTCATAGATGACAGAGGTGAGGCTGGGATCGAACTCCTCGAAGGTAGGCAGGTCCTGATAGGCCCGGTAGACGTACGTTCCGGCCAGCCCGGCCACGCCCAGCGCCATTCCGAAAAGGATCAGCAGCGTATAGCCAATCCAGCGCCGGCTGCGCTTCTTCTTGGCGGGCCGCTTGGGCGGCGAACCGTCAGGTCGTCGGGAATTGGGCAACTGAAACACCTCCAACAAGGTGAAAGGAATTCGCTCTCCTGGGCCAGACTCCTTTTTGTCGGACCCCGCAACATGGCGATACCGTCAGATCGCAAGGAATTGCCAGCATTTCGTGCCTGTGCTAGAATGAGAGGAACAGCGATGAGGGAGAAGAGTAGGCCACAGCGCCCATCTTCAGCGAGGGGTTGGTCGGTGCGAAACCCCGGGGCATGAGGCCGAAGTACACTCCCGAGCTGCCCGCCGAGTCCATCAACACACAGGCTTCTGTTTGTTAGATGGATAGACCGGGCCGGAAGTTCCCCGTTAGCGGAACGTTTGAGTGGACTCCCCTCCCCGGGGGTCAACCAGGGTGGTACCGCGGCGTGCAGCACACGTCGTCCCTGGGTATAGACATTCGGGTGTAGGGGTATTTTTTGTGCCCGCACCCGATCAGGGAGGAACGGTTTCCAATGGGTTTCAAGAGCGTCGACGAACAGATGCAGATCCTCATGCGCGGGGTGACCGACCTGGTCAGCGAAGAGGACCTGCGCCGGAAGCTGGAGCGGTCGATCAAGACCGGCAAGCCCCTTCGGGTGAAGTTGGGCATCGATCCCACCGGCCGCGACCTGACCCTGGGCCACACGATTCCCCTCCGGAAGATGCGGCAGTTCATGGAACTGGGGCACCACTGCATCCTGATCATCGGGGATTACACAGCGACCATTGGCGACCCCACCGGCCGCAACGAGGCCCGCCCCCAGCTCACCCATGAGGAGACCACCCAGAACGCCGAGCGGTACCTGGAACAGGCGGCCCGGGTTCTCGACGTGAGCAAGCTGGAGGTCCGGCGCAACAGCGAATGGCTGGCGCCCATGACCTTCGCCGACGTCACCCGGCTCGCGGCCAAGTCCACCGTCGCCCGCATGTTAGAACGGGAGGACTTCAAGAAACGTTACGAGGAAGGCCGTCCGATTTACATTCACGAGTTCTTCTACCCGCTGATGCAGGGGACCGACTCGGTCGCCATCGAGGCCGATGTAGAACTGGGCGGCACCGACCAGAAGTTCAACCTGCTGGCCGGCCGCGACCTTCAGCGGGAGGCGGGCCAGGAGCCGCAGGTCTGCATGATGAACCCGATCATCGAGGGGCTCGACGGCGTGGAGAAGATGTCCAAGTCGCTGGGCAACTACATCGGGCTGGACCACTCCGCCGAGGAGATGTTCGGCCGGACGATGTCGATCCCCGACACGCTGATCATCCCCTACTTCACCTACTTCACCGATGTGCCCGAGGCGGAGATCGAGGCGGTCCGGGCCTCGATCGAGCGGGGCGAGAACCCGATGAACGCCAAGAAGCGGCTGGGCCGGGCGATCTGTACCACCTATGGCTTCAGCGAGGAGGAGGCCCTGCGGGCTGAGGAGAGGTGGGTCGCCCAGTTCTCCCGGGGCGAGGTGCCGGAAGATATCCCCGACATAACCGTTGCGGCTGGCGACCTGCCGGTCCAGGCGGCGAGGCTGCTGGCCATGACCGGGCTGGCCCCGTCGGCCAGCGAGGCCCGCCGGCTGATCGAGCAGGGCGGCTTCACCATCGACGGCGAGAAGGTGACCGACCCGAAGGCGGAGCTGAGCCTGACCACCGGCCAGGTGCTGAAGGCCGGCAAGCGGAAGTACGGGCGCGTAGTGATTGGCTAAAGGCGGGAGCCGGGGCGTGGGCCCCGGCTCTCTCTTTGTCTCAGGGCCTCGTTTCGAAGGTCTGCACAATGGCCGCGCCCGCCTGCAGGAGCGCCTCACGCCGGGCCTCGGGGGCCCCGGACGCCAGAATCAGCACCAGGAAGCGATCGCCGGCGGGCACGGCGTAGATCCAGTACTCCTGGGCCCCGACGCGGGTCTTCAGCGCCGGTGCCTGCACGCCGGTGTCCGTGGGCTCCAGGATCGGGGACGGGTCCGGGGAGCCGGTTATGTGGGCCAGGGCGGCCTGCACCGCCGCCCCGATATTGGCCGGCCTGCCCTCCGCGCCCCCGGGCGGCCCGATGGTCAGGGTCAGGTCATCGCCTCCGGCGAAGGTGACCCAGCCGTCCGGGGTGACCAGGCCCTGCCAGGCCGCGGGGAGCCGGATCGACCCATCCCAGATCTCGACCCGCTGCTCCGGGGTGAGTGGCCCGCCCGGCTCCAGCCAGGCGTGAAGCTGCACGGCCATGCTGCGGCTTGACCGGGGGAGGCTCAGGGTGACGGCATACTCACCCGGGGCTGCCGGAAAGCGAACGGTCTTCAGAAAGGGGTTTGTCTCGAACTCCAGTGCGGTGACCTGGGCACCGCCTTGCTCCACTATGGCATGCATCCCCATCTGGGGGGCGGTGGCTTCGGTCTGAACGAGCAGGGCCAGCGTGCGCCCCTCAATCCCCTTTGCGATCGTGAATCGGTATGTGGTTGGCTCTCTGCTAACGTTGGCCGTCTGCCGGAGGAGGGGGGCCGGCGGGGAGGCCTGCAGGGCTGAGGGCGCCGGAGAAGGCGGGGTGCTCGCCGGAACGCATCCGGACAGGAGCAGCACCAGCAGGAAGAGCGGGAGCGGTCTCAACTTGGTCACCTCCACCTGTAGGACGTCGGCGGGGTCTCTCCTGTTTCGCGGGGGCTATCTGGAATCCCCCGGGAATTCTGCACAGAGAGTTCCCGGGGGTCCAGGCCACGCCGTCGGTCGATGTGACCACGGCGCCCAGGTAGAGCCCCTCTTCCCGTGGCAGATCCGGGCAAGGGGGCATGGCGCCGCAGATTACCGCATAGACTCTGCTCACCCCGGACTCTGCCGAAAGGGGGTGGAGCGATGCGCAGCTTCCGGCGCCTCCGGCTGACCCGGCTGGCCAGCCCAGTTCGCTGGATGATCCTGGTCGGGGCGGTGCTCTTCCTGCTGGTGCGGCTCGGCGACCTGGTCCTGTTAGGCCCGATCGCCGCCGTGGCCGAGGTGGAGGCCCGGCGCATCGGCGTGGAGGCGGTCAACCAGGTGGTGACCGAGAAGGTCGGCCAGGTGCTCCGGCACGAGAACCTGGTCGAGTACGAAAAGGATGACGCCGGGCGGATTGCCGCCTATCGGGTCAATACCCCGCTGATCAACCAGGTGGCCGCAGGGGCGGCGCAGGCGGTGCAGAGCCAGATGAAGCAGTTGGCCGAGGAGCCGTTCGGCGTGCCGGTGGGCGCCCTGACCGGCTCCACCCTGATGGGCACATCCGGCCCCCGCCTGCCGGTGCGGCTGGTGCCCATCGGCACCGTGGCGGTCGACATTAAGCAGGAGTTCAAGGGCGAGGGGATCAACCAGACCCGGCACCGCATCTGGCTCGAGGCGACCGCTGTGATCCGGGTGGTGCTCCCCATGACCACCCGGGAGGTGGAGGTGGTCCAGTCGCTGCCGCTCTCGGAAACCGTGATCGTGGGGCCGGTGCCCAACTCCTTTTACAACGGCAACCTCGGGGGGGTCAGCCTGCCGCTGAATCGCTGATATTCATTCTCAGGTGAAGTTTTTTTGAAAACAGGCTTGACGCAAGCATGCATCGGTGCATATACTCAATCCTGGGTTGCACAACAACCACAATCACCCAGAAGGGAGGTCGACGAGATGTCCACCATGAAGCTCAACAAGATCAACTTCATCCTCGCTGGAACCGGAGCTGGCTTTGCCATCTCGCGACCTGTCGCCGGGATACTTTGGTAGTACTGCTACTATCCAAGTAACAACGGCCACAGGTCAGCGAACGGCTGCCTGTGGCCTTTATCTTTGCCCTGTGCTGGCGCGCGGCACAGGGGAGGTAGGACCATGGGCGGATCATGCCCATGGTCCTTCCCTCTTTCTGGCTACATGACGCAACCTTACTACGACGGGTCGTGGCGGCGACGTCGGCACAACTCGGCGGCGGGGGGTATCGTTAGCCAGGGGGAGGTAGGTGCGGCAAGCCGCAAACGTCGAGACTCTGCGAGTTTAGCGCCGAGGGGTTTGTGGCGCAGGCAGGGGGGCTCCGCCCACCTCTGCACATGGATGGCCCACATCCGACTAAGGGGGTAGATAACGATGACCATCGCTTTGGACGTCATCGATCTGTATAAGTTTTTTCACGAGGAAGACGAAGAGAACCAACGTCCCTGGTACCGCTTCTGGCAGAAGCGGCCCCAGCGGCTGATCACCGCCGTCGACCACATCTCCTTCTCCGTGAAGCGTGGCGAGTGCTACGGCATCCTCGGGCCCAACGGCTCGGGCAAGTCGACCCTGATCCGGCTGATCTCCACCCTGCTGATCCCCAACGGCGGCAAGGTGACCGTCTTCGGACGGGATGCGCAGCAGGAGACTGCCGCAGTACGGAAGATGATCAACCGGGTCTCCGTGGACGCCGCCTTCTTCAAGAAGCTCTCTGCCATCGAGAACCTGAGCTACGCCGCCCGGCTTTACGGGCTGGAGCTGAAGGAGGCCCGCCGGCAGGCCGGCGAGATCATGGAGCGGATGGGCCTCCCCGCCAAGAAGTGGAACTCCCCGCTGGAGAATCTCTCCCGGGGCCAGCAGCAGAAGGTGGCCATCGCCCGGGCGCTCATGACCCGGCCGGCGCTCCTCCTGCTGGATGAGCCGACCACCGGCCTCGACCCGCAATCCAAGCGGGACGTGCAGGACTATGTGCTGGAGGTGCAGCGCCAGTTCGGCACCACCGTGATCCTGACCAGCCACGACATGGATGAGTCCGCCCGGCTATGCCAGCGGGTCGCCTTTATCGTAGATGGCAAGTTCCGGGCCGAAGGGACCCCTACCCAGCTGCTTGCACGCTACGGGGCGAAGGATCTTGAAGAGGTCTTCTTCGCCGCCACCGGCAAGAGCCTGAAGACCGCAGAGGAGGAGGTGGCAGGATGAGCGCCTTCCGCACACAGCTAAGCGCCACCCAGGGCTTCGTCGAGCGCAACTGGGCGCTCACCCGGCGCTACATCGGCTGGGAGGTGGTCTGGATCGTCTACAGCACGGTCTCGACCCTCACCATCGGCCTGATCGGCGTCGACAGCCAGGGCATCACCGGCCAGGAGCGGGTTCTCTACCTGCTGATCGGCGCCCTGCTCTGGTCCTACCTCTCGGTGCTGTTCCAGATCATGGGCGAGACCGTCGCCTGGGAGCGCTGGGAAGGGACGATCGAGTACACCTTCATGGCGCCCGTTCACCGCTTCACCTACCTGATGGGCCAGGGGCTCTACGGCATCACCTATGCGATGGTCCGTACCGCCATTATCCTGACCATCACCATCTTCTTCTTCGATCTCGACATGACCAGTGCCAACCTGCTCGGAGGCTTCGCGGTCCTGGGGATCGCAAGCTTCTCCTTCATGGGGCTGGGGCTCCTGGCCGCCGTTCTGCCGCTGATCTCCACGGAGCGCGGCGCACAGGCGACGCACATCATCCAGGGCCTGCTGCTCCTCATGTCCAGCGTCTACTACCCGGTGACCGTCCTCCCGGGGTGGATGCAGCCGCTCGCACGAATCAATCCGGCCACCTTCACCCTCGATGCCGTCCGGGCCACCTGGATCGGCGGGGCGAGCCTGGCCGATGTGATGCCCCAGGTCTTGAGTCTCCTGGTCACCGGTGTCGTGCTGGTGCCAGTGGGTGTGCAGATCTTTCAGATCGGCGAGCGGTACGCCTTGAGGACGGGGAAATTAAAGCGCAACGGCTAAGCCGTGCGCACCCCAACGAGGTGTTTTCGCAAATGAACGCGCATTACGATTACGCGCTGATGAACAAGATGCTGACCCGTGAGACCCAGAACCCGCACCAGGACCTGCACCGGGCTGACGCCCTGGAGGCCTACCGCAGCCAGCGGGCTGCCCAGCGGGCCGAGAAGCGCTTCTTCCAGCTCTACACCCTGCGGAACCTGTTGTTGCGTTACACCCCGAGCCTGGCCAAACGGCTGGCGCTCTAATACAAGGAGGCTACACGCCATGATGGACCTGATGCACGTTGCCAGCCTGAAACAGGCCGAGTTCGAGACCCATCTCTGTAATCAGTCCCTGCACCAGGCCCGGGGCGAGGAGCAGGCGGAGTACCGCCGCTTCCTGCAGGCCTACCGCCTGCGCAGCCTTCTGAACCGGTTCGCCCCGTCCCTGGCGCCCCGTCTCGGCTTCTAAGGAAGCGCACAGGAGCTGATTCGCGATGATGATTCGCTATGAGACGGCCACCCCGCTCCCGATCGACCAGGTGCTCGCCGTCTACCGGGCGCTGGGCTGGCTCAGCCAGCACATGCCCGAGCGGGTGGAGCGGGCCCACGCGGCCTCCGACCGCATCGTGAGCGCCTGGGACGGCGACCGGCTGGTCGGCTGGGCCCGGATCATCACCGACGGCGAGTTCTGCCTCTTCCTGCACGAGATTCTGCTGCTGCCCGAGTACCAGCGCAAGGGAATCGGCTCCGAGCTGATGCGCCGGGTGCTGGAGGGGTACGAGCACGTGCAGAACACGGTGCTGCTCGCCGACCCTGGAAACGAATCCTTCTACGCCCCGTTCCGGTTCGAGGTGGTGACCCCCGCCAAGGGGTTCAGCGCCATGTACCGGATGGGCATTAACTGGGGGAGACCTCCCCAATAGCGGTGCAGCAAGGCCCGGACGGGTTACGTCCGGGCCTTGTTGGTCTCACTTTACCGTTGTGTACCCCACCGCCCAGTAGATGAAGATCGCCAGCAGGACCACCTCCAGCGCCGCCCGACGCCAGATGCGCTCCCGCACCGCCCGGGCCAGCGCCTCCGCCACGACGCCCACGGCGAACCAGGCGAAGTAGAGGAGGAACCACTGGTTCGGAAAGTAGCCCTCCGCCTCCCGGGTGGCCCGCATGGCCATGTAGCCCAGGAACAGGATCGCTGCGATGCCGCCGATCATCGGCCCCCACAGCTGGCGCCGCCCCAGAGTAATTGTGACAACGGTGGCGCCGGAGACGCAGAGCCAGAGCAATAAGATGTAGGTCATTCGGTCAGCCTCCTCATGATCTTCGCCCCTATCCTTCGACTGTTGGGCCATTTGGACCTTCCGTTCCCGTGCTATACTGAAACTGGCTTGACACCGCTGAAGGGGAATGGTAAATTATGGATGAACTCCTTTCGCCGGCAGAGAAGGAGCGGTTGGCCCGGTCGTCGGTACTGCTGATCGGCTGTGGCGGGCTGGGCTCGCCCATCGCCTACCAGCTGGCTGCCGCCGGGGTGGGCCGAATCGGCCTCTGCGATATGGATCTGGTCGACCTCTCCAACCTGCAGCGCCAGGTGCTCCACTTCACCACCGACATCGGGCGGCCCAAGGTGGAGAGCGGGGCGGCCAAGATCGCGGCGCTCCGGCCCGAGACGGTGGTGGAGACCCACCCGGTGGCCCTTACCCGTGAGAATGCGCTGGAACTGTTCCGCCAATACGACCTGGTGGTCGACGGCTCCGACAACTTCGCCACCCGCTACCTGGTCAACGACGCCTGCGTGCTGACCGGGCGCCCCCAGGTGCACGGCTCCATCTTCCGGTTCGATGGGCAGATCACCGTCTTTCAGCCCGGGGCGGGGCCCTGCTACCGCTGCCTCTACCCGACGCCCCCGCCGCCCGGCTCCGTGCCGTCGTGCGCCGAGGCGGGGGTGATCGGCGTGCTGCCCGGCTTCATCGGCAGCCTTATGGCCATGGAGGCGGTCAAGCTCCTGGCCGGCCGGGGGAAGAGCCTGAACGGAAGACTACTTATATATAATGCCCTCGACATGGACCTGGCCGAGGTGCAGATCAAGCGGAATCCGGCCTGCGCCGTCTGCGGCGACAGCCCGACCATCACCGAGCTGATCGACTACGAGTGGTTCTGCGGGGGGGTGCAGCAGTGAGCCTGACCGAACAGGAGATCCTGCGGTACAGCCGCCATATCATTCTCCCCGAGGTGGGGGGGCGTGGCCAGAAGCGGCTGAAGGGCGGCTCGGTGCTGATCGCCGGGCTCGGCCCCGCCGGTTCGGCGGCGGCGCTCTACCTGGCGGCGGCGGGCATTGGCAAGCTCACCCTCTGGGACCCGGGCCTGGTCACCCCGGCCGACCTGGAGTCGGCCATCGCCCATGACCGGAGCCGGGTTGGGGTGCCCCGCGCCCGGTCGGCCCGGGAGCCGCTCAGCGCTATCAACCCGGCGGCCGAGGTGGTCGTGCTCGACCGGGAGAGCGATGTGACCGGCGCCGTGGCGGAGCACCAGGTGCTGCTGGCCACCACCGGCGACTGGCAGGGCATGCAGGGCGAGGCGATCCGCTGCGGCGCAGCCGCCGTCTTTGCCGCCGCCCACGGGGCGAGCGGGGTCGCCCTGGCCTATCGGCAGGGGGAGCCCTGCCTGGGCTGCGTGGAGCCCGACCGCGCCCTGGCGCTGGGGCTCAGGCCGGAGGGCGAGGGCACAGCTGTCGCTGCCGCTGCCGGCGTGATCGGCGTGGTGGCGGCGACCGAGGCGGTCAAGTTGATCCTGGGCGAAGGCACGCCCCTGACCGGGCGGATTCTGGCTTACGACGGCTGGGAGGCCCGCTTCCGCGAGGCGCCGGTGACCCGGCGCGAGAGCTGCCCCATGTGCGGGCAGGTTCCTGGGTAGACTAACCGGGCCGGTCGCTCCCTGGAGCGGCTGGCCCGAACCTGTCTGACGCCAGAATCCCCCTGGACAGATGGGAATTCCATGCTATAATGGACGATAATAAGCCTGTATTTCCGATTGGATAACTCGGAATAAAGGAATGCAGAGGAGGGTCTCCATGGGACGGATTTATGAGAACATCGCCGATACCATCGGCCGGACACCGCTGGTCAGGCTGAACAAGGTGACCGAGGGAGCGGGGGCTACGGTGCTGGCAAAGCTGGAGTACTTCAACCCCGCCGGCTCCGTGAAGGATCGCATCGGCTACTCGATGATCCAGGACGCCGAGGAGCGGGGCATTCTCAAGCCCGACACGATCATCGTCGAGCCCACCAGCGGCAACACAGGTATCGCCCTGGCCTTTGTGGCGGCAGCCCGGGGCTACCGCTGCGTGCTGGTGATGCCCGACACCATGTCGCTGGAGCGGCGCAAGCTGCTGAAGGCTTACGGGGCGGAGTTGGTGCTGACCCCCGGCGCCGAGGGGATGAAGGGGGCCATTGCCAAGGCCCGGGAGATCGTGGAGGCCACCCCCAACGCCTGGATGCCCCAGCAGTTTGAGAACCCCTCCAACCCGGAGATCCACCGCCGCACCACCGCGGAGGAGATCTGGGCCGACACCGACGGCCAGGTCGATATCTTCGTGGCGGGCGTCGGCACCGGTGGCACCATGACCGGCGTCGGCGAGGTGATCAAGGAGCGGAAGCCGGGCCTGCACACCGTGGCGGTCGAGCCGGCGGAGTCGCCGGTCATCTCCGGCGGCAAGCCGGGCCCGCACAAGATCCAGGGCATCGGCGCCGGTTTCATTCCCGACAACCTGCACACCAACGTGGTCGACGAGACCTTCCAGGTCGCCAGCGAGGAGGCGGTTGCCATGGCCCGCCGCCTGGCGAAGGAGGAGGGGATCCTCTGCGGGATCTCATCGGGCGCTGCGGTCCATGCGGCGGTACAGATCGCCCGGCGGCCCGAGAACGCCGGCAAGACGATCGTGGTGATCCTACCCTCCACCGGCGAGCGGTACCTCTCTTCGGTTCTCTTTGCCGACCTTCAGGTCTAGCAGCAATCAGGAGCCAGCCTGTCCGGGCTGGCCAGGAGCGGCTTCTTCTTGCCGTTCTGAGGCTGCGTGTGGTATCCCATAACAAGTTGCGTGAAAGGAGGGCGATTCCATGTTGATCATTTTGGGAACACACGGCTTCGCCCTGTCCTTTGTGCGCGCCTTCAAAGGCAGCTGCTAAGCGCCTACCTGGGGGTACTATGCCCTTTTCCAGGTCGGCGATGGCTGGCTGCCGTCCTCCCGCTCTAGCAGGAGGCGTCACCGGACCATCCCGGTGACGCCTTTTTCGCGCTCTAAAACGGGAGGAAGAGAGAACGATGCGTGCAACGCTGGTTCGCTACTATCTATATGCCCTGCTCAATGGTTTTCAGTTTGGCTGGACCACCTGGCTCGCCTTCGTCGTCTCCCGGGGCGGCAACCCGGGCTGGGCGGAGTCGGCCTTTCACCTGGCGATTCTGCTGGGCGAGGTGCCCACCGGAATTCTGGCCGACCTGCTGGGGCGCCGCCGCTCCATGCTGACCGGTCTCTTCATCAGCGCCCTCTCCGGCTTCGGCTACCTCTTCATCGAAGATACCCTGACCGCCTGCCTGGTGCTGGCGCTCTCCGGCCTCGGCTCCACCTTCCTGTCGGGGGCCGACACCGCCCTGCTTTACGAGACGGCCGACGAGATCGGCGGGGCGGAGATGGCCCGCAAGGCGCTGGCCCGCGCTTCCGCCATCCATATGGCCGCCCTGGCGGTCGCCCCGATTATCGCCGGCTGGCTCTACCAGCAGAACGACCTGGCCCCCTTCTTCAGCCGGGCCGTGCTCTCCCTGCTGGCGATGGCCGTCGTCTGGGGGATGGCCGAGCGGCGCCAGGCCGCCGCGGAGGGCGAGCACCGCGACCTCTGGCGCCACACCCGCACCGCCTTCCGCTACGTGCTCGCTCACCCTGCGGTGCTGCTGATCATCGGGTTCAGCTGGGTTTACAACACCGTGGTCGCCATGGCGGGCCAGTTCGGGCAGGTCTACTTCCCGGCGGTCGGGCTCTCCATGCTGGGCGCCGGGCTGGTCTTCTCCCTGGCCCGGGTGGTGGGCTCGTTCGGCGGCTGGATCGCCGAGCGCCTGAGCCGCTCCGCCACCTATGCCTGGCTCCGCTTCGGCCCCCTGGGTGTGGGGGCGATCTACCTCTACATGGGCCTCGCCCGGAACTGGAGCGGTTCCGCCGCCTTCATCGTGGGTGACGGCATCGACGGGATTCTCTGGCCCACCCTGACCGCCCGGCTCAACGAGCAGATCCCCTCTGAACAGCGGGCCACGATTCTCTCACTGCAAAGCCTTGGCTTCTCGCTGCTGATGGCCATCGCTTTTCCGGCGGCGGCCTACCTCCAGCCGGTCCAGACCATCTACCTGGTCACCGGCGGGGCGGCCGTGGCCGTCGCCATTCTCTGGATTCGCCTCTCCCGCCATCTCTAGCACCCCCTGCCTCCAGCCCGCATACGGTAAACCTGGAAACCCGAGAGCAGAGCGCCCGCTCGCCGGGCGCTGTTGTGCTGGCAAAGGAGGCAGACCCAGAGATGGTACAGAAGACCTGGACCCCGGCGGAGCTGGCGGAGGTCAGCGCGCAGCTGGAGGGAAAGGGCCCCGCTGCAGTACTTACGTGGGCCTTTGAACAGTTCGGCCGCGACGATATCGCCCTCGCCTGCTCCTTCGGAGCGGAGGATGTGGCCCTGGTTGACATGATCTGCAAGGTGAAGAGCGGCGCCCGCCTCTTCTACCTGGACACCAACTTCCTCTTCTCCGAGACCTACGCCCTGATCGAGCAGGTCCGGGAGAAGTACGACATTCAGATGGACCAGGTGCTCCCCCTGATCACGCCGGAGGAGCAGGCGGCGCAGCACGGCGACGCCCTCTGGTCCACCGACCCCGACGCCTGCTGCGCCATTCGTAAGGTGGAACCGCTCAAGCGAGCGCTGGGCGGGCTGAAGGCCTGGATCACCGGCATCCGCCGGGAGCAGTCGCCCTTCCGGGCCAACGCCCAGGTGGTGGAGTGGGACCAGAAGTTCAACCTGGTCAAGATCAACCCCCTGGTCGCCTGGAAAGATGCAGACGTCTGGACGTACATCTTGGAGAACAACGTCCCCTACAACGTGCTGCATGACCAGGGGTACCCGTCCATCGGCTGCTCCTACTGCACCCGCCCGGTCAAGCCGGGGGAGGACCCGCGGGCCGGGCGCTGGTCGGGCCATAACAAGACCGAGTGCGGGCTGCACAAGTAAGGGGGGAGGAGCATGCTGAGCAAGCAGATCGCCCCCCATGGCGGGCAGTTGATCAACCGCTGGCTCCGTGGCGATGAACGGGCGGCGGCCATTGAGCGGGCGGCGGGGCTGGTCCGGGTTCGCCTGGACAGCCGGGAGGCTGCCGATCTGGAGATGATCGGCGACGGCGCCCTGTCGCCGCTTACCGGCTTCATGACCCGGCAAGATTACGAGCCCGTGGTCCGGGAGATGCGGCTGGCCGGCGGGTTGCTCTGGGCGCTGCCGGTCACCCTGGCGGTCACCCTGGAGCAGGCCGGGGCGATCCACCCGGGGGACGAGATCGCCCTGGAGGCGCCAGACTCCAAGCTCCTGGGGCTGATGCGGGTGGAGGAGATCTTCCCGTATGACAAGGAGAAGGAGGCGCTCTGCTGCTACCGGACCGTCGAGACGGCGCATCCGGGTGTGAAGCGGCTGATGCAGCAGGGTGAACTCTACCTGGGGGGCGAGGTCTGGCTGGTGGACCGGCAGCGGCCGGAGTTCCCCGCCTACCACCTCACCCCCATGGAGACCCGGGCCGCCTTCGCCGAGAAAGGCTGGCGGACGGTGGTGGGCTTCCAGACCCGCAACCCGGTCCACCGGGCGCATGAGTACATTCAGAAATGCGCCCTGGAGATCTGCGACGGGCTGCTGCTCCACCCGCTGGTGGGGGAGACCAAGGCCGACGATATCCCCGCCGATATCCGCATGCAGGCCTACGAGGCGATTCTCGCCCACTACTACCCCGCCGACCGGACGCTGCTGGGGGTCTTCCCGGCGGCCATGCGCTACGCCGGCCCGCGGGAGGCGGTCTGGCACGCCCTCTGCCGGAAGAACTACGGCTGCACCCACTTCATTGTCGGGCGGGACCACGCCGGGGTAGGCAGCTACTACGGCAGCTACGATGCCCAGCGCATCTTCGATGAGATCCCCCCGGCCGACCTGGGGATCACCCCGCTCTTCTTCGAGCACACCTTCTACTGCCGGGCCTGCGGCAACATGGCCTCGGCCAAGACCTGCCCGCACGACAAGGCGGAGCATGTGGCGCTCTCGGGCACCCGGGTGCGGGAGATGCTCTACAGCGGCCAGGTGCCGCCGCCCGAGTTCAGCCGGCCCGAGGTGGCGCGGGTACTGATCGACGGGTTGAAGGTGCTTCGGTCATCCCCTTGATGACTGCTTTTTCGGTACCTTTGTGTCATCCCATGTCTCCCCTGCCGGTGTTAGGCTGGAGCCAACAGCCTGCGGCAGGGGAGGTGTCTTTTGTGGCGGTCTTTGTCTGCACCCAGTGCGGCGCAGAGCGGGAGGGGCGGTGCAAGCCCCAGAAGTGTGAGTGCGGAGCCAAGGGAACCTTCGTAAAGAAGGAGGAGGCGAAGCAGGGGTAGGCGGTACGCCAGGGGTTCTCCCGTCCATCTTCATGAAATGCTCGAACACTGGGGGCACATCATGGCCGAAATACGCTTTTCCAACGTTGTGAAGCGGTTCGGTGAAGTCACGGTCATTCCGGACTTCAGCGCAACTATTCAGGATGGGGAGTTTGTCTCCTTCCTGGGTCCGTCTGGCTGTGGCAAGACCACCATGCTCCGTATTCTGGCCGGCTTTGAAAAGCTGACCGATGGCGAGGTCTACCTCGGCGGCAGACTGGTCAGTGGTCCGAACCTCCACGTCCCGCCAGAGCAGCGGGATATCGGCATGGTCTTCCAGTCTTATGCCGTTTGGCCCCACATGAATGTATTCGACAACGTGGCCTATCCGCTGCGGGTCCGTAAGGTTTCGAAGGAAGAGGTCCAGCGACGGGTGATGGCCGTCCTCGAGATGGTGCATCTGCACGGTCTGGAGAAGCGCTTTCCGAGTCAGCTCTCCGGTGGGCAGCAGCAGCGGGTGGCCCTGGCACGGGCCGTGGTGGCCGAGCCGAAGCTGCTCCTACTCGACGAGCCGCTCTCCAACCTGGACGCCAAGCTCCGGGAGGCCATGCGCTTTGAGTTGAAGGAGATTCAGCGGCGCCTGGGGATCACCGTGCTCTACGTCACCCATGATCAGACCGAGGCGATGGCCATGTCCGACCGGATCCTGGTCATGAACAAGGGGGTCATCGAGCAGGAGGATGCCCCGGCCCGCATCTACGACCGGCCGAAAAGCCGCTTTGTGGCGGACTTCGTGGGCCTGGTCAACTTCCTCGAGGCCACGGTGGACCCCGACGGCGCGCTCAAGGTGGGCGAGGAGCTATCGCTCCGGGTTGACCTTCCCGCAGGCAACCACCAGAGGGTCCTGGTCTCGATCAGGCCGGAGCACATTCGGCTGCGCCGGGAGGGAAGCGGGATCGGCACCGTGGCAGGCGTCGTGGAGCGGCGGTTCTACCTGGGGGATCGGGTGGACTATTTCGTACAGGCCGCCGGCCAGCAGATTCGGGTGACCGGAGGCGCCCTGGAGGAGTCCTTTGTTGAGGGTGACCGGGTTGTCTTACATATGGAGAAGGCGTTTGCATTTCCGCTCTGATCACACAAAAGGGGGAACGAATTCGATGAAACGGTTGGCCCTGGCTCTCTCCGTTCTGCTGCTCGTGGTAAGCGCACTCTCGGGCTGCGGTGGAACCAAGGAGACGGCCCCGAAGACCGATTCCGCCCAGACGTCCGATGCTCCCAAGAAGATTAGCGGCAAGCTAATGATTTACACCTCGATCTATCCGGATATCATCAAGCAGGTGGAGCCGGAGCTGAAGAAGGCGTTCCCCGATCTGACCATTGAGTGGTTCCAGAGCGGCACCGAAAAGGTGGTTGCCAAGCTGGCCGGTGAGATCGAAGCGGGCAAGGTGGGCGCCGACCTGCTGATGGTCGCGGATCCCTCCTACTACCTGTTCCTGAAGGACAAGAACCTGCTGATGTCTTACAAGCCCAAGGACTTTGACAAGGTCGCAGTCGATAAGGACGAGAAGGACTTCACCTTTGCCGGTGTCCGCATCTCGAACGTCGTGCTCGCCTACAACACCAAGCTGGTCAAGGCAGACGAGGCGCCGAAGTCCTTCAGCGAGCTGCTGGACCCGAAGTGGAAGGGCCAGGTTGTGATCGTGGACCCGACCCAGTCTGGCACCGCCCTCAACTCGACCTATGCGCTCTCGAAGAAGTACGGCTGGGAGTACTTCGAGAAGCTGAAGGCCAACGGCGCCGTGGTCGGCGGCGGCAACAGCTCCGTTGAGAAGAAGCTGGTCTCCGGCGAGTTCAAGGTGGCCATGATCCTGGAGGAGAACATCCTGAAGGTCAAGGCCAAGGGCGAGCCGGTCGACCTGATCTACCCGGCTGACGGTGTGATCATCATTCCGTCGCCGATCGGCATCTTCAAGTCCACCCAGAATCCGGATGCCGCCAAGGCTGTCACCGACTGGTGGCTCTCCAAGACCGGCCAGGAGGCTGTGGTCGCCGGCTGGATGCACGCTGTCCGCACCGATGTCGCCGCCCCGAAGGGCGCCAAGCCGCTGGCAGACTTCAACAAGGGGTCGATCAAGGTCGACTGGGTCGATCTCTCCAAGACCATGGGCGAGGTGAAGGACAAGTTCGTCCAGATCATGGGGTCGAAGTAGCATGCGCAGGTTGGATGCAAAGAGCTTGGCCATCGCCCTGGCGGTGGCCCTGCTCCTTCTCTTCGGCGCATTCCCCATCGCCGTCCTGGTCTACAAGTCCTTCACGCTGGGCGACCAGTTCACCCTGGAGAACTTCCAGCGCGTCTACAGCAACGCAGCGAACCTGGCGTCGGTCTGGAACACGGTAAAGGTGGCGGGGCTGACCATGCTGGTCTCCTCCCTGATCTCCTTCCCGCTGGCCTGGCTGGTGGGGCGGACCGACCTGCCCCTCAAGGGGCTGTTCCGGACGCTGATCGTCATGCCCTATATGATTCCGCCCTTCGTGGGAGCGATCGCCTGGACCTACCTGGCCAACCCGCGCATCGGCTACCTGAACCGGCTGGCCCAGTCGTTTCTCGGGTTGGAAGAGGCGCCCTTCAACATCTACTCCATGGGCGGGCTGGTCTGGGTCTTCGTTCTCTTCTACTTCCCCTTCTCGTTTCTGGCGGTCAGCCGTGCGCTGGAGAAGATGGATCCCTCGCTGGAAGAGGCGGCTCGCATCTCCGGTTCGGGCACCTGGCGTGTTCTGCGCGATGTCACCATCCCGCTGACCATGCCGGCGGTGACGGCCGGCGCCCTGCTGGTCTTTGTGGCGGTTGCCTCCGCCTTCGGCGTGCCGGCGATTATTGGCGGTCCGTCGAAGATCCAGGTGGTGACCACCCGAATTATCAGCTACGTCTACGTGGGCACCCCGGAGGCGCTGCGCGAGTCGACGGCGCTGGCCACGGTGCTGCTGGCAATGGCCATGACGGTGCTCTGGTTCTCCAACTGGTACCTGGCCCGTCGGGAGTACTTCACCCTGGGCGGAAAGTCAACCCGCCCGACCCAGGTGGAGCTGGGCCGGTGGCGCTGGCCGCTGGCGGCGCTCTTTGGCGTGATCTGCTTCATCTTCGCCATTCTGCCTATCGGGGCGCTGGTGATGACCAGCTTTATCAAGTCGATGGGCCAACCTCTCGGTGGAGGGAACTGGTCGCTGGAGACCTGGAAAATGGTGCTGGATGACCGGGAGACCTGGTCCACCATGAAGATCTCCCTCTATGCCGGCGTGATCACGGCGACCGTCTCCACCCTGGTCGGTCTCCTGATCGCCTACCTGAAGGTGAAGACCCGGATGCGCTTCCGCACCGTCCCGGACTTTCTGGCGACCTTCACCAACGCCACCCCGGGAATCGTGGTGGCGCTGGGGATGATCATCACCTTCTCGGGCTCCTATGGGCTGAACCTTTATGGCACCTTCTGGATCCTGGTGGTGGCCTACTTCGTCCACCATCTCTCCTTCGCCGTTCGCACGGCGGGGGCGGCCCTGGAGCAGCTGCACCCCTCGCTGGAGGAGGCGGCGCTCTCCAGCGGGGCTGGTTGGCTGCGGAGCTTCAAAGATATCACGATCCCGCTGATCGCCCCCTCGCTGATCGGCGGCTGGTTCCTGGTCTTTATGCCGTCGTTCTATGAGCTGACGATGTCGGTGCTGCTCTTCTCGACCAAGACGCGGCCGGTGGGCGTCTACCTCTATGACCTGGAATCTTACGCCGACCCACAGGCGGCGGCGGTGCTTTCGGTGCTGATCCTCCTCCTGGTCCTGGTGGGCAACAGCCTGATGCGCTGGGCGACCCGGGGCAGGGTCGGCGTGTAGACGGCCTGGCCAAAACGATAAGACCGGTCCCCGCCGAAAGGGGGCCGGTCTTCTTGCGCCGCTGCGACGCCGCTCACCTGCTTCTGCTCAGCCCTGCCAGCGCCGCCGCCGCCAGATGGCCTGAAGCCGCTCCACCTCGTGGGAGGGCAAGGGCACGCCACCACCCAGCAGGTGGGTCTGAATCGCCGTATCGGCCAGCGCTTCGAGGATCTCCATCTTCATTCGGGCCACCTCGACGGACAGGCCGATGGTGACAGCGCCGTGGTTGAGCAGGAGGGCGCCATCGGCGTCGGCCAGCGCATCGGCCACCGCCTCGCCCAGGGCGTGGGTCGCCGACGGCAGGAAGGGCACCAGGGGGATCGAGCCCAGGGTGAGGAGCGCCTCGGGCAGCGTGTCGACCGGGATCGGCCGGTGTGCCGCCGCCAGGGCAGACGCCTTCAGCGGGTGGGTATGGCAGACCGCCTGTACCGCCGGGTACCGGCGGTAGATGGCCAGGTGCATCGCCGTCTCGGCGGAGGGCTTTCCCTCCCCTTCCAGCAGGTTGCCGTGCAGGTCGATCACTAACAGATCGCCGGACCGCAGCCGCCCCTTCGGCCTGCCAGACGGGGTGATCAAGAGCCGCTCCGCGTCGAGGCGGGCGGAGAGGTTCCCCGAGGCGCCGGCCATCATCCCCTGGCGGTAGAGATCCCGTCCAGCCCGAACCAGTTCGCGCCGCAAACTCTGAGCTACCACTCTTTCCAATCCTCCCCAATCACGCCCTGTTCTTTCATGAACCGCATGGTTTCGGCACAGCCGCAGGGCGCCAGGCTCCCCAGATCAGACCGGCGGGCTGCCGCCAGCAGCGCCGGGCGTAGGGGGGCGGTCGCCTCGCCGACCACGGTCAGGGCGGCGTAGTGCAGTTCCAGCTCCCGGGCGAGGTAGGCTTCGGGCAAAAGGCTACCGCCCACCACGTCGCCGCCCCACTGCCGGAACATGCGCAGCTCGGCGGGGGTCGCCTCCCGGGGCCCCTCGGCGCCCACATAGGTGGCCCCCCGGAAGGAGCGGGGCTGGGCCTTCCGGGCTTCGGCCAGCAGGGCGGTCATCAGGTCGGGGCAGAACGGGGGGTTCAGCTTGATAAAGCCGTAGCCCTTGCCGACGAAGAAGGTGAAGGGGCGGAGCTTGGTCAGGTCGATCAGGTCAGCGGGAACCACCAGGTCGCCCTCCTCCAGCAGGGGGCTGACGGGCTGAACCGCCTCGCCGGCCAGGACCCACCGGGCGCCCATCTCCTTGGCCGCCCAGATCAGGGCGCGCCCCTCGACTCCCTCGCCTCGCACCAGCACGGCGAACCCGTCTAGCTCCCCGACGGGTGCCGCTCCATACGGCGTTTCCACATGCCGGAGCGGCTCCAGATCGGGCAGGATCAAGACCAGATCAGGGCGCATCGCTGCCAGCCTCCTCCTGCAGGAATTTCAGGATGATCGAGAAGAGAAGCTGCCCCACCTCGGGCTGAAAGAGCCGCCGCTCGGGCCCGTCGAAGGGGACCCCGGTGGCGTAGTTGGAGACCCAGCAGAGCGAGCCGTAGGCCAGCCCCAGTTCCCGGGCCAGGAAGACCTCCGGCGCCATGGTCATGCCCACCAGTTCCGCCCCGGCGGCGGCCAGCAGGCGAATCTCCGCCGCCGTCTCCAGCCGGGCGCCCTCGGTGGCGGCGTAGACCGCAGACGGGCCCACGTAGTGGCCCTGGCCCCGGGCCGCCCGCACCAGCCCCTCCCGGAGCGCCGGGTCGAAGAGGGGGCCGGTGGGGCGGGGCCGCTCCGGCAGGGCCGTCCCGAAGGTAGAGCGGCGGGTCTTGGTCCAGTCGATCAGGTCGGAGACCGCCGCGATGCAGCCCGGCTCCAGGGAGCGGACCAGCGAGCCGGCGCTGTTCCAGCTGAGCACCCGCCGGGCGCCCAGTTCCCGGGCGACCCAGAGGTTAGCCTGGTAGTGAATGAAGGGGGGCGTCACCCCCAGCCGCCCCTGCCCGCCGTGGCGGGAGAGCAGGGCGCACTCCTCCGCCCCCGCCCTGAAGAGGAGGACCGGCCCGGCCTCCCCGAAGGGGGTCTGGACCACCCGCTCGCCCCGGAGCGTCACGTGCGCCCCGAAGTCCAGGTGGTAGGCGGCGGTGCCGCCGATGATCAGCGTGGTGGCCACCTTACAGCCTCCCTTCGATCAGGGTGGAGAAGCCCATCCAGCGGGCAGCGATCACAGCGGCGGCCAGGGCGAGCCCGGCGAGGGCGACCAGCAGGTCCGGCCCCGCCCACCGGGGCGCCTGGAAGAAGCGGTGACGGCCGCCCGTCAGCTGAAACCCCTTGGCATCCAGGGCGTTGGCGATCAACTGCACCCGGCGCAGCGAGCTGATCATCAGCGGGCCGAGCAGGGCGGAGTACCGGCGCAGCCGGGCGAAGGCCGATCCGCTCTCCAGGTCGAGGCAGCGGACCTGCTGCGCCTCCTTGATCATCGCCACATCGTGCTGGACCATTGGGGTCAGCCGGAAGATCATCGAGAACAGGTGAGCCACCGGGAAGGGGATCCCCACCCCCCGGAGCCCCATGGTCATCTGCCGCGGGCTGGTGGTCAGCACGTAGAGCAGCGAGATCAGGGTGATGTCAAAGATGCGCAGCCCCATGGCCAGGGCGAAGAGCAGGCCGGTGTCGGTCACCTGCAGCTGCCAGCCGGTCAGCGGCAGGAGCAGGTTGATCAGCGGGCGCCCATCGGCGGTGAAGGGGAGCCAGGTCAGCGTGGTGAACAGGCCGCCCAGGCCGCCCAGCAGCAAGGTGGTGCGCCAGCCGCCCCGGCTGAACCGGAGGCGCAGGGCGAGCAGGGCGACCAGGGCGCCAAGGAACGCCAGGTGCAGCGGGTGCTGAAAGACGACAGCGGGCATCAAGAGCCCGAAGAAGAGGAGGATCTTGGCCGAGGGGTGTCTCATGGGATCACCTCCAGCCGCCGTGCCAGTTCATCGACCGTGAGGGCGGTCCGCTGGCCGAGCGCCTGGCTCAACTGCGTCACCTGAGGAGGCATCAGGAAGGTCTGCCGCAGCCGTTCGGTCTGGGCGAAGGCCTCGGCAGGCGTGGCGTCGATCAGCACCTGCCCCTGGCAGAGCGCCACCACACGGCGGGCGTGCTCCGCCACCAGCCGCATGTCGTGGGTGATCACGATGATCGTGTGCCCCTCCCGGTTGAGCCTGTCTACCAGGGCCAGCATCTCCCGGGCGCCCCGCCAGTCGAGCCCGGTGGTGGGCTCGTCGAGCACGATCGCCTCAGGGCGCATGGCCAACACCGAGGCGACAGCGATTCGCTGCCGCTCCCCCTTGCCCACGAACCAGGGTTCCTGCTTCCGCTTGGCAAGCAGGCCGACAGCGCCCAGCGCCTCCGCCACCCGCTCTTCCACCTCAGCCTGTCCAAGGCCCAGGTTGCGGGGGCCGAAGGCGACCTCTTCCTCAATGGTGCCCTGAAAGATCTGGTGATCCGGATTCTGATAGCAGTAGCCGACCCGTGTGGCGAACTGGGCCACGCCGGCGGAGCGGGTGTCGATGCCTGCGACCCGCACGGCGCCCCGGGTGGGCTTATAGAGTCCGTTGAAGTGCTTGGCGAGGGTGGTCTTGCCGGCGCCGTTCTGCCCGATCAGGGCCAGGTACTCGCCCGCCTCGATCTGCAGGTAAATGGCCCGCAGCACATCATGCCCCGGTCTGTACCCGTACCAGAGATCCTCAACCTCGATCAGCGCCACGTCAGCTTTCCCTCCCGCAGTCCTTCCGTCAGGCGCCGCTGCCCCTCCGCCAGGGTGGTGGGCAGGGGGTGGAGGCCGAGCCGGTGACCCAGTTCGGTCACCTGGGGCGGCCGGATTCCCCACCCCTCCAGGTCGTCGACTCGGGCAAAGAAGTCGGCAGCAGGCTGATCGGCCACCACGCGGCCCGCCACAAGACAGATGACCCGGTCGCAGAACCGGGCCAACTCCTCGGTGGCGTGGGAGGCGATGATGATCGCCATATTCCGCCGGGCCTTCAGTTCCCGCACGATGGCAAAGACCTCTTCGGAGCCGATCGGGTCCAGTTCCGAGGTGGGCTCATCGAGCAGGAGCAGGTCCGGCTCCACGGCCAGGGCGGAGGCGATGGCCACCCGCTGCTTCTGCCCCCCCGACAGGTCGAAGGGGGAGGCGCTGCGCAAGGACTCCATGCGAACCAGTAAGAGCGCATCGGTGATGCGCCGGTCAATCTCGGCATCCGACAACCCCTGGTTCTCCAGGGCGAAGGCGATCTCTTCTTCAACGGTCAGCCCGACGAACTGCGTCTCCGGGTCCTGAAAGACGGTGCCCACCCGGGTGATCAGCCGGGGGAGCGGGGTGGTCCGGGAGTCCAGGCCGCCAATGGCGACCTGGCCCCGGAAATCCCCCTCGTAGTTGTGCGGAATCAGCCCGTTCATCGCCTGGAGCAGCGTCGACTTGCCGGCCCCGGATGGGCCGGTCAGACCGACCGCCTCGCCCGGGCGGACCGCCAGGGAGATGTCGGTGAGCACATCCTCCCGGCTGCTGGTGTACCGCCAGGAGAGATGCTCCACCCGCAGCAGCGGCTCGGTCATCTAGGCGGCCTCCTGCCCCTCGGTTTCGTCCTTGGCACGGCCGCGGTACAGGCCGGCCCGCTTGACAAACGGGTAGAGCAGGTTGAGCAGAATCGGACCCAGCACAGCGGTGGCCACCACCTGCTGGCCGAAGATCAGCGGGATCAGCACGTTCTTGGCCAGCGGCCAGGCGGTCAGGCTCAGGGCGACGTTGATCAGCACCGATCCGGCCACCACGGCGGAGGTGATCCCCACCACGCCGATGGCGTACTCGGCGATCGACTTGCCGGTGCGCAGGCGGGGGTTGCTGACGATCAGGTAGGGAATGTAGGCGCCCAGGAAGTTACCAATAAGGCCTGCGAAGGACTTGGAGAAGAAGCCGGTATAGATGTCGTTGACGAAGTTGCCCAGGGCGATGCCGATCGCGCCGGGAACACCGAAGAGAATGCCGAAGACAGGCTGCAGGGCGTTGGCGGGGCGGAGCGAGATGCCGGCGCCAAGCTTGATGGCGCTAAAGGCGATCAGGGCAGCGGCATAGATGGCGGCAACAACGACAATCAGCGTGAAATCTACCGTGGTCCACTTGCGCTTCATGTGCAAAAGCCCTCCTGGTTAGTGAGATGGGTTCCAGCGATTACCGTTCCGGTTCAGGCGCCTGAAAGTAGTCCTTGATCGTCCACGGGGAGAAGAGCCCCCGCTCGGTGGCGATCACGCTGACGAACTGGGGCGGTGTGATATCGAAAGCGGGGTAGTACCCGCGGATCCCCTCCACAGCGGTGCGGACGCCGCGGGCGTAGAAGACCTCCTCGGGGTCGCGCTCCTCAATGGGGATCGAGGCGGCGTCGGGCCGCTCCGGGTCCGGGCCGTCGTAGCCCAGGACAATGAACGGCACCCCGTGCTGGTGTGCCAGCACGGCGTACTGGTAGGTGCCCACCTTGTTGGAGACATGGCCGTCGAGGGTGATCGAGTCGGCGGCGGTCACGTACTTGGTGATCATGCCGCGGTAGAAGAGGTAGCCGGGCATGTTGTCGGTCACCAGGGTGACCGGCACCCCGATCTCCTTGGCCTGGGCGGCGGTGAGGCGGGCGCCCTGGAGGTAGGGCCGGGTCTCGGTGGCGATCAGTTCGATCTGCTTGCCCGCCTCCACGGCGTAGTAGAGCATGTAGTTCAGGGCTGCGCCGGCGAAGCAGTGGGTCAGAATCCGGTCACCGTCCTGGAGCAGTTCGCTGGCATAGCGGCCGCTCAGTCGGGCCGCCCGGTCTCCGGACTTGATCATGGCGTCCACGTAGCCGGCGACCCGCTCCTCCGCGTCCTGCCCCTGGTCAATTGCATCGAGGGCGAGGCGCAGGGCGGTGTCCATAAGCGGGTGGATGTCCCCCGCGGTGGGGCGGGTCGACTTGAGGCGGGCGTGGGCCCGGGCGAGGGCGGCCCGCTGTTCGCTCGGGCTCTGTGCCTTGCACTGGCGGGCGGCCAGCGCCAGGCCGAAGCCGGCAGCGTAAGCCAGCGGTGGGCCGCCCTGAATCACCATGTCGATGATCGCCGTGGCGACCTCCTCATAGGTGTGGCACCCCACCCAGGTGACGCTCTCCGGGAGCTTGCGCCGGTCGAGCACCTGGACCACGCCATCGACATATTTCAGGGTGTCAGCCCGGTTGGTCAGAATGGGAAGGTTGGCCTTTGCCATCGTTGCCTCCGTCAATGTTTTGGATTTACTACACCCTATCTACTCTACCATGTCCAGGGAGCGCCTGGCAGGTTTGTGCCCGAACGTGACCGATATCGGTCACGGAACCTCTCCTGTTCCCCCGCCTGAGTGGAGGGGGGACTCTTTTCTGGGGGGGAGATGGAACAAAGAAGAAGGAAAACATGGCAGTCGTGTCCAAGTATACCAGGAGATAACTCTCTTCAGAGTGCGGAAACGAGAAACGGGCGGGGGTGCTACCATGGGCAATCCCCGGCGAGTGCGAGGCCGGAGCGCGGGAGGCTCGGGCGCCGGCCCGGAGACGCCGTGGCTGGCCCGCCTCAGCTTTCCGCTGGTGGTGCTGCTCTGGGCGGTCTCGGTGGTCAATACGTACGTAGCCAGGGTGCCGGGCTTTGCCGAGGCGGCGGTTTGGCTGGGCAGATTCGCCGGACTCCACCTGGGCTTTTTCACCGCGGGTACCGTCTTGCTGGGGATCTTCCTGGCCACGCTCTTCTCCCGGGTTCCCGACCTCTCCCTGGCGGGGCTGAAGGTCCGCAACCCGCTCTATCTGGCGGTCTCGAACGAGGAGCGAAGGGGCTTCGCGGAGGAGCGCGCCAATTGGGAGGCGGAGCGCAAGCGCCTTGCCCGGGAGATCGAAGAGGCCCGAAAGCTCCGGCAGGAGAATGTGGCGCTCTCTGCACGGGTTCAACGGCTGGAGACCGCTGCCACCGCCACCGAGGTCTACGACTTTGCCCTGAACCTGTGCCGTCACCAAGATTCCGTCCTGGAGCGGCTCTTTGTGGCATTTCACGACGGGAATGCCGAGTTCGACCTGGTCTATGGCCAGACCATGGGATGGTTGGCCCATCTGGCGAAGCAGCTGGTCCTGAAACAGGACCGCTCACTCAACTGCACGATCATGGCCTACGATGAAGCCCGGGACCGGTGCACCCTGGTGGGCGAGGTGGGGACCAAGCCCCACCAACGGGACCGGTTCTCCCCGCGGCGCGGCGTTGGTGTGGCCGGCCGGGTCCTGCTCACCAAGCAGCCCCGGGTGGTGCCCGACGTCTACCAGGATCCCGACTATATCCGCTCTACCGACGACGACCCGCGCTCGCTGATCTGTGTCCCGATCTTCAGCCAGGGGAAGGTGGTGGGGTTGGTGAACATCTGCAGCCGGCCTGCCGGCGCCTTCACCGAGAAAGATCTCAAGACGATCCAGTTCGCCGTCGACCACATTGCCCTGGCCATGGGAATCCGGCGGCTACGGGACCGCACCCGAAAGGAAGCGGTTCTCCGCAAGATGCTCGACCAGTTCCTGACCCCTGATCCGGAAGGGGGTGAACCTCATTGACCTACCTGGCCACTCGGAAATCGGTGGAGGATGCCGTTGACCAGTACTTCTCCGGCAAGATCTCTGTCGACGAGGCCTTCCGCCGGGCCTACGGCCCGGATCCCCGCACGGCGCAAATGGAGAGCGCCCCGGCCACCACACCCGGGCAGAAGTCCCTGCGAAGGCGGAACAAGCGCAGGCGGTAAGGCGCACACACCCCCGCTAATCAGGTGCACGGCATCGCCGTGCACCTGGGGTTTGGACATACTAGGCGGGAGGAGGGATGCACGCGATGCTCGCTCTGCGCGCCCTGGTGGTCTACCCGCTGTTGATTCTGCTCTTCCGCTTTCTGGGGCGCGGGCTCCAGTTCCAGTCCCGCCCATATGACATTGCCGTCCAGGTGCTGATCGGCTCCGCCGCCGCCAACCTGATCGTCGTGCAAGATGTGCCCCTCTGGCGGGCCTTCCCCGCTCTCGGGACCCTGGCGCTGCTGCATACCCTGCTCTCCTTCGGCAGCCTCTGGAACCCGCTGAAGAAGTTCCTTGTCGGTGAGCCGGCGCCCGTGATCGAGAACGGCCGGATCCTCAAGGCCAACCTGATCAAGTACCAGCTCAGCGTGGAGGAGCTCCTCTCTGCTTTGCGGCAGCAGGGCTACCACAACCTGGCCGACGTGGAGTTCGCCCTCCTGGAGTCATCGGGGAAGCTTTCGGTGGTGCCTCGCTCCCAGGCCCGGCCGGTGACCCCGCGCGACCTGAAGCTCTCCACCAACTATGAGGGCTACAGCACGATGCTCATCGCCGACGGAAAGGTGGATCAGCAGAACCTGCAGAAGATCGGCCTCACCCCCGAATGGCTCCTGGGCGAACTGGTCAAGCGCGGAGCGGAGGGGGCAGAAGATGTGCTCTTCGCTTCCATTGATACCCAGGGGCAGCTCTTCGTCGTGCGCAACTACGACGTCCCCTTTCTGCAGTCGATCTTCATGGGGGTTCAGACCCAGACGAAGCCGGGGCTGCCGCCCATGGTAGGGCCCGACATGCCCAACCCGCAGCCGCCGGAACACTGAGAGATTCTCTTACATAAGGGCAGGGTTTCACGCCTCCCGCGGGGTAGTTCTTCTACGCAAGACCCCTCCGGGAGGCTGTCTATTTGGGCATGATGAACAAGGAGCAGATCTGGTCCCTGGCCCGTTCCGTTCACCCTTACGGTATCGAAGTGCGGCGACACCTGCACCGCCACCCCGAACTCTCCTTTGCGGAGCACGAGACCCATCGCTATCTGGCGGAGCGGCTGAGCGAACTCGGCTACAGCTTCGAGGCCGGGCTGGGCGGCGGGACCGGCATCAAGGCGGTGCTGGAGTGCGGCAAACCCGGCCCCACGGTGGCCCTGCGGGCTGACATTGACGCCCTGCCGATTCTGGAGGAGACCGGCCTGGAGTTCGCCTCAGAGCACCCCGGCCTGATGCACGCCTGCGGCCACGATGTACACACCGCGATCCTGCTGGCCACTGCCAGGGCGCTCAAAGAGAAGCAGGCCGACCTGGCCGGCCGGGTGGTCCTTCTCTTCCAGCCGGGTGAGGAGCAGAACCCCGGCGGCGCCTCCCTCATGATCCGGGACGGCTGCCTCGAGAACCCCAAGGTCGACGCGATCTTCGGCCTGCACGTGATGCCCTTCCTCGAGACGGGCGCCATGGGCTTCGGATCCGGCGCCCTCATGGCCTCGCCCGACGAGGTGGAGGTGACGGTGGTCGGCAAGGGCGGCCACGGGGCGGCCCCGCACCTGACCGTCGACCCGGTCCTGACCGCCTGCCAGATCATCACCCTGCTCCAGCAGGTGGTATCCCGCAACGTCGGGCCCTTCCAGCCGGCTGTGATCACCGTGGGGGTGATCCAGGGCGGCACCGCCCCGAACGTGATCCCCGACGAGGTCCACTTCAAGGCGACGGTTCGCACCATGGACCCGGAGGTCCGCAAGCTGATGCCCGAGCGGATCGAGGCGGTGGTCAAGGGCGTCTGTGAGGCCGCCGGCGCCACCTACAAGTTCCTCTACGACCCCGGTTATCCCGTGCTGATCAACGATGAGGCGATGACCCAGTTGGCCCGCCGGGCCGCCCTGGCGGTTCTGGAGCCCGGGAAGGTCCAGGGGATGGAGCCCTCCATGGGCGGCGAGGACTTCGCCTACTACCTGGAGAAGGTCCCCGGCACCTTCGCCCGCCTGGGCGCCATGCGACCGGGCACCGAGAAGCCGTACGGACTGCACACCTCGAAGCTGCTGATTGACGAGGAGGCGATTGCCGTGGGCGTCGCCTACTACCTGAGCGTTGTTCAGGAGTACCTGTCTAGTCGATAGGAGGAGGAGCCGGATGAAGAAGGAGCACTACGTCGCCTCGGTGGAGGAGCGCGCTGCCATTGAGCGGGCTTATATGGAGAAGCACGGGATCAAGGCGCTGATCAACAGCCTGTCGGGCGGGATCGACTCATCCGCCTCGGCGATGATCGCCAGCAAGGCCTCCCCCAAGGGGGCGATCGGCCTGATGCTCCCCTGCTCCAGCGAAGCGGAGCTGAAGGGGGAGCGGCTGAAAGATGTGGTGGACGGCCAGCGGGTGGCCGACCACCTGGGCATGCCGGCGGTCACCATCAACCTGTCGGGCCTCTGGGAGCAGGCGGTGGCGCTTTACACCGAGGCGGCCAGGGAGATGGCCGCCAAATCGGGGCTGACCCTCGATGAAGCGAAGCTGAACTGGGCGGTCAACAACCTGAAGCCGACCCTGCGCATGATGACCGCCGGCTTCTTCGCCGACGCGTTCCAGGGGCTGATGATGGGCACCGACAACGCCATCGAGAACTTCCTGGGCTACTTCTCGATCCGGGGGGATGGCGTGGCCGACCGGCAGCCGATTCGGGACTGCACCAAGGAGGAGGTCCGGGCGCTGGCCGCCTCGCAGGGCCTGGCGGAAGACCTGGTTCACCGCACCCCCACAGCGGGGCTCTGGCCGGGCCAGACCGACGAGGGGGAGCTGGGCTTCACCTACGGTGAGGCCGACCGGTTCTTCCTCTGGCTGCTGGAGAAGCACCTGCAGAGCCCGCTGATGGCCCCGACCATGACGGTGCTGGCCGACAAGGTGGAGGAGATCGTCGCCGATCCCACCCTGCCGGTCTCGCCCGAGACCGCCCGGCGGATTATCGCCCAGAACCGGCGGACCGAGTTTAAGCGGAAGGCCGACGACCTGGAGCTGGTCCTGGCCAAGCGGCGGTTAGGCTAAGGGTGGTCTTGTGCACAGGAAGCAGCCGGGACGGTGCGTCCCGGCTGCACGCAATGTGGTAGATCCTTCATTGACACAAAAGTAGCTATTTGCTACCATAGAATGGATAACATTCGAATGCGTAACATTGAAGCGGCGGATGGCGAAGGCTCGTCCAGCAGGGGGTGGATGGTTGTTCGGGTGGTTTGGCAAGAAGCGGAATGATCGGGAGCTGGATGCGCAGGGCAAGCGTCGCCTCTTCATTCCGGAGAACGTCTACCGGCGCATGATCAACCACTGCGCCGAGGAGAAGCCGCTGGAGGCCTGCGGGCTGCTGGTGGGCGAGGGGGGTCACGTTACGGCCGGGTTCGCCACAGACAACCAGCACCGCAGCCCGGTGATCTATCGGGTCGATGACCTCCAGCTGCTGGAGGTGGACCGGGCCATTCGCGGCGAACGGCAGGAGATTATCGCCATCTATCACTCGCATGTCATGACCGAGCCGGTGCCCTCCCGCACCGACATCGATCAGGCCACTTGGCCGGAGGCGTTCTACGTGATCGTTTCCCTGAAGGACCGGCGGCCAAAGGTCCGGGCCTACCGGATTGTCGACCGGCAGGTCACGGAGCATCGCATCGTCGTTGTAAAGCATGCGGACGGCTGCTGGAAGGATCTCAGGAAGGCGGTGCGACAGGCGTCGGAATCCCCGGCCCGGACCGACATACCCTGATAGAGACAGGGGGTGGGCGGATGACGGAGCGGCGGCTGATGATCGGGCGGAACCTGCTCCAGCGAATTCTGGAGCACTGCCTGGAGGAGAAGCCATACGAGGCGTGCGGGATCTTGACCGGGCGGGCCGGGAAGGTCCTGCATGCCTATGCCACCGACAACAGCAAGCGCAGCCCCGTTCTCTACGAGGTCGAGACGGAGCAGCAGGAGCGGGTCCTGCGGGAGATGGGCGAGCGCGGAGAGGAGCTGGTGGGAATCTATCACTCCCACCCGACCGCCCCGGCAAAGCCGTCGGCTCAGGACATCAGCCAGGCGGTGCACTACCCGGAGGCCTTCCGGGTGATCATCTCCCTGGCCGGCCCCACCAACGTGCGGGCCTTCCTGATCAAGGAGGGCAAGGTCAACGACGTGATGATCGCCATCTTTGCCGACGCCGGCGGTCAGTTCCACGACCTGCGGCAGGCGGCGGAGCGGGCGTAAGCCTCACGTGGTGAAACCCGACAGGTACCTTTCCCCGTCGAACTGGACAAAGGGGGGACCTGTCTTGCGGTACTTCGCCCTGCTGCTCCTTCTGCTGCTGGCGGGCTGTTCCCGGCCACCGGACCCGGTGGGGCCGTCGTTGCCCAAGGGCTGGCCCGCGGCGCCCGATGCGATCATCTTCCAGAGCCACGCCCGGGGCGGGTACATCTCTCCTTCGTGGCGGCTGGCACAGGTGCCTGACCTCACCGTGTTGGCGGACGGTCGGGTGCTCTACCGCGAGCGGAACGAGGCAGGGGAGGCGGCCTACTTCGTCGGACAGATACCGGCGAAGGAACTGCCGGTGGTCTATGAGCAGGCGGCCCGGGGCATGAGCGGGCTCTCCGGCCACTACGAGGCCGGCGTATGGACCGATGATGCCACCACCCGGTTCTCCCTCTGGCTCCCCTCGGGTACACAGTCTCTTACGGTCTACGGCTTTTCGCCCACGCCGCAGGAGACGGAGCAGGAGGGCGCTGTGTTGGAGCGGCTGCGGTCCGTGCTGGCCGCCATTCTCGGGGCGATGGAGCCGAGCCGGTCCCCGTACATCGTGGCGGATCTCACCCTGGTGGTGGAGGAGGGCGACCATGCGTTCCGGCCCTGGCCATCCAAGGACTGGCCGGCGGTCCTTCCGGCCCTGCCGGCGATTCCGCCGGGGGAGCGCGCCGCCTCGGCCCGCCTCACCGGCGAAGAGGCCCGGGCGGTATCGGCGTCCATTCCCTTTGACTCCCCGCGGCTGTATAGGCAGGGGGAGATGCACTACCGGGTCTTCGCCGTCCCCGCCATTCCGCTGATGCCATGACGCAGAGAGGCCCCGGGAGGATCTGCTCCTCCGGGGCCTCCTTCTCACTTCTTCGGCTCGGGGCTCTCCGCCTCGATGGGCTTCGGGTTGAGGATCAGCCGGTCGACCAGTTCGGCGGTCTTGGCCGGATCGGCCACCCAGACCCAGCCGCGGGGGCTGTTCCGGTCGTCGCCACCCGGGAGGGTTGCGGTCTGGACCTGGTCCAGGTTGATGCTGGTAGCCGCCCGCGCCAGGGCCAGCGCCGTGTCGAAGTCGATATCGGTCTTTACGTGGGCCAGAACCGTCCGGACGACCGAGGGCAGCTTGGTCAGGTTCTGGGACTCCTTCGCCTTGGAGGCCAGCGCCACGAGGAACTTCTTGGTCCGCTCGGTCCGGCCGATATCGCCCCGGGCATCGCTGCGGAAGCGCACATAGTTGAGCGACTGCTGGCCGTTCAGGTGCTGCGGCTCCGGCGAGGCCTTGAAGCTGATCTTCAGCGGCGGGTGGGCGTAGGGGTCCTCATAGTACATGTTCTGGTCAATCACCAGTTCCACCCCGCCGAGGCTGTCCACAACCTCCTTGAAGCCGTTATAGTCCACCCGGATATAGTGGTCGATCTTGACCTTCAAGAGCGTCTCCACCGACCGGACGGTGGCCTGGGCGCCCTCTTCGCCCCCGTAGGCATGGGCGTGGGCCAGCTTGTCGGGGGAGACGCAGGCCTTGTCGAGACCGGTGCAGTCGATCTCCACCAGGGTGTCCCGGGGGAGCGAGATCAGGCTGACCAGCTTCTGCTTCGGGTCAAGGTGGGCCAGCACCACCACATCGGTCCGGATCTTTCCTTCATCGAGCCCCATCAGGAGGATATTGACCGGCTTGACGGCATCGAAGGCGAAGCTCTTGTACGCCCACCCTCCTAGTAGGATGGCGGCGATGGCGATGACAATCGGGAGCACGGACGACCGCTTTCCCTGCGACTTCGACACGGGGACATGCCTCCCTGGCGCTGTGTAATCGTACGAAGATCATATACATAGCGGAGATTTACCACATGAGAATAGCACTTCCAGTGCAGGAGTTCAATCGAGAAATGGTGGTTGCGGGGCAGACCATAAAAGGAGACAACTGGACTGTCGCGCGCCGCTGCAGGACTGCGCAGGTTGAACCCCGAACATAAGAACGGTATGGCCGTCCGGAAAGGACGCCGCTCTCTGAGGTGGTGGATCCCTGTGCGCATCCTTGGAATCGACCCCGGCACCGCCCGCATGGGCTACGGCATTGTCGAAGATGCCGGCGGCAGCCGTGAGCGGGCCGTGGCATTCGGCCTCCTGGAGACCCCGCCGCAGATGCTGCCGGAGGTACGGCTGCAGACCCTGTACCGCGGCGTGGTGGAACTGATCCTGGAACACAAGCCCGACGCCCTGGCGGTGGAGGAGCTCTTCTTCGGCCGCAACGTCACCACGGCGATTCACGTGGGACAGGCCCGGGGCATCGTGCTGCTGGCGGCTGCTGACAACGGGATCCCCGTGCGGGAGTTCACGCCGATGCAGGTGAAGATGTCGGTCACCGGCTATGGCCGGGCCGAAAAGACCCAGGTCCAGCAGATGGTCCGGACCCTGTTGGGCCTGCGGGAGGCGCCCAGGCCCGACGACGTGGCCGACGCCCTGGCGGTGGCCATCGCAGCGCTCCATGGCTCGAATCTCGCCTCGCGACTGGGAGGGCGAACCTAGCATGATCGCACACCTGCGCGGCGAACTGGTCGCCGCCACCGCCGACTCGGTGATTCTCGACGTGAACGGGGTGGGCTACAGGTGCCTGGTGCCCTCCTCGACCCGCTCCCGCCTTCCGTCGACCGGGCAGAGCGTCCACCTCTACACCTCGCTCCAGGTGCGGGAGGATTCCATGACGCTCTATGGATTCCTGACGGCGGGGGAGTACGATCTCTTTGAGCTGCTGCTCCGGGTCGATGGCATCGGGGCGAAGGTCGCCCTGGGCGTCCTCTCGGCCACGGCGCCCGACTCCTTCCGGCGGGCCATCGCCTTTGAGGACATTACCGCCCTCTGTCGCATTCCCGGCATCGGCAAGAAGACCGCCCAGCGCATGGTCCTGGAGTTGAAGGACAAGGTGGGCTCCGTCGGCCCGAACACCGGCGTGGAGCCGGTGGGGCTGGCCGCCGTGAGCGGCGCTGCCCCGGGGGACGTTTACGCCGAGGCGGCCGAAGCGCTCTCCGCCCTGGGCTATTCCCGGGTCGAGGCTGGGCAGGCGCTGGACCGGGCCCGCAAGGAGGCCGGCGAGGCTCCCACCGTGGAGACCCTGGTCCGGCTGGGCCTTAAGCATCTATTCCGGGGGTAAGGCGTGATGAGCGAGGAACGGTTTCTCTCCGGCAACAAGAAGCTGGAGGATGTGCGCTTTGAGGAGTCCCTGCGCCCGCAGCGGCTGGAGGATTACCCCGGCCAGGAGCGGGTGAAGGAGGAGCTCTCCATCTATATTCAGGCGGCCAGGCAGCGGGGCGAGGCGCTCGACCACGTGCTGCTCTATGGCCCGCCCGGTCTGGGAAAGACGACCCTGGCCCACATTATCGCCCAGGAGATGGGGGTGAATCTGCGGATCACCTCCGGCCCCGCCATCTCCCACCAGGGGGACCTGGCGGCGATCCTGACCCAGCTCGCCGAGGGCGATGTGCTCTTCGTCGACGAGATTCACCGCATGAACCGGCTGGTGGAGGAGACGCTCTACCCCGCCATGGAGGACTTCGCCCTGGACATCATCCTCGGCAAGGGTCCCAGCGCCCGGACGCTCCGTCTCGACCTGCCGAAGTTCACCCTGATCGGGGCGACCACCCGCTACGGGGCGCTCACCTCCCCGCTGCGGGACCGCTTCGGCGTGGTGGCGCAGCTCCAGTTCTACACGGTGGAAGAGCTGACCCAGATTCTCATGCGGGCCGCCCGGATTCTCAAAGTGGAGTTGGACCCCACCGGCGCCCACGAGGTGGCCCGGCGCTCGCGGGGAACGCCCCGCATCGCCAACCGTTTGCTGAAGCGGCTGCGGGACTATGCCCAGGTGAAGGCCGACGGCGTCATCACCCGGGAGGTGGCCGACGCCGGCCTCCGCATGATGGAGGTGGACGCCCTGGGCCTCGACCTGGTAGACCACAAGATCCTGCTGGCGATCATTCAGATGTACGGCGGCGGCCCCGTCGGCCTCGATACCCTGGCGGCGGCCACCAGTGAGGAGTCCGAGACGATCGAGGACGTCTACGAACCCTACCTGATGCAGATCGGCTTCCTGCAGCGAACGCCCCGTGGCCGGGTGGCCACCCGGGCGGCTTACGAATACCTGGGCGTGCCCTACGGGGAGCACCCGGAGTCAAACCAACCCCGCTTGTTCTAGTCGCTCTACCCCACATTTCATCAACTTCCCGGCGTATGGCCCCCACAAATCGGTGGGGCCATTACGCATCTCTAAGCAGACGAGAGGTGAAGGATGTGCTGGCCTTTCTGATGAGCCTCTCGGGAAACTCCGACGGTCAGGGCGGCTCGCCCCTTGACACGCTGCTGGAGCCGGCTCGCATGGGCGACAAGCAGGCCCGCGAGGACCTGATCCGCAAGTACACGCCCCTGGTACTCCGGGTCGGCAGTCAGGTCTCGGGTCGATACCTCACGGTCGGGCGGGACGAGGAGGTCTCCGTCGGGCTGATCGCCCTGAACGAGGCGATCGACCGGTTTGATCCGCAGCGTGGGGCGTCGTTCATCTCCTTTGCGGAGCTGGTGATCAAGCGAAGGCTGGTGGACTACTACCGGCGTCAGAAGCAGTCGGAGATCCCGCTCAGCGACCTGGAAATCGAAGATGATGAGGGAAACCCGCTCGACACGGTGGAGCGCCGGCAGGCGCTTGAAGAGCACGCCCGTGTGACCGAGGCGGAGGAGCGGCGCCATGAGATTGCCCGATACGCCAAACGGCTGGCCGAGTTTGGGATTCGGTTCAGCGAGTTGGTCGATATCTCCCCGAAGCACGAAGACGCCCGGGAGCGGGCGTTGGAAGCCGCCCGCATCGTGGCGACCCAGCCGCTGATGGCGCAGCATATGCTCGGCAAGCGGGAGTTGCCGCTCAAGCAGTTGGAGGAGCGAGTCGGGGTTAGCCGCAAGACCTTGGAGCGTCAGCGGAAGTTTATCATTGCCGTGGCGTTAATCATGCTGGAAGACTTCTATCATTTACGTCAGTATATCGCCGGATAGGAGTACGAGGAGGCATTTGTATGGGCAAGGGCATTCTGCTGGAGGTAGAGGGCCGCACTGGGGTGGTGTTGACCCCCAAGGGCGAATTTAAGCGGGTTCCTCTCCCCCGTAGGGGCGCCTTCGACGTGGGCGACGAGGTCGACTACGAGGAGAAGAACGGGCTGCGCTGGGGATGGGTTGCTGCGGCTGCGGCCGTTTTGCTGATGCTCCTCTCGCCCTTTGGCTATCAGACCTATACGCTGGCCCAGCCGGCGGCGCTGGTTCTGATTGATATCAATCCGTCGATCGAACTGACGGTCAACGGCAAGCAGCAGGTGATCGGCGCCCGGGGCCTCAATGCCGATGGCGAGGCGGTCCTGGAGGCAATCACCTGGTGGAAGCGACCGGTCGATGAGGTGACACGGGAGATCACAGCGGAGGCCGTTGCGGAGGGCAGGCTCGATCCGGGCAGCGAATCCAGCGCTATCGTGGTGGCCGTGGCCCCGGTGGGCGAGCGAGAGATCCCGGAGAAGGTTGCGTCTGCGATCGTCAATCGCTCCCGTGCCGCTGTGCAGAGCGAGGTCCAGGTCCAGGCGGAGGCCAAGGGCCAGGAGCCGAAGACCCAGGTGGCTGCCATGGAGGTCACCAAGGAAGAGGTCAAGCAGGCCAAGGAACAGGGGCTGACCGTTCCGAGGCTGGTGATCCTCGAGGAGGTCAAGGTCTCGAAGCCCGAGGTAGAGGTCAACGACGACATGCTGAAGGCGAAGGGGCCGGGTCAGTTTCTCAAGGACCTGAACCTCAACCCCGGGGAGATCTTCGGCGAGGTCGAGAAGAAGCACAACAAGCGAGATGATGACGCCATCCCGGCCAACGCCAAGGGGCAGGGGCAGAGCGAGAAGTCTGACGGCAAGGTGAACCCCGGCAAACAGGACGAGAAGGACGAGAAGGACGAGAAGGGCGAGAAGGGCGAGAAGGGCGAGAAGAACGAGAAGGGTGAGAAGGGCGCAGAGAAGTCCAATCGCCCCGACGACAAGGGCGCCCCGCAGTCCAAGCAGGGCGATGATGACGCCAAGGAGAAGGGCAAGGGTTCCTCCGAGGAGCCCAGGGGCCTCCTCCGCGAGATCAAGGTCCGGCTGGGGATCGGCGGGTCGGACAGGGATACGGAGACCGATCGTGACGACACGGGCGATCGGAATGCGGAGAAGGGCCGGTCCAACTCCGGCCGGGGCGGGCAGGAGAAAAAGAACTCGAAGGAGAACGAAGGATCAAAGGGAAATAATAGGCCCTAAAGGTTCCTTCGTGCATAGGAACCCGTCGCTTTCGCCCATTCTAGACAAAGGCGGGTGGCTTGCCTTGCGACACGGCAGCGGACGTCGTCGCTCGACCCTGGCTGCAGCCGTTCTCACAGGGCTCATCATTACGGTGGCGCATACAGCGCCGCTCTCCGCGTTGGCAAGCGGATCGGCGGGGGCTGCCCCGGCAGCACCGGCCCTGCCCGCGGCGCCGGCGGAGAAGCCGATTCGGATCGGACTTGGTTGGGGGCTGACCAGCGCCGAGCTTTCGGCGGCGGGTGGCCTGCGCGTCATTGCCGGCGGCGCCATGCTCATGGAGGTGGCTCCAGGCCAAACGGTGACGGCAAAGCCGGTGAGCGGAAAGATTCAGGTGGGGGCGATGGCGCCGGTCGTCGGCCCGGTCCGGCTCGTCCCCAAAGCGTCGGCAGCGCCCAATTACGCTGCGTACCGGGGTAGGTCCTACCGGGGCGAGATGGAGCTGGTGCTGGGCCGGACCGGCCGGCTCTCGGTGGTCAACGTGGTCAACCTGGAGGAGTACCTGCTGGGCGTCGTGCCCAACGAGATGTCGCCCTCCTGGCCCGCTGAGGCGCTAAAGGCGCAGGCGGTGGCGGCCCGCACCTACGCGGAGGCGAACCGGGGCAAGCAGAAGGCCGACGGCTTCGACCTGCGCAACAACACCGACGACCAGGCGTACGGCGGCGTCAATGCAGAGCAGCCTTCGACCACTAGCGCCGTCCAGGCCACCAGGGGGCAGGTGATCACCTACCAGGGCCAGCTGGTCGCCACCTACTACCACTCGTCGTCCGGCGGCCACACCGAGAACAACGAGAACTACTGGAGCGGCGTGCCGCGGCCCTACCTGCGGGGCGTTCCCGACTATGACAACGTTCCCGACCATGGCAAGGTGAAGGGCAACCCGTACTATGCCTGGAGCCTCCAGTTCACCCCTGAGGAGTTCGCCCAGAAGCTGAAACTGGCGGGCTATGACGTGGGTCAGGTGAAAGGGGTTACCCCGGGACCCCTGGGCGCAGGCAATGCCCGGCCGATCCGCTGGATGATCAGCGGCAGCGGCGGGGAGGCCCTGCTCACCATGTCCCAGATGCGCACCGCCCTGGGCCTGCGGGCGGGCCCCCGGTCGGTCGAGCTCCGTTTAGAGAAGGTGGCCATGGCGCCCGTCGCCCCGCCGCCCCAGGCGGCGCCGGTCCACGTGGTGGGCGCCGGTGGGCGGGTGGTCTCCCGACCGGTGGAGGGCAGCTACGTCGTCGGCGCCGGTGGGCGTGTGATCCAGCGTCCGGCCGGCCTGGCCGCCGCGCTCGGTGCCCTGTTATCGACCTCTGTCGGCAAGGTTCCCCCGCCCCCGCCGCCGCCGCCTCCCGTTCCCCCGACGGTCATTGGCTTTGAGGTAACGGGCGGCGGCTACGGTCACGGCATCGGCATGTCCCAGTGGGGGGCCCACGGCATGGCTCTTCAGGGGAAGACCTACGCCCAGATTCTCACCCATTTCTACTCCGGTACGAAGGTGGAGACTCGCTAACTTGAAACTCTCGGACTTTGATTATCATCTTCCAGAGGAACTGATCGCCCAGCGGCCGGTGGAGCCCCGAGACGCATCCCGGCTGATGGTGGTAGACCGGCATAGCGGTGCGCTGTCGCACCGCTATTTCCGCGATCTGCCCGAGTTCCTGAAGCCGGGCGACGCCCTGGTGCTGAACGAGACCCGTGTGATGCCCGCCCGCCTCATGGGCCAGCGGGAGGGGACCGGCGGGGCGATTGAGGTGCTGCTGCTCAAGCGGCTGGAGCAGGACCGGTGGGAGACCCTGGTCCGGCCCGGCAAGAAGGCCCGGACCGGCCAGCGGATCCACTTTGGCAACGGGCTGCTGACCGGGACCGTGGTCGACACCACCGAGTTCGGCGGCCGGGTGATCCAGTTCACCTATGAGGGGATCTTCGAGCAGGTCCTGGACAGACTGGGCCAAATGCCCTTGCCCCCCTACATTCACGAGCAGTTGACCGACCCGGAGCGCTACCAGACCGTCTTTGCCCGGGAGTGGGGATCGGCGGCGGCGCCCACCGCCGGCCTGCACTTCACCCCCGAACTGCTGAGCCGCATCGAGACGATGGGGGTCGAGATCCACAAGATCGTGCTGCACGTGGGCCTGGGCACCTTCCGCCCGGTGGAGGTGGAGGACCCGACCCAGCACAAGATGCACAGCGAGTTCTACCAGGTCTCCCCCGAGACCGCCGCAGCGCTCAACCAGGTAAAGCGACGGGGCGGCCGGGTGGTCGCCGTGGGGACCACCTGCATCCGGACCCTGGAGACCGCCACCACGCCGGAGGGCGAGGTCAGGGCGGGGGAGGGGTGGACCGACATCTTCATCTACCCCGGCTACCGGTTCAAGGTGGTCGACGCCCTGGTCACCAACTTCCACCTGCCCAAGTCGACCCTGCTGATGCTGGTCTCGGCCCTGGCCGGGCGCGACCTGATGCTGCACGCCTACGAGACGGCGGTGGCGGAGCGGTACCGCTTCTTCAGCTTCGGCGATGCCATGCTGATTCTTTAGCGCGCTGCAGGAGGAGAAACTGGTAGACTGGGACGAGTTGTGGTACCATACCTGGGGAATCTCTGGGGAGGCAACACATGGCCGTCAAGCTGGAACTGATTTTAAAGGATCCCAACTCGGGCGCCCGCCGCGGACGGCTCCACACCCCCCACGGGGTGGTGGAGACCCCTGTCTTCATGCCCGTCGGCACCCAGGCGACCGTCAAGACGCTCAACCCGGAAGAGGTCCGGGACCTGGGCGCACAGATTCTGCTGTCGAACACCTACCATCTCTACCTGCGCCCCGGCCATGACCTGGTCCGGGAGGCGGGAGGGCTGCACCGGTTTATGAACTGGAACGGGGCGATCTTGACCGACTCGGGAGGCTTTCAGGTCTTCTCCCTCTCCGACCTGCGCAAGATCACCGAAGAGGGGGTCCACTTCCGCTCCCACATCGACGGGAGCCCCCACTTCCTGAGCCCGGAGAAGGCGATTGAGATCGAGAACGCCCTGGGCGCCGATATCATTATGGCCTTCGACGAGTGCACCCCCTGGCCGTGCGAGCACGACTACGCCAAGAAGTCGCTGGAGCGGACCACCCGCTGGGCCAAGCGCTGCAAGGAGGCGCACGCCCGGCCGGAGAGCCAGGCGCTCTTCGGTATCGTGCAGGGTTCCACCTTTGCCGACCTGCGCCGGCAGTCGGCCGAGGAGATCGTGGCGCTGGACTTCCCGGGCTACGCCATCGGCGGCCTGAGCGTCGGCGAGCCCAAGGACCTGATGGCCGAGATGCTCGAAGTGACCGTTCCCCTCCTGCCGGAGGAGAAGCCCCGCTACCTCATGGGCGTCGGCTCCCCCGAGGATCTGGTGGAGGGCGTATGGCGGGGCATAGATATGTTCGACTGCGTCCTGCCCACCCGCATCGCCCGGCACGGCACCGTCTTTGTGCCCGACGGCAAGCTGACGGTGCGCAACGCTGAGTTCGCCCGGGACTTCCGCCCGATCCAGGAGGGCTGCGACTGCTACACGTGCCAGCATTACAGCCGGGCCTACATTCGCCACCTGCTCAAGGCGGAGGAGATGCTGGGCCTGCGGCTCTGCTCCATTCACAACCTGCGGTTCCTCGTGCGGCTGATGGAGGAGGTCCGGGCAGCGATCGAGAAGGGCACCTTTGCCGAATACCGGCGGGAGTTCCTGGCCCGCTGGCATGCCGGTGAGGCCTCCCGCAAGGGGGGCGGCTCCAAGGCCGGTCCCGCCGAGCCACCCAACCCGGAAAACCGCTGAATCCGCTCCGCCGTCCAACCCACGAAGGAGGAAGTGACCGATGGCCATTGAATATCGGGTGGGGAAAGTCACTGATCTGAAGCAGCTGCTGCCCCTGGTCGAGGCCTTTGCCCGGGAACAGCAAGATCAGATCCCCGTCAACGAACTGGCAGAGAACTTTATGGAGTTCGCCCGCTCCGGCCTGGCCCAGGCGGTGGAGCACCCCGCCGCCTGTGTGATGGTGGCCGAGGAGCTGGAGGGCAAGCCCACCATCGTCGGCTATGCCGTTGGTATGCTGCAGGAGCCCCCTGCCATCTTCAAGCCCGAACTCTATACCTTTATTTCTGACCTCTATGTCACCCCCGAGTACCGCCGCAAGGGCATCGGCTCGGCGCTGGTGGAGCGGGTGCGGGGCTGGGGCTTCCTCAAGGGCGCCTATCGCCTCTCCCTGATCATTCCCACCGGCAGCCCGGCCCAGGGCCTCTACGAGAAGCTGGGCTTCCGTGCGATCCAAACCATGCTCTACGCCGGCGACGGCGAGTGATCCGGTAGTCCTTCGGGTTCCCCCCCGCTGAGGTGCAGACCTTAGTTCGGGTTCTCCCCTATAGGTCCTTGGCAGTGAGACCTTTGGAAATGTACAGGTCCTACGCATCATGGTATAGTGAGACTGGTGGAAGAGGAGGAATTCGTTTTGCAGAATCTGTACAGCTTGCTCCCGCTCCTGGTGCTCTTTGCCCTGATGTACTTCATGATGATCCGTCCCCAGCAGCAGCAGGCCAAGAAGCGGCAGGAGATGCTCGGCAACCTCAAGGCCGGCGACGAGGTCGTCACCATTGGCGGCCTGCATGGCACGATCCTGGCGATCGATGAGAACACCGTGAGGCTGAAGGTGGCCCAGAACGTGGAGCTCAAGTTCAACCGCAGCGCCATCGGCGCTGTCCGCACGGAGAAGCAAGACTAGCTCCTTTCCGACCGCGCCCGTCCCGCCGGGCCCAGAGCCCGAAACTGCGCAAGTCGGGGGCAGGTAGCCCCCCAAAAGGTGATGGAGATGAGCAGCACGATGCAGGATCCGACCAAAGCCGGCGATCTGTTGGCTCAGAACATTGAAGAGCAGAAGGAGACGCTGAACCCGTTTGAGATCGCCCAGATTCTGATCTACAACGCCACCCGTGAGCTTGGGCTCCCCACGGCCGTGTACGAGTACCTGAAGGAGCCCCAGCGGGTCCTGACGGTCTCGATTCCGGTCCGAATGGACAACGGTGAAGTCAAGACGTTCCTGGGTTATCGGTCTCAGCACTCCGACGTGATCGGCCCGTGCAAGGGCGGTGTCCGCTTCCACCCCGAGGTCAATCTCGACGAGGTCAAAGCGCTCTCCATGTGGATGACCTTCAAGTGCGCCCTGATGGGCCTTCCCTTCGGGGGCGGCAAGGGCGGCGTCATCTGCACCCCGGCCGAGATGTCCAAGCGGGAACTGGAGTCGCTCTCCCGTGGCTACATTCGCTCGCTCTCCCAGTTCGTCGGTCCGGATCGTGACATTCCTGCGCCTGACGTCAACACCAACGAAAAGGTCATGGGCTGGATGATGGACGAGTACTCCCGGATGAAGGGGTACAACGCCCCCGGCCTGATCACCGGCAAGCCCATGATCCTGGGCGGCTCCGCCGGCCGTGGCGCCGCCACCGGCCGCGGCACCGTCATCTGCATCCGTGAAGCTGCTCAGCGTATGGATCTCAGCCTCCGCGGCGCCACCGCTGCGATTCAGGGCTTCGGCAACGTCGGCTCCCACACCGCCATGCTGCTCGATGAACTCGGCGTCAAGGTGGTCGCCATCGTCGACGCCCGGGGCGGCGCCTATAACCCCAGCGGCATCCATATCCACGAAGCGGTGGAGTACTACCAGCAGAACGGTACCGTCCAGGGGATGCCCTACACCGAGAACATCGACTCGGCCACCCTCTTCGCGCTGGATGTCGATATCCTCGTCCCGGCGGCGCTGGAGAACGTGATCACCCTGAACAACGTGGATTCGATCCGGGCGAAGATCATCGCCGAGGCGGCCAACGGCCCGACCACGCCGGAGGCGGCCCGGGTCCTGACCGAGAAGGGGATCCTCCAGATTCCGGACATCCTCTGCAACGCCGGCGGCGTGACCGTCTCCTACTTCGAGTGGGTGCAGAACATCCAGAACTACTACTGGTCGGAGGAAGAGGTCAACCAGCGGATGGAGTCCATCATGGTCAACGCCTTCAAGGCGTGCTGGAAGATGATGGAAGAGCGCCATGTCTCCATGCGCCGTGCGGCCTACATGGTCGCCATTAAGCGGCTCGCCGACGCCATGACTGCCCGCGGCTGGATCTAGGTTTGTGCATACAAAGGCCCGCCCTTGCTGAGAAGCAGGGGCGGGCTTTTTCCGTTCACTCGGCTCGACCGATCAGCCGCTCCGGCACCAGGAGGCTCCGGTGCAGGGCGCCCAGCAGGAGCAGGGTCAGTCCGGCGTAAGCGCCCTTGCTGAGAGCGAGAGTGGTGGTACCGGCATCGCTCACCCCGGCGAAGGGGAGCCAGAGCTGGTAGACCGAGTCGTGGGGGCACCAGAACTGCGCCACCACCAGGCTCCCGAAGAAGATGGCCAGCCCGGCGGCCCAGCCGGAGGCTGCGGAGCCGGTCCGGCTGGCGACCAGCGGCCCCACCAGGGAGAAGAGGGCGGCGGTCACCAGGGCGGAGAGGAAGGTTCGCCAGAAGGGGAAGGCGTCGATGCGGCTCCCCGCTACAGCCAGAAAGAGGCCGAGAGCGGCGGCGTAGTAGGTGAGCACCAGCAGCCAGCGCTGGATGAAGAGGCCGCCCAGACCGGTGGGGGCGATCCCCCAGCGTTCGTCAGTCCGGCCCTCGACCTGGAGAATTGCCGCCACCAGCGGCATCAGCCCCAGCGGGCCCAGCAGTTCGGTTCGCTCCAGGGCCCACTGCAGGAAGCGCTGGTCATCGACCGAGCCGGCGGGCCAGAGGAGCGCCAGCGCCGCCACGAGGGGGAGTAGGGCCAGGTGGTAGGGGCTAAAGAGGGTGCGCAGATGGTAGCGCAGCAGCACCGTTCTCACCGCCCTTCTCTGTCGGGTGGCGGCAGGAAGAAGCTGGGCCACTGGGCCGTCTCCGAGGTCGGGAGGCCGAGGGCTTCATACACCTCTGTCCACAGCCTTTTTTCGTACGCTTGGAGTTGGCGCGGGGTCGTACCGGGGCCAAGTCGCAGGGAGGCGAGCGCCGCCTCCAGGGCGGGAAGGACCCGCTCCTGCCCCTGCTCCTCGCCCAGGTCCCAGAGCGCCAGCGCCACGGCGGACCCGTAGCTGGAGAGGCTGTACCCGGCAGCACCGCTGGCGAAGAGCTGCTGGCTCTCATCGTCCACGCCCCTGGTGTGGGCCAGCCTGACCTGTTGGCGCCAGAGCGCTCGCTCGGCTGCCGTCGCCGTGGACATCTGCTCCAGGAGGAGCCACTGCTGGTAGAGCGAGGCGCCGTAGGCCAGCCCCTCCGTGAGGACGACCGAGACATTGAAGAGATCACGCTCCATGGGCAGGGCCATGCGCTCTGCCCAGAGCGCTTCGACTGCCGCCCGAACCAGCGGGCGCTCCGCCCGCCCGGCCCGGGCCAGCGCCACGTCGCGCGGGGGCAGGAGCAGGGCGCCTGGCTCCAGCACACCACGCTGGAGGTAGCCGCTCTCCACCACCCGCAGGGGAGCGCCAGCGTGCGGCTGCAGCTCGGGCAGGTGGGCGGCCAGCCGGGCGGCGGCAAGGGCCAGCGGTTCGGCCGCATCGTCGTTGCCCTCAGCCAGCCAGACCTCCACCTCCTGCGCTCCGACGGTGAAGCGGTGACGGATCCAGTGGCGGGCCACCGCCGTGTCGCCGCCGAGGGCGGCGGTAATCTGCTCCAGCGCCCAGGGCCGCGCCCGGTCGTACCACTCGCCCGGTCGCGGGGCCGCAGCCAGGGCGCTGACCGCGGGGATCGACCCGACCAGGGCGACCCCCAGCAGGGCGGCCACCAGCGGGCGGAGCGCCGGCACGGTGAGCGCCGGCACCCGCCGGGGCAGGGCCCAGAGCGCCAGGGCCAGCAGAGCGGCGGTCAGCGCCAGGGTGAGTCCCCGGTTGGCCAGCAGCACCCCCGTGTAGGGGGCGAAGCCGAAGACCGACGAGATGGTGCGGGGCATGAAGGCGGGCAGCAGGTTGGAGAGCCACATGCCCGGGTGGTGGAGCCACGAACCCAGCACCACCAGCATCCCTACACCCAGCACCACCCCGCTCCGGCCAACGAGGGCGTCGACCGCCAGGCAAAGGGCGGTGATAAAGGCGAAGAAGGGGAGGAGGAGGGCGCCGCTGAGCAGCGCCACCGCCGACCAGGCGGCCAGGGCGGGGAGGTCCTGCACGGCGAGGACCAGCGCCAGCAAGACCAGCCCACCAGCCCAGGCAACGGCCAGCGCCGCCAGCCCCCCGGCGAACTTGCCCAGCACCAGGGCTGGCGTGCTGACCGGCCGGCTGTGAATCAGGTCGAGGGTCCCGGCCGCCTCGTCCCGCCGGCGCGCGGCGCCCAGGGCCGAGAGAAAGATCAGCGGAATGATGTAGATCGCCCAGTTGACGAAGGCGTAGGTCATGATCATTGGGCTGCGCACCTCATTGCGCCCGATGTGAAGGGCGATCGCCGCCGCCGCCAGGGCGGCCAGCCAGAAGGCGGGGCCCCGGGTCAGCAGGCGGAACTCCCAGCGGGCAATGGTCAGGGTCATACCGCCTCGCCTCCGTTTCCGCGCAGCAGGTGGACATACCCGTCCTCCAGGGCGGGCTCCGCCGGGGTGGCCGTGTAGCCGGGCGGAGGCGCCGGGGCGACCACCCGGGCCCGCACCTGCGCCGCCTCCCGCACCGCCGCCACCGGGTGGAAGCGGCGCTCGAACTGGGCCCAGTCGCCCGGGTCGACCAGTACGGTCCAGACCTGCCCGACCGCCCGGGAGGCCAGCTCCGCGGGGGTGCCGGCGAAGACGATCCGCCCGGCCCGGAGCACCGCCAGGCGGGCGCAGGTGGTCTCCACGTCGCTCACAATGTGGGTGGAGAGCAGCACCGTCCGGTCGGCGGCCAGCCCGGCCAGCAGGTTGCGGAAGGAGATGCGGGAGTCATGGTCAAGTCCGGCCGTGGGCTCGTCGACAATCAGCACCCGGGGGTCGGCCACCAGGGCGCTGGCGATGCCCAGCCGCTGGATCATGCCGCCCGAGAGCTGCCGGACCCGCACCCGCTCCTTCTCCGCCAGACCCACCCGGTCCAGCAGGTCCAGCAGTCGGGGGCGGTCGGTGGGCGCCTCGGCCAGCGCCGCCATGTACTCCATCGTCTCAAAGACCGTCAGCTGTGGGTAGAAGCCGAACTTCTGGGGCAGGTAGCCCAACACCCGGCGGAGCCGGGCGGGATCGGTCAGCGGGATCCCCTCCACCGTGGCGGTGCCGCCGGTGGGCAGCACCAGGGTGGCCAGAATCCGCATCAGGGTCGTCTTGCCCGCGCCGTTGGGACCCAGCAGCCCGAAGGTGCCGCTTATCTTCAGGTCAACACCCTCCAGGGCTACCTTCCCGCCCGGGTACAGCTTGCTCAGGCCATGGCATTCGATCGCCATCTCGTTTCACCTCATCTCGCTGTCATTGCGTCCGCCGGCCAGTTTCCAGACCGCCACCGCCCCGGGCGGGGTCAGTTCGGTCCGGTGGGTGGCCATCAATATGATCCGCCCCGGTCGGGAGAGCAGCCCCAACACCCGGTGGCGGGCGTCGTGATCCAGCCCTTCCAGCGGCTCGTCCAGCAGGAGCACCGCCGGGTCGTTCAGCAGCGCCTGGGCCAGGCCCACCAGCTGCCGCTCCCCCTGGGAGAGGCGGCTGAGCGGCTCCTCCGTTGCCCCCGCCAGGCCGAGTCCGGCCAGCAGCTCCGTCCGGCGGGCGAGGGCGAGGTCCGGGGGGATCGCCTTGAGCGAGCCCAGGTAGGTCAGGTACTCGCCCACCCGCATCTCGGGGTAGACCGCCTGCCGCTGGGGCAGGTAGCCCAGCCGCCGCCGGTAGGCTGCCAGATCCTGCGCCACCGGTCTTCCCTGCCAGCGCACCTCTCCGCCCTGTGGCGCCAGAATGGAGGCCAGCACCCGGAGCAGGGTGGTCTTGCCGGCCCCGTTGGGCCCAAGCAGCAGGGTGAGGCCCGGCTCCAGCCGCCCGCTCACCCGGTCGAGCACCGTCACGCCGCCCAGCCGCACCGTGACACCGTCCAGTTCCAGCAGGTCCATGCTCAGACCCCCTCTCCGCCGGCCACCCCGGCCAGCCGCCAGAGCAGCCGCGGGGCGGCGGCGGTCAGGGCGGCCAGCAGGAGGGCCGCCCCCAGCCCGAAGAGGGCCGCTGCGGGCAGAATGGCGGGGGAGC
>JBMONB010000142.1:0-5466 GCA_049325315.1 Bacillota bacterium | reverse complement strand
ATCTGCTTGCCCTCGTAGTGGCGGGCGATCGTCTCAATGGCGGCGTGGAACGCCTCCTTGTCCTTCAGGAGCGTGGTGATGTCCTTGAACGAGATACCGGGCTTGGGAAAATCCTCGATCGTGCGAATCATCGACTTAAAATCCATGGATGGTAGCCCCCTCACACCACATTATATTGCTTACATGCCAGTAGGCCAATGATCTCTCAGAAGAACGAGGGCGGCGGCCTCAGGTAAAGGGATTCTCCCTGGCAGCGAGCCGGGCGCGCCCCGCCTGTCCGCGCTGGTACCGGCCACTGGACTCTAGCTGGAACTTGGCCCCGTTGGAGTTGGGCTTCAGCCGGCCATCGGGCGTGACCAGCCCCATCTCGCGGAAGACGGCAAGCCCACTCTCGTAGCGGAGCCGGTTCCAGGGGCCGGAGACCTCCGACAGGCCGGCAGCCAGCCTTTCCGGACTAGCATCTCCAGCCCGGAGCAGCTTATAGAGTTGGACCAGCACCTCCCGGTCGGGGTAGGGCCAGCCCAGCGCTGTCTCCGCCAGGAGCCAGTCGCTCTCCTCCCAGATCAGGTGGAGCCGCTCACCCGGGTAGGAGGCCGCCTGGTACGGCGGGTGGTACAGCACGGTGTCGGTAAACCGGCCCCGGGCGGTCTCGCCATGGGCGCCCACCACGACGGCGCCGCCCTCGGGCTCCGCCTCCCCGGGCAGCCAGAGGTGAACCTCGGACCGGCGGTCGGGCAGGGCGGTCCGCAGCGCCGCCACCAGGGCGGCTGCAGCCCAGGGGCTGGCGGTCAGCACCAGCAGCCGGGCGTCCGCCGGGCGGCAGAGCGTTTCCAGGTAGGTGAGGCGGGTCGGCTCGGGCGCCTCCTCCTCCTCGCCGGCCACGTCCTCCTCCTCCTGCGCGACCGCTGCCTCGGGCAGCGGGGCGCCCAGTTGGGCCAGAAGGGCGGGCAGCCGGGCGCCGCGGCCGTCGAGCAGACTGACCGGTCGGTATGCCGAATCCCGTAGGGGTGCGAGCGGATCCCAGCGCAGGCAGGCCTCGGGGGTCACCTGCGGCAGCCTCGCCACCTGCACCGGGAAGCCGCTGTCGTCAGGCGAGGCGATCACCTGCAGGTCCCGCATGGTCAGGCGCAGCTTGTGCCGGCCGTTGTAGGTGTCGATCTCGGGCTGAAAGGCGACCTGGACCCGGGCCCCGACAGCGGGGCGGGCGGGGGCCAGGTTCCAGCCCACCGCCTCCATGGGCGGAACGATCCCGCCCCCGGCGGGCCGCACCGCCAGCTTCAGGTGCTGCTGCTCCCGACCCATGATGCGGGTATCGAGCACCTGCAGGTCGGTGGTGGCGAGAATCGGCGCCGGGTTGCCAATGCCGTGGGGCTCCAGCCCGGCCAGTTCGGCCATGAGCTCCTCGGTCACCTGGTCGAGCGTGACGTAGGCGTCGACCCGCTGCTCGGGCACCAGGTCCTCAGGGCGGAGCCAGGCGGCGCCGATGGCGTTCAGCCGGCGGCGCAGTTCGGCCACATCTTCCTTGCGCTTGAGGGTCATGCCGGCCGCCATGGCGTGGCCGCCGAACTTGGCGAAGAGGTCAGAGACCTGGCTGAGCGCCCGGTGCAGGTGGAAGGCGGGAATCGAGCGGGCCGAGCCCCGGGCCTCCTCGCCGTCGACCGCCAGCAGGATCGACGGCCGGTGGTAGGCCTCCAGCACCCGGGAGGCGCAGATGCCCACCACTCCATGATGCCAGCCCTCGCCCGCCAGCACCAGCACGTGCTCACGCTCACCGGGCGGCAGCGCCTCGGCCTGCTGGAGCGCCTCCTGTAAGATCGCCGCCTCCACCTCCTGGCGGCTGCGGTTCTCCTCGTCGAGGTGGCGGGCCAGCTCCCTGGCCCGCTGCGGGTCCTCGGTTAAGAAGAGCTCCACCCCCCACATGGCCGAGCCCATGCGGCCCAGGGCGTTGATCCGCGGCCCCAGGGCGAAGCCGATGTGGGTGGCGGTGACCGGCTGCCTGACGCCCGCCACCTCCATGAGCGCCTTCAGGCCAGGCCGCCGGGTGGCGCCCAGCATCGAAAGCCCCTCCCGGACAATCGCCCGGTTCTCGCCCACCAGCGGAACCATGTCGGCAATGGTGCCCAGGGTGACGATATCCATCAGGTCCCAGGCGCCCGGCGCCTCCAGGGCCAGCGCCAGCTTGAAGGCGACACCGACGCCCGAGAGCCCCTTGAAGGGGTAGGCGCAATCCGGCCGCTTGGGGTTGACCAGCGCCGGCACATCGGGCAGGGCGGGGCCGGGCTCGTGGTGGTCGGAGATCACCAGGGTCATGCCCAGCTCCCGGGCCACCTCCGCCTCGTGCATGGCGGAGACGCCGGTGTCGACCGAGAGCACGAAGTCGAAGCCCCGCTCCCGGATCTCCCGCAGGGCGCCGGCGTTCAGGCCGTAGCCCTCGCTGAACCGGTTCGGGATATAGTACTCCACCCGGGCGCCCAGGGCGCGCAGCGCCAGAACGAGAATGGTGGTGCCGGTGACGCCGTCCACGTCGTAGTCGCCGTAGACCATGATCGGCCCGCCCTCCGCGATCCGGCGGCGAATCAGGGCGACGGCGCGGTCCATATCTTTCAGCAGAAAGGGGTCGAGAATCTGCCCGCGCCCCGCATGCAGGAAGGCGTCGGCCATCTCCGGGGTCGTCAGGCCCCGATTGTAGAGCACCTGGGCCGTGACCGGCGAGATGTTCAGGCTCCGGGAGAGCAGGTAGCAGCCGGCGGGGTCCGGCATCTCCGGTCGCCACCGCTTTGGTCGGTACGGTCGTGCCAACCCGTTCACACTCCAAGACTAGCTTCTCACGCTATGCCCCCCGCTCGGCTGTACCGGGCGGGGGGCTTGCGCTTTCACATACCTTCTTTGGTTCGTGACCCGTGGCAGGAATCCCTGCAACGGTGCGGGCTTTGTGCCGCCTGTGCGGATCAGCGCACCACCGGGCGGGCGACCTGGGCGGCCCCTGCGAGCTTCTTCCGCTCCTGGTGGGCGATGGTGACCAGCGACTCCTCCGACAGCTCCTCCACTACGTGCAGGGTGCCGCCCGCCTCCCGGGTAAGTTGGTCCAGGTAGCGCCGGGAGGGCTGGAGCCCGATGCAGCCGAAGGGGATCCGCCCCGCCTTCACGTGCCGGGCCGCCTCCAGCGCATCGGCCAGCGGGTCGATCGTCCACTTCGGCACCGTGGGGATGCCGTCGGTGATCAGCAGCAGGAGCGGACGGCGCACCCGTGAGGAGCGGATCAGCTCCATCGACTGGGTCAGGCCGTGGGCCAGGGGGGTCAGCCCCATCGGCTGGATGCGGGAGAGGCCGTCCTCCACCAGGCCGTAGTCCCGGGTGAAGGGGACGTAGACCCGGACATCGCGCTCCTGAAAGGCGATGACGGCGATCTTGTCGCGGGTGGAGACCAGCAGGTGGCGGGCCAGGTGCTTGGCGGCCAGGATCCGCCGCCCGGCCATGGAGGCGCTGGCGTCGATCAGCAGGCAGATGTGCAGCGAGTGCTCCGCCGCCCGCAGGTGGACATGCACGTCCCGTCGCTCCAGCCGGAGCCCCCTGACCGGGCCGCCGCCCTGGACGATACGCTCCAGGTGGGTCCGGCGGATCGCAGACCAGAGCGTCTCGGGCACCGCCACGTCGTTCAGCCAGGCGCCCGGCTGGGCCGGAGCGCTGCCCCGGATCAAGCCGTAGCGCACGTCGGGCGACGGGGCGCCCAGCCCGGGGCGGGTCCGGTTGACCGTGCGGCTCTGGTGGCTGCCCGGAATCCGCCGGATCAGCTTGCGGAAGCGGAGCTTCACATCGCGCAGGTGGCGGTGGAGGTAGGAGAGCATCTCCCGGCCAGCCTCGGTCAGCCGCATCCCCCGGACCTCCTTGCGGATCAGCCCGGCCTCTTCCAGCTGGCGCATGACGAAGGGCGCCTGATTCCCACCCCCCTGATAGAGCGCTGCCCAGCCCTGCTCCTTGGCCAGCTCCTCCAGCACCCGCTTCACCTCATCGGGCGAGCCGAGCCGCTGGGAGAGGTCCAGGGCGGTTTGCAGCCGCTGCTCGTCGGCCAGGGCGGACCCGCCGGACTCACCGGCGCCAGCCCCGGCCCCCGCATCCGACCCGGTCTCCGCTCCGAGTCCGGGCGCTGAGCCGGAAGGCGCCGGGCCGGAGCCCGGGCAGGAGGCGGGGCGGCTCCGCTTGTCCAGCGACCCCGGCTCGCTGGATACGCCCCCGGCCTCGCCCGGGCGGCCCGGCGTTCCCAGAGCGCCGGGGGCGCCCGCTGCCCCGCCCGAGGCGCCAGTCACCCCGCGCCCCGCCCGGAGCGACTGGCCATGACCGGCGCTGGTGGAGGAGGGACCGCGCTCCCCCTGCCCCTTGAGGTAGGAGTCGAGGTCAGCGCCGTAGTACCGGGAGAGGTCCGACTGCTCCGATGAGCCTACCCCGCCCCGCCGGTGGCTCAGCCGCTCGATGCACCGCAGCTCCACCCCCTGGGCGAGGATCTCCCGTTCCACCGCCTCCACCAGCTTGAAGAGCAGCGGCAGGCGCTCGTCGGGCAGGAGACCGGCGATGTGGACATGGTTGCGGTGGGCCACCCGCACCGAGAGCTTCTTCATGCCGTCCATGGCGCAGGTAATCCGCCCCCCGCCCGTGGCGGTGCCCAGGTCGAAGTAGTCCATGAGCAGGGCGCCGGGCCCCTCCTTCACCCCGGCTTCCACCCCCGCCAGCGCCTCCCGCGCCGCCGCCGCCACCCGGTGGTGGTCCACCTCGGCCACGGCGTGGAAGATATCGATATGGATCACCTCGCCTGCCGCCTCCCGCCCGTAGGCGGCCTGGCCGAAGTCTACATCGGTCAGGATCGTAACGGCGTGGGGCAGGTGCTGTTCGCTCACATGGAGGCGGCGGCTAACCACCGCCGCCTCGCCCAGGCGGACCCCCCGGCTGCGGGCCAGCACCCGGCGGAGCTTCTCGTGCCACGGGACCTGGCCCAGGGTCGGTCCCAGGCCCATCATGGCCGTCCCAGCTCCTCTTCGGTCCGGACCCACTCCTCCGGCCGCAGGTTCGAGAGCGGCCGGGCCCGGTTGGGCGGCGCCTCGGGCGGGTGCTCCACCGGGTTGGGCAGCTGGGCGGGGCCGGAGCCGGTGGACCGGGCCTGCTGGTAGGCCGAGCGGGCCTCGTTGGCCCGGGCCTCCTGCCGCAGGCTCTGCTGGGGCTCGGGCCGCGGGGCGGGCGGCTGGGCGCCTGCGCCGGGAGGCTGGCCCCAGGGTGTCCCGTGGCCCCCGAACCGGTCAAGCCCGCCCGCCTTCCCCAGCTGCCCGCCCGAGCCCCCCTGCTCCCCGGGGCGGCCCAGCCCCAGCTGCGAGAGGGTCCGGCGCAGCCACGACTCAGAGTCGCCCCCGCCGGCGGCCCCCTGCTGCTGCCGGGGCCGGGGCGCCGGGGCCTGGGCGCCCGCCGGCTGCTGCTGTGGAT
>JBMONB010000141.1:0-5512 GCA_049325315.1 Bacillota bacterium | reverse complement strand
CCGCTGATATGGTCGGCGTGGCCGTGGGTGTCCAGGACCGCCACCAGCTTCAGCCCCTTCTCGGCCAGGAAGGAGCGGTACTGGTCGGTGTGGCGCAGCGGGTCGACGATCACCGCCTCGCCCTGGCTGGCCAGCACGTAGCTCAGGCAGCCCCGGGCCGGGCGGATCCCCTGGTAGACAGAGAGTTCGCCCTCCACCACCGGCTTGAAGTCGTAGAAGTTGCCCCAGGCGCCCATGCCGCCCTCCAGGCTGGCCGCGTTGTAGCCCAGCCTCGCCAGCCCCTCGGCAGCGTAGGCGGAGGTGCCGCCCTTGGCGCAGACCGCCAGAATCAGGCCGTCCTTGGGCAGGATCTCGCTCCAGTGCTGCTGGGCATAGGTGGCGAACCCTTCGGCCACATCCTCGGCCTCGGTCTCCTCGAGCACTTCAAAGTAAGGAACATTCACGGCGGGGATCGGCTCGCGGCCCTCGATCCGCCAGGTATCGAACTCCTCACGGTTGCGGACATCGACGATAAAGAGCTTCTCGTTGGCGTCGAGCACCTGCTTCAGCTCAGCGGGGGTCATCTGGCGAACCTGGCTTGCGTTCGTCATGAAACGGCACCTCCATCAATATATACTATACCCAGTAGGGTATATAACTGTGAAAAAGAGAGAGGGTTACTCGACAGGACCGTACCAGTCCAGCATGCCGCCGGTCAGGTTGCGGGTTCGGCTGTAGCCCTGGGCCCGCAGGAACTGCTGGGCCATGCCGCTGCGGTTGCCGCTGCGGCAGACCAGAGCCAGCTCTTCGTCCTGTCCGAGCTTGCGGAACTCAGCGGTAAAGCGGGAGAGGGGGAAGTTCTCGGCGCCGGGAATGTGGCCGGCGGCGAACTCGTCGGGCTCGCGCACGTCGATCATGCGGGGGGCCTTGCCTGTCCGCAGGCGCTCAAGCAGCTCTGTGGAGTCGATGATCGGCGAGAGGCTGCTGCCTTGCCAATTGGGGATTGCCATATGAAAACCTCCTTTATACCTATGTGTCGTATAGCACTTTCGTACTACCGATCGTCCCTACGAACCATACTATACCCCTGGGGGTACTTGTGTGTCAACCATGTTTTTTTTGATGCAAATGTGCGGCCCCGCGCTTTCGCTCAGGGCAAGGCGCTTGCTCTGGCAGGAAGCGCCCCCTGGCTGCACGAAACCTCACCTGGTAGAACGCAGGCCCGGCAAAGAGAAGTGGAGGGCTACAACCAGATGTTTCAGCAGCGATTCGATGCGATCCAGCACTGGCTCCGGAGCCGGTCGATGGCGGCAGGGCTGGTCACCGCTCCGGTCAGCATGAAGTACCTGACTGGCTGGTCCAACCCCAGCAAGCGGTTTTCTGGCCTGGTGATTCCCGCCGACGGCGCTCCGGTGCTGATCGTCCCCACCCTGGAGAAGGCGGAGGCCGAGCACTCGGCCGTCAGGAACCTGCGGAACTGGAACGACGGCGAGAACCCCTTCGCCCTCCTGGCAGAGGTCCTCAGCGGGGCCGGCGCCAAGGGCCAGCCCATCGCCGTGGAGAAGGAGGCGCTCTCCCTCTTCGTCTTCGAGAAGATGGCCGCCGGCCTCGGCGTGGCTCCCGGCGCCCTGCTCGAACTGGTGGGCGACCTGACCCCGGTCGTCTCGGGTATGCGGGAGTCCAAGAGCGAGGGCGAGATCGAGCTGATGCAGCGGGCGGCCGACATGGTCAACCCGGCGCTCGATGCCGCCCTGAAGGCGATTCGCCCCGGGATCACCGAGCGGGAGCTGGCGGCGGTGATCGACGAGGCGATGAGCCAGGCCGGCGCCCAGGGGGTCGCCTTCGACACCCACGTTCTCTTTGGCGCCAAGTCGGCGCTGCCCCACGGTTCCACCGGCGATCAGGTGCTGGAGAAGGGCCAGGTGGTGCTGATGGACTTCGGCGCCCTCTTCGGCGGCTACCGCTCGGACATTACCCGTACCCTCTGCTGCGGCGAGTGGTCGGCGGAGATGGCCAAGGTTTATGACACGGTGCTGGCCGCCAACCGGGCCGCTATCGCTGCGGTGAAGCCGGGCGTTGCCCTCGGCGAGGTCGACCGGGCCGCCCGCCAGGTAATCGAGGAGGCCGGCTACGGCGAGTACTTCATTCACCGCACCGGCCACGGTCTGGGGCTGGAGGTCCACGAGGAGCCCTACGTGGTGGGGGGCAACGAAAAGTTGCTCAAGCCCGGCCACGTGGTGACCATTGAGCCCGGTATCTACCTGCCCGGGGTGGGCGGCGTGCGAATCGAGGACGACGTGGTGGTGACGAAAGATGGCTGCCGCGTCCTTACCTCCTGGACAAAGGAGCGGCTCTCGGTCCGGTAGCCGGGACGTAAGGCAGGGGGCGATGGGCATGGAGATCCGGGAGCTGATTCGGGCGGCTGCGCCCTTGCTCGACGGGCTTCACGACGGGGTGGCGGTGACCGATCCGGCGGGGGTGGTGGTCTACGTCAACGAGGCCAACACCCGCATTACCGGCCTGCGCCCGCAGGCGGTGGTGGACCGCCCGGTGCGGGAGGTGGTGCCCGACTCCCACCTGCTGGAGGCGCTGGCCTCGGGGCGGGAGCTGGTGGGGGTGCGCACCCGGGTGGCCGGGCGTGAGGTGATCTCGAACATTGTGCCGCTCTACAGCGAGGGGCGGCTGATGGGGGCGGTCTCCGTCTTCCGCGACCTGACCGAGGTGCTGGCATTGAACGCCCAGCTCCAGGAGGCCCGCAACACCATTGCCATGCTGAAGGAGTACCTCTCCACTGGCTCCCCGCTGGAGGGGGTGGTGGTGGGGCGGAGCCCCGCCGCCCAGCGCGCCTTCGCCCTGGCGCTGAAGGCCGGGCAGATTCGCTCCCCGGTTTTGGTGGAGGGCGAGAGCGGCACCGGCAAGGAGGTGATCGCCCGGCTGATCCATTCCCGGGGCGACCGGGCCCACAAGCCCTTCCTGGCGGTCAACTGCGCCGCGGTGCCCGGCACCCTGCTGGAGAGCGAACTCTTCGGCTATGATGAGGGCGCCTTCACCGGCGCTCGGCGGGGCGGACGGGCCGGCCTGCTGGAGATGGCCGATGGCGGCACCCTCTTTCTCGATGAGATCGGCGATATGGACCTGGCGATGCAGGCCAAGCTGCTGCGGGCACTGCAGGACGGCGAGTTCCGCCGGCTGGGCTCCGCCCAGACCCGCCGGTCCGATGTGCGGATCATCTCCGCGACCCACCAGCCCCTGGCCGAGATGGTCGCCGCCCACCGCTTCCGGGAGGATCTCTTCTACCGGCTCCGGGTGATCCGGATCACCCTGCCCCCCCTGCGGGAGCGCCGGGAGGACCTGCCGGAGTTCATCGAGCACGCCCTGGCCCGGGCCGCGTCCAGGCTGGGGCGCCGCACGGTGAGGGTCGACGCCGGGGCGCTGCGGCTGCTGCTGGCCTACGACTATCCCGGCAACGTGCGGGAGCTGGAGAACCTGGTGGAGCAGGCGCTGGCGCTTGACGACGACGACCTGATCACCGAGTCCGACCTGCCGGCCGAACTGGCCCCCCGCCGCCCGGTGCAGCCCCCGGTGGCCCTCTCCTTCGGGGAGTCGTTCCCCACCTGGGAGGAGGTGGAGCGCCAGGTGCTGGAGGCCGGGGTGCGCCACTTCGAGACCAAGGCCGCCCTGGCGGATCACCTGGGCTGGGGCCGCTCCACGCTCTACCGGAAGCTCCACCGCTACGGGTTGGACTGATCTTCTCGCAGGAGTGTCCCACCGCGTATCAAAATGGCACACTCTTTCCGATCAATGTGTATCAAAATGAAACACGCCACCCCTGCGGATCGCATCCGCAGGGGTGGCATAGTTCTTGCACTAACCATGTCTAGATAGATCAAAGGGGGATGAAACCATGCGCTACGTTGAACCCTACAAGATCAAGATGGTGGAACCCATCCGTCTGATTTCCCGAGAAGAGCGTGAGGCGAAGATCCAGCGGGCCGGCCTCAACCTTTTTAACCTGCGTTCCCGCGATGTCTTCATCGACCTCCTGACCGACAGCGGCACCGGCGCCATGAGCGAGGAGCAGTGGGCGGCCATGATGCGGGGCGATGAGTCCTACGCCGGCAGCGACTCCTTCTACCGGCTGCAGGAGACGGTGGAGTCGATCACCGGCTACCGGTGGGTGATTCCCACCCACCAGGGGCGCGGCGCCGAGCAGTCGCTCCTGCCGGTGCTGATCAGCCGGCCCGGCATGTACGTGCTGGGCAACATGCACTTTGACACCACCCGGGCCCACATTCAGCTGGCGGGCGGCCGGCCCGTCGACCTGGTGATCGATGAGGCGGCCGATACCACGCTCCAGCACCCGTTCAAGGGGAACATCGACCTGGTCAAGCTGCGCCAGTTTATCGAGGAGCACGGGCCGAAGAACATCGCGGCGATTATCATGACGGTCACCTGCAACTCCGCCGGCGGGCAGCCGGTCTCCATGGCCAATATCCGGGCGGCCTCCATGATCGCCCGGGAGTTCAATATTCCCTACCTCTTTGACACCGCCCGCTATGCCGAGAACACCTGGTTTATCAAGGAGCGGGAGGATGGGTACGCCGAGAAGAGCCCGCTGGAGATCGCCCGGGAGATGTTCGGCTACGGCGATGGGCTGATGATGTCGGCCAAGAAGGACGCCCTGGTGAATATTGGGGGACTGCTGGCCTTCAAGCACGAGGAACTCTATACCCAGGCAGCGGGTCTGGTGGTGCCCTTCGAGGGCTTCCTCACCTACGGCGGCCTCGCCGGGCGTGACCTGGAGGCAATGGCGGTGGGCCTCATGGAGGCGCTGGAGCCGGAGTACCTGGCGGCCCGCACCGGGCAGGTGGCCTACCTGGGGCGAGCCCTGAAGGAGGCCGGGATTCCGATTCAGGAGCCGGTGGGCGGCCACGCCGTCTTCGTCGATGCGGCGAAGTTCCTGCCGCACCTGGCCCCCTCGGAGTTCCCCGGCCAGGCGCTGGCGGTGGAACTCTACCGGGAGGGCGGGGTCCGGGGCGTCGAGGTGGGCAGCCTCATGATGGGCCGCGACCCGGAGACCGGGGAGCAGATTCCCAGCCCCATGGAGTTCCTCCGTTTGGCGATTCCGCGGCGGACCTATACCAACAACCACATGGACTGGGTGGTCGACGCCCTGGCGGCTGTGTGGCAGCGGCGGCACCAGGTCCACGGCGTCCGCTTTGCTCATGAGCCGAAAGTACTACGCCATTTTACGGCGCGATTCGAGTGGGCAAGGGCTTGACGAACGACAGGGTGAGGATTACCATGGGCGTAGAACCAGTACCCCGTAGGGGTACATACGCCGCCGAGTAAGAGCCCCCCGGCGGACAGCCGGGAGCAGGTTCTCTTACCCATACGGTTTTCCAATCATGGAGAGGAGATGTGAACCCATGACTACCCTGAAGATCAGCGGCATGAGCTGTGGTCACTGTGTGATGGGCGTCAAGAAGGCGCTCGCCGCCATTCCGGGCATTCAGGTCATCGACGTGCAGAT